>NZ_PDWR01000016.1 GCF_010211755.1 Pseudoxanthomonas sangjuensis | reverse complement strand
GGTCGCGCTGGTAGCCTGCATGCGCAAGCTGCTGACGATCGTCAATGCACGGCGTCGGGACGAGTTGATGGCCTTGGCGGCTGTCGCCTAAAAGGCGTCTTCTCAAGACAGTTGCTGAATTAAGCCGCGCCGCGAAGCGGCGTCGGCTTGAATGAATTGTTAGGCCTCATTGGATGAGGCTCTCTTGGAAGGACAAAGACGATGCATGGATTGTCGTGAAGTCGCCGCGCATATCAGAAATTGTGTGGCGGAGTAGGCCATTACGCAATTTGACAAGCTCTTGAACCACAATGGCAGGCATGAAATAGAGCCTGTTTGATGTGGTCTGGAACTTACAGACCCCAGAGTAGGAGAACTCAAAGCGACGCGTGCCGTAATCGTTTATTGCGCCAAATGTGATTCCGCCGCGGTTTGCTTGAATGTAAGTCACGCTAGAACGCCAAAGCGAAAGGTCTGAACCGGAAGGAAGCTCGTAGCGCTCCTTTGCAGTAAGGCTTTGCAAATCACTTGGGAGGCGTGCTCGCACCTTTGCCAAGTAGTCAAAGTAGCGTGTTCCGTCCCACTGAGTTGGGGAGCCGGAATTATCGAGGTACATGAAGCGAGCTGGCATGGAATGAGGCCTAACGCCTAATAGACCCCAAATCGGGGTGATATGACGAAGTATCCGCGGCCCGGGCGGGGCGTTCAAGCGACGAATTCCTGTGCGTAATCAAGCTGTTGACCGATAGTCGCGGGCTGGTCACGGCAGCAATCCTGCCTTGCATATTTCAGTTTGCGAGGCGATATGCCATATCCATCACGAAATGCGCCGATAAAGCCGCAGTCCCGGGTTGTCGCCGCGGTCGTCAGCGGCACTTCGCGCGGATCGCCTCCGCCTCGCGGGTGATCACGCCGCCGTCCGGGCGCTTGCGATGCAGCAAGCAGGATGGGGGGAGCCGAAGGCGATACCCCCTCGTCGCTACGCGTGGAAATTCCCGATTCGATGGGTATCGCTTCGCTCCACCCCTCCTGCGGAAGCTACCCGCGCAGCCGCGGCACCCCGTGCTCGTCGCGTTCCTCGGCGACGGCTTCGTCCTGGATCTTCTGCTTCAGGTCGCGGCTCGCCAGTTCCTCGGTCGCTTCGCCGCGGCGCGCGTGCAGCGCGTTGGCGTAGCTGCGCCGCGACAGCGCGTCGTCGCCGGCGGCGGCGAAACCGTGGCCGAGTTCCTCCCACGCCTCCGCGCCGGCGCCGGCGTTGAGCGCGCGGCGCAGGAAATCCTGCGCCTGCGGCCACTGGCCCTGGCGCCGTGCCAGTTGCGCCAGCGTCACCAGCAGCGCCGGGCTGTCCGGGTGCGACGCCAGCCAGCGTTGCGCGCTGGCGCGGCGCGAATCGGTCTTGTCGATCGGCAGGCGCCCGTACAGCGCGGCCAGCGATTCGTCCCAGCGCGTTTCCAGCGCCTGCTCGACGCTGCGCGCGGCCGCGTCGTCCCAGTGCAGCGCGGCCGCGCGCTCGGCATAGGCGGCGACGATCGCCGGTTCCGTGCGCAGGTTCTTCGGCAGCGTCTCCCAGCGCTCTGCCAGCGCGTTGGCGTCCGCCGCTTCGCGCATCGCCTGCGCGGCCAGCCGCGATTCCAGCGCGGCGAACGCGGCCGCTGCCAGCGCCTGCTGCTGCTTCAGCGCGCCGAGCAGGCCGTAGGCCTCGCCGGCGCGATTGGAGGCGGCCAGCGCCTCGGCCTGCAGCGCCAGGCCGCGCGGCGGCAGCGGTTGCGCGTCGGGCGCGGCCAGCACGGAAAGCGCTTCGCCCGGCTGCCGCTTCGCCAGCGCGCGCTCGGCGCGCGCCAGCGCCTGCGCGCCGGCGCCGCGGCCGGACAGCGCGGCGAGGTGGCGCTGCACCGCGGCTTCGTCGTCGCGCGCGGCGGCGGCCCTGGCCGCGGCGATGCGCGCGACCGTGCCGACCTCGGCGTCTTCGCCGGCCTGTTCCAGCAGTTTTTCCGCGCGCTGCCAGTGGCCGCCGTGCAGCAGCTCCAGGCCTTCGATCAGCCGCGCCCGCGCGCGCTTGCGGCTGCGCCGGCCCCACGCGCGGAACGGCGCCGACACCAGTTTCCAGCACAGCCACAGCAGCAGCGCGGCCAGCAGCAGCGCGAGCAGCGCGCCGAGCAGGGTCGCGTGCAGTTCGTAGCCGCCGGCGCGCACCAGCACCTCGCCGAGCGAGTGGCTGCGTTCGCCGTACCAGTGCAGGGCCAGAGCGCCGGCCAGCGCCAGCGCCAGCAGCAGGATCGCGTTGCCGAGGGTGCGCTTCTTCATGGTCAGGCCTCCGGTACCGACGCCGTCGCGACGCCGGTGCGCGCGCCGCGCAGGGCGCGCAGTTGCTGCAGGGTGCTGCCGAGCACCGGCGCCGACGACCGCAGCGGCGCCGCGCGCATCGCCTTGAGTTCGCCGCGGCCCTTCGCCAGCGCCGGCGACGGCGGCCACAGCTTCGGCAGCCACGCCTCGGCGCGCGCCAGCGCGGCGTCGAAGGCCGCGTCGTCGTCGCGTTCCAGCGCGGCGCGGGCCAGGCCCAGCTCGATCTTCAGCGCGGTTTCGCCGCTGGCGCGTTCGTCGCTGCCGAGCACGGTCTCGCCCTGCGCCGGGCGCACGTCGACCAGCGGCGCGAGCACGCGTTGCCAGGTCGGCCGCTCCGGATCGGCCGGCGCGCTGTGCGGCAGCTTCGCCAGCGATTGTTCGAACAGGTCCAGGCGCGCGGCCAGCGCCGCGTGCGGGCCGGCGCCGAGCGCTTCGACGGCTTCGCGTTCCTGCGCCAGGGTCTGGCGCAGGTTCAGCAGGCGCGGGTCGTCGATGCCGTCGAGCGCGCCGGCGGCCAGCGCGTAGGCGCGGCGCGCGCCGTCGAGGTCGTCGGCGATGTCCAGCCGCTGCGCGGCCTGCGACAGCAGCAGTTCCACCTCGTCCAGGCGCAACGCCTGCGCGCCGTGGCGGCTGGTGTCGGCCAGCTTGGCCACGCTTTCCTCGAGCAGCGCGCCGCGCTGGCCCAGGCCGAGCACTTCGTCGCGCAGCAGGCGGTTGGGGGCGGCGGCGTCCTGGATGCGTTGCGCCTGCGCGCGCAGGTCGCGGCGCAGCGCTTCGTTGCGTTCCTCGAGCGCGGCGATGCGCTGTTCGGCGGCGGCCAGCCGGTCGCGCCGGCTGTCTTCGCCGTGCTGCCACCACGCCCAGCCGCGCCATGCGGCCAGCGCCAGCAACACCAGGCCGATCGTCCAGAACACGATGCGGCGGGAGGTCGGCTTGGCGGCGGTGTCGTCCACAGCAGCATCCATGTGTGCAAACGCCCGGAATTCTACCAGTACGCCCTGCGCGAACCCGCGGCGGAAGCGCGGGATTGGCGGAAAGTCGTAGCCGCCGGCAAGCGCCGCGGCGCGCGGTTCAGCCGGCGGCGTCCAGCGCCTGCGCCGCCGCCTTCGCCAGCTGCGCCGGTTGCGGGCCGGCGGCGACGCAGACGCGGGCGAAACCGGATTCGCGGGCCTGCGCGGCGAGGCGTTCGCTGGCCGCGGCGACCGGGAAGCGCAGCAGCTTCGCCTTCTCCGCCGCCGGCAGTTGCGCCAGCACCGTCGCCAGCGCCTCGCCGCTGCTCAGCGCCAGGCAGGCCGGCGCGCGCAGCCGGCGCAGGGCCTGCAGCGCGCGCGGCGACGGCGGCAGCGGCACGCGCTGGTAGACGTCGGCGCGATGGACCTGCGCGCCGCGTTTCGCCAGTGCCGGCGCGAGCAGGCCGCGGCCGCCCGGCGCGGTGACCAGGCCGACGCGCACGCCGCGCAGGGCCTGCAGTTCCGGCAGCGCCAGCAGGCCCTCGCTGTCCTTGCGCGCCGGGACCACGACCGCGTCGATGCCGGCGCGCAGCAGCGCCGCGGCGGCGCCGTCGCCGACCGCGATCCACGCCTGCCCGCGCTGGCGTCGCAGCGGCGCCAGCCCCGCCGCGCACCGCACCGCGGCGGGGCTGGTGAAGACCTCGCGTTCGCAGGCCAGCGCGGCGCGCAGCCCGGCGCGCGCGGCCTTGTCGTCGCGCGCCTGCAGCCGCCACGGCGACAAGGCCAGCAGTTTCGCGCCGCGGCGCGCCGCGGCCGCGCGCAGCGCCGCGTGCCCACCCTGCGGGCGCAGCGAGATGACGTACCATCCGGGCCGGTCCGATGCCATGACTGGATTATCTTCGATGCGTTCGAGCGATGTGGAAGCCGCCCTCCGACACCTGCGCGACGTGTGCGCGGCGATGCCGCCGGTGGCGGCGCTGCGGGTCGAGGTCGCCGGCTTCGACGGCGAAAGACTGGAACTGCGCGCGCCGCTGGCGGCCAACGTCAACGACAAGGGCAACGCCTTCGGCGGCAGCCTGGTGTCGCTGATGACGCTGGCCGGCTGGGGCCTGGTCAGCCTGCAGCTGCAACTGCGCGGCATCGTCGCCGAGGTCTACGTGGCCGACAGCCAGGTGCGCTACCGCGCGCCGTTGCACGCCGACCTGGCGGCGCAGGCGTGGCTGGCCGCAGGCGAATCGTGGGACGCGTTCTTCGCCACCCTGGCCCAGCGCGGCCGCGCGCGGCTGCAACTGGAGGCGAGCGTGCCGCTGGCCGCAGGCGGCGTCGCAACCGAGATGTCCGCCCGCTTCGTGGCCATCGCGAAGCGGTAACATCGCCGCTGTCGCCATTGCGGATCGAATCGATGAAACCAGGTTTCCGCCTCGTCGCCCTGTTGCTGCTGGCGCTGTTCGTGGCCGCACCGGCCGCCGCGGTCGGCAAGCGCAAGCAGGCGCGGCTGCTGGAGCAGGTGCAGACCAGCTACGCCGCGGCGATCCGCTGGGGCGAGTTCGAGCAGGCCTGGGGCGCGGTCGATCCGGCGTACCGGCAGGCGCACCCGCTGACCGAACTGGAACTGGAACGCTACCGGCAGGTGCAGGTCACCGGCTACAGCGACCTCGGCAGCCAGGCCGAGGCCGACGGCACGGTGTCGCGCTCGATCGAACTGCGCGTGGCCAACCGCCACACCATGGCCGAGCGCAGCGTGCGCCTGCGCGAACGCTGGCGCTGGGACGAGGAAGCGCGGCGCTGGTGGCTGCTCGACGGCCTGCCGGATCTGTGGGACGGCGAGTGAGGAAACCGGCGGGTATGCGACAATCGCGCCCCTTTCCGCCGTATCGAACGCTTCCGTGAATTTCGAAACCCTGAAGGCCTTCGTCGCCGAAACGCCGTTCCTGTCGCTGGCCCTGGCCGGCCTGACCGTGGCGATCGTCGTCACCGAGGTCCGGCGCCTGTTCCGCGGCTACAAGAGCCTGGGCCCGGCCGAACTGACCCGGCTGATCAACAGCGACAACGCGCTGGTCGTGGACCTGTCGGCCAGCGCCGATTTCGAGAAGGGCCACATCGCCGGCAGCCGCAACGTGCAGCCGAGCGCCTTCGGTCCGGACAACCGGCTGCTGGCCCCGGCCAGATCGCTGCCGGTGGTGCTGGTGTGCCGCGACGGCAACGCCTCGGCCGGCGCCGCGGCGCGGCTGAAGAAGGCCGGTTTCGAGCGGGTCTACTGGCTCGACGGCGGCATCGCCGCGTGGCGCCAGGCCGAGCTGCCGCTGGTCAAGGGGCGGGGCGGCTGACGCGGAGGCGTTGAAGCGCGTCCCGCGCCGCCGGGCCGCTCGTCGGTCCGGGGCGCCGCGGCCTTGAATTGGCCGTCGCCGCCGCCACCCATGCCATAATCGACTTCTTTTTCCACACACAGGCTTCCGCAAGCCGCTTCCGGAGTATTCGATGTCTGACGAAACCAACAACGGCGCCGCCGCCCCGGCCCCGTCCGCCCCGACCCAGGCCTTCACCGTCGAGAAGATCTACGTCAAGGACGTGTCCTTCGAGGTGCCCGGCGCTCCGGCGGTGTTCTCCGAGAACGTGCAGCCGGAACTGAACCTCAACCTGAACCAGCGCGTGCAGCGCCTCGGCGACGTGGTGTTCGAAGTGGTGCTGGGCGTGACCCTGACCTGCAAGGCCGGCGACAAGACCGCCTACGTCGCCGAAGTCCAGCAGGCCGGCATCTTCGGCCTGCAGGGCATGGATCCGCAGACCATCGACGGCCTGCTCGGCACGCAGTGCCCGAACATCCTGTTCCCGTACGTGCGCCAGCTGGTCAGCGACCTGATCCAGGCCGGCGGCTTCCCGCCGTTCTTCCTGCAGCCGATCAACTTCGACGCGCTGTACGTGGAAAGCCTGCGCCAGCGCGCCGCGCAGCAGACCCAGCAGGACGGCGCCGACCTGGCGAACAGCGACGCCGCCGGCAACGCCTGACCGCCGCCTGCTAGGCTTCACCCCGCGGCCGTTCCTGCGCCGCGGGGCCTGACGCATGACCGATCCGAAATCGAACATCGCGGTGCTCGGCGCGGGCTCATGGGGCACCGCGCTGTCCGCGCTGATGGCACGCAACGGCCACCGCGTGACCCTGTGGGGCCGCGACGCGCAGGTGGTCGAGGCGATCGGCCGCCGCCACGAGAACCCGCGCTACCTGCCGGGCATCGCCCTGCCGGAGAACCTGCGCGCCAGTACCGATCTGGCCGCGGCGGTGTCCGGCGCCGACTGGGTGCTGGTGGTGGTGCCGTCGCACGCCTTCACCGAAACCATCCGTGCGCTGCTGCCGCTGCTGCCGGCCGGCGCGGGCGTCGCGTGGGCGACCAAGGGCTTCGAGCCGGGCTCGGGCCGCTTCCTGCACGAGGTCGCGGCCGGCCTGCTCGGCGCCGAGGTGCCGCTGGCGGTGGTGACCGGGCCGTCGTTCGCCAAGGAAGTGACCCTCGGCCTGCCGACCGCGGTCACCGTGCACGGCGATTCGGCCGAGTTCACCCGGCAGGTCGCCGCGGCGCTGCATGGCCCGGCGTTCCGCGCCTATACCGGCAACGACATGATCGGCGCCGAACTCGGTGGCGCGATGAAGAACGTGCTGGCCGTGGCCACCGGCGTCGCCGACGGCATGCAGCTGGGCCTGAACGCCCGCGCCGGGCTGATCACCCGCGGCCTCAACGAGATGCTGCGCCTGGCCGCGGCGATCGGCGCGCGCCCGGAAACCCTGATGGGCCTGGCCGGGCTCGGCGATCTGGTGCTGACCTGCACCGGCGACCTGTCGCGCAACCGCCGCCTCGGCCTCGCCCTCGGCCGCGGCCAGGCGCTGGCCGAGGCGGTGCGCGAGATCGGCCAGGTGGTCGAATCGGTGCAGACCGCCAACGAAGTGATGCGCCTGGCCGGGCGCTGCGGCATCGAGCTGCCGATTTCCGCCGCGGTGCAGGCGGTGCTGCATGGCGACATCACCCCGGCCGAAGGCCTGAAGCAACTGCTCGCCCGCGAACAGAAGCCGGAATATCCGGAAACCCTGTTCAGGGAATCGCCGGGCTGGCATTCGGCCTGAGCGCCGGCGTCCACGCATAAAAAAAGCCCGGCCTAAGCCGGGCTCGGGTGCGGTACGGGGAGAGAGAGCCGCACCGCCTTGCTTCGATAAACGCATTACCAGCTCAGACGCGGACCGACGAACCACTGGGTATCGCCGTCGGCGAACTTCACGTCGGCCGAAGCGGACCAGTTGGCGGTGAACTTGTACTGGGCGCCGAGGCGGCCGTAGTAGTCGCCGTCGTAGTCGTCGCCGTCCTCGTAGCCGGCCAGCGCGTAGCCGTTCAGGTTCGGCAGCAGGCTGCCCTGCACGCCGACCTCGGCGCTGTAGCCGTCGGTGTCGAACGCGCCGGCGTCGTACTTCTCGTAGGCCACGCGGGCCAGCAGGTCGGCATTCGGCGACACCGGCAGGTTGTAGCCGACGCCGGCGCGCCAGTGGTCGAAGTCGGCGTTGACGTTGTCGACGTCCTGCCGGTCGAACTCGCCGAACAGGTGGAAGTTCGGATGGATCGCGGCCGAACCCTTCAGCGCCCAGCCGTCGGCGTCGGGGCCGTCGACGTTGGTCTTCAGGTAGCCGCCCTCGACATAGGTGTAGCTGACGCCATCGGCCGCGGAGGCGGCGAACGGCAGCAGGGCCAGCAGGGACAGGGCGAGCACGGAATTCTTCATTTGAAGCCTCGTTTCTTGGGATTGTTTGCCGGCGCAGAGGGGGGGCCGCCGGTGTGTGAAGTTTCCGTTTCCCGGCCGCAATCGATCCTGAATATCAAACTGACCAGTACATGAATTAAGCGCGGATTCCGGGAACTAAATGTGATTTCCGCCGCGCGTTCTGCTAGGGCGCCGGTTCGGCCGCGCCGGGGAAGCCCAGTTGCCGCCATGCCTCGAACACGACCACGGCGACGCTGTTGGACAGGTTGAGGCTGCGGTTGTGCGGGCGCATCGGCAGGCGCAGGCGCCGCTCCGGGGCCACGCCTTCCAGCACGTCCGCAGGCAGGCCGCGCGTCTCCGGGCCGAACAGGAACGCGTCGCCGCTGGCGTAGCGGACCTGGTCGTAACGCTGCCGGCCGCGCGTGCTCAGCGCGAACAGCCGCTGCGGCGCGATCGCCTGCAACGCGGCCGCCAGCGAGTCGTGCACCTGCATCCGCGCGTATTCGTGGTAGTCCAGGCCGGCGCGGCGCAACTGGCTGTCCTCGAGCGCGAAGCCCAGGGGCCGGACCAGATGCAGGCGCGCGCCGGTGTTGGCGCAGAGCCGGATCACGTTGCCGGTGTTCGGCGGGATTTCCGGCTGGTACAGCACGACGTCGATGGTGGGCGTAGCGGCTGGCATCGGCGCGGATTCTAGCCGCCGCGCTCAGCGCGCCAGCGGCGCCAGGCCCGCGGCGATCACCGGCAAGGCGTCCTCGACGGTCGGGCGCACGATGACCGCGGGCAGGTCGACGATCTCGATCGCCGACATGGCCTGCCGGGCGGCGCGCAGTTCGGCGGCCAGCACCGGGTCGCCGTGGACGACCACGGCCGGCAGGTCGACGATGCGGGCCTGCCGGGCGCGTTCCTTCTCGGCGCGCAGTTCGGCGGCCAGCACCGGGTCGCCATGGACGACCACGGCCGGGAGGTCGACGATCTTCATTGCCGAGTCGGTGGCGGCGGTACGCGCCTGGGCCGTCGGGTCGGCGGTCTGGGCGGACATCAGCATGGAACCGGTGCAGGCGGCGAACAGCATGGCAGCGGTCAGCGGCAGCAGGGGGAAGGTTTTCATGGGAGCCTCGCTAGTGTTATTGAACATCGGTGTGGTAGTAAAGTAATACACCAGATCAGAAAGGTCAACCAGAACCTGTCGTGACGGCTCTTTCATTTATCTTTGGTTCATGATCGGACCGGGGGATCCGTCTTGCGCTATCTGGACGCAGGCTCCGTGCCAATCACAACCTGTTGATTCACAAGAAAATCAAGAGGAGCGAGGGCGTCCGCTGTCCGTCCGGGTGTCCGTCCCGGCGGGTTGCAGTCCGTCGGCGGTTGGCGCGTGGTCGGGTCCGAGGACCGCGACCGCGCCCCGGTCCGCCGCCGGGCTGGTCCGGCGCACCGCTTCCGGTCACCGCACACCTGATGTGGATGCGGCGACGGGGCAAAGGGTTGCCGTTTTCCCGCGCACCGCGTCTTCGGTCCTCGTGGCTTGTGGCCTATGCCGTCGAAGTGGCCGGCGGTTAGCATCGGCGGACTTGGGGGAATTCCCGTTCACATGGAGTCGCAGATGACCGTTTCCCGCCGGCCGCGTGCCGCCTTGCTTGCCGTCGCCCTCAGCACCGCCCTCGGCGGGTTCGCTTTCGCGCCTGCGCCCGCGCAAGCCGAGGCGCCGGCCGCCGCCGCCGATATTCCGTACGAGCAATTCACCCTGCCCAACGGCCTGCGCGTGATCGTGCATACCGACCGCAAGGCGCCGATCGTCGCGGTCAACATCTGGTACCACGTCGGCAGCAAGGACGAACCGGCCGGGCGCAGCGGCTTCGCCCACCTGTTCGAGCACCTGATGTTCAACGGTTCGGAAAACGCCCCGGGCGAGTTCTTCGAGCCGTTCGAGCAGGCCGGCGCCACCGACATGAACGGCACCACCAATTCCGACCGCACCAACTATTTCGAGAACGTGCCGACCACGGCGCTCGACATGGCGCTGTGGATGGAGTCGGACCGGATGGGCCACCTGCTCGGCGCGATCGACCAGAAGACCCTCGACGAACAACGCGGGGTGGTGCAGAACGAGAAGCGCCAGGGCGAGAACCAGCCCTACGGCCAGCTGCGCCAGGTGGTCTCGGCGACGATGTTCCCGGAAGGCCACCCGTACCACCACACCACGATCGGCTCGATGAACGACCTCAACGCGGCCGCGCTGGAGGACGTGAAGAACTGGTTCCGCGCCTGGTACGGCCCGAACAACGCGGTGCTGGTCCTGGCCGGCGACATCGACGTGAAAACGGCGAAGGAAAAGGTCGCCAGGTACTTCGGCGACATCCCGGCCACGCCGACGATGGCGCAGCCGAAGGTCGACATCGCCCCGCTGGCCGCCGAAGGCCGCACCGAACTCGAGGACAAGGTGCCGCAGGTGCAGATCCGCCGCCTGTGGAACGTGCCGCAGGCCGGCAGCGCCGAGAGCGACCTGCTCGACCTGTTCTCCGACGTGCTCGGCGGCAGCGCCAGTTCGCGCCTCGACCGCCGCCTGGTGTACCAGGAGAAGCTGGTCGACAGCGTCGGCACCTACAACTACGGCAGCCAGCTGGCCGGCCAGTTCGGCATCACCGCGATGGTCAAGCAGGGCGTCGATCCGGCCAAGGTCGAGGCGATCATCGACGAGGAGCTCGACAAGCTGCTGGCCGAAGGCCCGACCGCCGAAGAGCTGGCGCGCGCCAAGACCAGCTACCGTGCCAACTTCGTCCGCGGCATCGAGCGCATCGGCGGCTTCGGCGGCAAGGCCGACGTGCTGGCGTCGTGCGCGATCTACGAGGGCGACCCGGGCTGCTTCCGCGATTCGCTGGAGACCGTGGCCGAGGCGACGCCGGACGCCGTGCGCGCGGCCGGCGCCGAATGGCTGGGCAAGCCCAGCCACACCTTCGTGGTGAAGCCGGGCGAGCGCAAGCCGCTGGTGGAAGAGGAAGCGGCGACGCCGGCGCCGTTCGTGCTCGGCAAGCCCGACGGCAAGTACAGGACCGTCGCCAGCAAGGTCGACCGCAAGGCCGGCGTGCCGAAGGTGGAAAGCTTCCCGCAGCTGAAGTTCCCGGCGCTGCAGCGCGCGACGCTGAAGAACGGCAGCACCGTGGTGCTGGCCGAGCGCCACGAAATCCCGGTGGTCAACATCAGCTACCAGTTTCCCGGCGGCTACGCCAGCGACCCGGCCGGCAAGCCCGGCGTCGCCAGCTTCGCCGCCGGCATGCTCGACGAGGGCGCGGGCGAACTCGGCGCGCTCGACTTCAAGTCGCGCAGCGAGGAACTGGGCGCCGAGCTCGGCGCCGGCGCTTCGCTCGACGGCAGCACCGTCTGGCTGTCGGCGCTGAAGGAGAACCTGGAGCCGTCGCTGCAGCTGTACGCCGACACCCTGCAGCGCCCGCGCTTCGACCAGAACGAGATCGACCGCGTGAAGGCGCAGTGGATCGCCGGCATCAAACAGGAGAAGGTGCGTCCGCAGACCGCCGCGCTGCGCGTGCTGCCGCCGCTGCTGTACGGCGAGGGCCATCCCTACGGCATCCCGTTCACCGGCAGCGGCACTGAGGCGGCGATCGCCGGCCTCGGCCGCGGGCAGCTGCTGGACTGGCAGAAGCAGTGGCTGCGCCCGGAGAAAGCCACCGTGATCGTGGTCGGCGACACCACCCTCGACGAAATCGTGCCGCTGCTCGACAAGCACCTCGGCGAATGGAAGGGCGAGGGCGCGGCGCCGGCCGCCCCGGCGCTGCCGCAGGTCGCGCGCCCGGCGAAGGAGCGCGTGTTCCTGATCGACCAGCCCGGCGCGGTGCAGGCCAACATCTACGCCGGCCTGCTGGTGCCTTCCACGAAGGACCCGGGCGCGGTCGCGCTGGAAACCAGCAATGAAGTGCTGGGCGGCTCCTTCACCTCGCGCCTGAACATGAACCTGCGCGAGGACAAGCACTGGTCGTACGGCGCCCGCACCGTCCTGGTCAACGCGCTGGGGCAGCGGCCGTTCCTGGCGGTGGCGCCGGTACAGATCGACAAGGCCGCCGAATCGGTGGCCGAGGCGCGCCGCGAGATCGCCGAGTACGCGACCGGCAAGAACCCGGCGACGCAGGCCGAGGTCGACAAGGTCGTCGCCAACGAGCTGCGCAGCCAGCCGGGCGCCTACGAGACCGCCGACGCGGTGATGGGCACGCTGGGCGGCATCGTCCGCTACGGCCGCCCGGACAACTGGGTGCAGGTGCGCAACGCCGAAGTGGCTGCGTTCACCCCGGCCAAGGCGGCCGAGGCGGCGAAGGCGCTCGACCCGGACGCGCTGACTTGGGTCGTGGTCGGCGACCTGTCGAAGATCGAGGCGCCGATCCGCGCCCTCGACCTCGGCGAGGTCGTGGTGCTCGACGCCGACGGCAAGCCGGTTGCGGCGAAGAAGTAAGGCGGTCCGCTGGCGGGTGGCGGCGGCCGTTCGGGCCGCCGTCACCGACCACGAACCCGTTCCGTTCATCCAGCCCGGGGCAGAATCGCATCCGGGCCCCTACCGGATTTCCCCATGCGCGTCGCCAGCCTGCTGCTCGTCCTCCTGCCGTTGTCCGCCTGCACCTGGGTGCAGCTGGCCCCCGAGGCCCGGGCGGTGAAGGTGGTGCCGGCCGGAACCGCGCCGGCCGGCTGCGAGAAGCGCGGCGAGGTCGCGGTGACGGTCCGGAACAAGGTGGCGTTCTACGAACGCAACAGCCTGAAGGTCCGCGACGAGCTGGAAACCCTGGCCCGCAACGAGGCCCCGGGCCTGCAGGCCGATACCCTGCAGCCGCTGGACGAGCCCAATGCCGCCGGGGAACAGCGCTTCGCCGCCTACCGCTGCGGCCGCTGAAACCCCGCCGGCCAAGGACCGGCGGGCGTTTCCGTGACGGCGTGAAGATGCGGTGAAGGCCGGAAACGGCTAGAATCGCCGGTCTCTTTCTGCCTGCCCCGGGGCGGCCCCTACGATGATTTTCCAGAACGTCTCCATCGCGGGATTGGCGCACATCGATGCGCCGCACACGCTGACCTCCGACGAGATCAACGCCCGCCTCAAGCCCACCCTCGACCGCCTCGGCATCCGTACCGACGTGCTCAACGACATCGCCGGCGTGCGTGCGCGGCGCCTGTGGGACAACGGCCTCGAGGCGTCCGACGTCGCCACGCTGGCGGCGAAGAAGGCGCTCGACGATGCCGGCATCGACGCCAGCAAGCTCGGTCTGCTGGTCAACACCTCGGTCAGCCGCGATTACCTCGAGCCGTCCACCGCCAGCATCGTCTGCGGCAACCTCGGCGTCGGCGACCACTGCATGACCTTCGACATCGCCAACGCCTGCCTGGCCTTCATCAACGGCATGGACGTGGCCGCGCGCATGCTGGAACGCGGCGAGATCGACTACGCGCTGGTCGTCGACGGCGAGACCGCGAACCTGGTCTACGAGAAGACCATCGAGCGTCTCAACGCCTCCGACGTCACCGAGCAGCAGTTCCGCGACGAGCTGGCCGCGCTGCCCCTGGGCGGCGGCGCCGTGGCGATGGTGATGACCCGCCGCGAACTCGCGCCGGAAGCGCCGCGCTACAAGGGTGGCGTGACCCGCTCGGCGACCGAGTGGAACAAGCTGTGCCGCGGCAACCTCGACCGCATGGTCACCGACACCCGCATGCTGCTGATCGAGGGCATGAAACTGGCGAACAAGACCTTCGCCGCGGCCAAGATCGCGCTGGGCTGGGCGGTCGACGAACTCGACCAGTTCGTGATCCACCAGGTCAGCCGCCCGCACACCCAGGCCTTCATCAAGTCGTTCGGCATCGACCCGCAGAAGGTCATGACCATCTTCAACGAACACGGCAACATCGGCCCGGCCAGCGTGCCGATCGTGCTGAGCAAGCTGAAGGAGCTGGGCAAGCTGAAGAAGGGCGACCGCATCGCCCTGCTCGGCATCGGCTCGGGCCTGAACTGCACGATGGCCGAAGTGGAGTGGTGAGCCCTCCGCGGTAATGCACACGGGGGCCGGTTCGCCGGCCCTTTTTTGTTGTCGGAGCAGCAATGAATCTTCCCGGTTATCCGTTCGCGCCGCAGCGTCTCGAAGTCCGCCCGGGCATCGAGCTGAGTTACCTGGACGAAGGCCCGCGCGACGGCGAGGTCGTGGTCATGGTCCACGGCAACCCGTCGTGGAGCTATTACTGGCGCAACCTGGTTTCCGGGTTGCGCGACAGGTACCGCTGCATCGTGCCCGACCACGTCGGCATGGGTTTCTCCGACAAGCCCGGCGACGCGCAGTACGACTACACGCTGCAGTCGCGCGTCGACGACCTCGCGGCGCTGCTCGACCACCTCGGCATCGCCGGCCCGGTCACGCTGGCGGTGCACGACTGGGGCGGCATGATCGGCTTCGGCTGGGCGCTGTCGCATTCGGCGCAGGTGAAGCGGCTGGTGCTCACCAACACCGCGGCGTTCCCGCTGCCGGCGGCGAAGAAGATGCCGTGGCAGCTGTCGCTGGGCCGCGACTGGAAGCTCGGCGCGTTCGCGATCCGCGCGTTCAACGCGTTCTCCGCCGGCGCCTCGTGGCTCGGCGTCGAGAAGAAGATGCCGGCCGACGTGCGCCGCGCCTACGTCGCGCCGTACGACTCCTGGGCCAACCGCATCTCCACCGTGCGCTTCATGCAGGACATCCCGCTCGGCCCGGGCGACAAGGCGTGGCCGCTGCTCGAAGCCGCGGGCAGGAAGCTGCCCGAATACGCGGACCGCCCGGCCTTCGTCGGCTGGGGGCTGAAGGATTTCGTGTTCGACAAGCACTTCCTCGAAGGCTTCCGTGCCGCGTTGCCGGCGGCCGAGGTGATGGCCTTCGACGACGCCGGCCACTACGTGCTGGAAGACAAGGCCGAGGTGCTGGTGCCGGCGATCCGCAGGTTCCTCGACGCCAATCCGCTGGGTTGAGCCCGTCTCCCGCTGGCGGGGGACGGTGCCCGCAGGGCGGATGAGGGTGCGAGCGATGCGAGCCTGTTTTTGCCGTCGCCTCGGAAAATCAAAAGCCGAGCCCTCACCCCCGGCGCTGCGCGCCTTTCCTTCTCCCGCAAGCGGGAGAGGGGGCTCAACGGGCGGGAGAGGGGTTCAAGCCTCCGGCAACGGATTCTTCTCCGCCTCGTCCACGCCTGCCCAATCCGCCGGCGTCAGCGCCGGCAGTCCGTGCGCCAGCCGCGCCTTGTCGCATTGCGGGCTGGCTTCGCCGAATTCCCACGAGGCCGGCACCAGCGCGCACACCGACGGCCGGCGGTCGTGGATGGTGCAGCGGCTGTAGCGGCCGATGTCGGCGTCCAGCGCGATGCAGCGCGGGTTGGTCTGGCTGGTGCCGCGCATCGCCCGCTCGTGCGCGCGCAGCGGTTCGGTCAGTTCGAACGGCACCTGCCCGCCCAGCGCGGGGTCGGCCTCGGACCAGTGGAAACTGACCCGGAAGAACGCGCAGCAGGCGCCGCAGGTCAGGCAGGGATGCATGGGGCAGGGCGATCCAGGGTGGTGCGGGAGCGGTATTCTCCTGCAGTTGCGTGCGCACCGGAACAGGATGCGCGATGCAAGCGGCAGACGCGGGACGGCATCAGCGGCCACAATAGACGGATGAACGAAGCATCCCGCCACGAGGCACGCCCCGGCGAAGCCTGCAACATCGCCGCCGCATTGCCGCGGCTGGCGCGCGAATGCCCCGACCGGGTCGCGATCCGCTGCCCCGGCAAGGGCGGGCGTTACGACGTCGAGCTGGATTACGCGCAGCTGGACGCGCGCAGCGACGCGATCGCCGCCGGGCTGGTGCGGATCGGCGTGGTCCGCGGCAGCCGCACCGTGGTGATGGTGCGGCCGTCGCCGGAGTTCTTCCTGCTGATGTTCGCGCTGTTCAAGGCCGGCGCGGTGCCGGTGCTGGTCGACCCCGGCATCGACAAGCGCGCGCTGAAGCAGTGCCTCGACGAGGCGCAGGCGCGGGCCTTCATCGGCATCCCGCTGGCGCAGGTCGCGCGCATCGCGCTGGGCTGGGCGAAGTCGGCGCAGATCGTGGTCACCGCCGGCCCGCGCCTGGGCTGGAGCGGCCACACCCTGGCGGAAGTCGAGCGCCTCGGCGCGAACGACGGGCCGCAGCTCGCCGACACCAAGGGCGACGAAGTGGCCGCGATCCTGTTCACCAGCGGCTCCACCGGCGTGCCGAAGGGCGTGGTCTACCGGCACCGCCACTTCGTCGCGCAGATCGACATGCCCCGCGACGCCTTCGGCATGCGGGCCGGTGGCGTCGCCCTGCCGACCTTCCCGCCGTTCGCGCTGTTCGATCCGGCGCTGGGCCTGACCTCGGTGATCCCCGACATGGACCCGACCCGCCCGGCCAGGGCCGACCCGCGCAAGCTGCACGCGGCGATGAAGGAATTCGGCGTGACCCAGCTGTTCGGCTCGCCGGCGCTGATGCGGGTGCTCGCCGAACACGGCGAACCGTTGCCGGAAACCGTGTTGCGCGCGACCTCGGCCGGCGCGCCGGTGCCGGCCGAGGTGGTCGCGAAGCTGCGCAAGCTGCTGCCGAAGGACGCGCAGTTCTGGACCCCGTACGGCGCCACCGAATGCCTGCCGGTCGCGGTGATCGAAGGCCGCGAACTGCAGGCCACGCGCGCCGCCAGCGAGACCGGTGCCGGCACCTGCGTCGGCCGCCCGGTGCCGCCGAACGAGGTGCGCATCATCCAGATCGGCGACGAACCGATCGCCGAATGGTCGGACGAACTGCTGGTCAAGCCGGGGCGCATCGGCGAGATCACCGTCGCCGGGCCGACCGCGACCGACCTGTATTTCAACCGCGACGAGGCCACGCGCGCGGCGAAGATCCGCGAACGCCTCGCCGATGGCGGGGAGCGCATCGTGCACCGCATGGGCGATCTGGGCTGGTTCGACGAGCGCGGCCGCCTGTGGTTCTGCGGGCGCAAGAGCCAGCGCGTGGAAACCGCCACCGGCCCGCTGTACACCGAACAGGTCGAGCCGGTCTTCAACGCCCATCCGTGGGTGCGCCGTTCGGCGCTGGTCGGCATCGGCAAGTACGGCTGGCAGGTGCCGGTGCTGTGCGTGGAAACCGACCGCAGGCTGGGCCGGGCGCAGCGCGACGACCTGCTGCTGTCGCAACTGCCGGAACTGGCGCTGGCGCATCCGCACCTGCGCGGCATCCGCGACTTCCTGCTGCACCCGGGCTTCCCCGTCGACATCCGCCACAACGCCAAGATCGGCCGCGAGAAGCTCGCGGTCTGGGCGGCGCGCAAGCTGAAGCGGGTTTCGGCATGAAGATCCTCGTCACCGGCGGCGGCGGTTTCCTCGGCCAGGCGCTGTGCCGCGGCCTGGTCGAGCGCGGCCATGAAGTGTCCAGCTTCAACCGCGGCCATTACCCGGCGCTCGACGCGCTCGGCGTGCGCCAGTTCCGCGGCGACCTCGCCGACGGCGAGGCGGTGCTCGCCGCGGCGAAGGGCATGGACGCGATCTTCCACAACGCGGCCAAGGCCGGCGCGTGGGGCAGCTACGACAGCTATTTCCAGGCCAACGTGGCCGGCACGCGCAACGTGCTCGACGCCTGCCGCGCGCACGGCATCGGCAAGCTCGTCTACACCTCGACGCCCAGCGTGACCCATCGCGCGACGCATCCGGTCGAAGGCCTCGGCGCGCACGAAGTGCCGTACGGCGGGAATTTCCAGGCGCCGTACGCGACCACGAAGACCATCGCCGAGAAGGAGGCGCTCGCCGCCAACGGTGCGGACCTGGCCGTGGTCGCGCTGCGCCCGCGCCTGATCTGGGGCCCGGGCGACCAGCAGATCCTGCCGCGCCTGGTCGAGCGCGCGAAGGCCGGGCGCCTGCGCATCGTCGGCGACGGCGACAACAAGGTCGACACCACCTACATCGACAACGCCGCGCAGGCGCATTTCGACGCGTTCGAACACCTCGCCCCCGGCGCGGCCTGCGCCGGCAAGGCCTACTTCGTCTCCAACGGCGAGCCGTGGCCGATGCGCGAACTGTTGAACGCGTTGCTCGACGCCGCTGGCGCACCGCGCGTGGACAAGACCCTGTCGTTCAAGGCCGCGTACCGCATCGGCGCGGCCTGCGAACTGCTGTGGAAGGCGTTGCCGCTGAAGGGCGAGCCGCCGATGACGCGCTTCCTCGCCGAACAGCTTTCCACCGCGCACTGGTACGACATGCGGCCGGCGCAGCGCGACTTCGGTTACGTGCCGCGGGTGAGCATGCAGGAAGGATTGCGGCGGCTGGCCGAATCGCTGCGCTCGCTGTAGGAGCGGCGTAAGCCGCGACCACGTATTTTCCCTACTTGCGAAAACATCCGGAAGCATGCTCGGACATGGCGGTCGCGGCTTACGCCGCTCCTACAACAGCGGGTACGTCGCAACGGCTAGAATGCCGGCATGGCGCCGACTCCCCTCGATTCCCTGAAGCCCCTCGCCGGCCGCGCGCTGGAAGCGGCGCTGAACCGCGCGCTGGCGCTGGATGCGGACACCCGCGATGCGCTGCAGGCGCTCGACGGCCGCAGCGTCGCGCTGCACCTGGAAGCGCCGGCGCTGGCGCTGCAGGTCCGCGTCGATGGCGGACAGCTGCGCGTCGGCCCGGTCGACGAGGAAGACGAAGCCGATCTCTCCGTGCGCGGCACGCTCGGCGGCCTGCTGTCGCAGCTGCCGGTCTTCTCGCGGCTGGGCCTCGGCCGCGACGACGCGGCGCCGGCCGGCCGCGTGCGCGTGTCCGGCGACGCCGAACTGGCGCGCCGCCTGCAGACCCTGGCGCGGCGCTTCGACCCGGACTGGCAGCAGCCGTTCGTCGCGGTGTTCGGCGAAGTCGCCGGCGTGCAGGTCGGCAACGCCGCGCGCGCCGCGCTGGACCAGTTGAAGACGCTCGGCGCGAACCTCGCCGCCAGCGCCGCCGGCTACCTCGTCGAGGAATCGCGCGACGTGGTCGGCCACGCCGAACTGAACGCCTTCCACGACGACGTCGACGCGCTGCGCGACGACGTCGAGCGCATCGCCGCGCGCGTGGCAAGGCTCGCGGCGGGCGGGCCCGGGGGCGGCGCATGAGCAGCCTGAAGGCGGCGTTGCGCGCCAGCCGCATCGGCCGCGTGCTGTTGAGGTACCGGCTCGACGACCTGCTCGACGACACCCCGGCCGAGCGCTGGCTGAAACTGGCGCGGCCGTTCGTGCCCAGCGCCTCGGCGGAGATCGCCGCGCTGCCGCGCGGCGCGCGCCTGCGCCTGGCGCTGCAGGAGCTGGGGCCGATCTTCGTCAAGTTCGGGCAGATCCTGTCCACGCGGCGCGACCTGATCCCGCCGGACGTCGCCGAGGAACTGACCCTGCTGCAGGACAAGGTGCGGCCGTTCGACGGGCAGACCGCGCGCCGCCTGGTTGAACAGTCGCTGGGCCGCGACATCGACGACGCCTTCGCCGCGTTCGACACCGCGCCGCTGGCCTCGGCGTCGATCGCGCAGGTGCACGCGGCGGTGCTGCACGACGGCCGCGACGTCGTGGTCAAGGTGCTGCGGCCGCAGGTCGAGAAGCAGATCGCCGCCGACATCGCCCTGCTGAAGTCGGCCGCGGCAGTGGTCGACCGCGCGCATCCGAACGCCGACAAGATCCGCCCGCGCGAAATCGTTTCCGAGATCGAGACCACGCTGGCCGCCGAACTCGACCTGCAGCGCGAAGGCGCCAACGCCAGCGTGATGCGCCGCTTCTGGCAGGACTCGGACGACCTGTACATCCCGGAAATCGTCTGGACCCACACCAGCGAGCGCGTGCTGACCATCGAGCGCGTGCACGGCATCCCGTCCGACGACATCGTCGCGCTCGACCGCGCCGGCGTCGACCGCAAGGCGCTGGCGGCCAAGGGCGTGCGCGTGTTCTACACCCAGGTGTTCCGCGACAACTTCTTCCACGCCGACGCGCACGCCGGCAACATCTGGGTCGACGCCGACCCCGGGCGCAGGGAAGACCCGCGTTTCATCGCCCTCGACTTCGGCATCGTCGGCCAGCTCTCGGCGCAGGACCAGTACTACCTGGCCGAGAATTTCATGGCCATCTTCAACAAGGACTACCGGCGCATCGCCGAGCTGCACGTCGAGGCCGGCTGGATGCCGGCGACGGTGCGCATCGACGAGCTGGAGGCCGCGGCGCGCGCGATCTGCGAGCCGTACTTCACCCGCCCGCTGTCGGAAATCTCCCTCGCCGAGGTGCTGGTCAAGCTGTTCCGCACCGCGCAGAAGTACGGGCTCACGCTGCAGCCGCAATTGATATTGCTGCAGAAGACCCTGCTCAACATCGAGGGCGTCGGCCGCCAGCTCGACCCGCAGCTCGACATCTGGGCGGTGGCGAAACCCGTCCTCGAGAAGATCCTGATCCGCCGCTACAGCCCGCGCAACGTCGTCCGCGAACTGCGCAAGCGCCTGCCCGAGATCATGACCCACACGCCGGAGATGCCGCGGCTGGTGCACGGCTGGCTGAAACAGCAGGTCGAGGGTCGGCACGAGATGGAAATCCGCTCGAAGGAACTGGTCGAACTGGTGCAGTCGCTGCACAAGCTGCAGCGGCGCGCGGTGTTCGCGATCCTCGGCTCGGCGCTGCTGATCGCCGCCGCGGTGCTGTACGGGCTGGAAGCCGGCGGCCCGCACCTGCTGTCGGTGCCGGCTTCGGCGTGGATCGCCGGCCTCGGCGGCCTGTGGGCGCTGATCGCGGCGTGGCCGCGGCGCTGAATCAGTCCTTCGCCCCGCCCATGCGGCGCCGGTAGCCGGCGCTCAGCCGCCAGCCCAGCCACACCTGCAACGGCAGCGACAGGACGGCGCCGAGACTGAACCAGCGCGGCCAGTCGTCCCAGAATTTCACGACGGCGGCCAGGCCGAACGCCGCGGCGACCGCGAAGAACGCCAGCGCCAGCGCCAAGAACCATTTCGACGCGATGCGCAACGCGCACCAGCTGCCGGCGACGCCGGCCGCGAAGGCCCAGAACAGGTCGGCGGCCAGGTGCGCGGGCCCCTGCGGGATCCGCAGCAGGTCCGAAAGCAGGCCACCGGCCAGGTTGACCAGCGGGACGACGACGAGCGCCACGACGAACCCGAGGAGACCGCGCAGCGCGGCGGCGAGATCGCGCATCGTTTCCCCTGTTGGAATGCCTCGGGCAGAATAGCAGCCGACCGCATTCCGGCGGATGCGGGGGGATCCTGGCAGACGAGAAGGGGACGCGCAGATGGGAACGAAGCGATGGCTGGCGGTGTCGTGCGCGGCGGTGCTGCTCGCCGGCTGCAGCAGCTACATCCACACCAGCCGCAACCCGCTGGCGACGTGGGTCGCTTCGCCGAACCGCGACGTACGCAAGCCGGTGCTGGTCGTGCTGCATTTCACCGAGCAGCAATCGGTCGAGCAGAGCCTGCGCACGCTGCGCACCGCCAACAGCGGCGGCCGGGTCAGCGCGCACTACCTGATCGGCCGCGACGGCGAGCGCTACCAGCTGGTGCCCGACGAGATGCGCGCGTGGCACGCCGGCGCCGGCAGCTGGGGCACGATCACCGACCTCAACTCGGCGTCGATCGGCATCGAGATCGACAACGATGGCCAGTCCGACTACCCCGAGGCGCAGATCGAGAGCCTGCTGGTGCTGCTCGACGACCTGTGCCGGCGCTGGTCGATCCCGCGCACGCAGGTCATCGGCCATTCCGACCTGGCGCCGACGCGCAAGGTCGATCCGGGCCCGCGCTTCCCGTGGAAGCGGCTGCACGACGCCGGCTTCGGCGTGTGGCCGGCCGACGACGCGCCGCCGGCGCCGCCGGGCTTCGACCCCTGGCGCGCGCTGGCGCAGATCGGCTACTCGCTGGCGGATCGTCCGAAAGCGGTGCGCGCCTTCCACCTGCACTTCCGCGCCAGCGCTGGCGAAACGCTGGACGACGAGGACCTGCGCATCCTGCATGCGCTGACCCGGCCGGCCGGCGGCGAGTGACCGGTGGCCGGCGGCATTGAGTTGCGCGGCGCGCGGGGGTAGGCTGCGCCGGCCAGCATTGGGGCTGGACGCCGGAGGGCGTCGGCATGTCGCAAGCGCCGGACTACGAAATCCGCTTCGCGCCGCATCCGGCGGGCCTGCGGGTGCACGTGCGCGGCCCCGGCACGCTGGTCAACACCATCGCCTACTGGCAGGCGATCGTCGCCGAGCTGCGGCGCAAGCCGGTGCATGGCTTGCTGCTGATCGACGAAATGTACGGCGAGCCGCTGCAGGCCGACGAATGGCGCAACCTGGTGCTGTCGATGCGCGGTTCCGGGCTGGAGGACGTGCGCATCGCCCACGTCAAGCCGAACGGCCTGCAGAAGATCGAATACTGCGAAATCTATGCGGTCGAGGCCGGCATCCAGGCGCGGGTGTTCGTCAACGAATCGCTGGGCAGCGTGTGGCTGCAGCACGGTCCGGCGTGACCGCACCGGTCGCGGGCGGTCGCGTTCGCGGATAATCCGCGGATGCAGACGCCAGACGATGCCATCGCCGTCCTCCACATCGACGACAACATCGCGGTCGTGGACAAGCCGGCCGGGCTGATGGTCCACGACAGCAAGCTGGCGCGCGGCGAGGACGATTTCCTCGCCGACCGGCTGCGCGAGCAGTTCGGCCGGCCGGTGTTCCTGATCCACCGCCTCGACCGCGCGACCAGCGGCTGCCTGCTGCTGGCCTTCGACCGCGACAGCGCCGGCGCGCTCGGCAAGGTGTTCATGTCGCGCGCGGTGGAGAAGGAATACCTCGCCGTGTGCCGCGGCTGGCCGGAGGCGGAATTCGTCGTCGATTACCCCCTCGACGGCGGCCCGGGCAAGCCGGAAAAGAAGCCGGCGCTCACGCGCTTCCGGCGCATCGCCACCGGCGAATTGCCGTTGCCGTCGTCGGGTTTCGAGACTTCGCGCTACGCGCTGCTGCTTTGCTGGCCGGAAACCGGCCGCTTCCGCCAGATCCGCCGCCACCTGAAGCACGTCTCGCACCACCTGGTCGGCGACACCAGCCATGGCGACGGCCGCCACAACCGCAACTTCCGCATGAACGGCGTGCACCGGATGCTGCTGCACGCGCGGCGACTGGCGTTCGCGCACCCGGCCAGCGGCGAACGCATCGAGGTCGTCGCACCGCTGGATGCGGAGTTCCGCAAGGCGTTCGCGTTGTTCGGCTGGCAGTCGCCGGCCTGCGGCTGACGCCGCAAAACGCCGGCTTGCCGCACGATGCGGCATTTGCCCGATGCCGGAAAGGGCGCGGCGCGCCAGTCTGGGCCTCCCTTGCTTGCGGAGTAGTCCCATGCGTCCGGTTCGCGTCTACGACCTGCCCACCCGGGTGTTCCATTGGTGTTTCGCGGCGCTGTTCGTCGCCGCGTATGCCGTCGCCAACCTCGTGGACGACGAATCGTCCCGCTTCGCCTGGCACATGCTGGCCGGAGCGATGCTGGGCGTGGCCGTGCTGGTGCGGCTGGTCTGGGGCGTGGTCGGAACGCGCCACGCGCGGCTGTCCGACCTGACCCTCGATCCCCGCCAGCTGGCGGCGTATCTGAAGGCCGTGGTCGCGGGTGGCGGCCGCCGCTGGGTGGGCCACAACCCGGCATCGAGTTGGGCCGCCCTGTCGATGATGGCGCTCGCGCTGGCGCTCGGCGCCAGCGGCGTGGCGATGGCCGCCGGCTCGGCGCCGGAATGGGTCGAGGAGGCGCACGAACTGATGGCCAATGCCTTCCTGGCCATTGTGCTGCTGCACGTGGCCGGCCTGTTGGCGCATGGCCTGCGCCATCGCGATGCCTTGCCGTTGAGCATGCTCAGCGGGCGCAAGCGCGACCTGCCCGCCGGAACCCCGGATGTGCCGGCCCGTGGCGCGATGGCATTGCTGGTGCTGGCGCTGGTGGCGGGCAGCGGCGTGCAGTTGTCGGGTTTGTACGACCCGGACAACGGCACGCTCGACCTGTTCGGTACCCGGCTGGCATTGGGCGAGAATCAGCGCGAATCCCCGGACGATGGCGAACAGGGGAAAACGGCGGGTGGACGCAAAGATGACGACGGGCGCGAGGAAGACGAAGACTGAGCCGATGGTTGTGGCGGAAACCGCAAGACCGGTCGTGAATGCGCGTGAGCGCGCGGTGGTGGTCGGCGTGTTGTTGCTGATCGCCGTGCTGGTGGCATTCGATGTCGCGGCCGACCTGCATCAGGGCGCGTCGCCGTGGCATGTCGCGCTGGAAATCGCGGCCGGCACCGCGGCGGCGGCGGGGGCGTTCTACCTGCTGCGCGGCGCCGTGCGGTTGCGGCGGCGTTTGGCGCGGCAGGCCAGGGACCTGTCCGCCTACCGCGCGCAGGCGGAGGCGTGGCAAGCGCAGGCGCGCAAGCACGTGGAAGGATTGGCGCGTTCGATCGACCAGCAACTGGAGCGCTGGCAACTGTCGACGGCGGAAAAGGAAATCGCGTTCCTGCTGCTGAAGGGGCTGAGCCTGAAGGACATCGCCGAATTGCGCGGCACCGGCGAGAAGACCGTGCGCGCGCAGTCGGCGGCGATCTACGCCAAGGCCGGGCTGGCCGGTCGCTCGGAGTTGTCCGCGTTCTTCCTGGAGGATCTGCTGGTACCGCCCGTGGCGGCGCCTGCCGGGCATCCGGAATGACGGAGCTGCGGGCTACTCACCGCCGTTCGGGCCCCAGAAAACGCCCCACGCCACCAGGTCGTCGCTGAAATCCTCGAAGCGGTGTTCGACCCGCGCCGGCACGAACAACGCGTCGCCGGGCTGGAACGGGAAGCGCTCGCCGTCGATGACCAGCGTGCCGCTGCCGCGATGTACGAAGTACAGCTCATCCTGTTCGTGCGTGGTCTGATAGTCCTTGCCGCGGGGCGTGAACAGCACCACCGACATCGTGCCGTGTGCGAATGCTTCGATGTCCCAGACACCCTCGGGCCATTTTTGCGTGGCAGGCGAGGGGATCTGGCCCAGCATGTCGGTCAGCGAAATGCGCATGGTGGCTTCTGGATCGGTTGGGCTCAACGAACGTTTTGCTCGCCCGGGGGTTGCGTTGGAGGCTAAGCTGCCTTCAATGCCGCCAATACGATCAGCGCCGCCGTGCAGGCGAATCCGCCCAGCCACGACAGGCTGCGCAGCGGCGGCAGGTTGCCGAGGTAGAAGATGCCGTGCAGTACGCGGAACGCGACGAAGGCCATGGCGAGCTTGCTGACGGTATCGGCCGGCACGCCGGCCAGCTGCGCCATGACCACGCCGGCGGCGAACGGGGCGAAATTCTCGAAGGCGTTCAGGTGCGCGTTGTAGGCGCGCTGGACGGAATAGTTTTCGGACTGCTTGGCGACCCACGCGCGCGGGTTGCGGTTGCTGTAGCCGGGCCGCGCCTTGGCGATCGTCGCCCAGACGTAGGGCAGCAGCGCGGCGATCAGGATGCACCAGTAGGCGGTGGACATGCGGTTTCTCCTGGTAATGGTCCGGGGTCCTTCGACTCCGGACCTGCGGTCCTACGCTCAGCACGAGCGATTCAATAGGTTCCGTTCGCCCTGAGCGCAGCGCAGCGGAGTCGAAGGGTTACGGCCACAGCCAGCAGAAGGTCAGCGCGCTGACCACGGCGTAGATCAATGCGTCGAGCGCGTCCTTCAGCACGCTGCGCCATGGCGCGCCCCACCAGATCCCCTGGACCACGCTGCCGGCGGCATAGGCGAGGAAGGTCATCACGCCGACCAGGTGACCGACGCGGCGCGCATCGGCATCGCCGCCGAGTACGTGCCACGCGGTGCAGCCGGCGATCGCCGCGACCACCAGCGACAACAGGAACCACAGCAGCAACGGCTTGCCCAGCGACGGCATGCCGGCGGGACGCACGATGACCTTGGCCACCGGGCCTTCGCGGAACCTGCGCTGGGCGTCTTCCTGCTGCATCTCCTTCGGGTCGGAGCAGTACGGCAGGAAGTAGATGCCCGGCTTCGGCGCGCCGGACCTGTTGAAGGCGGCGCGGATGTCGTCCTCGCCGGCGAACTTGTGGTACTCGCTGTTGTGCCACTTGAACAGCATGTGGACCAGGCTGCTGGCGACGAACACGAACACCGCGGTCAGCAGGATCGGCAGCCACAGTTGCAGCAATGCGCTCATGGAAGGCTCCTCCCGGGAAGTGGCGCCAGCCTAACCGAAATCGCAGCGCAAAAAAGAGCACGGCGCCCTGCGGCGCCGTGCTCTCGCTTCCCTTCGCGGAGGGGTCCGGCGCGGCCTACTTCGCCGCCTTGGCCCGCATCATCTCGTCGCGCGCGGCCTTGAAGGCGTTGCCCGCGTACCAGTTCGGCCACGCATCGCCGCCGGCCAGTTCCCTGCCGACGCCATAGGCCAGTTCCAGGTCTTGCACGGTGCCGTCCAGCTTCCACTTGGCCGGATCGTATTCGTCGGCCGGCGAGTGGTAGCGGTTGTCGCCGTAGTCCTTGGCCGCGGCCTTGCCCGCCTCGACGCCGCCCTCGACCAGGTCCTCGCCGCCGTCGATGTACAGCGCCGGCACGCCGGCCTTGGCGAAGTTGAAGTGGTCGGAACGGAAGTAGAAGCCGCTTTCCGGGCTGTTTTCCGCGTGCAGGGTGCGGCCCTGCGCGTCGGCGAGCGGCTTGAGGATGTCCTCCAGTTCCGAGGAGCCGAAACCGGTCACGGTCAGGTCCCTGGCCTTGCCGGCCACCGACATCGCGTCGATGTTGACCACGCCGGCGATCTTGTCGAGCGGGAAGGTCGGGTGGGCGACGTAGTACTTCGAACCGAGCAGGCCCGATTCCTCCAGTGTCACCGCCAGGAACGCCACCGAGCGCCGCGGTTTCGGATCCTGGTGGGCGAAGGCGTCGGCGACCTCGAGGATGCCGGCCACGCCGGTGGCGTTGTCCACCGCGCCGTTGTAGATGTTGTCGCCGGCCTCGCC
This sequence comes from Pseudoxanthomonas sangjuensis, assembly GCF_010211755.1. Taxonomy (GTDB): domain Bacteria; phylum Pseudomonadota; class Gammaproteobacteria; order Xanthomonadales; family Xanthomonadaceae; genus Pseudoxanthomonas_A; species Pseudoxanthomonas_A sangjuensis. Next base: position 53,632 of record NZ_PDWR01000016.1, on the reverse strand, counting down.
GTCGTGCTTGCCCAGGTGGTCCCAGTGCGCCATGTAGATCACCGCCTCGTCGGGCCTGTCGCTGCCCGGCAGCACGCCGATCACGTTGCGCGACTTCTTCTCGGTGATCGCGCTCTTCAGGTCGACCGACAGCTTCGCCCGCAGCGGCACCGGCTTGAAGCCGCGCCTGTTCGCGTCCTTGTAGGCCTGCTCGAGGTCGAGGCCGGCGCCGGCGAACAGCGCCTTCGCCGCATCGGCGGTGATCCAGCCCTGCACCGGCAGGCGCGGTTCCGGATCGTCCTTCGCCGGCAGGTCGTACTGCGCCCCCGACCACGAATTCCTGACCACGTCCCAGCCGTAGCTGGCGCCGGGGGCGTCGTGGACGATCAGCGCGGCGGCGGCGCCCTTGCGCGCGGCCTCCTCGAACTTGTAGGTCCAGCGGCCGTAGTAGGTCATCTTCTTGCCTTCGAACAACGACGCATCGCCGCTGTGGAAGCCGGGGTCGTTGACGAACATCACCACGGTCTTGCCGGTCCAGTCCTGGCCGGCGTAGTCGTTCCACTGCTGCTCCGGCGCATCGACGCCGTAGCCGACGAAGACCATGTCGCTGCCGTCGATCTTCACCTCCGGCTGGTTGGTGCGGGTGCCGACGACCATGTCGCTGCCGAACTTCAGCTCGCGCGCCGTGCCGCCCTGTTCCAGTTTCAGCACGGTGTTCTCGTCGGCGGTGGTTTCGACCATCGGCACGTCCTGGGTCCAGCTGCCGCCGTTGCCCGGCTGCAGGCCGATGCGTTGCATCTGTTCGATCAGGTAGGCGACGGTCTTGTCCTCGCCCGGCGATCCGGGACCGCGCCCCTCGAATTCGTCCGAGGCCAGCTTGCCGACCAGCACGCCGAGGTCGGCTTCGTCGATCGCCGTGGCGAAAGTGTGGGCGGGCGCGGCGGGCGCGGCGGCATCGGGCGCTTCGCGCTTGCATGCCGCGACGGCGGCGAGCGCGGCCAGGCCCAGGACAAGCTTGCGGTTCATCGGGATTCCTCGAATGCGGGAATCCCGATTCTAGCCGCAGCGGCGCGCTGCGGCGAAAGCGGTCAATCCTTCGGCGCGGTCGGCGTGTCGAAGGTCTTCGCGGTGGCGCCGGTCACCGGGCCGATCTTCGCGGTCCGGTGCACGTACAGCACGACCGGGCGCTCGAACACCAGCGCGCCCTCGACCACCGCGTTCGGGCCGATCACGATGCGCGGGTCGCGCTTGGCCTCGAAGCGGACCGAGCTCTTGTTCTTCTCGATGCGGATGCCGCCCTTGACGTGCGAATCCACGCCGACGGTGATGTCGCCGGTGACGGTCCGCAGGTCGCCGCCGACTTCGGTGGCGACCAGGCCGATGCCGCCGTTGACGTTGCTGACGTCGCCTTCGACCTTGCCGCCGCGGTCGACGAAGATGCTGCCGTTCACGGTGGTGATGTCGCCGTCGACGGACACGTCGCGGCCGAGCTCGACGCCGCCGTTGACCGTGGTCAGGTCGCCGGTGCGCGCCTTGTCGGCGACGTCGATGCCGCCGTTGACCGTGGTCGCGTCGCCGGTGGTCGCGCCCGCGCCGATGTCGATGCCGCCGTTGACGGTGTTCAGGTCGCCATAGGTCTGGCCGGCGTCGGCGTCGATGCCGCCCAGCACCTTGGAGACGTCCTGCTGGGCGAACGCGGGTACGGCGCCCAGGGCCAGGGTCAGCAGCAGGACATTGCGAGCGATGGACATGTCGTGGTTCCTCATCCGGGTGGTGGTATGGGATTGGATGCCCATGCGGCGCGCAGAGTTTAAACGGCGCGAACCCATGCTGGCGCGCTTCGCTACAATCGACGCCTGCCTGAAGTCACCGTGAGTTCCGCCGTGTCCGCAACGCCTGCCCGTCCCAAGCCCGTGGTCCTGATGATCCTCGATGGCTGGGGCCATCGCGACGATCCGGCCGACAACGCCCTGGCCCAGGCCGAGCTGCCGAACTGGAACCGCCTGCTGGCGACCAGCCCGCACACGCTGATCCACACCGAGGGCCGCTTCGTCGGCCTGCCCGACGGGCAGATGGGCAATTCCGAGGTCGGGCACATGAACCTCGGCGCCGGCCGCATCGTCTACCAGACCCTGACCCGGATCGACACCGCGATCGAGGACGGCAGCTTCTTCGCCAACCCCGAGCTCGACGCGGCCTGCGATGCGGTGCTCGCCGACGGCGGCACGCTGCACGTGTTCGGCCTGCTGTCGCCGGGCGGCGTGCACAGCCACGAGAACCACGTCTTCGCGATGCTCGAACTGGCCAGGCGCCGCGGCGTGAAGCAGGTCGCCGTGCACGCCTTCCTCGACGGCCGCGACATGCCGCCGCGCTCGGCCGGGGAAAGCCTGCGCAGGCTGCAGCAGGTCTGCGACAGGCTCGGCAACGCGAAGGTCTACAGCGTCAGCGGCCGCTATTACGCGATGGACCGCGACAAGCGCTGGGACCGCCTGCGCAAGGCGTGGGACGCGATCGTCGAGGCGCAGAGCGACCTGCATGCGCCGGACGCGCAGGCCGCGCTCGCCGCCGCCTACGCGCGCGACGAGAACGACGAATTCGTGCTGCCGACCGTGGTCGACGGTGCGCAGCCGATGCGCGACGGCGACGCGGTGGTGTTCATGAACTTCCGCGCCGACCGCGCGCGGCAGCTGAGCGCGGCCTTCGTCGACCCGGCCTTCGCCGGCTTCGACGCGCGCAAGCCGAAGCTGGCGCGCTTCGTCTGCCTGGCCGAATACGACGCCAAGCTGCCGGCGCCGGTCGCGTTCGGTCCGCAGGACCTGCGCCACACGCTCGGCGAGATCGTCTCCGAAGCGGGCCTGAAGCAGCTGCGCATCGCCGAGACCGAGAAATACGCGCACGTGACCTTCTTCTTCAGCGGCGGCGTCGAGGATGTGGTGCCGGGCGAGGAACGCATCCTGGTGCCGAGCCCGAAGGTCGCCACCTACGACCTGCAGCCGGAGATGAGCGCGCCGGAAGTCAGCGCGAAGCTGGTCGCGGCGATCGACAGCGACCGGTTCGACCTGATCGTCTGCAACATCGCCAACCCGGACATGGTCGGCCACAGCGGCATCCTCGCCGCCGCGGTGCAGGCCGCGCAGGCGGTGGACAAGGTGGTCGGCGCGGTCGAACAGGCGGTGCGCGAAAAACACGGCGCGCTGCTGATCACCGCCGACCACGGCAACCTGGAGATGATGCGCGACCCCGAGACCGGGCAGCCGCACACCGCGCACACCATCGGCCCGGTGCCGTTCGTCTACGTCGGCGGGCGCGCTGGCGCGAAGCTGCGCGAAGGCGGCGCGCTGCGCGACGTGGCGCCGACCGTGCTCGACCTGCTCGGCCTGCCGAAGCCGGCGGAAATGGACGGCGCCAGCCTGTTTGAGGCGGGGTTGCCCGCCGGATGAAACCGCGTCGCGCCAGCGGCCTGTTGCTCGCGGTATTGGCCGTGCTGCCGCTCGCCGTCCCCGCGCAGAGCGCGCGCGAGACCGAAAAGAAACTCGGCCAGGTCCGCAGCGAACTGAAGTCGATCGCCGCGGAACGGCGCAAGCTCGAAGGCCAGCGCGGCGACGCCTCGCGCAAGCTGCGCGAGGCCGACGAGCAGGTTGGCCGCTCCAGCCGCTCGCTCGGCGAAACCGAGGCCGCGCTGAAACGCGAGGAAGCGGCGCTGGCCGAACTGCAGCGCAAGCGCGACGCCATGCGGGCGCGCCTGTCCGCGCAGCGCGCGCAGCTGGCGACGCTGTTGCGCGCGGCCTACCTGCAGGGCGGCGCCACGCCGCTGAAGGCGCTGCTGTCGCAGGACAGCGTGGCCCGCGCCAACCTGGCGCTGGCCTACCACGGCTACGTGCAGCGCGACCAGGCGCGCAGGATCGCCGCGCTGACCGGCGAACTGCAGGAACTCGCGCGGGTCGAGGACGAGATCGAAGCGCGCCGCGCGCAACTCGAGGAAGCCCGCCAGCGCCAGCGCCAGCAGGTCGCCGCGTTGCAGAAGGACCGCAAGGCGCGCGCCGGCGTCGTCGCCGAACTCGAACAGAAATACCGGGACCGCGCCGCACGCGAGCAGGCGCTGGGCCGCGACGCGAAATCGCTGGAGCGCCTGCTCGCCAATCTGCGCGCCGCCGCCGCGCGCGCCGAAGCGGAGCGCCGCGCGGCCGAACGCGCGGCGAAGCAGGCCGAGGCGCGCGGCCACAAGCCCGGCGAACGCGCGCCGGCGCGCCCGGCGGTGGCCAACGCGCCGGCGTTGAAGGTCGGCGGGCTCGGCTGGCCGCTGTCGGGCAACCTGCTGGCGCGCTTCGGCGGGCGCATGCCCGATGGCCGCGCCAGTTCCGGCGTGCTGATCGGCGCGCCGGCCGGCAGCACGGTCAGCGCGGTCGCCGACGGCACCGTGGTGTTCTCCGAATGGATGACCGGCTACGGCCTGATCCTGATCGTCGATCACGGCAACGGCTACATGAGCCTGTACGCGCACAACGAAAGCCTGCTGCGCGACGCCGGCGACAGCGTCAAGCGCGGCGACGCGGTGGCGCGGGTCGGCAGTTCCGGCGGCTTCGGCACGCCGGCGCTGTATTTCGAACTGCGCCGCAACGGCCAGCCGGTCGACCCGGTGTCGTGGCTGCAGCGGCGCTAGGAGAAACCCTTCCCGCGTCCGTGGGAAAAGCTGCCGAGGACGGACGAGGTCGCGGGTGCGGCGGGCCCGCCGCCGCCTTCCCGAGGCCGACGGCCGGCCCCGGTCCGGCCCGGCGTGCTGCGCGCGTTCGCCTCTCCCGCGGCGATACGGGCGCGGGGGTTAAGAAGCCGTTGCTACAAGCGCCATTCATCGCTGCTTCGCGCATAATCCGGGCATGATCTTCCGGAGCGAATGCATGCGCCTGCCCCCGATCCTCGCGTTGCTGTTGCTGGCCGCGCCCGCTTTCGCGCAGCAGGCGAAACCGGACGCGACCGGCGCCGGCGAACAGGAAGTCGCGTCCAGCGACGATCCCGACGCCGCCGAGACCGCGCCGGCCAAGGTGCCGCTGGAGGAGATCCACCGCTTCGTCGCCGTGTTCAACGCGGTGCGCGACGCCTACGTCGAACCGGTCGACGACAAGAAGCTGATGCAGTCGGCGGTGCGCGGCCTGCTGCTCGACCTCGATCCGCACAGCGCCTACCTCGACAAGTCCGACGCCGAGGACTTCGACGAACAGGCCGAAGGCGCCTACGCCGGCATCGGCGTCGAGCTGATGACCCAGCCCGACAACACGCTGCGCGTCATCGCGCCGATCGACGACACCCCGGCCGCGCGCGCCGGCATCAGGTCCGGCGACGTGATCGTCGCGATCGACGGCAAGTCGCTGCCCGGCGACGACAGCATGGAGCCGCTGCGCGGCGAACCGGGCAGCAAGGTCAGGCTGAGCATCCTGCGCGAAGGCAGCGACAAGCCGTTCGACGTCCAGCTGGTGCGCGAGATCATCCGCATCGCCAGCGTGGACAGCCGCCTGCTGGAACCGGGCTACGGCTACGTGCGGATCAAGGCGTTCCAGGCCGACACCGGCGCCGATTTCCAGAAGCACCTCGACAAGCTGCAGGCGAAGGGCAAGCTGCGCGGACTGGTGCTGGACCTGCGCAGCAACCCCGGCGGCCTGCTGACCGCGGCGGTGCAGGTCGCCGACGACCTGCTCGACAAGGGCGGCATCGTCAGCACGCGCGGGCGCGTGCCGATCAGCGACGCGAAGTTCGAGGCCACGCCGGGCGACCGCCTCGGCGGCGCGCCGGTGGTGGTGCTGGTCGATGCCGGTTCGGCCAGCGCTTCGGAAGTGCTGGCCGGCGCGCTGCACGACAACAAGCGCGCGCGCATCGTCGGCAGCCGCACCTTCGGCAAGGGCTCGGTGCAGACCGTGCTGCCGCTGGACAACGGCGATTCGGTCAAGCTGACCACCGCGCGCTACTACACGCCCAGCGGCAGGTCGATCCAGGCCAGCGGCATCGTCCCCGACGCGGTGCTGAAGCCGGTGCAGGACGCGACGCAGCCGACCATCATCGGTTCGACGGCCCTGTTGCCGCCGACCGAGGCGGGATTGCCCGGCCACCTGCGCGGCGACGAGGAAGGCGCGGAAGGTTATGCCGCCGGCGACGTGCTCGACGGCGACGGATACATCGCGCAGGCGCTGGCCGAACTGAAGCACCCGGGCGCGGTCGCGGCGGCGGAAAAGGCCAGGGCGTCGAAAAAGAAGTAAGCCGTCCCGTCCGGGTCCGCGCGCCGCGTGCCGGGCGGCGCCATTGCCGGTCGTGCCGCCGCGGTCACGGCGCTTCGCCGGTCACGCCGTATTCGGCCGGAAGCATCGCGTAGAACAGCTGCAGCCGTTCCGTACGCAGCAGTTCCAGCAATTGCTGCGCCTGTTCGCGGGTGACGACGAACTCGACCAGGACCGGTTCCTCGCCGGCCAGTTCGAAGAAATGCTGCTCGTGCATCTTGCCCTGGCGGCCGAAGCCGGCGATCGCGCGGAACGCGGAGCCGCCGTGGATGCCCATGTGCCGTGCGCGCTCGAGCAGCCAGTCGTATACCGGCACGCCGGCGTGCTTGCGGTTTTCGTAGGTGTACAGGCGCAGGTGGATGCCGTTCATTGCGCGCCCCCGAAGGCCTTGGACAATGCCTGCACCGCGAACAGCCCGGCGAGGGTCGCCAGCAGCGAAACGCCGACATGGGCGACGGTGTGCAACGCGGCCCAGCGGTATTCGCCGCGCAGCAGCAGCGTGACCGACTCGGCCGAATAGGTCGAGAACGTGGTCAGGCCGCCGAGGAAGCCGGTGGTGAAGGCCAGCCGTACCGCGGGCGGCAGGCTTTCGTACTGCGCGAACACGCCCAGCGCGCCGCCCATCAGCAGGCCGCCGAGCGCGTTCGCCGCCAGCGTGCCCAGCGGCAGGGTCGGGAAGACCGGGTTCATCGCCAGGCCCAGCGCCCAGCGCAGCAGGGCGCCGCAGCCGGCGCCGACGAAGATGCTCAAAGCGGAAATGCCGTCCACGCGCAACGCTTCCTCATGGCCCGGGGAGCATCGTATGCGAGAAGGCGGTCGGAAAAACGCCAACGCCTGCGCACCCGGGGCTCCGGGGTGGGCAGGCATCATCGGCCACGTCGGCGGTTCGCCCCGGAACTCGGGGGCCGGAGGAATGCCATCTGCGTTGCAGCAGGGCCCATCCTGGCACGAGACAGCCGAAGCTTGCCACTTCCTCGGTGCATTCGCGGCTACGTCATTCGGCGTTATTGCTGCCTTTGCTGGGTGCGCGGCCAAGCAGAAGCAGGACGGAGTTTCGCCGCACTCAACGCGGCTTTGCCGGCAGCGGGAACGGCGTCACCACCTTCTCGCCGCTCTCGGCGTCGCGGATCGCCGACTGGCCCTTGCGCTCCACTTCTTCCACGCGCAACACGCTGTGCATCGGCAGGTGCAGCACCTTGGTGTTGCCGAATTCGTCGCGCAGGCGCTCCTCGGTCGGGTCGACGACCAGGCCGTTGTGCACGTCGAACACCAGTTCGCCGACCTCGGTGAATCCCCAGATGCCGCTCGCGGCCACGTGCCGCGCGTACAGCTCGTAGACCTTGCCGTGGCTGAGGAAACTGACTTTGTAGAGCGGTTTGGCCATGTGCGGTTACAGGAGCGGGGCTTTGGTCGGTAATTGGTGGTGGGTGGCGCCAAATCAAGTTCCGCCGGCCGCGAACCGCCCGCTGCGGGCCCGCTCAATACCCCTGCCGCTTGCGCAGGCGCCGCGCGATCGCGGCGCGCACGAACAGCGCGAACAGCGCGCCGAACACGAAGCCGGCGATGTGCGCCGACCACGCCACCGCGCCGAACGCCGGCCTGAAGTAGGCGAACAGCACCTGCAGGCCGATCCACACCCCGATCAGCAGGAACGCCGGCGCCTTGACGAATTCCAGGAACAATCCCAGCGGCAGCACCACGCCCAGCTTGGCGGTCGGGAACAGCGCCAGATAGGCGCCGATCACCGCCGACACCGCGCCGCTGGCGCCGATGATGACCCGGTCGGGCGCGCCGATGTACAACCCCGCGGCCAGGTTCGATACCGCGCCGCCGAACAGGAACAGCCCGAGCAGCCGCCACGGCCCCATCATGCGCTCGGCCGGCAGGCCGAAGATCAGCAGGAACATCAGGTTGCCCAGCAGGTGCGCCCAGTCGGCGTGCAGGAACATCGCGGTGAACAGGCGCAGGATGCTGCCGTCGTGCAGGCCGGCGCGCCATGCCTCGCGGCTGGCCAGTCCGCCCGACAGCGCCCCCCAGTCGCGCAGCAGGCTGGCTTGCGGCTGCGCCTGGCCCCAGACGAAGGCGGCCAGCAGCAGCAGCGCCAGTGTCGGGGTGGCCCAGCGCAGGGCCGGCCGGTGGCGGGAGGGAAGGGCGACGAACATGGGTGCAATTTAGCCGTTGGCCGGCATTGGGCAATGGGGTCCGTATTCACAATCATGAACAGGCAAATGCCGGGATATCAGCCTTCCAGTTGTTAGCCTTGCGTTAGAAAACCGTACATATGCGTATACTGGATACGGCGTCGTATTGTCGGGAGGGGCTTCCGGCAGGGACCATGGCGGGCGCCCGCCGGGTCCGGATGGCGCGGTCTTCTGGTCCACATCCTTTCCCGGAGAATTTCATGACGAGCATTACCCGCATTTCCGCGCTGGCCATCGGCATCGCCGGCGCCCTGGCGATGGGCCAGGCCCACGCCTCCGGCTTCCAGCTGCGCGAATCCAGCGTTGCCAACGTTGGCCGTGCCGGCGCCGGCAGCGCCGTGTACAACGGCGATCCCACCGTGGTGTCGGGCAACCCGGCCGCGATGTCCAGCTTCGACAGCAAGTCCATCCGCGCCGACGTCACCGTCATCGACCTGACCGCCAGCTTCGAGGGCGGCGGCTACGCCGCGGCGCCGCTGGTGCAGGCGGTGCCGACGGCGGCCCCCGCGCTGGCGCTGCAGGGCGGCGACGGCGGCGATCCGGGCGACGCCACGCCGGTGCCGAACCTGTCGTTCGTGCTGCCGCTGGGCGGCGATTTCGACAAGCTGACCCTGGGCGCCAGCGTCGGCGCGCCGTTCGGCCTGAAGACCGACTACGAGCCGGATTGGGTCGGCCGCTACCACGCGCTGGAATCGGACGTGAAGGTCGTCGACCTGACCCTGTCGGCTTCGGTCGAACTCAGCGAGCGCTTCTCGCTGGGCGCCGGCCTGATCTGGGAACGTGCCGAGGCGACCCTGTCCAAGTCGATCGACTTCGGTTCGGCGCTGTGCCTGCAGTCGGGCAACCCGGCCAACTGCCTCAACCCGCAGTTCCCGTTCCACCCGCAGGCCGCCGACGGCACGTTCAAGGTGGAAGGCGACGACACCGGCATGGGCTGGCTGTTCGGCGCGCAGTTCAAGCCGACCGACAAGCTGACCATCGGCTATGCGCACCGTTCCGAGATCGACCACGAACTGGAAGGCACGGTCGACTTCACCGTGCCGGCGGCGGTGCAGGCCGCGATGGGCCCGCTCGCCGCCGCCTATGCCGACGGCCCCGGTGGCGCCAAGCTGACCCTGCCGAGCGTCGACACCCTCAGCGTGCGCTACGACTTCACCGACAGCTTCCGCCTGCTGGCCGACTACCAGCGCACCGACTGGTCGTCGCTGCGCGAGGTCGACGTGCGCCGCAGCAACGGGGCCTCGATCGGCGCCGAGGACTTCCAGTGGAACGACAGCGACTTCGTCGCGCTGGGCGCCGAGTTCGATTTCAACGACGCCTTCACCTTCCGCGCGGGCATCGCCAAGGACGAAACCCCGACCCACGACGACACCCGCACCCCGCGCCTGCCCGACAACGACCGCACCAACTATGCGATCGGCCTGACCTGGCAGGTGTCGCCGGCGTTCCGCGTCGACGCCGCCTACGAGCGCATCGAGATCGACAGCCCGAGCGTCAACGTGGTCTCGTCCAGCGCCTCGCTGCTGACCGGCAAGTTCGACGGCCACGCCGACCTGTTCGGCATCGCCGCGCAGTACAACTTCTGAACCGCGCCAACGCGGAAGGAAGGAAAAACCCCGCTGCGGCGGGGTTTTTCATGCCTGCTGGTTCGCCGCCCCGGCGGGACGCCACGCCCGCACGTGGTTGCGGCCCAGGCGCTTGGCCTCGTACAGCGCCTCGTCGGCGTTGAGCATCAGCGTGTCGATCCCGTCGGCATCGGCGCCGGTGGCGACGCCGACGCTGACCGTGATCGGATCCGGCGCGATTTCGGCGATCTGCTGGCGCGCGACCTCGCGGCGGATGCGCTCGGCCATGCCCAGCGCGTCGTCCGCGGAAATGTCGTGCAGGACCACGACGAATTCCTCGCCGCCGACCCGCGCGAACAGGTCGCCGCTGCGGATGCAGGTGCGCACCGCGTCGGAGAAGCACCGGAGCACCGCGTCGCCGGCGGGGTGGCCGTGGCGGTCGTTGATCAGCTTGAACCTGTCCAGGTCCAGCGCGATCACCGCCGACCCGCGCGAACCGATCGGGACGAAATCGCCGCGCAGCCGCACGCCCAGGCCGCGGCGGTTCAGCGCATCGGTCAGCGGATCGACCAGGGCGACGTGGCGCAACGACTCGGCGGCGCGGAAGCTCGACAGCATCAGCATGCAGAAGTTGAGCAGGAACCAGGTCGGCAAGTCGATGTCGACCCAGTCCTCGTTGGCGCCGTAGCGGCCGCCCAGCGCGTCGCCCAGGTCGCGTGCGTACAGGAACACCAGCACCGCCATCGCCAGCATGATCAGCCGCGCCGGCAGCAGGGCGGGCACGTCGCGCAGGCGGCGCAGGTGGAAGATCGACACCAGCAGCGACACGACCTCGGACGCGCTCATCGCGCCGCCCTGCGCGTTGAGCGTGCCGGAGCCGATCCACGCGCCGAGCGGAACGGCCACGCAGAACGCCATCAGCGCGACGTCGCCCGGCCGCGGGCCGCGCTGCTCGACGAACTGCACCACCGCCCAGGCCAGGCCGGCGATGCCGCTGCTGGCCAGCAGGCCGCCGAGGTTGGCGGCCCACCACGCGCCGCGCGCGTCGCCCGCCTCTTCCAGCAGCGGCGCGGTGCCGTCCAGCAGCGACGCGCCGATGGTGTAGACCAGGTGCGCGATGCCCCACAGCGCGATGCCGCGCAGGCCGCTGGACACCCGCGCGACGTACCAGAACAGCACCAGCAGGAGCAGCGCCAGCGCGTTGTCGCCCAGCAGCAGGGCGTGGAAATCGGTGGTCATGCCGCTTCGGCCGCCTCCCGTCGCCGTACCGGACACCCGGTACGGCGCGAGAGCATACGGCAAGCGAGGCGCGACCGCCGCCGACGGGCGGCAACGCCCCGCCGCGGGGCTGCGATGGGGCGTCCGTACCCGCTGGCGGTTACCCGTTGCGGCCCGGCGAAGCGCGCCGGGCGTTCATTGCGCGCGCGCGGCCGTGCCGCGAAAGCGCGCTTACTCGCCCAGGGTCAGCAGCGAAGCATTGCCGCCGGCGGCGGTGGTGTTGACGGTGACGGTCTGCTCGGTGGCGAAGCGCGGCAGGTAGTGCGGGCCGCCGGCCTTCGGGCCGGTGCCGGACAGGCCCTGGCCGCCGAACGGCTGCACCCCGACCACCGCGCCGATCTGGTTGCGGTTGACGTAGACGTTGCCGACCTTGACCCGCGCGGCGATGCGCTCGACGGTTTCGTCGATGCGCGAATGCACGCCCAGGGTCAGGCCGTAGCCGGTGGCGTTGACCGCGTCGATGACCTGGTCCAGTTCGTCGGCCTTCCAGCGCACCACGTGCAGCGCGGGGCCGAACACCTCGCGCTGCAGGCGGTCGATCGAATCGATCTCCCACGCGCGCGGGGCGAAGAAGGTGCCGTGCGCGGTCGCGCCGTCGCTCGGCGCGACCGCGATCAGCTTCGCTTCCCGGGCCATGCGCTCGGCGTGCGCCTCGAGGATCTTCAGCGCGTCGTCGTCGATCACCGGGCCGACGTCGGTCGACAGCAGGCCGGGGTCGCCGACCTTCAGTTCGGCCATCGCGCCGGCCAGCATCGTCGTGACCTTGTCGGCGATGTCGTCCTGCACGAACAGCACGCGCGCGGCCGAGCAGCGCTGGCCGGCGGAGGTGAAGGCGGAAGCGAGCGCGTCCTTGACCAGCTGTTCCGGCAGCGCGGAGCTGTCGGCGATGAAGGCGTTCTGCCCGCCGGTCTCGGCGATCAGCACGCCGATCGCGGCGTCGCGCGCGGCCAGCGCGCGGTTGATCGCGCGCGCGGTCTCGGTCGAACCGGTGAAGGCGACGCCGGCCACGCGCGGATCCTTGGTCAGCGCCGCGCCGACCGTGGCGCCGTCGCCGGGCACGAACTGCAGCACCGTCTCCGGGATGCCGGCCTCGTGCAGCAATTTCACCGCGTGGAAGCCGACCAGGTTGGTCTGTTCGGCCGGCTTGGCGATCACGCTGTTGCCGGCGGCCAGCGCCGCGGAGACCTGGCCCAGGAAGATCGCCAGCGGGAAGTTCCACGGGCTGATGCAGACGAACACGCCGCGGCCGTGCAGGCGCAGCTCGTTCGATTCGCCGGTCGGCCCCGGCAGCTTCTCCGGCGCGCCGAACTGCGCGCGCGCCTGCGCCGCGTAGTAGCGCAGGAAGTCGACCGCCTCGCGCACTTCGGCGACGCTGTCGGGGATGGTCTTGCCGGCTTCCTTGACGCACAGCGCGATGAACTCGGGCATGCGCTGCTCCAGCAGGTTCGCCGCCTGTTCCAGCAGCGCGGCGCGGCTCGCCGCCGGCGCGCGGTCCCACGCCGGCTGCGCGGCGGTCGCGTTGGCCAGCGCCTTCTCGACCACGCCGGCGTCGGCCGGCTGCCATTCGCCGACCTTCTGCCGGCGGTCGGCGGGATTCGTCACCGGCAGCGCCGAAGCCGAAACCACCGCGCCCGGCACCAGCGGCGCGGCGCGCCATGGCTTGATCGCGGCGTTGACGCGCTCGGCCAGCGCGCGCAGGTCGTTGTCGTTGGCGAGGTTGGCGCCCATGGAATTGTCTCTGTCGGAAGTCGGGTACGGAGCCGGCTGGTTGCGGTACAGGTCGCGCGGCAGCGGGATGCGCGGATGCGGGATGGATTCGAAGTTCGACACCACCTCCACCGGGTCGCGGATCAGTTCGTCGATCGGTACGTCCTCGTCGGTGATGCGGTTGACGAAGCTGGAGTTGGCGCCGTTCTCGAGCAGGCGCCGCACCAGGTACGGCAGCAGGTCCTCGTGCGAGCCGACCGGCGCGTACACCCGGCACGGCACGCCCAGGCGGTCGGCCGGGATCACTTCGGCGTACAGGTCGTCGCCCATGCCGTGCAGCTTCTGGTGCTCGTACGGGCGGCCCTGCGCGATCGAGCGGATCGCGGCGATGGTCTGTGCGTTGTGGGTGGCGAACATCGGGTAGATCGCGTCGCCGTGGCCGAACAGGCGCTTCGCGTTGGCCAGGTACGACACGTCGGTGTTCGGCTTGCGGGTGAACACCGGGTAGCCCGGGTGGCCGTCGATCTGCGCGCGCTTGACCTCGGCGTCCCAGTACGCGCCCTTGACCAGCCGCACCGGCATGCGCCGGCCGACGCGGCGGGCGAGGTCGGCGAGGAAGTCGATCACGTACGGCGTGCGCTTCTGGTAGGCCTGCACGGCGAGGCCGTAGCCTTCCCAGCCGTCGAGCGACTTGTCGGAGAAGGTCGCCTCGATCAGGTCCAGCGACAGCTCCAGGCGGTCGGCTTCCTCGGCGTCGATGGTGAAGCCGATACCGAACGACCTGGCCAGCCGCGCCAGTTCCAGCACCGCCGGCGCCAGTTCGGCCATCACCCGTTCGCGCTTGGCGTGCTCGTAGCGCGGGTGCAGCGCCGACAGCTTGATCGAGATGCTCGGCGCGGCGAACACGTCGTCGAAAGGCCCGGTCGCGCCGATCGCGCGGATCGCCATGCGGTAGGCGTCGAGGTAGCGCGCGGCGTCCTTCGCGGTCAGCGCGCCCTCGCCGAGCATGTCGAACGAATAGCGGTAGCTGGCGTTGCCGCCCTTGCGCGAACGCGCCAGCGCTTCGCCGATGGTCCGGCCCATCACGAACTGGTGGCCCATGATCCGCATCGCCTGGCGCACGGCCAGGCGGATCACCGGCTCGCCGACCCGGCCGACCAGCCGCTGGAACGCGCCCGGCACGTCGGCGCGGGTCAGGTCGTTCAGCGCCACCAGCTTGCCGGTCAGCATCAGCCCCCAGGTCGAGGCGTTGACCAGCACCGAGTCGCTCTGGCCCAGGTGCTTCTCCCAGTCCGCGTCGCCCAGCTTGTCGCGGATCAGCCGGTCGGCGGTGTCCTGGTCGGGGATGCGCAGCAATGCCTCGGCCACGCACATCAGCAGCACGCCTTCCTCGCTGCCGAGGTCGTACTGGCGCATGAAGGCCTCGATCGCGCCCTGGTCCCGGGCGCGGCGGCGCACCCGTTCGACCAGGTCGGCGGCGAGCGCCTGCGCGCGCGCCTGCTCGTCGGCCGGCAGGCGCGCCTGCGCCAGCAGTTCGCGCACGTGCTCGGCCTCGTCGCGCAGGTACGCGGCGGTGATCGCGGCGCGCAGCGGGGCCGGGGCGGGCGGCAGTTCGGGGGAAAGGATCGGGCCCGGCGGCGAAGCGGCGGCCGCGGCGGTACGAGGGGCGGTGTTCGGGGTCATGGCGGCCATGAAGGCGGAAGCAAGCCGGGCATTTTAGTCCCTGCGTCACGCCCGCGTGCGGCTTCGCAGCTTGCCGCCGTCGCGGGCGCAAGGCTACCATCCGGTTGTTTTCCGCGGCCGGGTGAGCGGCCGTCGTTTGCGGGATCACACCGGCGGCCGCCCGCGGCCGCGACCGACGACACAGCAAGGGTCTGGGCAATGACGCAAGGGAAAGGGGGGGGCAAGCGGTTGCGCGGCAGCGTGCTGGGGAAGGGGCTGCCGCTGGCGCTGGGATCGATGGCACCGGCGCTGGCCCTGGCCCAGACGGCCGATCCGAAGCCGTGGCAGCTGAACATGGGCCGCGGCGTCACCGCCTCCGCGCAGCACGCCTACGACGCGCACATGATCGCGCTGTGGGTCTGCGTGGTCATCGGCGTGATCGTGTTCGGCGCCATGGCCGTGGCCATGTTCAGGTTCCGCAAGTCGAAGGGCGCGGTCGCCGCCCAGTTCAGCCACAACACCGTCGCCGAGATCATCTGGACCGCGATCCCGATCGTCATCCTGGTGGCGATGGCGTTCCCGGCCACGAAGAAGCTGATCGCGATGTACGACACCCGCGACGCCGAGATGACGGTCAAGGTCACCGGCTACCAGTGGATGTGGAAGTACGAGTACCTGGGCGAGGGCGTCGAGTTCACCAGCCGCCTGGCGCGCGAATCCAACGCCCTGCGCCAGAGCCACGCCGTCGCCACGCTGGAGAACAACCCGCACTACCTGCTGGAAGTCGACAACCCGCTGGTGCTGCCGGTCGACACCAAGATCCGCTTCGTGCTGACCGCCGACGACGTGATCCACGCCTGGTGGGTGCCGGCGCTGGGCTGGAAGCAGGACGCGATCCCCGGCATCGTCAACGAGGCGTGGACCGACATCCAGACCCCCGGCACGTACCGCGGCCAGTGCGCCGAACTGTGCGGCAAGGACCACGGCTTCATGCCGGTGGTGGTGCAGGCGGTGTCGAAGGAAGAGTTCAAGCAGTGGCTGGCATCGAAGAAGCCGGCCGCGCCGGCCGAGGCCGCGCCCGCGGAACCCGCCCCGGCGGAGCCGGCGCCCGAGCCGGACCCCGCCGCAGCCGCGCCCACCGCGGCGCGCACCGATTCCGCAGTCGCCGCGCCCGCGGCCGGCTGATCGAACGCCCATTCCGAAGGTAAGTCGCCCATGTCCGTGACCCATCCCGAAGCCGTCGGCCACCACGAACACAAGCAGGGGTTCGTCGAGCGCTGGTTCTTCTCGACCAACCACAAGGACATCGGCACGCTGTACCTGATCTTCAGCTTCGTCATGTTCATCATCGGCGCGGCGATGTCGGTGGTGATCCGCGCCGAACTGGCCCAGCCGGGCCTGCAGTACGTCAAGCCCGAGTTCTTCAACCAGATGACCAGCGTGCACGCGCTGGTGATGATCTTCGGCGGGGTGATGCCGGCCTTCGTCGGCCTGGCCAACTGGATGGTGCCGCTGCAGATCGGCGCGCCGGACATGGCGCTGCCGCGCATGAACAACTGGTCGTTCTGGATCCTGCCGTTCGCGTTCGCGCTGCTGCTGATGACCCTGTTCCTGCCGGGCGGCGCGCCGGCCGGCGGCTGGACCCTGTACCCGCCGCTGTCGCTGCAGGGCGGCTACAACGTGGCCTTCAGCATCTTCGCCATCCACATGATGGGCGTCAGCTCGATCATGGGCGCGATCAACATCATCGCCACCGTGCTGAACATGCGCGCGCCGGGCATCGACCTGCTGAAGATGCCGATCTTCTGCTGGACCTGGCTGATCACCGCGTTCCTGCTGATCGCGGTGATGCCGGTGCTGGCCGGCGCGGTGACCATGCTGCTGACCGACAAGTACTTCGGCACCAGCTTCTTCAACGCGGCCGGCGGCGGCGACCCGGTGATGTACCAGCACATCTTCTGGTTCTTCGGCCACCCCGAGGTCTACATCATGATCCTGCCGGCGTTCGGCGTGGTTTCGGAAATCATCCCGACCTTCAGCCGCAAGCCGCTGTTCGGCTACCAGGCGATGGTCTACGCGACCGCCTCGATCGCGTTCCTGTCGTTCATCGTCTGGGCCCACCACATGTTCACCGTGGGCATGCCGCTGGGCGGCGAGATCTACTTCATGTTCGCGACCATGCTGATCGCGATCCCGACCGGGGTGAAGGTGTTCAACTGGGTCAGCACGATGTGGAAGGGCTCGCTGACCTTCGAGACGCCGATGCTGTGGGCGGTGGCCTTCGTCATCCTGTTCACCATCGGCGGCTTCTCCGGGCTGATGCTGGCGATCGTCCCGGCCGACTTCCAGTACCACGACACCTACTTCGTGGTCGCCCACTTCCACTACGTGCTGGTCACCGGCGCGCTGTTCGGCATCATCGGCGCCACCTACTACTGGTGGCCGAAGTGGACCGGGCGCATGTACAACGAGACGCTGGCCAAGTTCCATTTCTGGTGGACGATGGTGTTCGTCAACCTGCTGTTCTTCCCGCAGCACTTCCTCGGCCTGGCCGGCATGCCGCGGCGCATCCCCGACTACAACCCGGTGTTCGCCGACTGGAACCTGGTCAGCAGCATCGGCGCGTTCGGCATGTTCCTGACCCCGTTCATGATGGGCTTCATCCTGTGGAGCTCGCTGCGCAGCGGTGCGAAGGCCGCCGACCGCGCATGGGAGGCCGCGAAGGGCCTGGAATGGACGGTGCCGTCGCCGGCGCCGCACCACACCCACGCCACGCCGCCGATCATCCGCGACGGCGACCTCGCCCACGGCGACGTGACCCACTGAGCCGGACGCGATGGCCGGGCCGGCTTCCAGCAGGAATGGTTCCAACGACGAGCTGGCCGCGCGCCGCAAGCGCGCCGCGCGCACGGCGGCGTGGGTCGGCGCCATCGCCGTGCTGATCTACGTCGGCTTCATCCTGTCCGGGGTGCTGGCGCGATGAATGCGCCGGTCGCCCGCAACGCCGGATTGGCCAAGCTGCTCGGCGTGGTCGCGCTCGCGTTCGTGCTGACCTTCTCGCTGGTGCCGCTGTACCGGGTGGCCTGCGAGAAGGTGTTCGGCATCCGCCTCGAACAGGGCCCGGGCTCGGACAAGGCCGCGGTCGCCGCGGCGCCGCGCGAGCGCACGGTCACCGTGCAGTTCGACGGCAGCGTCAACTCCAGGCTGCCGTGGGCCTTCCATCCGGAACAGGCGACGCTGCAGGTGGTGCCGGGCAAGCTGTACGAGGCGAAGTACTTCGCCCGCAACGACGGCAAGCGCGCCATCGTCGGCAGCGCCGCGCCGTCGGTGGCGCCGGCACGCGCCTCGGGCTACTTCACCAAGACCGAGTGCTTCTGCTTCACCGCGCAGACCCTGCAGCCGGGCGAAAGCCGCGACATGCCGGTGCGCTTCTTCGTCGACGCGAACCTGCCCGACGACGTGAAGACGATCACCCTGTCGTACACGTTCTTCAAGAACGACGCGCTCACCGAGCGCCTGGCCTCCTCCAACAACGACGCCCCGGCCGCGCAACCCGGCCAGGTCGCCACCGCCGCCACGCACGCGGCGCCCTAGACGCACAGCGGAACGCAACGGAACCGACGCCATGTCCCATTCGCACGACTCGCACGCCGCCCACGCCGACGCCTACTTCGTCCCGCACGGCAGCAAGTGGCCGTTCGCCGGCTCCATCGCCATGTTCACCACGATGGTCGGCGTGGCCAGCTGGATCAACGAGGTCGCCTGGGGCAAGTGGGTGTTCTTCGCCGGCGTGCTGATGCTACTGGCCACGCTGTTCATGTGGTTCGGCGACGTGATCCGCGAATCGATCCGCGGCCACTACAACAAGCAGGTGGACACCTCGTTCCGGATGGGCATGGTCTGGTTCATCTTCTCCGAGGTGATGTTCTTCGCCGCGTTCTTCGGCGCGCTGTTCTACACGCGCCAGTTCGCGATGCCGTGGCTGGGCGGCGAAGGCGACGGCGTGATGACCAACAGCCTGCTGTGGCAGGGCTTCAGCAACGCCTGGCCGAGCAACGGCCCGGGCGCGGTCGGCGGTGCGTTCCAGACCATTCCGGCGTGGGGCCTGCCGCTGCTCAACACGCTGATCCTGCTGTCGTCGGGCGTGACCGTCACCATCGCCCACCACGCGCTGAAGGCCGGGCACCGCAAGTCGCTGCTGTTCTGGCTGGGCGCGACGGTGGCGCTTGGCGCGCTGTTCCTGTACTTCCAGGCCAGCGAATACATCCACGCCTACCACGCGTTGAACCTGACCCTGGGCTCGGGCATCTACGGCTCGACCTTCTTCATGCTGACCGGCTTCCACGGCGCGCACGTGACCCTGGGCACGATCATGCTGGCGGTGATCTGGCTGCGCTGCGCGCGCGGCCACTTCGACAAGGACAACCACTTCGCGTTCGAAGCCGTCGCGTGGTACTGGCACTTCGTCGACGTGGTCTGGCTGGGCCTGTTCCTGTTCGTCTACGTGCTTTGACGCCGTTCCCTTCTCCCCTTGGGAGAAGGTGGCGCGCAGCGCCGGATGAGGGTTCGGCAGGAACAGCGATGCTCGAATCCTCGCGTCAATTCAGCGAGCGAATGGAAGAACGCGGTTGGCTTGCCGCGAGTGCGAGCGATATGACTCCGCCGAACCCTCACCCCAACCCCTGTCCCGACGGGAGAAGGGCTTTTGAGGCTTCAGGCGCCGACGCCGTGCGGCTTGATCCAGCCCATGTAGATGGCCAGGATCAGCAGCAGGATCAGCCCCACCGAGAAGGCGATGCGCCGGGTGAGTGCGTTGACCGTGCGCTTGCTCTGGCCCTTGTCGACCAGCAGGTAGTACAGGCCGGCGCCCAGGTTCCACAGGATCACGGCCAGGAACGCAATGACGACCAGGGTTTTCAGCGAATCGTTCATCGCGGCCTCGCGCGTTCGTGGGCGGGGATGCCCCGTGTGAACGGATTATTGCAGGCGCGGGGTGAAGAAACATGGCGCGGCGCATGAATCCGTGGCTCGGCTGGGCGCTGGCGATCGCGGTCGCCGCGGGATTCGGCTCGCTCGGTTTCTGGCAACTGGATCGCGCGCAGCAGAAGCAGGCGATGCTGGCCGATGCGCAACGCGTGCTCGAAGAGCGCAATCCGCGGCCCTTGTCCCTTGCCGCCGACGCCTCGCGCGCGCGCAGCTACGACTGGGTGGCGGGCGAGGGCGAATTCGCCGAAGCGCCGGCGGTACTGCTCGACAACCAGCAGCGCGATGGTCGTAGCGGCGTGCGTGCGTACCGCCTGTTCGTTCCGGTGGGCGGCGCGCCATTGCTGGTCGAGCTCGGCTGGCTGCCCGTGCCAGGCGATCGCCGGATGCCAGCGATCGGGCTTCCGCCGGGGAAAATGCGCGTGCAGGGCCTGCTGGCTCCGGCGCCTTCGCATGGCATCGCCAGTGCGATCGCGACGAGACAGGCGAACGGCGACCTGCTGACCATCGGCCTGGATGCGGCCAATCTCGCCTCCAGCCTCGGTGTCCACAACCTGCCCGCGCGCGTACTGAAGCTCGATCCCGGGATGGAACTCGGCTACACCCGCGACCTCGACGTCCTCCCCAATACGCTGCCGCCGCAGCGGCACATCGCCTACGCCGTGCAATGGTTCGGCCTGGCGCTGGCGGTGCTGGCGACCGCGGCGATCCTGACTTTCCGCCATCGCCGGGCGGGGCGTGCGAAAATGCCGGCATGAATGCCGTTCCCGGAGCGGACGGGACCCGCCGCGGTCGCCGCACGCTGATCCTGCTCTTTGCCCTGTTCTTCGGCCCGATCCTGCTGGCGCTGGTGCTGGGCCTGCTCGGCCTGCACCCGGCGGGATCGAAGAACCGGGGCGAGCGCCTCGAGCCCTACGCCGACCTGCGCGCGCTGACCCCGCAACTCGCCGACGGCAGCGATTACCACTGGAACCCCGAGCAGCGCCTGTGGCGCATCGCCGTGGTCGCGCCGGCCGGCTGCGCCGACGCTTGCGCGAAGCTCGCGGCCGACATCGACAAGGTCTGGCAGCTGTTCGGCAAGGATGCGGCCCACGCGCAGATCCTGTGGATCGGCGAGTTGCCGCAGGACGCGCCGCGCACGCCGGCCTGGAAGCAGGTCCGTGCCGACCCCGGGCTGCTCGCGAAGCTGCCGCGGTCGAACGATCCGGGCGGCGCGGTGGCTTACGTCATCGACCCGTACGGCTTCGTCGTGCTGCGCTACGCGCCCGGCTTCGACCCGGGCGACCTGCGTTACGACATGGCCAAGTTGCTGAAACTGATGTGAGCCGGTGCGAATGAACGACAACGCCAGGCCGCAGCGCCGCCGCAACTTCCATCGCCTCGCCTGGCTGGCGGCGATCATGACCGCCAGCACCATCCTGTTCGGCGCCTTCGTGCGCCTGTCCGACGCGGGGCTGAGCTGCCCGGACTGGCCGACCTGCTACGGCCGCGCCACCTGGCCGCAGGCGCCGCACGAAATCCTCGACCACGCGGCGACGAAGATCCGTCCGCTGGAAACGCACAAGGCCTGGCGCGAACAGGTGCATCGCATCCTCGCCGGCCTGCTCGGCTTCGAAGTGCTGGGCCTCGCCCTGCTGGCCACGCGCGCGCGCAGGTGGGGCACGGCGCAGGTCGCCGCCGCGGCATTGCTGGTCGCGGCGTCGGTCCCGCTGTACATGCGCGGACTGCACGACGCCGCCGGTGCGCTCGCCGCGCTCGGCGAGGGCCTGCTGCTGTTCGCGGCATGGCGCTGGTCGGGCGCGTCCTCCAGGGGCGGCGACCTGTCGCGCGTCGCGGTGCTCGCGCTGGCGACCATCGTGTTCCAGGCGCTGCTCGGCATGTGGACGGTCACCTGGCTGCTGAAGCCGATCGTGGTGATGGGCCACCTGCTCGGCGGCCTGACCCTGTTCGCGCTGCTGCTGTGGATGGCGTGGCGCGCGACCGGCCTGCCGATCCGCCTGGTGGAGGCCGATGCGCTGCGCCGCTGGCTGCTGGCCGGGCTGCTGCTGCTGGTCGCGCAGATCGCGCTCGGCGGCTGGGTCAGCGCCAACTATGCGGCGCTGGCCTGCGGCGGCGGCGACGCATCGATGTCCAACTTCCCGCAGTGCGTCGGCCGCTGGTGGCCGCCGCACGATTTCGCCGAAGGCTTCGTCCCGTGGCGCGGCATCGGCGTCGACTACGAGGGCGGTGTGCTCGACGGCGCCTCGCGCATCGCGATCCAGATGGCGCACCGCATCGGCGCGCTGGTCGTCGCGCTGTACCTGGTCGCGCTCGCGTCGAAGCTGTTGCGCACGCCGGGCCTGCGCGGCTGGGGCGGCTTCCTGCTGTTCGCGCTGGCGTCGCAGGTCGTGCTGGGCGTGCTCAACGTCAAGCTGGCGCTGCCGCTGGCGGTGGCGGTGCTGCACAACGGCGGCGCGGTGCTGCTGCTGTTCGTGCTGGTCACCTTGCTGGCGCGGCTGCGCAAGCCGGAGCAGGCGTGAGCATGCCGGTGCCGTTCGCCCAGTACTGGGAACTGACCAAGCCGAAGGTGGTGGCGCTGATCGCGTTCACCGCGCTGGTCGGCATGTTCCTCGCCGTGCCGGGACTGCCGCCGCTGCGGCAGACCGTGTTCGGCCTGCTCGGCATCTGGCTGGCCGCGGCCAGCGCCGCGGCGATCAACCACCTGATCGACCAGCGCATCGACAAGGTCATGGCCCGCACCGCGCACCGGCCGCTGCCGACCGGCGCGCTGAGCCCGGTGCAGGTGCTGGCGTTCGCGGTGTGCCTCGGCGCGCTGTCGATGGCGCTGCTGGTGTCGATGGTCAACCCGCTGACCGCGCTGCTGACCTTCGCCTCGCTGATCGGCTACGCGATCGTCTACACCGGCTTCCTGAAGCGCGCCACGCCGCAGAACATCGTGATCGGCGGCATCGCCGGCGCCGCGCCGCCGCTGCTCGGCTGGGCCGCGGTCACCGGCATGCGCGAGCCGTGGGACTGGGCGCATGCGCTGCTGCTGGTGCTGATCGTGTTCGTGTGGACGCCGCCGCACTTCTGGGCGCTGGCGATCTTCCGCCGCGAAGACTACGCGCGCGCGCTGATCCCGATGCTGCCGGTGACCCACGGCGTGACCTACACCCGCTGGCAGATCCTGCTGTACACGCTGCTGCTGTTCGCGGCGACGGTTTTGCCGTGGGCCACCGGGATGAGCGGGCTGTTCTATCTCGGCGGCGCGGTCGTGCTCGGCGCGGTGTTCCTGTGGTATGCATGGAAGCTGCTCGATCCGCCCGACGAATTCTTCGCGATGCGCGTGTTCAAGTACTCGGTGGTCTACCTGATGGCGCTGTTCGCGTTCCTGCTGGCCGACCACTGGCTGATGCCGTGGCTGCGCGGCGCATGAGGCCGGGTGCGTCCGGCGCCTGCCGGATCCCGCCGAATCCAAACAAGGATTAGCCGAATCCGCGATGACGAAGCGGGACCGGGTGCGGCGTGCGCGGCCGCGGCCGCGATTAGAATCGGAAGCGGATTCCAGCGTCGAGGCAGCGCATGAAGCGTCGTGATTTCGTCAAGGCCAGCGCACTGGCCGGTTTGTCGGCCAGCATCGCCCCCACCGCCTTCGCCCGCGCGCGTTCGCGGCTGCGCGTCGGCATCGTCGGCACCGGCCTGCGCGGGCGGTCGCACCTGTCGCTGCTGCTCGACCGCGACGACGTCGAAATCGCCGCGCTGTGCGACATCGAACAGTTCATGCTCGACAGCGCGCTGAAGATGGTCGCCGACGCCGGCAAGCCGAAGCCGCGCGTCTACACCGGCAGCGACGACGCCTGGCGGCGCATGTATGCCGACGGCAAGCTCGACGCGGTGGTCATCGCCACGCCGTGGGAGTGGCATGCGCCGCAGGCGATCGGCGCGATGGAGGCGAAGATCGCGGTCGGCTGCGAGGTCGTCGCCGGCATCACCCTCGACGACCACTGGAACGTGCTGCGTACCCAGCAGCGCACCGGCACGCCGTACATGCTGCTGGAGAACGTCTGTTACCGCCGCGACGTGATGGCGGTGCTGAACATGGCGCGACAGGGGCTGTTCGGCGAGGTCGTGCACCTGGAAGGCGGCTACGAACACGACCTGCGCGCGGTCAAGTTCAATTCCGGCGAACCGGGCGCGCCCTACGGCGGCGGCGTCGAGTTCGGCGACAAGGGCTGGTCGGAAGCGAAATGGCGCACGCCGCATTCGGTACGCCGCAACGGCGACCTGTACCCCAGCCACGGCATCGGCCCGTGCGCGATGTGGGCCGACATCCACCGCGGCAACCGCTTCGTGCGCCTGACCAGCTACGCCAGCAAGGCGCGCGGCCTGCACGATTACATCGTGAAGAACGGCGGCGAAGCGCATCCGAACGCGCAGGTGAAGTTCGCGCTCGGCGACGTGGTTACCACGCAGATCGCCTGCGCCAACGGCGAGAGCATCCTGCTGACCCACGACACCTCGCTGCCGCGCCCGTATTCGCTCGGCTTCCGCGTGCAGGGCACCGGCGGGCTGTGGATGGACGTGAACCAGTCGATCTATCTGGAAGGCAGGAGTCCGGAGCCGCACAAGTGGGAACCGGCGCAGGCGTGGCTGGACAAGTACGACCACCCGCTGTGGAAGAAGTACGCCGGCGACGCGGCCGGCGCCGGCCACGGCGGCATGGATTTCTTCGTGATCCACGCCTTCGTCGAGGCGATCAAGCGCGGCGAGCCGATGCCGATCGACGTCTACGACGCGGTCGCGTGGAGCGCGATCACGCCGCTGTCGGAACAGTCGATCGCCGGCGGCAACCGCACCGTCGATTTCCCCGACTTCACCGAAGGCAAGTGGCGCGACCGCCCGCGCATCTTCGCGCTCGACGACCGTTACTGATCCCGCCGCGCACGGACGGTGGCGCGCCGACCCCGGCGCATCGGCGGCTGGACGGCCGACCGCGCGCCCCCGGGCACCCATCGGCCCGGCCGCGCCCCGCGCTTGATCCGGATCAAGACCCCGCGCCCGCCGATGCGTGACACTGGCCCGGGTTGGCGACGGGAGCAGCGATGAAACGTTACGACATCATCATCGTCGGCGCGGGGCCGGCGGGTCTGGGTTTCGCGCGCGCGCTGGCCGGCAGCGGCCTGTCGGTCGCGCTGGTCGAGCAGCAGGACCGCGGCAAGCTCGCCGATCCGGCCTTCGACGGCCGCGAGATCGCGCTGACCCATACCTCGCGGCTGCTGATGGAACGGCTCGACCTGTGGCAGCGGATTCCGGCCGGGGAAATCTCGCCGCTGCGCGACGCGCGGGTGATGAACGGGCCGTCGCCGTTCGCGCTGACCTTCGCCGATTCCAGCGGCGGCGACGAACTCGGCTGGCTGGTCCCCAACCAGCTGATCCGCCGCGCCGCGTGGCAGGCGGTGCAGGGGCAGGACGGGCTGGACATCATCGACAACGCCGCGCTGGCGGCGCTGCAGGTCGACGATGACGCCGCGACGGCGACGCTCGCCACCGGCGAACGGCTGTCGGCGCGGCTGCTGGTCGCCGCCGACAGCCGGTTCTCGGCGACGCGGCGCATGCTCGGCATCGGCGCGCAGCTGCGCGACTTCGGCAA
This sequence comes from Pseudoxanthomonas sangjuensis, assembly GCF_010211755.1. Taxonomy (GTDB): domain Bacteria; phylum Pseudomonadota; class Gammaproteobacteria; order Xanthomonadales; family Xanthomonadaceae; genus Pseudoxanthomonas_A; species Pseudoxanthomonas_A sangjuensis. Next base: position 28,365 of record NZ_PDWR01000016.1, on the reverse strand, counting down.
GACCATGCTGGTGTGCCGGATGCGCCACGAGCTGCCGCACCACCACGCGGCATGGGAATGGTTCGGCTACGGCAAGACCGTGGCGTTGCTGCCGCTGCACGGCGAGCGCGCCGGTGCGGTGCTGACCCTGCCGCCGCGCCGGATCGAGGCGCTGCTGGCGATGGACGAGGCCGGCTTCGGCCGCGCCATCACCGAGCTGTTCGAAGGCCGGCTCGGCGAGATGGCGCTGGACGGTTCGCGCCACGCCTATCCGCTGGTCGCGGTGTACGCGGACCGCTTCGCCGGCCGGCGCAGCGCGCTGATCGGCGACGCCGCGGTCGGCATGCACCCGGTCACCGCGCATGGCTTCAACTTCGGCCTGCGGAGCGCGGCGCGGCTGTCGAAGGCGGTCGTCGAAGCCGCCGCCGCCGGCCGCGACATCGGCTCGCCACCGCTGCTCGCCGGCTACGAACGCAGCCACCGGCGGGCGACGCGGCCGCTGTACGAAGCGACCAACGCGATCGCCGCGCTGTACACCGACGACCGCCTGCCGGCCCGCGTGCTGCGCAATGGCGCGTTGCGCGCGGCCCGGTTCGTCGCGCCGTTCCGCAAGGCGATCGTCGCGCAGCTCACCCAGCGCGATGCGGCGTGGCTGCCGCGCGCCGGGCAGACGCGCGGCGCCTGAGCGTCTGTCGCCATCCGCCATCTGCGCGAACGGACGGTCCGGCGCCGGCGTGCGCCGGAAGGCGTGACGGCCGGCGAATGTTTGCACTCGTCGCATAACCGTTGTGGCCGGAAGGTTCCGGCGGAATTCCCGCGCCCGCCGGATCCGCATCGTCCGGCACAGGGGCACGGCGTGCGGCTGCGCATCGACCCGCTGCCGGGGGAGCAGGGCTTCTTCACCGATTGCTTCGGCAACCACGCGGTGATGGCCGTGGCCGCGCTTCGCGCCTTTCCCTCTCCCGCGGAGGGGAGAGGGAGGACAGGCCGGCTATTTCACTCCGCGACCCACGCGTAACCGTCGCCGCGCTTCTCGAACCTGCCCAAGCCCGGGAACGGGAAATGCACGGCGTAGATCCGCTGCCCGCTCGCGGCGTTCTGCTCGATCAGCGCCTTGCGGCTCGCGGCGGCGGTGGCGGCATCGCCGTCGAAGCCGTTCGGCCACACCGGGTGCTGCACCGACACCACCGAATGGTGCGCGGCGTCGCCGATGTACAGCAGCGTGTCCTCGCCCGAGCCGATCAGGTAGCCGGAATGGCCCGGCGTGTGGCCCTTGATCTCGACCGCCTTCACCACGCCGGGAACGATCTCGGCGTTCGGCGGGAACGCGGCGACCTTGGGCGTGATCGCGGCGACGAACTTCTCGTGCTCGCCCAGGCCGATGGCCTTGGCCTTTTCCGGATCCAGCCCGGCCAGGAACGCCCATTCCGGTTCGGACATGTGGATCGTGGCGTTGGGGAACGCCAGCATGCCTTCGGCGTTGACCAGGCCGCCGACGTGGTCGCCGTGGGCGTGCGAGATGAAGATGTCGGTGACGCTTTGCGGATCCACGCCTGCGGCGGCCAGCGACGCAGGCAGCTTGCCGGCGCTCGGCCCGAAGTTGCCGCCCGCGCCGGTGTCGAACAGCAGCACGCGGTCGGCGGACTTCACCAGCAGCGGCTGCAGGCTCAGCTGCAGTTTGTCGGTGGGTTCGCCGGCGGCGCCCAGCAATGCGGCGACTTCCTCCGGCGCGTGGCCGACGCCGAACACCTGGTTGTCGTTGGGGAATTCCAGCGCGCCGTCGCGCAGGGCCATGGCGGAGAGCTCGCCGATGGCGAAGGGCTTCACGTCCGCGCTTTGCGGCGCGGCCGCGGGTTCGGCGGCGGGCGCGGCCGCGGCGGGGTCGGGCGGCGCCTGCGTGGCTTCGTTCTTCGGCGAGCAGGCGGCGAGCGTCGTGGCGATGGCGAGGGCGATCAGGGAGTGCGGGATGCGGGTGGGGGTACGCGACATCGTGGTTCTCCGTTTGGGGGTCGGGATCGAATTGTAGGCCGGGCAGGGTGCAGCGGCCTTGAACGGACGAATGACCGGTCCGCCCGTTCGCCGGCAGCCTGCGCGCGCAGGCTGCCGACGATCATCGATGCGAGGAGCGGGACGAACCGCGGATGGAGGCCGCAATGGCGGCCTGGGGCGGTCGAACGCGGGGCGGTGGCGGAATCAGGCCGCGCCGCGAAGCGGGTTCGGCCCGAACGGATTGCCGGGCCGTACGCCGAATTACGCGGCTTTTCTGGCGAGCAGGCCGTCCAGGCGGCTGTAGCTGTACTCCATCCCGTCGGCCATGCCGGTGGAGACGGCGCCGTCGCGCGCCTCCTTCGACGCGAACGTCATGTTGCATACCAGCGTCGTGACGCCGTTCTGCTCGCTGAGTTCGAGCGACACGATGCAGGGATCGTCGGCGGGCATGGCGAAGTCCGTTTCGCCGGAATCGAAGTATTGTTCGTGCGTGAGCTTCGACGGCGGATCGACCTCGGTGAACGTGCCGAAGAAGCCAAACTGCTTGCCGTCTTCGCGGTTCTTCCACTGCCAGCGGTATTTTCCGCCGACGCGGACGTCCATGTCGCGCACTGGCATGTCCCAGCCGTCGTAGCCCTGCCACCTGTGCACGAGATCGGGATTTGTATGGGCATCCCACACCAACTGGCGGGGCGCATTGAACGTACGCGTGACGCGAACCTCGCGATCACTCGGCAATGTGACTTCTGCTGGCATTGCGCTTCTCCTCGGGTTTGTTGATGCGGCAGCTCATTCGGGGAGCAACGAGCGCGCCGCGGGATGACGAACACGCTATTTCTTCCGTTTCGATCTTGCGGGCGTGCCCTTGAGGTCGTCGAGCAACGCATCGAGGCGTTGGTAGTTCTGCTCGAAGATCTCGCGGTAGCGCTCGATCCAGCCCGCGGCTTCCTCCAGTCGCTTTGGTTCGAGCCGGCGCGGGCGGCGCTGCGCATCGATGTCGACCGAGACGAGCCCTGCGCGCTCCAGCACTTTGAGGTGCTTGGAGATGGCGGGCTGGCTCATCTCAAACGGCGCGGCGAGTTCCTGAACCGAGGCTTCGCCGGTGGCCAAACGCGCCAGGATGGCGCGCCGGGTGGGATCGGCGAGCGCGGCGAAGGTGAGATCCAGGCGTTCGGAGCTTTTCATAACCGATATCTTCTATAACTTTCTGGTTATATACTACTGCTAACGACCGCCGTCAAGAGGGGAAACAGCCATTTTTTTGCGATTGAGCGCGGCCGCGGTCGCGGCAGAGCTCAGTCGGGCTTGCCCATGCGCTTGTTGCGTGCGCCCAAGGCCGGGATGAAGCCGACGCTGCGAAGCAGGTCCGGCTCGAATGAAACGTAGCGCCGGGCACGCGTGGTCGGACTCATCTAGGAGATTCCCGGGGGAGGCCATGGTGCTGCCTCAGGAATGCGCGGATATCGTCGATCTCCTGGTCCCTGAAATGGATGAGCCCGTTGCGTGCGACCCAGCCCATTTCACCGAGATCGCGGCCGCCTATGGGTTCTCCGGTGCGCATCAGGTGCCGGAACTCGTCGCGCCCGTACATTGCGACGAGTGCCAGTGACGGACCGCCGTCGTAGGTGTTGTCCTTGAACGCGTTGCCGCGGAAATCGAGGCCGTGGCATTCGGAGCAGGTGACCGAGGCCAGGTAACGACCCCGTTCGAAGGGCGTCGTGCGCGGGAGTTCGCCCCAGCGAGGGCGCGTTGCATCGATCCGGTCTGCCGCGACTTGCCATTGCGCCAGGGCAAGCTTGAAACGTGCGGCGATGGTTATCGTCCTGTGCCTGGGCATGGCAGGTTGGAAAGGCTGCCTTCTCAGGTGGGCGATGACGTTGGCCAGGTCTTCGTCCGAGAGTGGATAGAAGGTGTACGAGATCATCCCCAGCGCCGACGTTCCGTCGCGCTTGACGCCGAATCGGATGAGTCGTGCGAGTTCCGGATCGCTGTATTGCCGGATGGCGAAATTGAGGTTCGGGGCCGTGACGCTGTAGTAGCCCTGCATGTCGATGAAGCCGCCCTGTCCGGTCATGCCGTGGCATCCGGCCCAGCAACCGATGATCCTGGACAGGCGCTCGCCCTCGGCAACATCGGCCGGCCCGCGTCCCGCCTTCAGTGGCGTGAGTGGAACGTCGTGGGTCCGGCGCAGCTTCCACTCGGCAACACCCAGGAGAGCCGCGCCGCCGGTCAGCGAAACCAGGCACGCGAGGCCCAACACCGTCCCGAGGATCCTGCAGATCTTGCTGAAATGTCCGGCCATGGTGATGCCCGTGTCTGGAGCCGCCTGACGCCTGAATCGAGCCAAGCCGCGGAGCGGCTTCGGCTTGAATGAATGGTTAGACCCCCTTGGACCACACCGGCGTCAGGGCGGTCACTTGCGGCGGACCGAGCAGAAGGGGCTCGACATCCTTCAGGTATGCTGCATAACCGTCAGTGGCAAGGAACTGCTGCGATGCTTCGGCGCTCTCATACACCTGGAACGCGCTGATCGAATCCTGATCGTCATTATCGAGGCAGTAGAAATAAGCGGCATGGCCGGGATTGCCCGAGACCGCGGGCGCCATGTGCTTTTCCCAGACCGCACGAACCTCATCCCGTTTCCCTGGTTGGGTCCTGTGCCTGATGATGAGCGCCAGTTGAGTCATCTGCGTTCTCGCTGGTGGGGGTTGGCAAAGGAGTCTAGCGCCTGAGTTGTGCCGGGCCGTGAAGCGGGTGAGGCTCGAACGAATTGTCGGGCGTGTTACAGCCGGCGCCCGCGATCAATCGTTTCGCTTCATGGCCTGCGAGAAAGCCACGAGTAATCCCACGGCCAGGATCAGTTCGCCGGCAAGCCGGAACCCACCATTGTCTGTGTAGGTGCCAACTGCAAGAAAGAGTAATGCTGCAACAAGTAGCGCAACAGTGCTTGATCTTATTTGCTTCAGGCCCATGGAATTTCCCCTATTGTTGGAACTGCCGGGCAAACAGTCGATAAGCGCCTAACGCCCGAGTCAGGCCGCAGCCGTGGCGCTGATCGAAACGTAGTATCCGTCCGGGTCGCGTACAGTGAACTCCCAAGCGTGCGGACCGGGATTGACGTGCGGCTCCTCCTCGAGCTGAAGCTTGAGCTCACGAGCCCGTGAAAGAGTCTCGTCAAAATCGTCAACCCGGAGAAACAGGAGCAGGCCATTCCCGGGCTGTTCCTTGCCTGGCCTGGCCAAGGTAGGGTGGTCGTGATCACCCCACCTGTGAAGGCACAGTAAAACGGAACCGTCGGCGTCAAGGACCTGGCTATAGTAGTCGTGGTTCGGAGGGCTTGAAGCCAGGCCTAATAGAGCCTGATACCACTTGAGGCTACTTGCCACATCCCGGACGGCGATCGTTGTCCACATACGCTTCATGGAAGCCCTCCTGCGGCCTGATGCCCAAGTCAGGCCCCGCCGCCGTAGCCATCACCACCACCACTTGAAGCGTCTTGATTTGACGTTGCGGTCTTGCCGGACTGTCGGCTGGGGAGTGCAAGCGAGATGGCAATTCCTACAGCAATGCCAAGTCCAATGCCCAAGGCAAGATTGTCCAGGGCGATGCCGAAGGCTGCGCCGATGGCGACGCCAAGCGCAATGCCAATGCCGAGATTGCCGGACCTCTTGTCGTCGCCGTTCCTGGACATGCGATACACCTCCAAAGGGGCCTAACGCCTGGGTTGAGCCGACCCGCCGCCGCAGCGACCGGGATGCGGCGGTAAATCTGCTTGCGAGTCGTTCAAGACGAAGCTGCGAAGCGGATTCAGCCTGAACGAATTGTCAGGCGCCGCCGCGTTGCCCGCGCTGACGCCATACCTGAAAGGTTCCGATCCCAAGGCATATCACCGCGGGCCAGAAGGTAAGGAAGAACAGCAAGCCCGGACCGATGGGATTGGGGTCTGGATCGGGCCACAGACCGATTGCGGCAAGAAGAATGATGGCGATCAGCGGTGTCCAGCCGACCAGGGCGATGATCGCGCCAATCTTGAAGAGTCGATTGCTCCAGAGCTCTCTCATCCGATACCCCCGACAAGGTGCCTGACGCCTGAATCAAGCCGAGCCGCGAAGCGGCTCCGGCTTGAATGAGTAAGAAGGAAACTCCCGTCCCTGCGGATAACCGCTCGGTCTTGAAGGACCATGATGGCATTCACCATCGGTGAGTCGGAACGAGGAGTTTCCAATGCGGACTATAACCATCGGCGTGGATCTGGCAAAGCAGGTGTTTTCGACGTGTCCGGTGGACGCGGCCGGGCGCGTTCAGGACCGGCGCGAATTGCGCCGAGAGGCCTTCAGCCATTGGTTGCCGAACGTTCCGGCAGGCACGGCCGTGGCGATGGAGGCCTGCAGCAGTGCGCACCACTGGGCACGCCGCTGCGAGAGCTACGGTTTGCAGCCACGGCTGATGGCCGCGCAGTTCGTCGCCCCGTTCCGCAAGAGTCGAACGGCAAAGAACGACCGCAATGATGCCGAAGCGATCGCTACCGCCGCCCGTCAAGGCAACATGGCGACAGATCTACGCGTCAAGCCAAACCGCGAACGGATCCGGCCTCAATGCGTTTCGGCTGCCGGCTCGGGGCCGTGGTTCCAGGTGTCGTACACGCACTTCCAGGAGCCGTCGGATTGCCGGCGCCACACGGTAATGCCGCGGCCCGTCTCGGTGACGAGGCTGCCATCGGGCCCGGGCATCGTGATCGTGCTCTCGGCTGTCGTGTAGCCCATCGTTCCGTCGGCGCTTACCTCGGCATCCAGCGTCTTCCAGCTGATGTGGAAGCCCGGGGTCGCGAAGCTCCGGGACACGAACTCGCGGATGGCCGCCTTGCCGGAAACGACAGGCGCGCCAGCCGGAACGACCTTCGCGTCATCGGTCCAGAACGCCACGACCTTTTCGATGTCCTTGCCCTCGGCGGCGGCGGCGGACCACGCCTGGTCCGTGCGAACCAACGCTTCCCTGGCGGCATCGTCCTGCGCCGACGCCGTGCCGGCGATCAGGACGGAGCACAAGAACAACATCGCGGTGTGTTTCATGGTTATCGCCTCCCATAGCGATCAGGCCGCCTGGTTCTTCCTGACGTCCTAATCGAATTCCTCGCCCGGGCCGAGACCGCGAAACGGGCTGGGTTTGAATGATGAGATGGACTCCTCCCGCGTCCATACACGAATTGTCAGGTCTCACCTGCCACTCTTGCTGACAAGCTGCGATCGTGGCATGTCAATCATGTGCTTGCGGAAGTTCAATACGGTGCCTGAGGTGGCGTTGGTCACTACAAAAGCGATGGGTATTGCCGGCTCGGCATCCAGGACCACGTTGGCTTCGAATCCGCGGGAGCGCAGGAATTGCGCCGCATCGTTGGCGCTGGCTACCGGATCATCCGCCACGAGTCCGATGCTGGCCGAAGCATGGCCAAGCTTTTGAAGAACCTCCGGAGGGGCGTAGTTGATGATGGTCCCGTCCCACATGATCGAGCGGAGTATCCCGGTGCTGTTGGCTTCAAAACGTTCATTGATGCCATGGCGGGCCAGGAGCGCAACGATTGCATCCTTGGCTTCGGGCGAAGGGGTCGAGAAGATCCGCGATCCGCGATCCGGGAAAGGAAACGGATTGCGCCCCGAGGCCAGCAAGTAGGTCCAGGTTGCAAGAACGGCAAGGACGACGCATACCAGCGCTACCAACCATTTCGGTACAAGCATGCTTTTCTCCCATGAGGCACGGTGAACTGTTTGGTGGGGCCTGGCGCATCAATCAAGCCGGGCAGCGAAGCGGATCCGGTGGGAATGCCCCGGCAGGGTGAGTGATTGTTCTCATTCATCGCAGCCTCCATTGGTGGCGGGTTGTGCGCTAATTGGCCTTGCCCGGGCCGTGAAGTGCGGTGCAAACTGCCGCGGCGATCAGGCCACCTTGTTGGTCTTGACGTTCCAGCCGAATCCGACGCCCGGGCCGAGGCCGCCCCTGGCGTTCTGCGGCCGGTAGACGAAATCGATCGCGCCGCAAGCCAGCGTGACGCTCTCGCTGGTCCCGTCGCCGTCGCCGGACATCGACACGCCGGTCACCAGCACGTCCTTCAACGTGACGATCAGGTAGTCCTGCTGGCCCTTGCCGGCCTTGCGCGCGCTCAGCGTCGCCGTGGGGATGTGCGTGCCCTTCGCGCAGGACTTCGCCAGCAGCGGCGAAGCCTTGTCGTAGGCATGGGTGAAGACCAGCTCGTGCGCCACCGCCTTGCCCGCGCGGCCACCGCCGCCGGCACCCGGCCTGGCGGTGTTCTCGATGCCCCAGCTCCACCACTGCACTTCGATTTCGTTCGGGTGTTCCTTGCGCGTCGACTCGCCGTCGATGCCGGCGATCTTGAGGTGGGTCTGCACGGCCATGGCGTCTGCTCCGCTCGGGCCGCGATCGGCCCGCTCACCGGAGAAAACGCCTTCCCGGGCCCGTGGCGGACACCGCCCGGCCGGTCAATCCAGCAGGTGCTGCCGCCAGAACAGGATCGACGCGGCGCCGAACCAGTCGCTGTTGGCCTTCTTGCGGAAGCCGTGGCCCTCGTCGTCGTACATCAGGAACCACACCGGTTGGCCGTTGCCGCGCACCGCCTTCACGATCTGCTCGGCCTCGGTGTACGGCACGCGCGGGTCGTTCTTCCCCTGCGCCACGAACAGCGGCGACCTGATCTTCGCCGCGTTCTTCAGCGGCGAGATCCGGTCGAACACCGCCTGCATCGCCGGATCGCGTTCGTCGCCGTACTCGGCGCGGCGCAGGTCGCGGCGGTAGCTTTCGGTGTTGTTGAGGAAGGTGCCGAAGTCGGAGATGCCGACCACGTCGAGGCCGGCCCTGATTCGGTCGCTGTAGTGCAGCAGCGAGGCCAGCACCATGTAGCCGCCGTAGCTGCCGCCCATCACGCCGACGCGCGAGGCGTCGAGCTCCGGCTGCGTCGCGATCCAGTCCAGCAGCGCGCCGATGTCCCTGACCGAATCCTCGCGCTTGTCCGCGTTGTCCAGCGACAGGTAGGTCTTGCCGTAGCCGGCCGGGCCGCGCACGTTCGGCACCAGCACCGCCACGCCCAGTTCGTTGACCAGGAACTGGGTGTTGGCGCTGAAGCTGGGCAGCGACTGGCTTTCCGGGCCGCCGTGGATGTTGATGATCACCGGCAGCTTGCCGTCCTTCGCCGCCGGCTTGTACAGGAAGGCGGGAATCGTGCGGGGCTTGCCGTCCACTTCGTCGAAGGTCGGGTAGCGCACCAGCGTCGGCGCGACGAACTTCGCCGTGTCGAGGCCGCCGACTTCGCTCTGCGTCCAGCGTTCGATCTTCTTCGTGCCCGGCTCGATCACGTACACGTCGCTGGGCGAGGTCGCGGTGTTCAGCGTGACCGCGATGCGCTTGCCGTCGGGCGAGAACTTGAAGCCGCCGATCACGCCGACCGGCAGTTCCGGCAGCGCCACCGGCGCGTGCTTCGGCAGCGCGATCGCGTGCAGCTTGCCGATGCCGTCCTCGTTGGTCGCGTAGGCCAGGTACCTGCCGTCGTCGGAAATGTCGAAGCCTTCGACGTCCCACGGGATGCCGGCGCTGATCACTTCCAGCCTGCCGCTGGCCGGATCGTGGTAGCGCAGGCTCTGGAATTCGCCCGGCTTGCCGTCGACCGGTTCGTCGGAAACGAAGTACACGCCCTTGCCGTCCGGCGCGTACCGGAAGCCGCCGAACGCGGCCTTGCCGCCGTCCACCGGGAACAGGGTCAGCTCGCCGGTCTGCAGGTCGACCTCGCCCGGGTACGACTCGCTGGCCGAAACGTATTTCGCCACCAGCAGCCGCTTGCCGTCCGGCGAGAAATCCAGCGCGTGCCAGCTGCCGCCCTGGACCACGACCGCGCGCGCCTGGCCGGTCTTGGTGTCGCGGACCCAGACGTCGGTGTCGGTGCCGTTGCGCGCGGTGCTGGAATACGCGATCAGCGCGCCGTCGCGGCTGGGCAGCGCGCCGCCGTTGCGGCTGCGCTTGCCGTCGCTCAGCAGGATGGTCGCGCGGGTCTTGGCGCCGAACCAGTACAGCTGGCTGAATTCGTCGCCGCCCTTGTCCTTGGTGAACCAGAAGCCGTCGGCGGCGGCCCGTGCCGGCGCCGGCGACAGCGCGCCGACCGGTTCCGGGTAGAAGGTCAGCTGTTCGCGCATGCCCAGCGGTCGGCAGACGCGATGCGCCTGCGCGGTTTCGGCGAAGCGCGTGCCGACCAGCAGGCAGCCGTCCCGGGTCCAGCCGGCGAGGTTGGCGCCGCGGGTGTTCTGGTAGCGGTTGAGTTGTTCGAGCAGCTCGGCCGGAATCGGCGGGATGTTCTCGCTGGTGCGGTTGCCGACGACCTCGCGCTTCGTTCCGGCGTCCTGGGCGAAGGCGGGCGCGGCCAGCGCCGCGGCGGCGAGCAGGACGAACGGCAGGCGGTGCGCGGACATGGACGGTCTCCCTCGGGTCGAGCCGCGAGGGTAGCCGAGTCCCGTGCCGAGTAGAACCTGTCCCAGGACTGGAAGCCGTTCGTGTCGAGCGCTTGACTTCGCCCAGGACGAACGGGTTTCCGGCATGGATGCCAGGCGGCTTCAGGTCACTGCGCAGGTTCCGGCGCGGCCGCAGGCGCGGCAACGCCGAGCTTCTCCTCGATCGCCGGCGCCAGCGACTTCAGGCCGGCGCGCCGGCCCAGTTCCAGTGCCTGCTCCGGCGTGGCGCCTTCCTGCTGCGCGGCCATCAGCGCGAGCAGCGCGCCGACGCGGTTGCCCGACGCACAGTGCAGCAGCACGCCGTCGCCGCTGGCATCGAGCAGGCGCTTCAGCGCGGCGGCATTGGCGGGGGTCAGGTCCTGCGCGCCGGCGATCGGCAGGCGGTGGTAGGCCAGCCCGCGCGATTCCAGTTCGGCCGCTTCGTCGTAGCCGCGGTCCTCGTCGTCGGTGCGCAGGTCGATCACCGTGCGCACGCCTTGCGCGGCCAGCGCGTCGATCTGCTCCAGGCTCGGCTGCCCGCCGGTGTGCAGGCCGGGGCGCGGCTGCATGGTTTCGCCGGCCTGCGCGGCAAACGCCAGCGCCAGCAATGCGGCCAGCAGGAAATGGCGGATCGCGTTCATCGCAGGCCTCCCGCGGTTCAGTGGCTGGCGCGCGCCTGCAGCAGCGCGCGCAATTCGTACTTGTCGGCTTCGTCCAGGCCGGTTTCGCGCTGCTTCCTCTGCAGCTCGTCCAACCGTTGCTGCAGCATCTGCCTTTCCAGCTGAACCACGGCATCATGCAGCTCCGCGCGCCAGTGCGCCTCCTCGCCGGGCAGGTCCTGCATCGCCAGTTTCTGCAGGGCGGACAGTTCCTCGCGTTCGGCGAAATGCTCCAGCAGCGCACCGGTGGTGATGTCGGGGCGCGAATGGACGATGTCGAACAGCTCGGCCAGCAGTTCCACGCCCGGCTGGCGCAGGCCGGCGAACGGGTACGGCGGTTCCACCGACAGCGCGATCGACGGCGAATGCAGCAGGCGCACGATCGCGCTGCGCACCAGGCTGGGCTTGTTCGCGCCCGCGGGCGCCGCGCGCCGCGCCGGGGCACCCGCGGGCGTCGGCGCGCCGGCGCCCGCGGCGCCCACGCCGGTGATCTCGGTCAGGCGCTGGCGCATCAGGTCGCCGAAGGCGCCGTCGGGGATCTGCGCCAGCAGCGGCTTCGCGCGCTCGGCCAGGCGCGCCTTGCCGTCGAGCGTGCGCAGGTTCACTTCCTTCGACAGTTCGTCGAAGAAGAACTGCGACAGCGGCGTCGCGTCCTTCAGCCGCGCATCGAACGCGGCGGCGCCCTCGTGGCGGACGATGGTGTCCGGGTCCTCGCCCTCGGGCAGCAGCAGGAAGAACGCCTGGCGCCCGTCGCGCATGCGCGGCAGCACCGATTCCAGCGCGCGCCACGCCGCCTTGCGCCCGGCGTTGTCGCCGTCGAAGCAGAAGTACACGTCCGGCGCGTTGCGGAACAGCAGCTCGGCGTGGTCCGGCGTGGTCGCGGTGCCGAGCGTCGCCACCGCCTGGGTCACGCCGAACTGGAACAGCGAGACCACGTCCATGTAGCCCTCGACCACGATCAGCCGCTCGAGCTTCTGGTTGGCCTGCCGCGCCTGCCACAGGCCGTACAGCTCGCGGCCCTTGTGGAACAGCGCGGTTTCCGGCGAGTTGAGGTACTTCGGCGAGTCGTCCTTGTCGATCACGCGCCCGCCGAACGCGATGGTGCGGCCGCGGCGGTCGTGGATCGGGAACATCACGCGGTGGCGGAACTTGTCGTAGACGTGGCCGCGGTCGTTCTTCGAGAACAGCCCGGCGCGGTCGAGCAGCTTCAGGCGCCGCTCGTCGGTGCCCAGCGCGTCCTTCAGCGCGGAAAAACCTTCCGGCGCGTAGCCGAGGTGGAACTGCTCGCGGGTATGCTCGTCGACGCCGCGCTGGTCGAAGTAGGCGCGCGCCTTCCCGCTGGCGTGCAGTTGGCGCTGGAAGAACTTCGACGCCGCCTCCAGCGCCGCGTACAGGTCGCGGCTGTCGTCGTTCTCGTTGCGCTGCCGGGTGTCGCGCGGCACTTCCATGCCGACGCGCTTGGCCAGTTCCTCGACCGCATCGAGGAACTCCATGCGGTCGTAGTTCATCAGGAACGAGATCGCGGTACCGTGCGCGCCGCAGCCGAAGCAGTGGTAGAACTGCTTGGTCGGCGACACGGTGAAGCTGGCCGAGCGCTCGTCGTGGAACGGGCAGCGCGCGGCGTATTCCTTGCCCTGGCGCTTCAGCGGCACGCGCGCGTTGACGACCTCGACGATGTCCGTCCGGGCCAGCAAGTCGTCGATGAATGCGTCGGGGATGCGCGCCATGGGACCCGGATTGTACCTTTCGGCCGTGCCCGGAGACTGGTTACCGCGGTCGCGTTCGCGGGACAATGGCGCCATGGATGCCGTTCCTTCCGCGACCCTGCTGGCGCGCCTGCGCGAAACCGTCGGCGCGGCGCACGTGCTGACCGGCGACGGCGAGACGCGGCGCTTCCGCAAGGGTTACCGCCGCGGCGACGGGCCGGTGCTGGCGGTCGTGCGCCCGGGCACGCTGCCGGAGCTGTGGCGCGTGCTGCAGGCGGTCGTGGCGGCCGGGCGCATCGTGATCATGCAGGCCGCCAACACCGGCCTGACCGGCGGCCCCCCGCCCGACGGCGACGGATACGACCGCGAGATCGTCCTGGTCAGCACGCTGCGCATCGCCGGCATCCAGGTCATCGACGAAGGCAGGCAGGTCGTGTGCCTGCCCGGCGCGACGCTGGACGCGCTGGAGAAGGCGCTGGCGCCGTTCGGCCGCGAGCCGCATTCGGTGATCGGCTCGTCGTGCATCGGCGCCTCGGTGCTCGGCGGCATCTGCAACAACTCCGGCGGCGCGCTGGTGCGGCGCGGGCCGGCGTACACGCAGCTGGCGCTGTTCGCGCAGCTGGGCGAAGACGGCGCGCTGCGCCTGGTGAACCACCTCGGCATCGCGCTGGGCGACACGCCCGAACAGATCCTCGCCCGCCTCGAGGCCGGCGCATACACGGCGGCCGACATCGTCCACGACCCGTCGCTGGCCGCTTCGGCCCGCGATTACGACAGGCGGGTGCGCGACGTCGACGCGCCGACGCCGGCGCGCTACAACGCCGATCCGGCGCGGCTGCACGAAGCCAGCGGCTCGGCCGGCCGGCTGTGCGTGTTCGCGGTGCGCCTGGACACTTTCCCGAAGGAGGACGCCCGCGTCTTCTACATCGGCACGAACGATCCGCACGACCTGACCGGCGTGCGCCGGCACCTGCTGACCGCGTTCGAGCGCCTGCCGGTTTCCGGCGAATACATCCACCGCGACGCCTTCGACATCGGCGCCAAGTACGGCAAGGACACGTTCCTGCTGATCGAGAAGTTCGGCACCGGCCGGGTGCCGCAGGCGTTTGCGATCAAGAGCCGCGTCGACGGCTGGTTCGAGCGCATCGGTTTGCGCGGCGCGACCGACCGCGCGCTGCAGGCGCTGATGGCGTTGCTGCCGAACCACCTGCCGAGGTTCATGCTCGAATGGCGTAACCGCTACGAGCATCACCTGCTGCTGAAAGTATCGGCACGGGACGCGGATGCGACACGCGAATACTTGCAGCGATTCTTCGCCGACAAGCCTGGCGAGTTCTACGAATGCGACGCGGAGGAGGGGCGCAAGGCCTTCCTGCACCGCTTCGCCGTCGCCAGTGCCGCGGTGCGCTACCGCGAGACGCACCGATCGACGGTCGAGGACATCGTCCCGCTCGACATCGCCCTGCGCCGCAACGACCGCGACTGGGTGGAAACGCTGCCGCCCGACCTGGACGCGGCGATGGTGGCGAAGCTCTACTACGGTCACTTCTTCTGCCACGTGTTCCACCAGGACTACATCGTGAAGAAGGGCAGCGATCCGCTGGCGATCGAACACCGCCTGTGGCGGCTGCTCGACGCGCGCGGCGCTGAATATCCGGCCGAGCACAACGTCGGCCACCTGTACCACGCCAAGCCGGCGCTGGCGGCGTTCTACCGTGCGCTGGATCCGACCAACAGCTTCAACCCGGGCATCGGCCGGACGTCGAAGAAGCGGAACTGGGGCGAATGCGGAGGCTGCGGCGGAAGCTAGGCCTGCGCGGCGAGATTGCGCAGCGCTTCGCCGGTCATCCGCTGCACCGTCCATTCGTCCATCGGTTTCGCGCCCAGGCTGCGGTAGAACCGGATCGCCGGCTCGTTCCAGTCCAGCACCGACCACTCGAAGCGGCCGCAATCGCGTTCGACCGCGATCTTCGCCACTTGCGCGATCAATCGCTTGCCGACGCCGAGGCCGCGGTATTGCGGGCGCACGAACAGGTCTTCGAGATAGATGCCGGGCTGGCCGGTCCAGGTGCTGAAGTTGTGGAAGAACAGGGCGAAGCCGGCGGGCTCCGCGCCGACTTCGGCGATGAGGACTTCGGCGTACGGCCGCGGCCCGAACAGGTGCCGCTGCAGCTGTTCCGGCGTGGCCTTGGCCGAATCGGGTTCCTTCTCGTACTCGGCGAGCTCGCGGATGAGGGCGAGGATCAGCGGGATGTCGGCCGGCGCGGCGGGGCGGAGGGTGATCGAATGTGCGTTGGGCATGGTTTTGGTCTTCGGGTCAATCGCCGTGGAATGGCTCGGCTACTACCTGCCAAGCGTCTTCGTGAACGATATATCCGGGGCGATCAGTTTGCAGAAGCTCGACGACAAGCCCGTGCCGTTCAGCGATACCTGCAATGGCACGAAAACGACTCACCAGATCGACCGCATCGGCCTTGACCCACGATATGCCGTGGGTTTGCTTGTGCGAAACGTTGCGCTTGCGGGCGAATCGGGCCGGAACAGGGACGTTGGTTTCGACCCATTCGACGTGTCTGCGCAATTCATCCTCTTCTGCCTGCGGCATGTCGCCTGCGCGGAGCAGATCGTAGGCTGCGGACATCAGACCTGTGAATTGGCCGGTGCGCCGGTCCCGATCCGGGATGACGAAGCGCAACAGGATCACGGACTTCAGCCGGCGAGCTTCTTCTTCACCAGTGCCGACACCAGGCCCATGTCGGCCTGGCCGGCCAGCCGGGGCTTCAGCACGCCCATCAGCTTGCCCATGTCGGCCGGGCCCTTCGCGCCGGTTTCGGCGATGGCCGCATCGATCGCGGTCCGGATCGCGTCCTCGCCCAGCTTGGCCGGCAGGTAGCCGTCGATCACCGCCAGTTCGGCGCGTTCGACGCTGGCCAGGTCCTCGCGGCCGGCGGCCTCGTACTGCGAAATCGAATCCTTGCGCTGCTTGACCATCTTCTCCAGCACGGCCAGCACGACGGCGTCGGTGATTTCGATGCGCTCGTCGACCTCGCGCTGCTTGATCGCGGCGTTGATCAGGCGGATGGTGGCCAGGCGCTCCTTGTCGCCGGACTTCATCGCGGCCTTCATGTCTTCGGTGAGTTGCTGCTTCAGGCTCATGGCTGTCTCCGGGTGCTAGAACACAAAAAGCCGGCCACGCTTGCGCGTGCCGGCTTTCGGTCGACCCCTTTGAAAGTCCGCACGCGGATGCGCGGGCCTTTGCGGAGGGGTCCGCGTATGCCGCGGCTCAGTACAGGCGCTGGCGCTTGGTGACGTCGCGCGAGCTGCGGCGCAGCTGGCGCTTCACCGCGGCGGCGGCCTTGCGCTTGCGTTCCTGGGTCGGCTTCTCGTAGAACTCGCGCTTGCGGGTCTCGGCCAGGACGCCGGCCTTTTCGCAGGTGCGCTTGAAGCGACGCAGAGCAAACTCGAACGGCTCGTTTTCGCGGACTTTGACGCTGGGCATGGAATCTCCGGGGCACAAAATACCGGGCCGGGCCCGGTGAGCCGCGCATTATAATGATCGAACCCGCCCGGATGCAAGCCGGCCGGGCCTTCCCAATCAGGCAGATAGCCCCCAAATCCCTCCCCATGCGCGTCCTCGGCATCGAAACCAGCTGCGACGAAACCGGCGTGGCCGTCTACGACACGGCCCGCACCGGCGCGGACGGCCTGCTGGCGCACGCGGTCTACAGCCAGATCGCCCTGCATGCCGAATACGGCGGGGTGGTGCCGGAGCTGGCCAGCCGCGACCACGTGCGCAAGCTGTTGCCGCTGGTCCGGCAGACCCTGGCCGAGGCCGGGCTGGACACCGCCGACCTGGACGGCGTGGCCTACACCGCCGGGCCCGGGCTGGTCGGTGCGCTGCTGGTCGGGGCCGGCGTCGCCCGCTCGCTGGCCTGGGCGCTGGACCTGCCGGCCGTCGGCGTGCACCACATGGAAGGCCATCTGCTGGCGCCGCTGATCGAAAACGACCCGCCCAAGCCGCCGTTCGTCGCCCTGCTGGTCTCCGGCGGCCACACCCAGCTGGTCGAAGTGGACGCCATCGGCCAATACCGCCTGCTCGGCGAGACCCTCGACGACGCCGCCGGCGAGGCTTTCGACAAGACCGCCAAGCTGATGGGCCTGCCGTACCCGGGCGGCCCGCAACTGGCCAGGCTGGCGGAGCAGGGCACGCCGGGGCGCTACCGGTTCGCCCGGCCGATGACCGACCGGCCCGGCCTCGACTTCAGTTTCAGCGGCCTGAAGACCCAGGTGCTGCTGGCGTGGCGCGACTCCGACCAGTCGGAGCAGACCCGCGCCGACATCGCCCGCGGCTTCGAGGACGCGGTGGTCGATACCCTCGCGATCAAGTGCGAACGCGCGCTCGACGAAGCCGGTTGCGACACGCTGATCGTCGCCGGCGGCGTCGGCGCCAACCAGCGCCTGCGGGCGAAGCTGCAGGCGATGGCGCAGAAGCGCGGCGGCCGGGTCTGCTTCCCGCGCATGGAGCTGTGCACCGACAACGGCGCGATGATCGCCTACGCCGGCGCACTGCGGCTCGAAGCCGGCCAGCGCGAGGACGCGCAGGTGAAGGTGACGCCGCGCTGGGACATGGCGACGCTGCCGGCGGTGTAACGTTCGCCATTCCGGCGCGAGCCGGGTTTCCAGCGGCCGCGCGGCCGGCATCCATTTCGCTGCCGCTCTTAATCCTGCGGAACGAGGGCAAGGCAGCGGCGAGCCGGGTTTCGGCTTGCGCAGGGAGGGCGGCAAAAGCGGATATGCTTCCGCGCATGGACATCGTCTTCATCGAGGCCCTCGAGGCCGACGCGCTGATCGGCGTCTACGACTGGGAACGCACCGCGCCGCAGAAGCTGCTGTTCGACGTCGAGATGGGCTTCGACAACCGCGGGCCCGGCGCCAGCGACGCGCTCGCCGACACCATCGACTACGCGCAGGTGGCGGAAACCATCGTCGCGATCTGCCGCGATTCGAAGTTCCAGCTGGTCGAGGCGCTGGCCGAGCGCATCGCCGGTGAATTGCTGCGACGCTTTCCCGTCGCAACCCTGTCGCTGCGCGTGAGCAAGCCCGGCGCGGTGCCGGCCGCGCGCGGGGTCGGCGTGCGCATCGTCCGCGAAAGACCGCGCGCATGAGCGAACACCGCTACGTGCTGCTGCTCGGCAGCGGCACCGACGAGGAAGCGCGGCTGCGCCATGCCCGCGACGGACTGAAGCGGCGCGGACGCATCCTGGCCCGATCCGGCATCGTGCACTCGCCGAGCGTGGTGCCGGGCGACGGCCACCACTACGTCAACCAGGCGCTGCTGTTCTGCAGCGAACTGCCGCGCACGGAGTTCGCGCCGTGGCTGAAGGAGCTGGAACAGAAGCTGGGCCGCACGCCCGAGGACGAGCCGTGCGTCATCGACATCGACCTGGTCGGCGAATGCGACGCGCATGGCGCGCCGCTGTGGGAAGACCCGGCGAAGCTGGCGCATCCGCTGTTCCGCGACCTCGTCGCCAAGGTCGCGCGGCGATAGCCCATCAGATGAACGTCGATCTTCCGCCGTCGATGGCGAGGATCTGCCCGGTGACGAAATCGTTGCCGCCCAGCAGCCAGCTCACCGCCGAGGCGATTTCCTCCGGCTTGCCCTGGCGCTGCAAGGGCACGCGTTCGCGCAGCAGTTGCGGCGTCTCGGCCTTGTCCGGGTTCTCCGCCCACAGGATGTTGCCGGGCGCGACCGCGTTGACCCGCACTTCCGGCGCGAGTTCGCGCGCCAGCGACTTGGTCATCATCACCAGCGCCGCCTTGGCCATGCTGTAGATCGAATGGCCCGGCAGCGGGCGTTCGGCATAGACGTCGGCGATGCTGACGATGGCGCCGCGGCTGGCCTTCAGGTGCGGCGCCGCGGCCTGCGACAGGAAGAACGGCGCACGCGCGTTGCTGGCGAACAGCTCGTCCCACTGCTGCGGCGTCGCGCTGCCGATCGGCGTGGCGTAGTAGGCCGAGGCGTTGTTGACCAGCGCGTCGAGCCGGCCGAAATGGCCGACGGCCTTCGCCACCAGTTCCGGCAGGCGGTCGAATTCGGCCAGGTCGGCCTGCAGCGTGAGAACGCTGCCGGGGCGCGTGGTTTCCAGTTCCACGGCCAACGCGTGCGCCTCGGCCTGCGAGCCGCGGTAGTGCAGTGCCAGCGCGTAGCCGTCGGCGTGCAGGCGGCGGGCGATGGCCGCACCGATGCGCCTGGCGGCGCCGGTGATCAGGGCGACGCGTCGGGGTTCGCTCACGCGGGTGTCCTTCGATGGGTCCGGCCGCATTGTCGCACCTGGGCCTGTTCCGGTGGCGTCGACGGGTCCTGGCCGACTGGCGGGGCGGCTCGACCGGGGTGCGCGCCGGCCTCTGGCGGAGGAACTCCGCGTACCATGTGCGCCATGTCCGCCGAGTTCCCGCCCCCCGACGCCGACGCGCTCGAACACAGTGCGCGCCTTGCCGCCAGCCTGCGCGCGGAAATCGCGGCGAACGGCAGCATCCCGTTCTCGCGCTTCATGGAGCGCTGCCTGTACGCGCCGGGGCTGGGCTACTACAGCGCCGGCAGCGCCAAGTTCGGCGGCGAGGGCGACTTCGTCACCGCGCCGGAACTCGGCCCGCTGTTCGCCGCCTGCGTCGCCGAGGCGGTCGCGCCGGTGCTGCGCCAGCTCGGCCCGGAAGCGCAGTTGCTCGAGATCGGCGGCGGCAGCGGCGCGTTCGCCGAGGTCGCGCTGAAGCGCCTGCTGCAGGCCGACGCGATGCCGGCGCGCTACGCGATCCTCGAACCCAGCGCCGACCTGCGCGAACGCCAGCGCGCGCGCCTGCGGCAAAACCTGTCGCCGCTGGTGTTCGACTGCATCGAATGGCTGGACGCGCCGCCCACCGAGAAGTGGAACGGCGTGCTGTTCGCCAACGAGGTAATCGACGCGCTGCCGACGCCGCGCTTCGCGATCCACGCCGGCGAGGTGTTCGAGGAAGGCGTGGCGCTGGACGGCGAGGGCCGCTTCGTCCGCTGCGAACGCCCCGCCGACGCGCTGCTGGCCGCGGCGGTGCGCCACGTCGAGCATTACCTGAAGCGACCGTTCGCCGACGGCTACCGCTCCGAACTGCTGCCGCAACTGCCGTACTGGGTGCAGGCGGTGATGGGCGGGCTGCAGGCCGGCGCGATGCTGTTCGTCGACTACGGCTATCCGCGCGGCGAGTACTACCTGCCCGAGCGCGACGACGGCACGCTGCGCGCGTTCTACCGGCACCGCCTGCACAACGACGTCTACGCCTGGCCGGGACTGCAGGACATCACCGCATCGGTCGACTTCACCGCGCTGGCGGAGGCGGGCACCGGCGCCGGTTTCGACCTGGCCGGCTACTGCACCCAGGCCAGTTTCCTGCTCGGCAACGGCCTGGCCGACCGCTTGCGCGAAGTCGACGAGCGCGGCGACGCGGCGCTGTCGCTGAAGTTCGCCAACGAGGCGAAGAAACTGACCTTGCCGACCGAGATGGGCGAGCGTTTCCAGGCCATGGGTTTCGCCCGCGACGCCGATTTCGAGACCGCATTCCTCGCCGGCGACCTGAGCTGGCGCCTGTAGAGGGGACGTCACGATGGAATACCGCTTCGGCCGTTCGCTCAAGCCGTTCCGCCGCCCGCTGCTGTGGAGCGGCCTGTGGTGCGCGGCGATCGCCGCGGTGGTGATCGGCTCGCTGGTGTCGCCGGCGGGCCTGCCGCTGCCGGAGGTGCGCAACGGCGACAAGCTGCTGCACCTGTCCGCCTACTTCGCGCTGGCGGCATGGGCGGTGCAGTTGTTCCCGCGCTGGAGTTCGCTGCTCGGCGCCGGCATCGGCCTGGTGCTGATGGGCATCGGCGTGGAATACGCGCAGGGCGCGCTGACCGTCGACCGGATGATGGACGCGCGCGACGCGCTGGCGAACACGCTGGGCGTGATCGCCGGGCTGGGCACGCAGCTGACGCCGTGGCGGGATGCGCTGCTGAAATTCGACAGCCGCGGGATGCGGTAGGAGCGGGCGGGGCCCGCTCCCGCGCGGGATTTCAATCGTCGTAGTCGGCGAGGTAATCGTCCAGCTTGCGCTGCTGCAGCAACGCGTTGGCCTCGCCCCACGAAATGCCGCGCTGCAGGCGCAGGCTCTCGAGGATGCGCACGATGCTCAGTTCCACTTCCGGCGCGGTGGCCTGCGCGGCGTTGTCGTGGCGCCAGTCCACCGCGTCGAACATCACCGCGTTGGCATCGGCGTAATCCAGCGGCGCGTGCCCGCCGTTGGCCTCCTGCCACTTGCCGCTGGCCAGCACCGCGTTGACGTGCGACTGGATCAGGAAGGTGGCGCGGCCGTACAGCTTCAGGTTGCCCGGCTGCACCGCGGTCATGGTGTTGCCGACCACGCGGCCGAGCTTGGCCATGATGCCGGTGGAATGCGCGTTGAGCAGCATCTTCAGCGCGATGGTGCGGTTCAGCTCCAGCGGGTCGTGCCGCAGCGGCAACGCCAGGTCGAACACCTGCAGCCGCGGCACGTCCCGGCGCAGCGCGACCAGTTCGCCGGCGGGAAGCGGCGCGTCGCCGACGTGGACGATGCCCAGCGAGGCGCCGCCGTCGGCGAACCGGCGCAGCCAGTCCCTGCCGAGCTCCCGCGGCGACTCGGCGCCGAGCAGGATCATCGCGCCATGGTCGCCGCGCGACGGCCCGAAGCGTTGCAGGTTGTCCGCCGACAGCGACAGGTCGTAGAGCCGCTGCTGCTCGGCGCCGGCGTTGGCCAGGCCGCGCGCGGCGGCGTTGCGCAGCCACGGGTCGTCGATCTGCTCTTCGAACGGCTTCGCGTACAGCGCCGGATCGAGCCCGTGGAACGGGCGATGCAGCAACGCGTTCCATGCCGAGTCCGCGTCCTTCGCCGGCGTCCACACCTGGATCCACGAGCGGCGCTCCGTGGCGTCGACGCGGTCCAGCGGCGCGAGGCGGAAGGTCGGGGCGCGTTCGGTGACGTCGACGAACACCGGCATCAGCGCGCGTTGCACGAGGTAGGTCGCGTGGTGGCCGCTGGCGTAGGTGGAGGATTCGAGGTCCGTCCACGGCGCCAGCAGGGGGGCGGCGTCGGCGACGGTTTCCTGCAGCGCGGCGAAGTCGCGCAGGCGCGAGGCGATGTCGGCCTTCTCGTCGAAGCCGAGGTCGCGCAGTTCCTGCTTCGACAGCAGTGGCCTGAGCAGCGCGTGGATCGCGTCCTCCATCGCCACCCCCAGCGCGTACAGGCTGGTCGTGGTGGCCTGCATGCGGGTCGAGCCGGTGATCGATTGCGGACCGGTCGGCAGCTTGATCTTGCTGATGCCGGGGTGTTCGATCGCCTCGCGGCTGCGCACGAACGGCAGCAGCACCTCGTCCGGGTTGTTGTAGACGAACCAGGTCTTGCGCGGGTCGTTGCCGTTGATCTCGGCGCCTTCCTTGGCGGTGCCGATCACCGCCGAGGTCTCGCCGCCCTCGGTCACGGCGAAGACCACGTCGTCCTTGCCGATGCCGTTGTCGTGCAGCTGCAGGCGGCCGATCAGCTGCAGGTCCTCGAAGCCTTCCAGCGACGAGATCAGCGCGCGGTCGCCGCCGGTGATCTCGCCGCGCACCCGGTCCTCGATGCCCGGATAGGCCTTGCGGATCCTTTCCCACGCATCCGTCCGGGCCACGCGCAGCCAGAACGGCCGCCACAGCCCGCTCTCCAGCGTTTCGGCGAGGCGGCCGGTCGAGCCGGTGCCGTAGAAGTAGACGCGGTGGCCGCTGCGCAACGCGTCCTGCATCGCCTGCGAGGCTTCCTGCAGCTTGCGCAGGCGTGCCGGGTCGGCGGCGACGGCATCCATCGTGGCGACCACGTCGCGGTCGACCGCGAACAGGGCCTGCAGGCCGGCGGTGGTGTCGCCGGCGATGCGCCGGCTCAGGTCCATGGTCTGCGGATGGCGCTGTTCGGTCAGCAGCGTGTGCAGCTGGAACTGCTGCTTGTTCCGCACGTAGTCGCGCGACTGCTCCGACGGGCTGATGCCGAGCAGCTTGAGCACGTCGTCGTTGCCGCCGCGCGCGTGGGCGATGCCGGCCAGCAGGGACAGGAACAGGGCGCCGTACTTGAGTTTGCGGAATCGGGACATGGCGATCATGGCTCAGGGTGACGGGGAAAGGGTAATCCGGTCCAGCGCCCACATCTGCGGGCGGAAGTCGCCGCTGAAGCGGATGCACAGCGAATCGGCGGCGTCGAACTTGCGGCGCAGCGGCGCGTGCACGGTGACGAAGCCGTCGGCGTCCGGCCGCGCCGGCAGCGGTGCGCTGGCGACGGTTTCGCCCGCGCAGGAACCGGCGCGGACGTCGAGCTCGCCGTGCGCGTTCTTCGCCGGCAGGTACTTGCGCGCGGCGTCTTCCTCCGCGCCCTGGTTGAAGATGTAGGGTAGGCGGCCGGCGCGGACCTCGATGCCGGCGATGCCGTCCAGTGGCGCGTCCTCCCACCGCCAGCAGGGCGCCATGATCGCGACGTTGAACAGGGCGCGGCGGCGCTTTCCCTCCGGATCGAACGGACCGTCGTCGTCCATGCGCAGCACCGGGCCATTGGCCGCACACTGCTGCAGCTGCTCGTCGGTGCGGGTCAGCAAGCCGGCAGCGGTGACGTCGAAGTCGCCGACGGGATCCAAGGCCTCGCCGGCGGAAAACGCCGCGGCCCGCAGCTTCGCCGGCAGCTTCAGCGACAACGGCCCGCCATACGGCGTCGATGCCGATGTCGGCGTGCTGCCGTCGAGCGTGTAGCGGATCGTGTAGCCGAGCGGGTTGGCGAGCGCGATGCGCGCGTGGCCTTCCCGGTTGTCGGGCCTGGCGTCGAGGATCGTCTCGAACGGCGTGCGCGCGTAGCCGATGCCGAGCGCCTGGTAACGCTTGATCCATGCCGGCAATCGCTGCAGGAAGCTTGCGTAGTCCTTCTTCTCCCTCGGCGTCCAGCCGGTCTCGGCGACGGCGAGCAGGCGCGGGAAGGTGTTGTGCTCGACCCCGGCGAACAGGCGGTTGTCGGTGGTCCACATGTTCGCCTGCAGGCCGAGGATGTGCCGGCGCTGCGATTCGTCGAGTTCGTCCGGCACCGGTTCGAAGTCGTAGACCTTGCGCATCGGCAGCAGCCGCGGCGCGGGCCGGCCGGGGAACTCGTTCGGCGAATCGGTCTGCAGGTAGTCGAAATACAGGCTGGACACCGGCGACATCACCACGTCGTGGCCCTGTTTCGCCGCTTCGATGCCGCCCTCGATGCCGCGCCACGACATCACCGTGGCATCGGGCGACAGGCCGCCTTCGAGGATCTCGTCCCAGCCGAGCAGGCGCTTGCCGTGCGCATGCAGGATCGCTTCCAGGCGATGGACGAACCAGCTTTGCAGCGCCGTTTCGTCCGCCAGGCCCAGCGCGCGGATCTTCGCCTGTACCGGCTTCGAGGCCTGCCACTGGTCCTTCAATGCCTCGTCGCCGCCGATGTGGATGTAATCGCCGGGAAAGAGCTGCGCCACTTCGGCGAACACGTCGTCGAGGAAGCGGAACGTGCCTTCCTCGACGTTGAACAGGTTGGAATGGATGCCGCGGTAGGCGGTCACCGGGATCTGCTTTCCTTCGGTGCCGAGCTGCGGGTACGCGGCGATCGCGGCGGTGGCGTGGCCGGGCACGTCGATCTCCGGCACGATGGTGATGTGGCGCGCGGCGGCATAGGCGACCACGTCGCGGATGTCGTCCTGCGTGTAGTAGCCGCAATACGGCGCCGGCTTGCCGGTCGCGGGATCGATGCCGGCGTCGCCGGCCGGGATGCGGCAGCCGCCGACCTCGGTCAGCTTCGGGTATTTCCTGATCTCGATCCGCCAGCCCTGGTCGTCGGTCAGGTGCCAGTGGAACACGTTGAGCTTGTGCAGCGCCATCGCATCGAGCAGGCGCTTGATCTCGTCGACGCTCTGGAAGTGCCGCGCCGAGTCCAGCATCAGCCCGCGCCAGGAAAAGCGCGGCGTGTCGTCGATGTGCATTGCCGGCAGCACGACGCGCCCGTCCTCGCCCTGGGTCAGCAGCTGCCATAGCGTGACCGCGCCGTAGAACAGGCCGGCTTCGTCGCTGGCGGTGACGAAAATGCCCTCGGTCCCCGGCTGCACCGTGAGCCGGTAGCCTTCCGGCGGCAGGGAGGCTTCGGGCCGGAGGTCGAAATGGATGCCGGCGATGTCGTCCTGCGAATATTCCAGCGCGGGCCTGTTGGCGGCCGTCAGCAAGCGGTTGAAGTGTGCCGCCACGCGCTGCGCGATATCGGAATTGGCCAGCACCGTGGTGTCCGCATCGATCGTGAAGCTGCCCGCGCCGGCGCGCATCGCCGCCGGCTGCGGGATCAGCGACGGGACGATGGCGGCTTCGCCACTGGCGGGCGCGGTGCAGGACATCACCAGCAAGCAAGCGGCGAGCGGGAGAAAACGGCGCATTGCGGCTTTCGGGCTCCGTCCGGGGCGCATGGAGCCCGATTATCCGACGATCGGTTATCGTTGCCTATGCTTTTCGTCACGCCAGCCGCACGGGTCGCACGCATGCTTCGATACGGACGAGACATTCTCCTTTGCGGGCTGGCGATGCTGGCGTTGGCCGCGCCGTTGCGGGCCGCCGGTCCGCGCGATGCGGGCCCGGAGCCCGGCATCGAGGTGCTGCTGCACGAACGCGCCGGCGAACTGCACGGCAAGCGCATCGGCCTGGTCACCAACATGACCGGCGTTGACCGCGAATTGCGCAGCGACATCGACCTGCTCGCCGCGCGCAAGGACTTCCGGCTGGTCGCGCTGTACGGCCCCGAACACGGCGTGCGCGGCGACGTGCAGGCCGGCGGGCACGTGGACTCGTCGCGCGACGCGGCGACCGGGCTGCCGGTGTACAGCCTGTACGGCAAGACCCGCGAACCGACCGCGGAGATGCTGGACGGCGTCGACGTGCTGCTGTTCGACATCCAGGACGTCGGCGCGCGCTACTACACCTATCCCTACACGCTGGCCAACGTGCTGCGCGCGGCGAAGAAGCGGGGCATCCCGGTGTGGGTGCTGGACCGGCCGAACCCGCTGGGCGGCGAGAAGGTCGAAGGCCCCGTGCTCGATCCGGAGTTCTCGTCCTTCGTCGGCATGTTCCCGATCCCGGTGCGCCACGGCATGACCATCGGCGAGCTGGCGACGCTGTTCAACGACGAATTCGGCATCGGCGCGGAACTGGCCGTGGTGAAGATGCGCGGTTGGCACCGCGGCGACGCCGAACCCGGCGGCACGATGCCGTGGGTGCCGCCGTCGCCGAACATGCCCACCCGCGACACCGCGCTGGTCTATCCGGGCACGGCGCTGATCGAGGGCACCAACGTTTCCGAGGGCCGCGGCACCACGCGTCCGTTCGAGACCATCGGCGCGCCGTTCGTCGATGCGCGGCAGCTCGCCGCCAGGCTCAATGCGCTCGGCCTGCCCGGCGTGCGCTTCCGCCCGACCTGGTTCACGCCGAGCTTCTCCAAGCACAAGGACGTGCCGTGCGGCGGCGTGCAACTGCACGTGTTCGACCGCGACGCGTTCCAGCCGTTCCGCACCGGGGTGGCGCTGGTGAAGACCCTGCACGACCTGTATCCGCGGGATTTCAGGTTCCAGTCCGGCCTGCCCGGCGCATCGCCGGACTTCTTCGACAAGCTCGCCGGCAATGCGTGGTTGAAGCAGGCGATCGAGCGCGGCGATCCGCTCGACGCCATCGAGGCGCGCTGGCAACCGGCGCTGGAAGCGTTCCGGCGCCAGCGCCGGCGCCATTTGCTCTATCCGTGAATCACCGCTTCGGGACCAGGGTGACCCGGTCCAGCACCCACATCGCCGGCCGCGTGTCGCCGGTGAAATAGACGCACAGGTCGGCCGGCCGCGACCGCGCCGGGATCGGCGCCTGCAGCGTGACGAAGCCGTCCGCGTCCGGTTGCGCCGGCAGCGGCACGTTCGCCAGTTCCGCGCCGTCGCAACCGGCCCGGACCACCAGCTCGCCGTGCGCGGACTTCGCCGGCTTGAAGCTGCGCTTCTCCTCGTCGTGGGCCAGCTGGAAGTTGTACGGGATGCGCCCGGCGCGCACTTCGACCGCGCCGATGCCGGCCAGCCGCGCCTGCTTCCATTCCCAGCACGGATTGAAGATGTCGACGTTGAAGATCGCGCGTTCGCCGGCGAACGGACCGTCGTCTTCCAGGCGCAACGGCACCGTGCGGCTGCACAACGCCATTTGCTCGTCGCTGCGGCTGTTGCCCTGCGCGACGGCCTTCTCTTCGAACGGCGTCTTCGCGTACTTGATGCCGAGCGCGTCGTAGCGGCGCAACTGCGCGGGCAGGCGGACGAGGAAATCGTCGTAGTTCTTCTTCGCCGCCGGCGACCAGCCGGTTTCGGCCAGCGCGGCGATGCGCGGGAAGACCTGGTGCTGCACGCGGTCGAAGGTGCGCATGTGCTCGGTCCACGCATTGGCCTGCAGGCCCAGGATGTGCTGCTGCCGGTCCTCGGGCAGCGCCGACGGCAGCGGCTCGAAGTCGTACACGTCCTTCAGCGTCGACAGCGTCGGGCGGCCGGGCACCTCGTCGGGCGAATCGCTCTGCAGGTAATCCAGGTACAACGTGTCCACCGGCGTCATCACCACGTCGTGGCCGCGGTTGGCGGCGGCGATGCCGCCCTCGGTGCCGCGCCACGACATCACCGTGGCCGACGGAGGCAGGTCGCCCTCGAGGATCTCGTCCCAGCCGATCAGGCGCTTGCCGCTGGCGGCAAGCAGCTTCTGCAGCCGCGCCACCAGCAGGCCCTGCATCGCCATCTCGTCCTTCGCGCCCAGCTCCTTCATCCGCTGCTGCACGTGCCGCGACGCGATCCACTGGTCCTTCACCGCCTCGTCGCCGCCGACGTGCACGTACTCGCCGGGGAACAGGGCGGCGACTTCGCCGAACACGTCCTCGAGGAACCTGAAGGTGCTTTCCTCGGTGTTGAACAGGTTGGCGTGCACGCCCCATTCGTTCGACACCGCCGGCGCCTCGCCGAGCAGGCCGAGCCGCGGATACGCGGCGATCGCGGCGGTGGCGTGGCCGGGCACGTCGATCTCCGGCACGATGGTGATGTGGCGCGCAGCGGCATAGGCGACCACGTCGCGGATCTGGTCCTGTGTGTAGTAGCCGCAATACGGCGCCGGCTTGCCGGTCGTGGGGTCGATGCCGGCGTCGCCGGCCGGGATGCGGCAGCCGCCGACCTCGGTCAGCTTCGGGTATTTCCTGATCTCGATCCGCCAGCCCTGGTCGTCGGTCAGGTGCCAGTGGAACACGTTGAGCTTGTGCAGCGCCATCGCATCGAGCAGGCGCTTGATCTCGTCGACGCTCTGGAAGTGCCGCGCCGAGTCCAGCATCAGCCCGCGCCAGGAAAAGCGCGGCGTGTCGTCGATGTGCATTGCCGGCAGCACGACGCGCCCGTCCTCGCCCTGGGTCAGCAGCTGCCATAGCGTGACCGCGCCGTAGAACAGGCCG
>NZ_PDWR01000015.1 GCF_010211755.1 Pseudoxanthomonas sangjuensis | reverse complement strand
TATACATGCACATGCATTAAGATACACATCTGAGTATCATTTCACTGTCCACATGTGTGACTGGAGTCACTCTCACTGATACTCAAGCGTCTGGTTCTTTAATAAAGGCTCCGGCGCCAAAGTTGCTCTATCCTATCCTCTTCGGCGGCGTCGTCAGATGGTTTTAAGAGACAGCATCAAGACCCGCAAGTACGCGCCACGACGCACCGCCTCCCCGCTTTCCACCGCCACCCTCGCCGCCGGCCTGGCGCTGGCCCTGCCCGCCGCCGCCGCGGAGAACAGCGCCGCCACCGATGCCGATGCCGAGCCGCAGGCCAAGGAGCTGGACAAGGTCGAAGTGCGCGGCCTGCGCAGCTTCATCGTCTCGCCCAAGTTCACCCAGACCCTGCAGGACACGCCGCAGACCATCCAGGTCATCGACAAGGAGCTGTTCACCCAGCAGGGCGCCACCACCCTGACCGAGGCGCTGCGCAACAGCGCCGGCGTCGGCACCTTCTACGCCGGCGAGAACGGCGCCACCAGCACCGGCGACGCGCTGTACATGCGCGGCTTCGACAGCTCGTCGAGCCTCTTCGTCGACGGCGTGCGCGACCTCGGTTCGGTGTCGCGCGACCTGTTCAACATCGACCAGGTCGAAGTGGTGAAGGGCCCGGCCAGCACCGACACCGGCCGCACCGCGCCGACCGGCGCGATCAACATGGTCAGCAAGCAGGCGAACCTGCGCGCCGCGGCGTCCGGCAGCGCTTCCGTCGGCAGCGACGGCCAGCAGCGCGCCACCGCCGACTGGAACCAGGCGCTCGGCGACGCCAGCGCGTTGCGCCTGAACGCGATGTGGCAGGACAGCGACGTCGCCGGCCGCGACCATGTCGGCAACGGCCGCTGGGGCATCGCCCCGTCGCTGGGCTTCGGCCTGGGCGGCGACACCCGCTTCTTCGTCAACCTGCTGTACGTGGAGCAGGACAACGTGCCCGACGGCTTCGTGCCGACGATCGGCCTGCCCGGCTGGTCGCCGCAGCCCGGCCTGGAACAGCTGGCCGGCCATCCGGTCGACCCGGGGAACTTCTACGGCACCACCGCCGACCACGACGACGTGACCGCGCAGATGGCGACGCTGCGCTTCGAGCACGATTTCTCCGACACGCTGAAGCTGAGCAACACCCTGCGCTGGGGCAAGACCGAGCAGGACTACCTGCTGACGTCGTTCCGCTCCATGGCCGGCGAGATCGCCTGGACCGATCCGGCCGACCTTTCCACCTACACGGTCGCGCGCGGCCTGCCGACCTTCAAGGACCAGCGCAACGAGATCCTGACCGACCAGCTGAACCTGCGCGCCGACTTCGCCACCGGCGACGTGCTGCATTTCGTCAGCGCCGGCCTGGAATTCTCCCGCGAGGAATACGACTTCTACGGCCAGGCCGCGACCGACGGCAGTGCGTGGACGCCGGCCAACCTGTACGACCCGGACTGGAACGCGACCGGCCTGGCCTGGGCGCACAACGGCGCCGACCGCCACGGCCGGACCGACACGGTGGCCGCGTACGCGTTCGACACGCTGAAGTTCGGCGAAAGCTTCCTGCTGACCGCCGGCCTGCGCGCCGACCGCTACGAAACGCAGTTCCGCAGCGCGGCGGTGTGCAACAGCAATCCGAGCCGCGGCCCCGATTGCGCCGGCAACCCGGCCGGCACGGTGCTGCCGTTCCTCGACCTCGATGCCGAGGACACCCTGGTCAGCGGCAAGCTCGGCGCGGTGTACAAGTTCGGCGACGCGGTCAGCCTGTACGCGAACTGGGCGGTTTCGCAGCAGCCGCCGGGCGGCGCCACGATGGAACTCAGCGGCGCGGCGAACAACGCCAACAACCCGAAGTTCGATCCGCAAGTGGCCCGGACCCTCGAGGTCGGCACCAAGTGGAACCTGATCGACGAAGCGCTGGCGTTGAACCTGGCGCTGTTCCGGACCGAAGTCAGCAACGAGATCAACACCCAGTTGCTGGACGACGACGGCAACCCGACCCAGACCGGCGAGAAGCGGGTCGAAGGCATCGAGATCTCGGCGGTGGGCAACCTCACCGACAACTGGTCGGTTTCCGCCGGCTTCAGCCACCTCGATACCCGGGTCGTCGAAGGCGCCCCGGCCGCCGCCGACGGCACGCCCAACCTGACCTACACGCCCGACGACGCCTTCACCGGCTGGACCACCTACCGCTTCCCGTTCGGCCTGAACGTCGGTGGCGGCCTGCGCTACACCGCCGGCATGCACCGCGGCACCGACGGCGCGGTCGGCACGCCGGCGTTCACCAAGTCGTGGACGGTGTGGGACGCGGTGGCGTCGTACGCGATCAACGACCAGCTGACCCTGCGGTTGAACGGCTACAACCTGTTCGACAAGCGCTACGTCGCCGCGATCAACAAGAGCGGCTACCGCTACACGCCGGGGCAGCCGCGCACCTTCCTGCTCAGCGCCGACTTCCGCTTCTGAGGTTCCGTCTGTTGTAGGAGCTGCGCGAGCAGCGACGCTTTTCGCGGCTTACGCCGTTCCTACAATAGCACCGCCATCCTGCGAGACATCCCCATGCTGCTGCACATCCCCGAAGTGCTGACCCGCGACGAACTGGCGCGCATCCGTCGGGCGCTCGACGCCGCGGACTGGACCGACGGCCGCGAGACCGTCGGCGTGCAGGGCGCGCAGGTCAAGCGCAACGAACAACTGCCCGACGCCTCGCCGCTGAAGGCCGAGCTCGGCAAGATCGTGCTCGCGGCACTGGAACGCAACCCGCTGTTCTTCGCCGCGGCGTTGCCGCTGAAGATCCTGCCGCCGCGCTTCAACCGCTACGCCGGCGGCGGCGAGTACGGCTTCCATGTCGACGGCGCGGTCATGCGCCTCGGCGGCAGGGAGCAGCTGCGTTCGGACGTGTCGTGCACCCTGTTCCTCGCCGAACCGGACGAATACGACGGCGGCGAACTGATCGTCAGCGACACCTACGGCGAGCACGAGGCGAAGCTGCCGGCCGGCGACCTGATCGTCTACCCGTCCAGCAGCCTGCACCGGGTCGCGCCGGTGACGCGCGGCGCGCGGCTGGCTTCGTTCTTCTGGGTGCAGAGCATGGTCCGCGACGACGCGCGCCGGCGGATGCTGTTCGAAATGGATACCGCGATCGAAACCCTGCGCCGCGACGGCGCCGATGCGCAGGCCGTGCTGCAGCTCACCGGCGTGTACCACAACCTGCTGCGGCAATGGTCCGAAGTCTGAGTCAACCCGCGCGCCGCACAGGCGTTCCCTTTCCGCCCTCCCCCCACCACCACCACCGCACGTCCGCATGAACGCAACCGCCAACCGCCCGTTCTTCCGGTTTCCCCGCACCACTTACGCCTGGGTCCGGCAAATCCACCTGTGGATCGGCGCGTGGGGTGCATTGGCCACGATCGTGTACGGCTTCACCGGGCTGCTGCTGAACCATCGCACGGGCGAAAACCCGTGGCCGCAGGGCAAGACCACGCCGATCGGCGAGAACGTGGTGCAGATCCCGGCCGACGCCCGCGCCACGCCCGAAGCGCTCTCGCTGTGGTTGCAGCAGGCGCAGAAGCTCGAAGTCACCATGATCCGCAAGGGCGGTCCCGGCGGTCCCGGCGGCAAGGCCCCGCCGCGCGGCGAAGGCCGCGGCGAAGGCGGCCCGCGTGGCGAAACCGCGCGCGGCCCGGGCGGAGGCGGCGAACGCTGGACCCTCAGCGGCGGCACGCCCGGCAATTCGTGGTCGATGGCCTACACGCCGGGCAGCGACAGCGCCGAAATCAAGTACACGAAGTCCGATTTCCTCGCCGCGCTCAACAAGCTGCACAAGGGCATCGGCGGCGGCTGGTGGGTATTCCTGGCCGACACGCTGGCCATCGGCATGCTGTTGCTGGGCATCTCCGGCATCTGGATGTGGGCCAAGGGCCGCAGCCGGAGGGAGTTGCTGGTCAGCGTGATGAGCATCGGCACCCTCGTTTTCGCCATCACCATCGGCCTGCTCAGCTTCGGCTGAACCACCCGCCAGCCGGGACCAGGAACGCCGGGGCCTCCCGGCGTTTTTGTTTCCGTCGCCGCTCAGGGCAATGGGCTTGTCGCGTCGATGGCAGCGGTATAACATCGGTTATAACGTCAACCAGCCCCCGAGACCGCCATGAAGCTGAAGATCACCGCCATCGGCAATTCCGCCGGCGTCATCCTGCCCAAGGAGTTGCTGGCGCGCCTGCGCGTGGACAAGGGCGACGAGCTGTACGCGCTGGAAACCCCGGACGGCATCCGCCTGACCACCTACGACCCGAAGCTGGCCGCACAGATGGAAGTGGCGGAGAAGATCATGCGCGACCGCCGCGATCTGCTGCGCAAGCTGGCCGAATAGGGCGTTCCAATGATCGTCTGGATCGAACGCGCGCTCGCGCTAGCCATCCACGAGCGCCAATTGGCCGAGCACGGCGGCGGCATTGGCGTGCGCGACGAAACCTTGCTGGAATCCGCGCTCGCACGACCACAACAGTTGTGGGCCTGCGGCGATCCGCCGCCCGATCTGGCGGCGTTGGCCGCTAGCCTGGCCTTCGGCTTGGCACGCAACCATCCCTTCGTCGACGGCAACAAGCGCACCGCTGCCGTGGCCTGCGAACTTTTCCTCGCCCTGAACAGCGCAACACTGCAGGCCAGCAACATCGAGCTGTACCCGGTCTACCTGTCGCTGGCCGAAGGCTCGCTGGCCGAAGCCGACTTCGCCGACTGGCTGCGCCCGCACCTGCGTCTGGAACCCGGCGACGCGGTGAACGAACCACGGGCGAAGTACCGCCGCGCCCGATGATCCCTGTCCGGTACCGTTCGCCCTGAGCGTAGGGCCGACGGCCCGGAGTCGAAGGG
The DNA here is from genome assembly GCF_010211755.1 of Pseudoxanthomonas sangjuensis. GTDB lineage: Bacteria > Pseudomonadota > Gammaproteobacteria > Xanthomonadales > Xanthomonadaceae > Pseudoxanthomonas_A > Pseudoxanthomonas_A sangjuensis. Next base: position 76,353 of record NZ_PDWR01000015.1, on the reverse strand, counting down.
CCCCAGGCCAGTCCTTCGACTCCGCTTCGCTACGCTCAGGCCAAGCGGGGAAATTTCACTTGTCGCCGCCCTGCCCCAACGCGGCAACCACTTCCCCGACCAGTTCCCTCCGCTTGGGCGGCAGCGCCAGGAAAGCATCGATGACCTGCCGCTCGCGTGCGCCCACGCCGGCGGGCCAGGCGGCCTGTGCTTCGCCGATCCTGCCCTTCCCTGCCTTGCCGTAACGCAGGGCGTGCGGCTCCACGCCGAACAGGTCGGCCAACACCTGCAACTTGTCCTGCGCGGGGATCGCCTTGCCGCTGAGCCAGCGCGAGGCAGTCATTTCCGAAACGGAAGCGCCGTTGTACTTGCTGTTGAACACCTTGTGCAGCTCGCCGGGCCGGGGCTTGTAGCCGGCCCTTTCCATGGCGTCGGCCAGTCTTTGCGAAAACGCTTGGCGCTCGTCGTTCATGGCCCGGGAAGTTACGTAGGCCGCCGGCGCTCTATTAACGTTTTGGGTTCATTGTGTTTAACTTATCGGGTTAGTTTCAAACCCGATACGTTAGATGCCCACGCCAGCGCTGGACGCCCTGCCCTACAACGCCCCGGCCGTCGGTCGGACGGCGTGGCGCGTGGGGCAATCGTGCGAGCACGTGGAGCGGCGCTAGATGCCGCTGCTGTCGTGGTTCAACCGGGAGGCGGACCTGACACGGGCGGCGTTGGCGCCGTATCGGTTGCTGGAGCCGGTGGCCGGGCTGTCGTACGGCGAAGCCGATTCCCCGAACATGCTGATCGAGGGCGACAACCTCGAGGCGCTGAAGGCGTTGCTGCCGTACTACGCGGGCCAGGTGAAGTGCATCTTCATCGATCCGCCGTACAACACGGGCAGTGCGTTCGAGCATTACGACGACAACGTCGAGCATTCGCAGTGGCTGTCGTTAATGTATCCGCGGCTGGAACTGCTGCGCGAGCTGCTGGCCGAGGACGGATCGCTCTGGGTCACGCTCGACGACAACGAGGCACACTACTTCAAGGTCGTCTGCGACGAGATATTCGGCCGCAAGAACTTCGTCGCCAATGCTCTGTGGCAGAAGCGGACATCACCAGATGCACGCATCCAGATGGGTGCAGCTCATGATCATCTCATTATCTACGGCAAGAACTCAGAGAAGTTAGCGTTAAACCTCCTGCCGGTCAGCGAGGAACAGCGCAGCCGCTATAAGAATCCTGACAACGATCCTCGTGGTCCTTGGGTCTCGTCCGACTTCTCCGCACAGGGTTATCGACCCAACCAGATGTATGCAATCACCTCGCCGTCGGGGAAGGTTCATCTCCCTCCTACGGGAATGTGCTGGAAAAACACGGAGGAAAAGTTTCTTCAGCAAGTCGCCGAAGGACGCTTCTGGTTTGGCAAGAACGGAGACGGCGTTCCACGACGGAAAAACTACCTGTCGGAAACAGATGGACGCAGTTCGTGGACGTGGTGGACGAACGCCGAGGTCGGCCACAACCAGGAAGCCAAGAAAGAGATCAATGTGTTATTCGGCGCCGAAAACGCTTTTGATACGCCGAAACCGGAACGACTACTCCAACGAGTGCTCCAGATTTCGACCAACTCCGGCGACCTCATCCTCGACAGCTTCCTCGGCAGCGGCACGACGGCGGCGGTCGCCCACAAGATGGGCCGCCGCTGGATCGGCATCGAGATGGGCGAACACGCCCGCAGCCACTGCCAACCGCGCCTGAAGAAAGTCGTCGACGGCGAACAGGGCGGCATCTCCGAAGCCGTCGGCTGGCAGGGCGGTGGCGGCTTCCGCTACTACAAACTCGGCGTGCCTGTCTTCGATGAAAACGGCCATATCCGCGATGGCATCAAGTTCGAACACCTCGCCGCCCACGTCTGGTTCGCCGAAACCGGCACCGCCCGTTCGACGCGCGCGAAGAAAGAGGCCTTCCTCGGCGAACACAACGGCATCGGCTACTACCTGCTCTACAACGGCATCCTCGGCGATGACAGCAAGGCCGGCGGCAACGTCCTTACCCGCCGCATCCTGCGCTCGCTGCCGAAGTTCGACGGCCCCAAGGTGATCTACGGCGAAGCCTGCGCACTGCCCGAAGAACAACTGCGCGAACTCGACATCACCTTCCGGCAAACGCCTTACGACCTCAAGGCACGCTGACATGGCCCTCGCCCTCAAGCTCTACCAGCGCCGCGCACTCGAAAGCCTCGAGCGCTTCCTCGACGCCGCGCGACTGGGCAACCCGGACGAAGCCTTCGCCAAGACCGTCGACAAGGGACTGTTCGACCAATACAAGCCGATGCCCGGCTTGCCGCACGTTCCCTACGCCTGCCTGCGCATCCCCACCGGCGGTGGCAAGACCGTGATGGGCGCGCACATCATCCAGGCCGCCGGCCGCACCCTGCTCGACCGCGAATTCCCGCTGGTCATGTGGATGGTGCCGACCACGCAGATCAAGACGCAGACGCTGGAAGCCTTCCGCGACCCGCGCCACCCGTACCGGCAGGAACTGGACGACGCCTTCAACGGCCAGGTCGCCGTGTTCGACGTCGCCGACTTCGCGCAAATCCGCCCTGCCGACCTCGGCACCAAGGTCTGCATCGTCATTTCCACCGTCGCCGCCCTGCGCGTGGAGAACCAGGAAGGCCGCAAGGTCTACGAACACCATGAAGACATGGAGCCGCACTTCGCCGGCAGCACGAAGGAGCTCGACTACCTGGAGAAAGGCGCCGACGGCAAGGCGCTCGCATCCTTCGCCAACCTGCTGAAACTGCATGGCCCGCTGGTGATCATGGACGAGGCGCACAATGCGACCACGCCGTTGTCCTACACCGTGTACGAGCGGCTCGGCCCGCGCGCCGTGGTCGAACTCACCGCCACGCCCGACACCACCAGCTCCAACGTGCTGGTCAGCGTCTCCGCCTTCGAGCTGAAGGCCGAGAACATGATCAAGTTCCCGGTGGTACTGAAGGAACACAACGGCGAATGGCAAGCCGCGGTCAGCAGCGCGGTGGCGCGGCGCAAGTCGCTGGCGCAGACCGCGCTGGGCGAACCGGAATACATCCGGCCGATCCTGCTCGTCCAGGCCGAGAACGCCCGCGGTGTCGCCACGGTCGAGGAAGTGAAGCGCCATTTGATCGACGTCGACGGCATCGACCCGAAGGCGATAGCCATCGCCACCGGCGACGCCCGCGAGATCGACGGCATCGACCTGTTCGCCAAGGATTGCCCCATCGAGGCGATCATCACCAAGCAGGCGCTGAAGGAAGGCTGGGACTGTTCCTTCGCCTACGTGTTCTGCTCGGTGGCGCAGGTGCACAGCGACAAGGACATCCAGCAGCTGCTCGGCCGCGTGCTGCGCATGCCCTACGCGAGCCCGCGCCGGCAGGGGGCGATGAACAAGGCGTACGCCCACGTCGTCACCGACAGTTTCGGCCGCGCCGCGGGCGAACTGACCCAATCGCTGGTCAACATCGGCTTCAACCCAATGGAAGCCGCCAACGCGATTCGCCGCGAAAATGCGGAAACCGAACCGCTGCCGCTCCAGGGCGGCGGCATCGTTGCGCCGGAACTGCCGAAGACGCGCATCGAGGTGCGCAAGGCGCCGGACTTCACGGATGCGCCCGAACGCGACAAGGAACGGGTGGCATTCATTCCCGATCCCGAAGGCGGGCCGGGCGGCACCGTGGAGATCTCCGACGAGATCGACGTCGCCACGGTCGAAGCCATCGTCCTCACCGCGCCGCCGAGCAAGCGCGACGAGATCGCGGGGCAGGTGGAACGACACCAGCTTGCGGTCGTCGCGGCCAAGGCACCGAGCGAGCGTGGCGTCGCGTTCCGGGTGCCGCGCCTTTGCCTGATGGAACAGGGCGAATTGGAGCTGATCGACCGCGGCATGGTTTCCGCCGACTTCAAGTGGGACCTGCTGGCAAGTCCGCCGGATTTGTCGAGCTTCCGCGCCAGCGACGACAGCATGACTTTCGAGGTCTATCTCGAGGACCACACGGTGCAGTACCACCACGTCAAGGACGACGTAGCGACCTATTTGCCGGGTTTCGCCCAGGACCGTACCGTGACCGACCTCATCGGCTGGCTCGACCACGAAATCCGCGACCCGTCGGTCAAGCAGCCGGTGCTGCGCGAATGGGTGCGGCGCGCGGTCGACAGCCTCCTGAACGATCGCGGCTTCTCGCTGGCGCAGTTGCTGCGCGGGCAGTTCGTCCTCCGCCGCAAGCTGGAGGAACAACTGCTGCTCGCCAAGGACAATGCCTACCGGGGCGGCTTCGAGCAGTTGCTGTTCGGGCAAGGCAACGACATCGTCGCCAGCGACGCACCCGACCACACCTTCACCTACCCGGCCGACATGTCGCGCTATCCGGCGCACTGGTATTACCGGGGCGCGTACCGTTTCCGCAAGCACTACTACCCGGTACCGGGCGACCTCAGCTGGAAAACGCCCGGCGGCGCCGTCACCGAAGAATTCGAATGCGCGCAGGCCATCGACACGCTGGACGAAGTCGAGTTCTGGGTGCGCAACCTCGTCCATCCCACCCAGTTCTGGATGCCAACCTCCAGCCAGCGCACCTATCCCGACTTCGTCGCGAAGCTGAAGGATGGCCGCCTGCTGGTCGTCGAATACAAGGGCGGCGACCGCTTCACTGCCGATCAGGAAAAGGAGAAGCGCATGGTCGGCGAGCTATGGGCGAAGCGCAGCGGGGGCAAGGGGCTGTACCTCATGGCACGCAAAATCGACGACAGCGGCCACAACGTGCGCGAACAATTGTCGGCCGTGCTTTCGTAGAAGCGAAATCGGGCGCTCCTACACACCTACAGGGCTGACAGCTTCACCGCCAGCAACTCCCCGCCCCCGTCCAGCGCATAACGCCTGCGACCTTCTTCGCCGCACAGGATCGCGGTATCGCCGGCGAACAACGGCGGCAGTCCGCTTTCCGCATCGAACGTCGCCTGGCCGGCGAGCAGGTGGATGGCCCATTGCGTGCCCGGTTCGGCGAAGAACACCATCGAGCCGACCAGCGGGCGGTGCAGCAGTTCGGCGCTGATCGCATCACGCCGCCACATCAGGTTGAAGTCGTGGGTGGGTCCGTCGATCAGCTCGCCGACCAGGGCGCGTTCGCCGGCGAAGCGATGGCGCGCACAAGGCTGGTCCAGTTCGCGTACCTCGCCGTCGTCGAAGCGCAGGCGCAGGCCGTTGCCGCGCAGCAGCACCAGTTCGCGCTCGACGCCGGGGAACGACGAGAACGCCGCGTCCTGTTCGACTTCGGCGATCGACAGGCGCCAGTTCCAATCGTCGCTGTCCGGGGTGCGCAGAATCTCGCGCGTCCAGCCGAGGCGGTTCTTCCAGCGCACGCGCCGGTATTCGTTGGCCGGGATGACCCGTGAGACGTCGTCCACTGGTGGCACGCTTCCGCCGCGAGGATATCGCGCGGAGTTTAACCATCCGGGGAAAACCCGGGAACACGTGGGGACCGCTTGCCCTGAGCGTAGCCCGCGCCGCGGGCGGAGTCGAAGGGCGCCCTTCGACTCCGGCGCTACGCGCCTACGCTCAGGACGAACGGTGGCTGGTTGGACGAAATCGCCCGGCCGCATCGCTGCGGCCGGGCGGCGTGCCCACTGGCGGACGCGATCAGCGGCGCGCGACCGGCTTCGGCGCGGCGGCGGCGGCCGGCTTCTTCGCCGCCGGCGCGGTGCCGCGGCCCAGCTCGATGCGGCCGCGGTTCTTCTCCACGGTCTTCAGGCCGATGCCCTTGACCATGGCCAGTTCCTCGGCGCTCTTGAACGGGCCGTGGGCCTTGCGGTATTCGACGATGGCCGCGGCCTTGGCCGGGCCGACGTTGAGCAGCGCTTCGTCGATCGCGGCGGCGCTGGCGGTGTTGATGTTGACCTTGTCGGCGGCGAAGGCGCTGCCGGCGAGCAGCAACGACAGGGCGGCGGACTTCAGGACGGTGGCGAAAATCTTCATGGTCGGTGCTCCTTGGTTGGCGAAGTTCGGTGGTGGGTCCGGGCCGTCGCGGACGTCGCGTCCCGGTGTGCACAGTCTCCGCAGCCGGGCCGGGCCGGGTTATCGCCGCGATGCCCGCCGCGATGCGGGGGAAAACCGCCGCAGCCTGTAGGAAAAGCCCTATCCCGCCGCCGGGGGTAAAATGGCGGGCACGAATTCCCCCGGAGCCGCCATGGACAACGCACGCATCGACCGCTACGTATCGGAGAAATGGGACGACGACATCGTCCCGCAGCTGGTCGAATACATCCGCATCCCGAACAAGTCGCCGATGTTCGACGCCGACTGGGTCGCGCACGGCTACATGGACGCGGCGGTGAAGCTGATGGAAGACTGGGCGCGCGCGCAGCCGATCAAGGGCCTGCAGGTCGAAGTGGTGCGGCTGGAAGGCCGCACGCCGCTGATCTACCTCGAAATCCCCGCGACCGACGCCGCCACCGGCGAGGACACCGTGCTGCTGTACGGCCACCTCGACAAGCAGCCGGAGATGACCGGCTGGGACGACGACCTGGGCCCGTGGACGCCGGTGCTGCGCGGCGACAAGCTGTTCGGCCGCGGCGGCGCCGACGACGGCTATGCGATCTTCGGCTCGCTGGCCGCGATCCAGGCGCTGCAGGACCAGGGCATCCCGCACGCGCGCTGCGTGGTGCTGATCGAGGCCTGCGAGGAATCCGGCAGCTACGACCTGCCCGCCTACGTCGACCACCTGGCCGCGCGCATCGGCAAGCCCTCGCTGGTGGTGTGCCTGGATTCGGGCTGCGGCAACTACGAGCAGCTGTGGTGCACCACCTCGCTGCGCGGCCTCGCCGGCGGCAACTTCAGCGTCAAGGTGTTTAGCGAAGGCGTGCATTCCGGCGACGCGTCCGGCATCGTGCCGTCGAGCTTCCGCGTGCTGCGCCAGCTGCTGTCGCGGCTGGAGGACGAGAACACCGGCAGGATCAAGGTCGACGGCCTGCACGCCGACATTCCCGCCGAACGCCTCGAACAGGCGAAGAAGGTCGCCGGCGTGCTCGGCAGCGCGGTCTACGACAAGTTCCCGTTCCTGCCCGGCATGCGGCCGATGAACGACGACCTGGCCGAACTGGTGCTCAACCGCACCTGGCGCCCGGCGCTGTCGGTGCCCGGCGTCGACGGCATGCCGCCGCTGTCGTCGGCCGGCAACGTGTTGCGCCCGCACACCGCGGTGAAGCTGTCGCTGCGCCTGCCGCCGACGCTGGACGGCAAGCAGGCCGGCGAACTGCTGCAGGAAACGCTGCTGCGCGACCCGCCGTGCGGCGCGCAGGTCGAATTGAAGCTGGAAAAGGCCTCGACCGGCTGGAACGCGCCGGCGCAGTCGCCGTGGCTGTCCCGGGCGATCGAGGACGCTTCGCAGGCCGCGTTCGGCAAGCCGGCGATGTACATGGGCGAAGGCGGCACGATCCCGTTCATGGGCATGCTCGGCGAGAAGTTCCCCGGCGCGCAGTTCATGATCACCGGCGTGCTCGGCCCGCACTCCAACGCGCACGGCCCGAACGAGTTCCTGCACATCCCGATGGGCAAGCGCGTGACCGCCTGCGTGGCGCACGTGATCGCCGAACACCGCGCCGCCAGCCTGCGCGGCGAGACCACCGGCGTGGCCGCGGCGGCCGGCGGCGAGCACCACGGCGAGCACGGCTGCTGCTGAGGCCGCCTGCGACTCCGGCGGATCCTTCGACTCCGGGCCTGTGGCCCTACGCCCAGGACGAACGGTTGCGACTGATCCCGTTCGCCCTGGGCGCAGGCGCGCAGCGCCGCAGTCGAAGGGCCGGCCCGCCGGCATGCGATGCTGCTAGGATGGGCCTTCCCCCGCACCACCAGACAGAGGCAGAACGTATGGTTCTCAGCGGAATCTTCGGTTATCTGATCGGCGGTGCCGTGATCGGCATCCTCGCCCGCTTCCTCAAGCCGGGCGCCGACCCGATGGGCTGGATCCTGACCATCGTGCTCGGCATCGCCGGCGCTTTCGTCGGCAGCTGGATCTCGACCACGCTCGGCATCGCCAGCGGCTGGCTGAAGTGGGTCGTCGCCATCGCCGCCGCGGTCGTGCTGTTGTTCATCTACGAAGCGCTGCGCAAGAAGAAGTCCTGACGCTTCCCGTTCCCATGCAACGAAAAACGCCCCGGCAACGGGGCGTTTTTCGTGCTCCCGTCCCCGTCCGCAGCGGTGGAGACGGCGGGTAAACCCCGAAGGGGCGGCGTACATGGACGTACGCCGCTTACGTAGCCGCAGGATGCGGCTTACGAAAGTTCCCGCCGGCTCCACGAACCCGCTGCGAAGCAGCGGGCGCGAGGAAGGGCGTGCCTTCTTTTGCTTACTTTTCTTTGCACAAGCAAAGAAAAGCAAGTCGCTGCAGGCGAAATGCCTTCATGGCAGCAGCAAGAGAAGAAGCAGATCCCTCACTGCATTCGGGGTGACAAACAACAACTAGAGCTGGTTCCAGCTCAGCACCAGGAGCTCGCTTCAACTATCGCCCGTACACGTCCTCGAAGCGGACGATGTCGTCCTCGCCCAGGTAGCTGCCGGACTGCACCTCGATCAGTTCCAGCGGCACCTTGCCGGGATTCTCCAGGCGATGGGTCACGCCCAGCGGGATGTAGGTGCTCTGGTTCTCCGACAGCAGCAGCGTCTCGTCGCCGCGCGTCACCTTCGCGGTGCCGCTGACCACGATCCAGTGCTCGGCGCGGTGGTGGTGCATCTGCAGGCTCAGCGCCGCGCCCGGCTTCACGGTGATGCGCTTGACCTGGAAGCGCTCGCCCATGTCGATCGAATCGTAGGCGCCCCACGGCCGGTAGACCTTGCGGTGCAGGACCGCCTGGCTGCGCCGGTCGCCCTTCAGCCTGGCGACGACCTGTTTCACTTCCTGCACCTGGTCCTTGGCCGCGACCAGCACCGCGTCGTCGGTTTCGACCACGACCAGGTTGTCCACGCCGACCAGCGCGACCAGGCGCTGCGCGTAGGCGTAGCTGTTGCGCGAATCGACCGCGATCACGTCGCCGTGGTGCGCGTTGCCGTTGCCGTCCTGCTCGCTCACCTGCCACAGCGCCGACCACGAGCCGACGTCGTTCCAGCCGATGTCGACCGGCAGCACCTTCGCGTGCTGCGTCTTCTCCATCACCGCGTAGTCGATGGAATCGGACGGGCTGGCGGCGAACGCTTCCCTGTCCAGGCGAACGAAGTCGCCGTCGCGCCTGGCCGCGTCGAAGGCCTTCTTCGTCGCTTCGAGGATGTCGGGGCGGAACCGCTGCAGTTCCTCGAGGTAGCGGCTGGCGCGGAACAGGAACATGCCGCTGTTCCAGTAATAGCCGCCGGCGTCGAGGTACGACTGCGCGGTGGCGGCGCCCGGCTTCTCGACGAAGCGCAGCACCTTGCGGATGCCGTCGCCTGCCTCCGCCTGGATGTAGCCGAAGCCGGTCTCCGGCGCATCGGGAACGATGCCGAAGGTGACGAGGGCGCCCGCGTCGGCGGCCTCCGACGCCGCCAGCACCGCCTTGCGGAAGCCTTCGGCATCGCGCACCACGTGGTCGGAAGGCAACACCAGCAGCAGCGGGTCTTCCCCGCCGGCGGCGGCCTGCAGCGCGGCGGCGGCGATGGCCGGCGCGGTATTGCGGCCGACCGGTTCCAGCACGATGGCCGGGGTCGGCGCGCCGATTTCGCGGAGCTGCTCGCCGACCAGGAAACGGTGGTCCTCGTTCGCCACCACGATCGGCGCGGCGCCGGCGATCGGCGCGACGCGCAACCAGGTGGCCTGGACCATGGTGTCGTCGCCGGCCAGCGGCAGGAACTGCTTCGGGTAGGCCTCGCGCGACAGCGGCCACAGCCGGGTGCCGGAGCCGCCAGACAGCAGGACGGGCTGCAGTTTCGACATGCCTTCCTCGCAATTGAATCGGGCGGCAGTTTAACCTGTCCGGCGCAATCGACCCGCCCAGGGCCTGTTAACGCTATTGGGACAGGCCACGCCGTGCTTGGGTACGTGCGGGGCAAGGAAGTAAGGAGAGAGCTTATGTCGATAAGTGACCGAGTGATGACGCCGCACCGCGCGCACCCAGGCGCGGCCTTCCGGGTTACCGCGTCCGGCCGGCTGGCGGCCGCACGCGGCTTGGACAGGCGGCCAGCCTGCCGCTGCGCCACGCACTACCCCCTGGCGGCCGGGCACGGCAACGTGGTCTGTCCCAATAGCGTTAACAGGCCCTAGAGACGCATGACCCCCGACGTTCAGGACGCCCCCCGTGCCACCGCCCGCCTCGACTGGACCCGCCGGGTTCTCGGCGATCCGTCGGCACGGCTGGTGCGCGCCTCGGTCGACGCCGGCTTCCGCAGCTACTGGCGCAGCGCCGGCGGCGGCCCGAGCCGGATCGTCATGGACTCGCCGCCGGGACTGGAAGACGTGCGTCCGTGGCTGCGCATCCGCGACCTGCTCGAAGGCGGCGGCGTGCGCGTGCCGGCGGTGCTGGCGCGCGACGTCGATGCCGGTTTCCTGCTGCTGGAGGACCTCGGCGGGCCGACGCTGGCGCAGGTCATCGACGCGGACAGCGCCGATGCGCATTTCGAGGCCGCCATCGGCCAGTTGCTGAAACTGCAGCGGATCGCGCCGCCGGAAGGCATGGGCGAATTCGGCGAGGCGCTGCTGCAACGCGACGCCGGCCTGTTCGAGGAATGGTTCCTGCGCCGCCACCTCGGCATCGAACCCGATTGCGGGATGAGCGACCGGCTCGAACTCGTGCAGCGGCGGCTGATGGACAACGCGCTGTCGCAGAAGAAGGTGCTGACCCACCGCGACTTCATGCCGCGCAACCTGATGCCGGTGGCGGACGGCCCGGCGGTGCTCGACTTCCAGGACTGCGTGCGCGGCCCGGTCGCCTACGACGCGGTCAGCCTGTTCAAGGACGCGTTCCTCAGCTGGCCGCTGGCACGCGTCGACGGCTGGCTGGCGCAATACCATCGCCGCGCGCTGGATGCGGGGCTGCCGGTTCCGCCATTCGCGACGTTCCTGCGCGACGCCGACTGGCTGGGCGTGCAGCGGCACCTGAAGATCCTCGGCATCTTCTGCCGCCTGCACTATCGCGACGGCAAGAGCCGGTACATCGCCGACCTGCCGCGCTTCATCGCCTACCTCGACGAAGTGCTGCCGCGCCACCGCGAACTCGAGCCGCTCGCCGGGCTGCTCGAGAACGCGATCAAGCCGGCGCTGCGCGCGAAGGAGTCCGCGTGAAAGCCCTGATCTTCGCCGCGGGCCTGGGCGAGCGCATGCGCCCGCTGACCGACCGCACGCCGAAGCCGCTGCTCGTCGCCGGCGGCAAGCCGCTGATCGCGTGGCACCTGGAGAAGCTCGCGGCGATCGGCGTGAAGGAAGTCGTGGTCAACACGTCGTGGCTGGCGGAGCAGTTTCCGCAGGCGCTCGGCGATGGCGGGCGCTGGGGCCTGAAGATCCGTTATTCCCACGAAGGCCCGTTTCCGCTGGAAACCGGCGGCGGCATGTGGAACGCGCTGCCGCTGCTGGAAGACGCGCTCGGCGCCGACGAGCCCTTCATCGCGGTCAACGGCGACATCTGGACCGACTACGATTTCGCGCGACTGCCGCGCGATCCGGTCGGCGACGCGCACCTGGTGCTGGTGGACAACCCGGCGCACCATCCGGAGGGGGATTTTGTCTTCAAGTCCCTCTCCCTCCGGGAGAGGGGTCGGGGTGAGGGTTCGGCGAAGCCAGCCGCGGTTGAACCATTGCGAACTTCGCCGAACCCTCATCCGCCCTTCGGGCACCTTCTCCCGGAGGGAGAAGGAGAAAAACTGACCTTCAGCGGCATCGGCGTCTACCGCCCAGCGCTGTTCGACGACTGGCGCGACATCGTCGGCAACGCGCCCGGCACCAACGAAACCCCGCCGCGCTTCAAGCTGGCGCCGTTGCTGCGCGCGGCGATGGCGCGCGGCGAGGTGACCGGCGAGCACCATCGCGGCGCGTGGACGGACGTGGGGACGCCGGAGCGGCTGGCCCGGCTGAACGACGCGTTGCTGTGAAACTCTCCGCCGTCATCTCCGATTGCGGGCGATACCGCTACGAACTCCGGCGAGCGTGGGATCCATCGAAACCTGCCGTGGCGTTCATCGGGCTGAACCCCTCCACCGCGGATGCGGAAGTCGAGGACAACACGTCCCGCGTGTGCATCAACTATGCAAGACGCTGGGGCTTCGGCAGCCTCCTTCTCGCGAATCTGTTCGCCTACAGATCGACCGACCCGTCCCTCCTGCGCCAGGTCGCCGATCCGGTGGGCCCGGGCAATGACCGGTGGCTCGAGCGCATGGCGTCGGAGGCCGAATTGGTCGTGTGCGCATGGGGCGATGCCGGCGCACTGAATGGCCGCGACCTCGAGGTGCTCTCGATCCTCAAGAATCCACACTGCCTGACCAGGCTGAAAAGCGGGCGCACGGGCCATCCCCTGTACAAGCCCGCCAATCTCCGTCCCGTCCCGCTCCGCTAGGCAAAACGCCGCGGCCCGGTCAGGTTCCCGTCTCGATCACCTTGCGCAGGAACGGCACGGTCCCCCGCCGCTGCGCCGCCAGCGAAGCGCGGTCGAGCTTGTCGAGCAGGCCGACCAGTGCGCCGAGGTCGCGGTCGGTGCGCGTGAGCAACCAGTCGATCGCCGCGTCTTCCAGCACCAGCCCGCGCCGCTGCGCGCGGTCGCGCAGCACCTCGGCGCGGCCGGCGTCGTCCAGCGGCGACAACGCGATGCGCGCGCATTGCTGCAGGCGCGAGCGCAAATCCGGCAGCGCCAGCGCCAGTTCGTCCGGCGCCGCCTGCGCCGTGTACAGGACGCCCAGGCCGAGGCTGCGCGCGCGATTGTGGAAATCGAACAGCGCGATTTCCTCGTCGCGGTCGCCCGCGATCCTTTCCACGCCGTCCAGCGCGACCACGTCGTTGCCGTCCAGCGCATCGAGCGCCTCGCGCAGGCGCCCCGCGGCGGCGGCCAGCGGCAGGAGCGCGGCGCGGCGACCCGCCTGTTCCGCCGCCGCGCACAGCGCCAGCGCAAGATGGGTCTTGCCGGTCCTGCCCGCGCCGGCGAGGAACAGCCAGTCCGCGCCCGGCCGTTCCGCCAGCGCGCGCAATCGCGCCAGTGCGCCGGCGGGCGCGGCGACGTAGCTTTCGAAGCGCTGGTCGGGCGGATAGCGCAGCGCCAGCGGCATCTGCGGCGTAAGACCGGCGGGCGGGGAAGGATTGCTCACGAAGACAGGCTCAACGGGTCGGTGCGGGACATTGTAGGAGCGGCGTGTGCCGCGACCGGGAACCATCCGGCTGGCGGAATTGCCGGCGGGCACTGGAGGATGGCGGTCGCGGCTCGCGCCGTTCCTACGAATCGGTGCTGTTCGACGGCTCTTCCGCCACGTCCTTGTCGATGAAGCCGTCTAGCAGGATCGCCGGGCGTTCGCCCGCGTACAGGTGGCTTTGCGTGTAGCGCTCGTGCGCGTAGCGCAGCAGCACGTTGGACACCGCCGCCAGCGGCAGCGCCAGCAGCATGCCGAGGAAGCCGAACAACTGGCCGCCGGCCAGCACCGCGAAGATCACCGCCACCGGGTGCAGGCCGATGCGGTCGCCGACCAGCTTCGGCGTCAGCCAGTAGCTTTCGATCACCTGGCCGATGCCGAACACCGCCAGCACGCCGGCGACGTGCTTCCAGTCGCCGTACTGGAACAGCGCCGCCAGCACGCCCAGCACCACGCCGCTGGCCGGGCCCAGGTAGGGCACGAAGGTCAGCAGGCCGGCGATGATGCCGATCAGGATGCCCAGGTCCAGCCCCACCGCCCACAGGCCGAGGCCGTAGAGCACGCCCAGCACGATCATCACCAGCAGCTGCCCGCGCAGGAAGCCGCCGAGCACGTCGCTGGATTCGCGCGCCAGCCGGTTGATCGTGGCGACATGGTCGCGCGGCACGATCGACTGCACGCGCGCGACCAGCAGGTCCCAGTCGCGCAGGAAGTAGAAGGTGATGATCGGGATCAGCAGCACGTTGGCGACCCAGCCGAACACCGCGAAACCCGAGCGCGAGACGTAGCCGAGCACGGTGGTGGCGACGCCGCTGGCGCCCTGCCAGTGGCCGCGCAGGAATTCGACCGCGCGGTCCATGTCCAGCCATTCGCGCAATTGCAGGCCGCTGCGCTGCTCGAACCACGGCAGCGCGACGCCGAGCAGCCAGTCGCGGTAGCGCGGCAGCGAACTGACCAGGGTGGCGATCTGGCTTTCGATCAACGGCACCAGGATCAGCGCCACCAGCACCACCACCAGCACCATCAGGGTGAACACCAGGGTCACCGCGACATTGCGCGAACGCCCCTTGGCCTGCAGCCAGTCCACCAGCGGATCGCCCAGCCAGCCCAGCAACGCGGCGCAGACGAACGGGGTCAGCACCGGCGCCAGCAGCCACAGCAGCCAGCACGCGCCCAGGCCCAGCGCCGCCCATTGCAGGCGGCGCAGGAACCTGGCGATTTCGCGCTGCGCTTCGTCCTGTCCGGTCGACGTACCCATCGTCATCGCCTCACTTCATCCGGTACAACGGCGCGTCGCCTTCGACGCGGGCGAAGGGGGCATCGTCGCCGGCCAGGCGCTCGAAACCGGGCAGGCCGCTGAGCAGGTCCAGGTCGACCTCGTAGCTGTCCCCGGCCACGCGCACCGGCACGATCTTGCGCACCACCGACATCTTCTGCAGCGCCGCGGACAGGCGCAGGTAGTCGTCGGTGTTGCGGATGCCGGTGAAGGTGACCCGGTAGGTCCCCGCCTCGCCCAGCGTCGCGCCGGCCTTGGCGTAGCGCTTGACCAGCGCGTCGGCGGCGCCGTCGGCGCCCGCGGCCATCGCCTGGCGCGCGTCGGCGTGGCTGTTGGACCAGGTCGACAGCACCTTGCCGCGGTCGACGAACGTCCAGTCCGCCTTCCAGCCGCCGCCGCTGCGGTACAGCTTGCCGACCAGTTGCATCGGCGGCTGGTAGCGCGACGAGGCGCGCGCCACCGCGGCGACGTCCTGGCGCCAGATCGCGCCGACCAGCGCCTGTTCGGCGGCATTGCCGGCAGGCAGGCCGAGCTTGTAGCCGCGTTCGACCGCGCGGTTCAGCAGCGGACGCGCCGCATTGACCTGCGCCAGGCCGACCAGGCGCGGGCCGCTGCCGTCGTCGATCGCCAGCCACACCACCGGTTTCGGCCGCGGTTGCGGCCATACCGGCAGGCCCAGCACCGAGGCGAGCGCATCGACCTCGGCCGGCCGGAAACGCGCCACCAGCATGGTGCGGAAGGTCGGCGCGCCGCCCGGCGACGTGCCCTGGTCCTGGCGATAGTCGTAACTGGCCGCGTAGTCCTTGGCCTTGCGCAGCTCGGCCAGCACGCCGGGGCGGTTCATCACGTCGCGGTCGCCACTGAGTTGCGCCAGCACCTTGCCCAGGGCGCGGGCCAGGCCGGCGTTGCGGTCGGCCTCGGACTGGCTGTTGACCGGCACTTCGGCCTCGTAGATGCCGCGCGCGCCGGCCACGTCGCCCTCGGTGCGCAGGCCGGACTGGGCCGCGGCCGGCAGGGCCAGCAACGCCAGCAGCGCGCCGCAGAGGAAAGCGTGGATCCTGCGCATCGATCGTCCTTCGGAAAGCCCGGCAATGGGCGAATTGTTGCCCGAACCGGCCGCGGGCGCCAATCCGCCGCTGCCTGAACGCGCGGCACGGGGCCGTATTCCTTTAAAATCGCGCGCTCCGTCCCGCACCGGCCCGCCCGTGACCACTACCCCCCTCACCTACCGCGACGCGGGCGTCGACATCGACGCCGGCAACGAAGTCGTCGAGCGCATCAAGCCGGCGGTCAAGCGCACCCTGCGCCCGGAAGTACTGGGCGGCGTGGGCCTGTTCGGCGGCCTGTTCGACCTGTCCGGCAAGTACCGGGAGCCGGTGCTGGTCTCCGGCACCGACGGCGTCGGCACCAAGCTGATCCTGGCCAAGCAGCTGGACCGCCACGACAGCATCGGCATCGACCTGGTCGCGATGTGCGTCAACGACGTGCTGGTGCAGGGCGCCGAGCCGCTGTTCTTCCTCGACTACTTCGCCACCGGCAAGCTCGACGTGGTCACCACGGTGGACGTGGTCGCCGGCATCGCCAGGGGCTGCGAGATCGCCGGCTGCGCGCTGATCGGCGGCGAGACCGCGGAGATGCCCGACATGTACCCGCCGGGCGAATACGACCTGGCCGGCTTCACCGTCGGCGCGGTGGAGAAGTCGCGGCTCATCGACGGCAGCAAGGTGCGCGCAGGCGATGTGCTGGTCGGCATCGCCTCCAGCGGCCCGCATTCGAACGGCTATTCGCTGATCCGCAAGATCCTGGCGCGCGCCGGCAACCCGCTGGACCTCGACCTCGGCGGCGTCAAGCTGGCCGACGCGCTGATGGAGCCGACCCGCATCTACGTCAAGCCGGTGCTGGAACTGCTGGCCGCGCACGACATCCACGCGATGGCCCACGTCACCGGCGGCGCGCTGGTCGAGAAGATCATCCGCGTGGTGCCGAAGGAACTGGGCCTGGAAATCGACGTTTCGTCGTGGCCGCTGCCGCCGGTGTTCGACTGGCTGCAGCGCGAAGGCAAGGTGCCGCGCCACGAGATGTGGCGCACCTTCAACTGCGGCATCGGCTTCGTGCTGATGCTGGCGCCTGCCGACGTCGCCGCGGTCGAAGCCGACCTCGACCGGCTGCAACTCGCGCACTGGCGCATCGGCCAGGTGGTGAAGCCGGACGGCGAAGAACGGCTGAAGATCGGCTGAGCCCGCCTTGTCGCCAGCCAAGAAGCTCGCGTTCCTGTCCACGCTGGCCGTGTTCGCGGCATCGTGGATCCACCCGCGCTGGCCGCTGGAACAGGCCATGCACAGCAGCCTGACCGTGCTCGGCCTGGCCTGGCTGTACCTGCACGACCGGCGCTGGCCGCTGCGCGGCATCCACTTCGCGCTGGTCTGCGGCTTCATCGTCATGCACAGCATCGGCGCGCGCTGGCTGTATTCCAACGTGCCGTACGAGGAATGGTTCCAGCGCCTGCTGGGCTGGTCGCCGGGCGCGGCCTTCGGCTGGCGGCGCAACCATTTCGACCGCCTGATCCACCTGCTCTACGGCCTGTGCCTGGCTCCGGCGGCCTGGCACTGGCTGCGCCAGCGCTGGCCGCTGGGCGCGCGGCAGTCGTTCGCCATCGCGCTGATGCTGGTCATGTGCAGCAGCCTGCTTTACGAATGGATGGAATGGGGCATCGCGCTGGCGCTGTCGCCGCAGGCGGCCGAGTCGTACAACGGCCAGCAGGGCGACGTCTGGGATGCGCACGCGGACATGTTGCTGGCCACGCTCGGCGCGCTGCTGGTGTGGCCGCTTTCGCCGGGCGAACGCAGGTGGCGGCCATGAGCGGACGCCTGGCGATCCTGGCTTCCGGGCGCGGCAGCAACCTGCAAGCCATCCTCGACGCGATCGCCGACGGTTCGCTCGGCGCCGGGATCGTCGGCGTGTTCTCCGACAGGCCGGATGCGGCCGCGTTGCAACGCGTGGCCGGGCCGTTGCGCTGGAGCGCCGACGCGAAATCCTTTCCCGACCGCGCCGGCTTCGACGCCGCGCTCGCCGACGCCGTCGACGCGCTGCGCCCCGACTGGGTGGTCTGCGCCGGCTACATGCGCATCCTCGGCGCCCCCTTCGTCGAGCGCTTCCGCGGCCGCCTGCTCAACATCCACCCGTCGCTGCTGCCGAAATACCGCGGCCTGCGCACCCACGCGCGCGCGCTGGCGGCCGGCGACGCCGAACACGGCGCCAGCGTCCATTTCGTCGTACCTGAACTGGATGCCGGCACGGTCATCGCCCAGGCGCGCATCCCGATCGAGCCCGGCGATACCCCGGAAAGCCTTGCGCACCGCCTGTTGCCGCGCGAACACGCCCTGTATCTCGCCGTGCTGCGACTGGCCGCGGCCGGCCGCCTGGCTGAACGCGACGGCCACGTCGTCCTCGACGGTCAGCCGATATTTAGCCCGCTGCTTCTAGATTCCACCGGGAAACTGCTGCCCGTCCCCACGGAACCGAAATGACCTTTCCGACGACCCGCCTCGCGCTGGCCGTATTCCTTGCCGCGACCGCCCTGCCGGCGATGGCGCTGGAGCCGTTCGTCGCCAGCTACCAGGCCTACAGCAAGGGCAAGCTGGTCGGCACCGCGAAGATGCAGGTGGCGGCGACCGAGGGCGGCCGCTGGCGCATGGACCTGGGCATCAAGGCCGACCGCGGTTTCGCCGGCCTGCTCGGCCTGAACGTCGACCAGAGCACGGTGTTCGCGGTCGAAGGCGACCACTACCGCCCGCTCAGCCAGAGCACGGTCAAGCACGCCCTGTTCACCGGCAAGAAGGCCGTCGGCACCTACGACTGGAACGCGCTGGCCGCGCGCTGGCAGGGCGACGTGAAGAAGGAGCGCCGCGCGCCCGTGCCGTTGCGCGAAGGCGACCTCAGCGCCCTGCTGGTCGACCTGGCGGTGATCCGCGACGCCGAACCGGGCAAGGACCTGAGCTACCGCGTGGTCGACGGCGGCCGCGCGCGCGAACATCGGTATACGGTGGCCGCGCAGACCGAGGTCGTCGACGTCGACGACCTCAGCTACGATGCCATGCGCGTGCAGCGCAGCAACGGCGGCAACGACGAGACCATCCTCTGGGTGGCCGGCGGCGTGCCGACGCCGGTGCGCATCCTGCAGCGCGAGGACGGCCAGGACGGCATCGATCTGAGACTGGTCGAATACCAGGGAGTGCAACGACAATGAACGAACGAACCACGGATTTCCGCAAACTCGCCGTTCGCTCGTTCGGCGCCGCCATCGCCGCGCTGGCCGTCGTCGCGCCGGCGCAGGCGATCGAAGCCTTCACCGCCCACTACCAGGCCAGCGCGCTGGGCATGCAGGGCGAAGGCCAGATGGTGCTGGCCCGGCAGGCCGGCAACCGCTGGCAGTACAGCCTGAGCATCCGCAACTCGCTGGTCGACTTGAGCCAGCAGACCGTGTTCGACGTGCAGGGCGACTGGCTGCGCCCGCTGTCCAGCAGCGACGTCAGCCGCATGCTGGTCAAGCGCAAGTCGGTCAACACCAGCTACGACTGGGACAAGCGTCAGGCGCGCTGGAGCGGCGACGTCAAGCCCGGGCGCGCCGGCCCGGCCGCGATTCGGGAAGGCGACATGGACGCGCTGCTGCTCAACCTGGCCATCGTCCAGGACGTGGCCGCCGGCAAGACGCCGAGCTACCGCCTGGTCGAGAACGGCGAAGTGAAGATGCTGAACTACAAGCTGGCCGGCAAGGAAAAGATCACCGTCGCCGGCAAGACCTACAACGCCACCAAGGCGATCCGCGACACCGGCAAGCGCCAGATGATCGTCTGGATCGTCCCGGAGATGCCGGTGCCGGCGCGCATCCTGCAGCGCGAGAACGGCCGGGACGCGATCGACCTGCAGATCAAGTCGTGGCGCTGAGCGCGACCGACCTGCGCCGCCCCCGACGAAAAACCCGGCAACGCCGGGTTTTTCGTCATTTCGCTTCCGCCGGCTGGAACTCGGTGCGGCAGTCCACGCGGATCGATTCGCCGGTATGCCAGGCGTATTCGGTGCAGGTGCGGTTGCCCGCCACGGTCTTCACCGCCTCCACCGCATAGAACGCCTGCGCGATCTCGCGGCCGCTGACCGTGCCGTCGCCGTCCCAGTCCATTTCCTTCACCTGCATGCCGCTGATCGCCGCGGCCTTGGTGACGTACAGCCAGCCCAGGACCAGCAACAGGGCGAAGACCAGGCCCAGCGCGCTGCGGCGGGTCGAGGAGAACTTGCCGGTCTTGTTCTGCAGCAGCGCCATCACGCTACCCTCCTGATCTTCGCGCCGAGCGCGCCGAGCTTCTCCTCGATGTTCTCGTAGCCGCGGTCGAGGTGGTAGATGCGGTCGACGGTGGTCTCGCCCTCCGCGACCAGGCCGGCGAGGATCAGCGACGCCGACGCGCGCAGGTCGGTGGCCATCACCGGCGCGCCGCCCAGCTTCTCCACGCCGCGGACGATCGCGGTGTGGCCTTCGACGCGGATGTCGGCGCCCAGGCGCAGCAGTTCGTTGACGTGCATGAAGCGGTTTTCGAAGATCGTCTCGTTGATCACGCCGACGCCATCGGCGATGCAGTTCATCGCCATGAATTGCGCCTGCATGTCGGTGGGGAACGCCGGGTGCGGCGCGGTGGTGATGTTCACCGCCTTCGGCCGCTTGCCCTGCATGTCGAGGACGATGCTGTCCTCGGCGATCTCGACCGCGGCGCCGGCTTCGCGCAGCTTTTCCAGCACCGCGTCCAGCGTGTCCGGCCGGGCCTTGCGCGCGACCACGCGGCCGCCGGTCATCGCCGCGGCGACGAGGAAGGTGCCGGTTTCGATGCGGTCCGGCACCACCGAATGGCGGCCGCCGCCCAGGCGCTCGACGCCGTGGATGACGATGCGCGAGGTGCCGGCGCCTTCGATCCTGGCGCCCAGCGCGTTGAGGCATTCGGCCAGGTCGGTGACTTCCGGCTCCATCGCGGCGTTCTCGAGGATCGTGGTGCCTTCGGCCAGCGTGGCCGCGGCCATGACGTTCTCGGTGCCGGTCACGGTGACCATGTCGAACACGAAGCGCGCGCCCTTCAGCCGCGCGGCGCGGGCCTTGATGTAGCCGTTCTCGACCGTGATGTCCGCGCCGAGCGCCTGCAGGCCCTTGATGTGCTGGTCGACCGGGCGCGAGCCGATCGCGCAGCCTCCGGGCAGCGACACCACCGCGGCGCCGTGGCGGGCGACCAGCGGGCCGAGCACGAGGATCGAGGCGCGCATGGTCTTGACCAGTTCGTACGGCGCGACGAAGCGGCTGACCGTGGTCGGGTCGACGGTGATGCCGCGGCCCTTGGCCAGCGTGCCTTCGTCGATGGTGATGCCGGCGCCGAGCTCGCCCAGCAGCTTCACCGTGGTGATCACATCGTGCAGGTGCGGCACGTTGACGATCTCCACCGGCGCATCGGCCAGCAGCGTGGCGCACAGGATCGGCAGCACCGCGTTCTTGGCGCCGGAGATGACGACTTCGCCGTTGAGGGTCTGGCCGCCGGTGACGATGATTTTCTGCATGTTCTTCTTCTGGTCTTGGGTGGGTGGCTGGCAGTCGATGGAAACGGAAGCCGCTGATCCGCCTTGCGCGAACCTCGACCGCCAGCTACGAACCGGCTTCTTCCGGCGTCACCGTCTTCAGCTGCAAGGCATGGATCGCGCCGCCCATCAGCTCGCCGAGGGTCGCATAGACCAGCCGGTGCCGGGCCAGCGGCAGCTTGCCGCGGAAGGCATCGCTGACCACGGTGGCCTCGAAATGCACGCCGTCGTCGCCCCGTACCTGCGCGGTGGCGCCGGGCAGGCCGGCTTTTTCGAAGCCGGTTTCGATCAATTTACGGATGGTTTCGGCGTCCACCGGGCTTTCCTAATAAAATGCCCGGTCATTCTACCTTGCGCCCGGCGCCCCCGATGTCCCGTCCGCTCCCCAAAACCCATGCGCCCAGCGACGCCGCCCTGGCCGACAGCGGCCGGCGCACGATCGGGATCGAAGCCGCCGGCCTGCAGGCGCTGGCCGAGCGCGTCGGCGGCGCATTCTCGGCGGCGTGCCGGCTGATCCTCGGCTCGCGCGGCCGCGTGGTCGCCACCGGCATGGGCAAGTCCGGGCACGTCGCGCGCAAGATCGCCGCGACCCTGGCCTCGACCGGCACCCCGGCCTTCTACGTGCACCCGGGTGAAGCCGGCCACGGCGACCTCGGCATGATCACCGACGCCGACGTGGTGCTGGCGCTGTCGTACTCGGGCGAATCCGACGAAGTGCTGACCCTGCTGCCGGTGCTGCGCCGCCAGGGCAACAAGCTGATCGCGATGACCGGCCGGCCGAATTCCAGCCTGGCGCGCGAGGCCGACGTGCACCTCGACGTCAGCGTGCCGGCCGAAGCCTGTCCGCTGGATCTGGCGCCGACCAGCAGCACCACGGCATCGCTGGCGATGGGCGACGCGCTGGCGGTGGCGTTGCTGGAAGCGCGCGGTTTCACCGCCGACGATTTCGCCCGCTCGCATCCGGCCGGCAGCCTCGGCCGCCGGCTGCTGCTGCACGTGTCCGACGTGATGCACGCCGGCGACGGCATCCCGGCCGTGCGCTCCGGCGCGATGCTGGCCGAGGCGCTGGTCGAAATGAGCCGCAAGCGCCTTGGCCTGACCGCGGTCGTCGATGCGGACAACCGCCTGATCGGCATCTTCACCGACGGCGACCTGCGCCGCACCCTCGACGCCGGCAACGTCGACGTGCGCGCCACCGCGATCGACGCGGTGATGACCCGCGATCCGGTCACGATTTCCGCCCGCGCCCTCGCCGCCGAGGCCGCGCACCTGCTCGAGGAGCGCAAGATCGGCAGCGGCCTGGTCGTGGTCGACGATGAAGGCAAGGTGATCGGCGCGCTCAACGTTCACGACCTGTTGCGCGCGAGAGTGGTGTAAAAGCTCCAGGTTCCTGGTTGTTGGATCTTGGTTGTTGGAACAGACCACCGGGCGCCTTTCCACGGACCAACAACCCAGAACCCGCAACCACCAACCGGCCCCATGCCCCACGCCCATCTCGCCAACCTGACCGACGACCTGCTTGCCCGCGCCGCCGGCATCCGCCTGGCCTGCTTCGACGTCGACGGCACGCTGACCGACGGCCGCCTGTACTTCGACAGCGAGGGGCGCGAGAGCAAGACCTTCCACGTGCGCGACGGGCTGGGCATCAGCCTGCTGCGCAAGTCCGGCGTGCACGTGGTCTTCATCACCGCGCGCGCCGGCAGCGTCGCCGAGCACCGCGGCCGCGACCTCGGCGTCGACGTGCACATCACCAAGGACAAGCTGGGCAAGGTGCACGAACTGTGCGCGGCGCTCGGCATCGGCCTGCCGCAGGTCGCCTTCATGGGCGACGACCTCGCCGACCTGCCGGCGTTCCGCGCAGTCGGGCTGGCGGCGGCCCCGGCCGACGCGCATCCGTGGACCGCGCGCTTCGCGCACTGGCGGACGCAACACGCCGGCGGCAAGGGCGCGGCGCGCGAGCTGTGCGACCTGCTGCTTTCGGCGCAGGGCCATGCCGAAGCCTTGCTCGAACGCGGCCTGATGGGGCCCAGCCCGTGAACTGGCGCACAGGCCTGGGCGCGGGGCTGGCAGTGGCGGCCGCGCTGTTCGGCTGGTCGGCGTGGCGCCAGCGCGACACCGGCCCGGCGCCGGCGGGGAACGGGCTGCGCCCGGACTACGTGATGCGCGACTTCGAACTGATCGGGCTGGACGACGATGGCAAGGAATCGCTGGCGTTGCGCGCGCCGATGCTGGAACGCAGCGCCACCGACCAGACCATGACCGTGACCACGCCGCTGTTCCTGCTGCCCGATGCCGACGGCAATTACTGGCAACTGCGTTCGAAAACCGGCTGGATCGACGCCAGGGGCGACGAACTGCGGCTGCGCGACGACGTGGTCGGCACCAGCCCGGAAGGCATCGGCGTGCCGACCCGCTTCGAAACCACCCGCCTGAACGTATTCCCCGACCGCAACCTCGCCAGCAGCGACGCCAGGGTCACCATCACCCAGCCGGGTTCTATACTCAGCGGGGTCGGCTTCGAAACCAACACCAAGACCAAGCACTACGTCTTCAAATCGCAGGTCAAATCCCGCTATGTACCCAAATCCGCGCGCTAGCGCCCTGCTCGTCCTGACGCTGGTCGCGGCGTCCGCCGCCTGGGCGAAGACGTCGGACCGCAACCAGGAAATGATCATCGACGCGGGCCACCAGGAAGCCGACTACAGCGACAACGGCCAGGTCGTGTGGACCCAGGGCGTCGTGGTCAAGCAGGGCACCCTGACCATCAGCGCCGACGGCGGCACCCTGCGCATGCGCAACGGCGACCCGTCGCAGGCCAGCTTCACCGGCAAGCCGGTCAAGCTGCGCCAGCAGCTCGACGACGGCACCTGGATGGACGCGCAGGCCGACCGCATCGACTACGACATGTCGAACGAAACGCTCACCCTGACCGGCAACTACACGGTCACTTCGCCGAAGGGCTCCAACAGCGGGCAGAAGATGGTCTACAACACCAAGACCGGCGGCATGCAGGCCGGCGGCGACGGCAGCCGCGTGCGCACCGTGATCAAGCCCAAGTCCGCGCAAGGCAACGCCGCGCCGGCCGCATCCAACGAATCGGACGAACGCTGATGCTGGTCGCCCGGGGACTGCGCAAGCGCTACAGGCAACGCGAGGTGGTGAAGGACTTCGGCCTGAGCCTGCAGGCGGGCGAAGTGGTCGGCCTGCTCGGCCCCAACGGCGCCGGCAAGACCACCTGCTTCTACATGATCGTCGGCCTGGTCTCGGCCGACGCCGGCGCGATCGAGCTGGACGGCCAGGACATCACCGCCGAACCGATGTACCGCCGCGCCAAGCTCGGCGTCGGCTACCTGCCGCAGGAACCGTCGGTGTTCCGCAAGCTGAGCGTGGCCGACAACATCCGCCTGGTGCTGGAGCTGCGCGACGACCTCTCCGACGCCGGCGCGGAAAAGGAACTGGACTCGCTGCTGGACGAACTGCAGATCGGCCACGTCGCCGACCAGATCGGCGCCAGCCTCTCGGGCGGCGAGCGGCGCCGGGTCGAGATCGCCCGCGCGCTGGCCGCCAAGCCGCGGCTGATGCTGCTGGACGAACCCTTCGCCGGCGTCGACCCGATTTCGGTCGGCGAGATCCAGCGGATCGTGAAGCACCTCAAGGATCGCGGCATCGGCGTGCTGATTACCGACCACAACGTGCGCGAAACCTTGGGAATTTGCGACCGGGCGTATATCCTCAACGAAGGCAGCGTGCTCGCGCAGGGGGCTCCGGACGCGCTGCTGGCCAATCCGGACGTGCGCCGCGTGTACCTGGGGGAAACCTTCCGTCTCTGATACGCGGCGGCGCGTGGCCGGCGGCCACGTCCATTTGCGTTTATCCGGACACGGAATGAAGCCTCGCCTGCAGACATCGCTGGGTCAGCAGTTGGTGATGACGCCACAGTTGCGTCAGGCCATCCGCCTGCTGCAGATGTCGGCCGCGGAACTCGAGACCGAGATCGCCGAGGCGGTGGAAACCAACCCCCTGCTGGACTGGGCCGACGACGCGGCCGGCGGCGACCCGGCTGCCACCGACGCCGCGCCCGGCGACGAGCCGCGCGAAGTCGATCCCGACGCGTCCGGCGCCGACGACACCTGGGCGCCGGACGGCGAATCCTGGGCCATGGAAGGCGGCCGCAGCGGCTCCTTCGACGACGAGGACGACGCCGGCAGCGCCGCGGAGCGCGTCGCCGAAGCCGAGACGCTGCAGGACCACCTGCTGTGGCAGTTGCACCTGTCGCACCTGTCGCCGCGCGACCGCCGCATCGGCGCGGCGCTGATCGACGCGCTGGACGACGACGGCTACCTGCGCGAGCCGCTGTCCGGCATCGCCGAAACCCTGCGTCCGGACATCGAGGCCGGCGAGGAGGAAATCCTCACCGTGCTGCACCAGTTGCAGCGCTTCGACCCGGTCGGCGTGGCCGCGCGCGACCTCGGCGAATGCCTGCGACTGCAGTTGGAGACGCTGTCCGACGACACCGCCGGCAAGACCCTCGCGCTGCGCATCGCCGCCGATACCGCGATCCTGGAACGCCTGCCGCGCAGCGGCGCGACGGGGCTGGCCGCCGAATTCAGGCGTCCGGTCGCGGAACTGGAGGCAGCGATCCAGCTGTTGCGCACCCTCGACCCCCGCCCCGGCGCCCAGATCGGCGAACTGGGCCACGACACCTACGTCGTGCCGGACTGCGTGGTGTGGCGCCAGCGCGGGGTCTGGCGCGTGGCCCTGTCCGGCAACGCGGTGCCGAAGGTCGGCATCCACCGCGGCTACGAACGGATGATCCGCCAGTGCGGCGAAAGCGACGCCGGCTACCTGCGCGGCCAGCTCCAGGAAGCCCGCTGGCTGCTGAAGAGCCTGGAAGCGCGCGGCGACACCCTGCTCAAGGTCGTGCGCTGCCTGCTGCGCCAGCAGGCGGCCTTCCTCGAGTTCGGCGAACAGGCCCTGCGCCCGCTGACCCTGCGCGAGGTCGCGGTCGAGGTCGGCCTGCACGAATCGACGGTTTCACGCGCCATCGCCCGCAAATACGTGCGCACCCCGCGTGGAACCCTGCCACTGCGCGACTTCTTCGCTTCCGGGGTGGGCACCGAGGGCGGCGGCGAGGCCTCCAGCACCGCCATCCAGTCGATGATCCGCAAGCTGATCGAAGGCGAAAACCCGCGCAAGCCCCTGTCCGACGCCAAGCTGGCCGACCTGCTCAAGGCCAGCGGCATACCGGTGGCGCGGCGTACCGTGGCGAAGTATCGTGAGGCCATGGACATCCTGTCCTCGCACGAACGCGTGCGGATGGGCTGACGCCCCCGGCGGCCGGTTTCCGCGGCAGCGGAACCGGCCCCGCCCAGACATTCCGTATCCCTGCCACGAGGAGAAGCCCGGAACCCACGCCCAGAACCGTTGTCCCAGACCATACCGCGCCCTGCGCGCGGCCGTTCACCCGTCAGGAGACATAGCAATGCGCATCGAGACCCATGGCCAGCAAATCGAAGTCACCCCCGCGCTGCGGGAATACGTGGAGACCAAGTTCCAGCGCCTCGGAAGGCATTTCGATCAGCCGCTCGATGTGCGCACGCAACTGGGCGTGCGCAAACCGGACTACGTGGCCGAAGCCACGGTCTCGCTCGCCGGCCGCACCCTGCACGCCGACGCCGGCGCGCAGACCATGTACGCGGCGATCGACATCCTCGCCGACAAGCTCGACCGGCTGGTGCTGAAGCACAAGGGCAAGCGGATCGCCCAGCGCACTTCGCACGAGGACGAGTAGGCGCGCGGCGCCGGCCTTCCCGCTCGCGCCGGGAAGGCCGGGAAACGACGCGGGCTGGCGACGGAACGGCCGCGCTCCGGCGCCCGGCCCGCGCGCGGGATCCTCGTTCTGCCCCATACTTGTCGCATCGACGCCGACGTCGCCGAAGCGCAGCCACGATGAGTACCCGCATCTCCGCCCGCGAACTGTTCGAACAACAGAAGGAAAAACTGGCCCTGCGCTGGCTGGCCGGGCAGAAGGGCGCCAGCCGCGAGATCGAGGCCGGCGACACCCGTTCGCGCCGCCCCTCGCTGGCCGGCTACCTCAACGTCATCTATCCCAACCGCGTGCAGATCCTCGGCACCGAGGAACTGGCCTGGCTGGACACGCTGGATTCGCGCCAGCGCTGGGAAACCATCGAAAAGGTCATCGACAACCGCCCGCTGGCGCTGGTGATCAGCAAGAACCAGAGCTGCCCGGAAGACCTGCGCGCCGCCGCCGAGGAAACCGATACCCCGCTATGGGTTTCGCCCAAGCGCGGCCACGAGCTGTTCAACCACCTTTCCTACCACCTCGCCCGCACCCTCGCGCCCAGCGTGACCCTGCACGGGGTGTTCATGGAGATCTACTCGATCGGCGTGCTGATCACCGGCGAGGCCGGGTCGGGCAAGAGCGAGCTGGCGCTGGAACTGCTCAGCCGCGGCCACCGCCTGGTGGCCGACGACGCGCCGGAGTTCACCCAGATCGCGCCGGACGTGCTCGACGGCACCTGTCCCGAACTGCTGCAGGACCTGCTGGAAGTGCGCGGCCTGGGCGTGCTGAACGTGCGCGAGATGTTCGGCGACACCGCGGTGAAGAAGAACAAGTACCTGCGCCTGATCGTGCACCTGACCCGGCCGATGACCGAGCCGACCGCGCACGGCTACGAACGCCTGACCGGCGATTCCGGCACTCGCCACGTGCTCGACCTGGACGTGCCGCTGATCACCCTGCCGGTGATGCCCGGCCGCAACCTCGCGGTGCTGACCGAGGCGGCGACGCGCCTGCACATCCTGCGCACCAAGGGGATCGATCCGGCGGCGATGTTCATCGCCCGCCACAGCAACCTGCTCGAGCGCAGCACGCCATGAGCCCGCCCCCCGGCCACCACGACGACCCTGCGCCGAGCGTGGTCATCGTCAGCGGCCTGTCCGGTTCGGGCAAGTCGGTGGTGCTGAAGACGTTCGAGGACCTGGACTACTACTGCATCGACAACCTGCCGGTGGAACTGCTGCCGGTCTTCGTCCGCAGCCAGCTGCGCGACGGCAACCTGCCGTCGAAGATCGCCATCGGCATCGACGTGCGCAGCCGCCGCAGCGACCTGAGCAAGCTGGCCGAATGGCGCGCCGCCGCCGAGGCCGAACTGGGCGTGCGCGGCCAGCTGCTTTTCTTCGAGGCCGACGACGAAACCCTGCTGCGGCGCTTCTCCGACACCCGCCGCAAGCATCCGCTGAGCCACCAGAAGCTGGCGCTGGCCGACGCCATCGCGCTGGAACGCAGGCTGGTGCAGCCGCTGCGCGATGCCGCCGACGTCATCATCGACACCAGCCACCTCAACGTGCACCAGCTGCGGCGGCGGATCCTGGGCGAATTCGTCCGCGACGGGCACCCCGCCCTGTCGCTGCTGTTCGAATCCTTCGCCTACAAGCGCGGCGTGCCGGCCGATGCCGACTTCGTGTTCGACGCACGGGTCCTGCCGAACCCGCACTGGCTGCCTGAGCTGCGCCCGCTGACCGGCCGCGACGCCGCGGTGCGCAGGCATCTGGAAGCGCAGCCGGAAGTGGCCGAGTACGTGCGCCAGGTCAGCGCCTTCCTCGACACCTGGCTGCCGAAGCTGCGCGGCGAGACCCGCAGCTACGTGACCATCGCCTTCGGCTGCACCGGCGGCAAGCACCGCTCGGTGTACCTGGCCGAAACCCTGGCCGGCCACGCGCGCGAGCAGGGCTGGGAGGACGTCTCGACCTTCCACCGCGAACTGGAATGAACCCGCCGGCGCGACGGGCCGTTGCGCCGGCGCGCTTCCGGGTCGTCATGCCGGTCTGCTAACTTCTACGGCATGGCCTGTGGCATCCTGCTCATCACCCACCCCGGCGTGGGCGCGTCGATCCTCGGCGTCGCCGGCAGCCTGCTGCGCACGTTGCCCCTGAAGGCCGAGGCCTTCGAGGTGCCGCTGGACGCCGAGCTGGACGCGCTGCTGCCGCAAGCCTCCGCGGCGCTGCGGCGCGTCGACGGCGGCGACGGCGTGCTGGTGCTGACCGACCTGTACGGCGCCAGCCCCAGCAACCTGGCCAGGCGACTGGCCCAGCTGGGCACGCCGGTGCGGCGCGTGTCGGCGCTGAGTTTGCCGATGCTGCTGCGGGTGATGAACTATCCGGAACAGGGACTGGACCAATTGCCGGCCACCGCCGCGGCCGGCACGCGCAATGGGGCGATCATCGACGATGCTTGAACGCGAACTCACCGTTTCCAACCGCCTGGGACTGCACGCCCGCGCCACCGCCAAGCTGGTGCAGGTGCTGGCGCCGTTCCGCTGCAACGCCACGCTGGCGGCGAAGGGGCGCGAGGTCAACGCCAAGAGCATCATGGGGGTGATGCTGCTGGCCGCCGGCCAGGGCACGCCGGTGACGATGCGCATCGACGGCGACGACGAGCAGGCGGCGATGGACGCGGTCGCGGCGCTGTTCGAGCGACGATTCGACGAGGACAGTTGATGAGGACGCTGCTCGCCGGCCATGGCGCATCGCGCGGCAGCGCACTGGGACGCGCCCGGGTTCGCCTGCCGCACGCGCTGGACGTCGCCGAGCAGCGCATCACCGCCGCCGAGGTCGAAGCCGAACTGCAGCGCCTGCACGCCGCGGTCGACGCCACCCGCGCCGAGATGCACGACCTGCGCACGCGCCTGCACGGCGCGCTGGCCAGGGAAGTCGGCGAATTCCTCGACCTGCATGCGCTGCTGCTGGACGACCCCGAACTGCTGCACGGCCTCGACGAACTGATCCGGGTCGCCCGTTACGGCGCCGACTATGCGCTGCGCCTGCAGCGCGACCGCCTGGCCGCGGTGTTCGAGGGCATGGACGACGCCTACCTGAAGAGCCGCCTGGACGACCTCGACCACGTGATCGGCCGCATCCACGCGCACCTGCACAAGCGCGCGACGGCGCCGAAGGGCGTGGCCGGCGAGATCCTGGTCAGCGACAACGTGGCGCCGTCGGAAATGGCGCAGCTGCAGGCGCAGGGCGTGGTCGCGATCGTCACCGCCGGCGGCAGCGCGCTGTCGCACAGCGCGATCCTCGCGCGCAGCCTGCACCTGCCGCTGGTGGTCGGCGCCGCGCACGTGCTGCAGAAGATCAACGACGGCGACGTGCTGATCGTCGACGGCGACAGCGGCGAGATCGTGGTCGAGCCGAGCGCCGAGGACCTGCGCGCCTACCGGTCGCGCAAGCGCGAGGCGGCGAAGGAGCAGCGCGAGCTGGGCCGCCTGCGCAGCAAGCCCACCCGCACCCGCGACGGCGAGGACATCGTGCTGCTGGCCAACGCCGAGTCGCGCGAGGACATCGCCCGCGCGCATGCGCTCGGCGCCGCCGGGCTGGGCCTGTTCCGCACCGAATTCCTGTTCCTGCAGCGCCGGGAGCTGCCGGACGAGGAAGAGCAGTTCCGCGTCTACCGCGACGCGGTGCTGGGCATGAGCGGGCGGCCGGTGACGATCCGCACGCTCGACCTGGGCGCGGACAAGGCCGATCGCACCGGCCTGGCCCTGGACAACGAGGACAACCCGGCGCTGGGCCTGCGCGGCGTGCGCCTGTCGCTGGTCCGCGACGGCATTTTCGACACCCAGTTGCGCGCGATCGCCCGCGCCTCCGGCTACGGCCCGGTGCGCGTGCTGGTGCCGATGGTCAGCGGCCGCGAGGAAATCCTCGCGGTGCGGCGCCGGCTCAAGCGCGTGGTCGGGCAGTTGCGCAAGCAGAAGCGCGAGGTCGCCGACGAAATCCCGTTCGGGGTGATGATCGAGGTTCCCGCCGCCGCGTTCGCGGTGCACGGCTTCGTCGACCTGGTCGACTTCCTGTCGATCGGCACCAACGACCTGGTGCAGTACCTGCTCGCCGCCGATCGCAACAACGAGGCATTGGGCGAACTGTATTCGCCGCTGCACCCGGGCGTGCTGCGGCTGCTGCACAGCGTGATCGAGACCGGCTGGCAGGCGCGGAAGCCGGTGGCGGTATGCGGCGAGATCGCCGCCGATCCGCGTTTCGTCCCACTGCTGCTGGCGCTGGGGCTGAACGAGTTCAGCCTGCACCCGTCGACCTTGCTGGAAGTGCGCCGCGCCATCCGCAACAGCGACCGCGCCGCCCTGCTGTCGCAGACCTACAAGCTGCTGCAGGCGCGCGACCGCGCCGGCATCGAACGCTGGATGGAATCGGCGTCGTAGTACGCGGGGTACTCATCGCCCCGCCCGCGGGACATAATCCGTGGCCATCGGGCGAACCGCAGTCCCGTCCCCATCGACACGACAGAGCGAGCCGCCGCATGGACTTGATCGCGCGCGAAGTGCAGGAACGCAGGAAGCAGTACAACGCCGGGTTCGAATCGGCCCTGCCGTTCCGCCATTGCGTCATCGACGGCTTCCTCGCGCCCGACTTCGCCGCGCGCCTGCTCGCGCAGTTCCCGCCCTTCGAGCGGGGCGACTACCTCAACGAGGACGGCAAGCCCGGCGGCAAATCCACCATCGAACGGCTGCGCGGGTTGGGCGACGCCTACCGGCAGCTGGACGATCTGGTGCAGTCGCCGGAATTCCTGCGCCTGATCGGCGACATCACCGGCATCCCCGGCCTGCTGTACGACCCGATGTATTTCGGCGGCGGCACCCACGAGAACCGCAGCGGGCAAGGCCTCGACAACCACATCGATTTCAACTACCACCCCGCCACGCTCTGGCACCGCCGGCTGAACCTCATCGTGTACCTGAACCCGGAATGGGAAACGGCCTGGGGCGGTTCGCTGGAACTGCACCGCGACCCCTACGATCCGGAGAACGACGAGACGGTCGTCGTGCCGCCGCTGTTCAACCGCTGCGTGATCTTCGAAACCACCGAGCACAGCTGGCACGGCTTCGGCAAGATCAGCCTGCCGGCCGCGAAGGCGCACTTGAGCCGCAAGTCGATCGCGCTGTACTTCTACACGGAAACGCGGCCCGAGGCCCAGACCGCGCGTACCCACTCGACGGTGTACGTGGATCGGCAGCTGCCCGCCCACCTCCGGCCCGGCCACGTGCTGACCGAACAGGACTGCACCGAGCTGCGCGAGCTGTTTTCCAGCCGCGCCGACCACAACCGCCGCCTCTATGCCGAAATCGAGCGCCTGCAGGCCGACCTCGAAATGACCGCGCTCGGCCGGGTCGTGAACATCATCCGCCGGCGCATCGCCCGTTTCCGCCTGCGTCGCGCTTCGGCAGGGTAGGCATTGCCCGTTCCGCGGGCGATAATGCCGCGATGAACGCCTGACCCGCCGCGGCTCACTGGGCCCATGCCCACGGACGCGGCTCACGCCACCACCGGAGCCGCGCATGGCCGAAGCCGCCCGCCACGACAAGACCGCGCGCCAACTGCGGCTGCTGTCCGATGCGCTGGACAGCGGCCGGCTCGGCCCCGTGCGCCGCCTGGTCAACACGCTGTCGCCGGCGGAAATCGGCAACCTGCTCGAGTCGCTGCCGCCGGGCAAGCGCGAGGTGGTGTGGGGGCTGGTCGACGCCGAGGACGACGGCGAGGTGCTGGTGCACGTCGGCGACGAGGTGCGCGAGAGCCTGCTCGCCGACATGGACCCCGACGAGATCGTGGCGGCGGTCGAGGACCTCGACATCGACGACCTCGCCGACCTGGTCGAGGACCTGCCGGACACGGTCATCGACGAAGTGCTCAAGTCGATGGACCGCGAGAACCGCGAGCGGCTGGAGCAGGTGCTGTCGTATCCGGAGGATACCGCCGGCCGCCTGATGAACCCCGACGTGGTGACGGTGCGCGGCGACGTCACCGTCGACGTGGTGCTGCGCTTCCTGCGCCTGCGCGGCGAACTGCCCGACCACACCGACCACCTGTACGTGGTCAGCCGCCGCCACCAGTACCTGGGCCGGGTGTCGCTGGCCGCGCTGGTGACCCACGAGGACGGCACGCCGATCAACAAGCTGGTCGACGACCAGCAACCGGCGATCGACGTCGGCGAGAGCGCCGACGAGGTCGCGCGCCAGTTCTCCGACCACGACTGGATCTCGGCGCCGGTGGTCGACGGGAACAACATTCTGCTCGGCCGCATCACCGTCGACGACGTGGTCGACATCATCCGCGGCCAGGCCGAGCACCAGGCGCTGGGCGCGGCCGGCCTCGACGAGGACGAGGACCTGTTCTCGCCGGTGCGGCGCGCGTTCCGCCGCCGCCTGATCTGGCTCTCGGTCAACCTCGCCACCGCCTTCCTCGCCGCCAGCGTGGTCGGCCAGTTCGAGGGCACCATCGACAAGCTGGTGGCGCTGGCGGTGCTGATGCCGATCGTCGCCGGCATGGGCGGCAACGCCGGCACCCAGGTGCTGGCGCTGATGGTGCGCGGCCTGGCGCTGGGCCAGGTCGGCGCGTCGAACGCGCGCACGCTGCTGTGGAAGGAAGTGCGCGTGGCGCTGTTCAACGGCGTGGTGCTGGGCGCGATCCTGGGGCTGATCGTGCTGCTGTGGTTCCACAACCCCGGCCTGTCGCTGGTCATCGCGATCGCGCTGACCTGCAACCTGCTGTTCGCCGCGCTGTCCGGGGTACTGGTGCCGCTGACGCTGAAGCGCTTCGGCTTCGACCCGGCGCTGGCCAGCGGCATCTTCCTGACCACCGTCACCGACGTGATGGGCTTCTTCACCTTCCTCGGCCTGGCAACGCTGGTGTTGCTGCGCTGATCGCGGAGGCACCGATGAAAACCGCGCCCGCCATCCTGTTCGCCCTGCTGTCGTTGCTGGCAACGGCCTGCTCGACCGTTTCGCCGCTGCGCGGCACGAGCGGCCGGTTCGTGCCGCGCGAGATCGTGGTCAATGGCGCGTCGCACCGTTACCAGGTGTTCGTGCCGGCGAAGGACGCGGGCGGGGACCATCCGCCGGTGATCCTGTTCCTGCACGGCGCCGGCGAACGCGGCGGCGACAACCGGGCGCAATTGAGCGCCGGCCTGGGGCCCTACCTGCGCGCGCATGCGAACGACTTCCCGGCGATCGTGGTGTTGCCGCAGGTGCCTGCAGGCGAATTCTGGCTGGAGGCCAACCCGCGCATCGCGCTGGCGGCGCTCGACGCAGCCTCGCGCGAGTTCCGTGGCGATCCGAAGCGCACCTACCTGACGGGCTTGTCGATGGGCGGCTACGGCACGTGGGAAACCGCGCTGGCCAATCCGCGGAAATCCGCCGCGCTGGTGCCGATCTGCGGCGCGATCGAGCCGCCGCCGAACCCCGAGTACGCGCGCCTGCGGGTCGCCGGCGTGGCGGACGCGCCCGATCCGTATGCCGCACCCGCCGCGCGGTTGCGCGACAAGCCGATCTGGATGTTCCATGGCGCCAGGGACGACGTCGTGCCGCCCGGCGACGACCGCAAGATCTTCGCGGCACTGAAGGCCGCCGGCGCCGACGTGCGCTACACGGAGTTCCCGGACGCCAACCACAACGCGTGGGACCCGGCTTACAACACGCCGGAATTGTGGGTCTGGCTGTTCGCGCAGAAGCTGCGCTGAGCGCGCCTGCCGGGCAGATCGACCAAAGAAGCAATCCGGCCGGCATACGAATCACGCGACCAATGGACACGAGGAATCCGCGGACGTGAAGACATTATTGCTTTCCGGCCTGGTCCTGCTGGCTTGCGCCCCGATGACGAACGAGGCGTTCGCCCAGTCCACCGTGACCGAAACTTTCTATGCGATCCCTCCGATGGAGCGGAAAGTCGGCCACCAGTACCGGGAAGACCTCGATGCGATCTGGCTGGAGATGCAACGGGGCGACACCGATTCCGCCGACGAACGACTGGAGCCGGTACTCGCATATTGCGAGGCCCAGCACCGCCAAGGCCTCCGCCTGGTCAGTGTCGCCACCGTGCAGGAATACGAACAGTACATGGCCGAAAACGCCGATGGCGAGCCGACAGAATGGATCGACGTTGCCTGCCCGATGGCTTACAAGTTGAAAGGTTTCCTGCTGGCCGGAGCAAAAGACAACGCCGAAGCCATCCGCTGGCTCGACAAAGCCATCGCGCTGGCCCCGTATTTCGCCGACGCCCATGTCGAACGCGGCTTCGCCTTGGGTCAGAGTGGCAATCTTGACGGGGCCCTGGCCGCGTACCAGCGCGCATTGGCACTTGCGAACGAGCACCCAAGCGCAGCGCACGCCAAACCGCTTGCGCTGCGCGGTACCGGTTGGGTACTGGTGGAAATGGGCGACCTGGACGGTGCGCAGCACGCCTACGAGGCGTCGCTTGAAGTCGATCCCGGCAGCAATCTCGCGAAGAGCGAGCTCGAATACATCGCCCAGTTGCGCAAAGCCGGCCGCTAGGCCAGCAACGTCTCCAGCACCGCCATGCGCACCGCCACGCCGTTGCTGACCTGTCGCAATACCAGCGACCACGGGCCGTCGGCGACCTCGTCGGTCATTTCCACGCCGCGGTTGATCGGGCCGGGGTGCAGCACCACCGCGTCCGGCGCGGCGCGGCGCAGGCGCGCGGCGGTCAGGCCGTAGTCGCGGTGGTAGTCGTCGAGCGACGCCACCAACCCCTCCTCCATGCGTTCGCGTTGCAGGCGCAGCATCATCACCACGTCGACGCCCTCGAGCATCGCGTCGAAATCGGCGCCAACCTCGCAGCCCGCCAGCGTACCGTCGCCGGGCAGCAGTGCATCCGGCCCGCAGACGCGCACCTCGCCCGCGCCCAGCGTGTGCAGCGCGTGCAGGTCGCTGCGCGCCACGCGCGAATGCTTGACGTCGCCGACGATCAGGAACTTCAGCCTCGAGAAGTCCGGGCCCTTGGCCTGGCGCACGGTCAGCATGTCGAGCAGGCCCTGGGTCGGATGCGCGCTGCGGCCGTCGCCGGCGTTGATCACCGTGGTGCCTTCGCCGGTGTGCTCGGCCAGCATCTCCGCGGCGCCGTCCTCGGGGTGGCGCACGACGAAACCGCGCACGCCCATGGCCTCCAGGTTCCTCATCGTGTCCAGCGCGGTCTCGCCCTTGCGCGCCGACGAGGTCGACGCATCGAAATTGACCACGTCGGCGCCGAGCCGCTGCGCGGCGATCTGGAACGAGCTGCGCGTGCGCGTCGAAGGCTCGAAGAACAGCGTGCAGATCGTGGTGCCGACCAGCGAATCGCGCTTGTGCGTGCGCCCCAGCGCAGCGTCGCGGATCTGCCCGGCGCGGTCGAGCAGGCGGCACAGGGTTTCCTTCGGCAACCCGTCGAGGGTCAGCAGGTGGTGCAGGCGTCCGTTCGAATCGAGTTGCAGGCTCATGCGTTTCCCAAGGCGAGTTTGGTGAATTGTCGTGCTTGGATCCCCCTCCCCGCTAGCGGGCAGAAGGCGTCTTCGTTCTTCAAATGCGCGTCGCGTCCTGCGGCGCCGCCAGCCAGCGCTCGATGATGACCGCCGCGGCCACCGCGTCGAGCGCGGCGGCGTCGCGGCGGCGCTTGCGGCCTTCGGCGCGGTCCAGCGCGAAACGCTGCGCGGCCTCGACCGAACTGGAGCGCTCGTCCACCAGCACCACCGGCAGCTTGTAGCGCGCCTGCAACGCGCGGGCGAAGGCGTGCGCGCGCTTGCGCGCCGGCTGGTCGTCGCCTTCCAGCGTCATCGGATCGCCGACCACCAGGCCGTCGGGCCGCCATTCGTCGCGCAGCTTGTCGAGCGCCGGCCAGTCGGGCGTGTTGCCGTGCACGTCGACCACCGCCAGGGCGCGCGCGCCGCTGCCGAACGCGCTGCCGACCGCGACGCCGATGCGCCGCGCACCGACGTCGAAACCCAGCACGGTGCCGTCGAGCTTCATGTCAGGCGTGGCCGCTGTAGTCGGTCAGCCGGCTCATGTCCACGCCGATGCGCCCGCCCGCGGCCTGCCAGCGCTGCTCCAGCGGCAGCGCGAACAGCAGTTCGGCATCGGCCGGCGCGGTCAGCCAGCTGTTCTCGCCCAGTTCGTATTCCAGCTGGCCGGCGCCCCAGCCGGCGCAACCCAGCGCGACGACCGCGTGACGCGGCCCTGTGCCGGCGGCCATCGCCTCGAGCACGTCGCGCGACGTGGTCAGGTACAGGCCGTCGCCGATTTCCAGGGTGGACTCCCATTCGCCGCCGCCGTCGTGCAGCACGAAGCCGCGCTCCGGGTGCACCGGCCCGCCCGACAGCACGATCCGGTTGCGCAGTTCCTCGTTGCCGGTCTCCAGCTGCATCTGCTGCAGCACCTCGCCCAGCGTGTAGTCGGAGGCGCGGTTGACCACCACGCCCATCGCCCCGTCCTCGTCGTGCTGGCAGATCAGGGCCACGCTGCGGGCGAAATTCGGATCGTCCAGCGCGGGCAGCGCGATCAGCAGCTGGTTGGTCAGGTTGGGGGATGGCTGCGGCATGCGGTCATTCTAGGGCCTGTCGCCGACGGTGGCAGGCCGGCCGCTTCCTTCCGGCATTCGCGTTGTTTCAAGCGACGGCCGGAAATGCGCAAGCCTCGCGCCGGACGCGCGGGGACGGACCGGAATCGGGATCCAGCCACCGACCGTCCTGGCAGGAGCGCGGCGGGCCCTCGCCGGCAACGGCCCGTCGCGCTGCCGCGAACACTGGGTTGCGCGAACTCGCCCGATGAACGGCAAGCGGTTTATTTATTCCAGGGAAAACAGTCGTTTGCGAATGGAAGCTGACGACGCATGAGTCACGTTCAGATTTAATCGAATGTGAATTACGCACGTTTTTCACGTGATCGCCGCCATCCACCGTCGTATGTTTGCGCTGCACGTTCGCGGTGACCCGGACCCGCCCCCGGCGAACCCGCGGACCTGCCTTGGGAGGACACCGGAAGCAGTAGCAGTCCCACATCGGAACGGAGGATTAGGTCATGAATCTGCTGCATCTCTCATTCACCGGCGGCCTGAAGCCCCACCAGTCTCCGCCGATCCCGCCGACCGCCGAAGAACGGCTCAGTGCATTCCGCGCGGTTTACCCGTCGGTCCGTGGCAACAGCTACCAGTGGAAGTGGCTGGACGATCCGATGGCCGCCGAGCGCGAGGCCGAGCGTCGCGCCGCGGCCCTGCCCAGCATCGCGGCCGTGCGCCTGTCGCGCGAGATGCTGCACCGGATCGCCGACGGCACGCGCCCGGCGCCGAGGATCGCCGCCTGATCCGGCGCAGGTCCCGGCAGGGACCTGGCGAGGCCAGGACGAAGCCCGGCCAGCGGCCGGGCTTTTTCTTTCGCCCCGGCCGCGCCGGGGACATGGAAAAGGGCGGGACGACCCGCCCTTTCCGGTTCCCGCCGGCAGCGTGGCAGAACGGAACGGTCAGTGCGCTTCCGCGACTTCCACGCCGTCCAGGCCCTGCGCCAGGGTCTTGGCGTCGCCGCCCTGCGCCAGCTTGATCTTCAGGCGCACCTCGTTCTGCGAGTCGGCGTAGCGCAGCGCGTCCTCGTAGCTGATCTCGCCGGCCTGGTACAGCTCGAACAGCGCCTGGTCGAAGGTCTTCATGCCCAGGTTGGTCGATTCCTTCATCACTTCCTTGAGCTTGTGGATCTCGCCGTCGCGGATGTAGTCCTGCACCAGCGGCGTGCCGAGCAGGATTTCCATCGCCACGCGGCGGCCCTTGCCGTCCGGGGTCGGGATCAGCTGCTGCGCGACCACGCCCTTCAGGTTCAGCGACAGGTCCATCAGCAGCTGGCCGCGGCGGTCTTCCGGGAAGAAGTTGATGATGCGGTCCATCGCCTGGTTGGCGTTGTTGGCGTGCAGCGTGCACAGCACCAGGTGGCCGGTTTCGGCGAACGAGATTGCGTAGTCCATGCCCTCGCGGGTGCGCACCTCGCCGATCATGATCACGTCCGGCGCCTGGCGCAGGGTGTTCTTCAGCGCGTTCTCCCAGCTGTCGGTGTCGATGCCGACCTCGCGCTGGGTGATGATGCAGCCCTCGTGCTTGTGCACGAACTCGATCGGGTCCTCGATGGTGATGATGTGGCCGGTCGAATTCTGGTTGCGGTAGCCGATCATCGCCGCCAGCGAGGTCGACTTGCCGGTGCCGGTGGCGCCGACGAAGATGATGATGCCGCGCTTGGTCATCGCCAGGGTCTTGATGATCGGCGGCAGGTTCAGCTCTTCGATGGTCGGGATGCGCGCCTCGATCCGGCGCAGCACCATGCCCACCTGGTTGCGCTGGTAGAAGCACGACACGCGGAAGCGGCCCACGCCGGCGACGCCGATCGCGAAATTGCACTCGTGGGTCTTCTCGAATTCCTCGCGCTGCGACGGAGTCATCACGTTCAGCACCAGGTCGCGCGACTGCTGGCCGGTGAGCGGCGTCTGCGTGATCGGCGAGAGCTTGCCGTGCACTTTCATCGCCGGCGGCATGCCCGCGGTGATGAACAGGTCCGACGCCTTCTGGTGCGCCATCAGTTTGAGGAAGCTGGTGAAGTCGATGCTGCTCATGGCTGAACTCCGGGGGACTGGAGGCGGGAGGCAGGAGACGCTGGTCGCGGAAACCGGGGATGCCGGCCCCGCGCCGTCCGCCTGCCTTTCCCGAAATTACTCGAACAACCGCTTGTCCTTCGCGTACTCCCTGGCCTGCTGGCGGCTGACCAGGTTGCGCTTGACCATGTCCTGCAGGTGCTGGTCCAGCGTCATCATGCCCAGTTGCTGGCCGGTCTGGATGGCCGAATACATCTGCGCGACCTTGTCCTCGCGGATCAGGTTGCGGATGGCGGGCGTGCCGACCATGATCTCCCACGCCGCCGTGCGGCCGCCGCCGACCTTCTTCAGCAGCGCCTGCGAGATCACCGCGCGCAGCGATTCGGACAGCATCGAGCGCACCATCGGCTTCTCGCCGGCGGGGAACACGTCGATGATGCGGTCGATGGTCTTGGCCGCCGAGCTGGTGTGCAGGGTGCCGAACACCAGGTGGCCGGTTTCCGCCGCGGTCAGCGCCAGGCGGATGGTCTCGAGGTCGCGCAACTCGCCGACCAGGATGTAGTCGGGGTCCTCGCGCAGCGCCGAGCGCAGCGCCTCGTTGAAGCCGTGGGTGTCGCGGTGCACCTCGCGCTGGTTGATCAGGCACTTCTGCGAGGTGTGGACGAACTCGATCGGGTCCTCGACCGAGAGGATGTGCGCGTATTCGTTCTTGTTGATGTGGTCGAGCATCGCCGCCAGGGTGGTCGACTTGCCCGAACCGGTCGGACCGGTGACCAGGATCAGGCCCTGCGGCTGCTGGATCAGTTCGCGGAAGATCGGCGGGCAGTTCAGGTCCTCGAGGGTCAGCACTTCCGACGGAATGGTGCGGAACACCGCGCCGGCGCCGCGGTTCTGGTTGAACGCGTTGACGCGGAAGCGCGCCAGCGACGGGATCTCGAACGAGAAGTCGACCTCGAGGAATTCCTCGTAATCGCGGCGCTGCTTGTCCGACATGATGTCGTAGATCAGCGCATGCACCTGCTTGTGGTCGAGCGCGGGGATGTTGATCCGGCGCACGTCGCCGTCCACCCGGATCATCGGCGGCAACCCGGCCGACAGGTGGAGGTCGGAGGCCTTGTTCTTGACCGAGAACGCCAGTAGTTCGGCGATATCCATAACGCTGCTTCCCCACGAAGATGTGCTGCGACTGGAACGATACTTCCCCTGCAGGCAGTATAGCGCGCCATCAGCAGTCGCCAATGGTTGGACGATGATCCTCGCCAGCACCCTCAGCGAGACCCTGCAACGCATTGAAAACGCAGCCAAAGCCGCGGGGCGGCCAGTGCCGCGCCTGCTTGCGGTGTCCAAGTTGCAACCGTCCGCGGCCATCGCGCAACTCGCCGCGGACGGACAGCACGCTTTCGGCGAGAACTACGTCCAGGAAGCGCAGGCCAAGGCGCGCGAGCTGGCCGGGCTGGGCCTGGAATGGCACCTGATCGGGCACCTGCAATCGAACAAGGCCGAGGCCGCCGCGACCTTGTTCGATTGGGTGCAGACCGTCGACCGGGGCAAGCTGGTGGCGGCGCTGGCGCGATTCCGGCCGGCCGGCCGGCCGCCGCTGAACGTACTGGTGCAGGTCAACGTCGACGACGAAACCAGCAAGCACGGCTGCCGCCCGGGCGAGGTCGACGCACTCGCCGCCGCCATCGCCGCCGAGCCGGGCCTGGCACTGCGCGGGCTGATGGCGATCCCGACGCCGCACGCGGACATCGAACTGCGCCGCCCGGCGTTCCGGCGCATGCGCGAACTGTTCGACGGCCTCGCCGCCCGCTACCCGTCGGTCGATACCCTGTCGATGGGCATGAGCGACGACTTCGCCCTCGCGATCGGGGAAGGCGCGACCATGGTGCGCATCGGCACCGCGCTGTTCGGCGCGCGCCCACCCAAAACCTGAGGACACATCGATGGATGCAACACGGCACATCGCCTTCGTCGGCGGCGGCAACATGGCGCGCAGCCTGATCGGCGGGCTGGTCGGCCGCGGCTACGAGCCGTCGCAATTGCACGTGGCCGAACCGGTCGAAGCGCTGCGCGAGGCGCTGGCGCGCGATTTCGGCGTGAACACCTACGCCGACGCGACGCAGGCCGTCGCGCGGGCCCC
The DNA here is from genome assembly GCF_010211755.1 of Pseudoxanthomonas sangjuensis. GTDB lineage: Bacteria > Pseudomonadota > Gammaproteobacteria > Xanthomonadales > Xanthomonadaceae > Pseudoxanthomonas_A > Pseudoxanthomonas_A sangjuensis. The sequence continues at coordinate 34,622 of NZ_PDWR01000015.1, read as the reverse complement.
GTTGTGGCTGTTCGCGGTCAAACCGCAGGTGCTGCACAGCGTCTGCGAATCGCTGGCGGATGCGGCACGGGAACGGAACCCGCTGGTCGTCTCCATCGCCGCCGGCATCACGTCCGCGCAACTGCAGCGTTGGCTCGGCGCGGAACCGCCGGTGATCCGCGCGATGCCGAACACCCCCGCCCTGCTCGGCGCCGGCGTGACCGGGCTGTTCGCGACCGGCAACGTCGACGCCGGCGGACGCGAACGCGCGGAGCAGTTGCTCGCCGCCGCCGGCCCGACCGTGTGGGTCGCCGACGAAACGCTGATGGATTCGGTCACCGCGGTCTCCGGCAGCGGTCCGGCCTACGTGTTCCTGCTGGCCGAGGCGATGGAAACGGCCGCCATCGCCGAAGGCCTGCCCGCCGATGCGGCCCGCACGCTGGTCCTGCAAACCCTCCTCGGCGCGGCGCGGATGCTGACCGAAACCGGCGAAGTGCCGGCCGAACTGCGCCGCCGCGTCACCTCGCCGAACGGCACCACGCAGGCGGCGATCGAAACCTTCCAGGCCGGCGGCTTCGAAGCGCTGGTCGGCAAGGCGATCCATGCCGCGCGCATGCGCGGCGCGGCGCTGTCCGCCGCCAACGACTGACGCTACGCGTGGAGTAGAGCCTGCCCCCGCTGCCTGCCGGCATCGGCGGGAGTGCCTTCAGAGCAAGCCGCCGCCTAGCGCGCCGGCAACGCCAGCTTCGCGCAATCGGCCGCGGGGCGCGCCTTCGCCGCTTCCACTTCCCCGCGCGTGCGCAACAGCTGTTCGCGCCACGTCGACGTTCCGTCGTCGCGCACGCCGTCCAGCGCCCGCAAGGCCTGCGCCCGGCAACCCAGTTCGCCCATCACCGACGCGTAGTTGTTCGCCAGCACCGGATCCCCGGGCGCATGCGCCAGCCCCTCGCGGTAGTGCGCGACGGCGGCACGCTTGTCGCCGCCGGCATAGGCCTGGTTGCCCAGCGCCATGTGCACCCGGCCGTCTTCCGGCCAGCGCCGCTGTGCGGCCAGGTACGCGGGCCGCGCGGCCGCGGCGCCGGCGACCGCCTCGAAATCGGCCACGGCGGCCAGGTACGCGGCCGGATCGGCGGCGCTGGCCGGCAATTCGCCGGGCTTCAGCGCCACCAGTGCCCAGCGCCCACCCCAGTCCCAGGTGCGCATGAACTTCGGCGCCGGCATTGGCAGGCCGCGCCTGTCGCCGCTGTTCAGGCGGATGCGATTGCGGCCGGCATCGGCGCCGACGAGCACGGCGTAGTGCCATTTCGGCACGCTGCGGACCAGCAGGTTCTGCAGCACCAGCACCGGGCGCCCGGCCTGCAGTTCGGCGAACAGCGCCTCGGGCTCGCGTGGCAGGAGGTACGGAATGCGGCCGGCGCGGCGGGTGGCGCCGATCAGTTCGACCTGCAGGCTGCCATGGCGCCCCGGCAGGTAGACCTGCGGCGCCAGGCTTTCCGGTGTGGCGGGCACGCCGCTGCTGCCAAGCACCGTGGCCAGCGCGGCCGGGCCGCACTGGTACTCCGTTTGCGGATGGAATGGCACGCGCCGGGTCAGGTCGATGCCCGCGGCGGGAACCATGCCGTCCACCCGCAGCGGCGGATTGATCGCGCAGCCGGCGCACGCCATGGCGCCCCCCGCGAGGATCGCCCGGCGCAGCAGGTGGCGCGCGGTCACACGCGGTTGAAGATGTTGGTGACGCCTACCAGTTCCAGGATCAGCAGCACCAGGAACACGACGCCGATCACCGCCAGGGCACCGCCGCCCGCCGGCAGGCGGTCGACTTCGCCCTGCAGGCGCAGCAGTTCGGCGTCGCTCAGCGAGGCGATACGCGCGTCGACGTCGGCCGGGGCCACGCCGTAGCTCTGCATGGCCTTGCGCACATCCTCGCGTGCCAGTGCGGTCCGGATCTGTTGCTCGGTGGTGGCGCGCGCTTCGGCGGACAGCGCCTGCTGCGTGGTGATGACGCCGGCATAGGCGCTGGTGCAGGTACCGGACACCAGGGCGACGGCGAGCGTGGCGGCAAGAATCTGCTTCAGCAACATGAAGGCACCCTCACGAAAGTTTATGGGACTCACGCGGACTTGCCGCCGGACTATGCCATGCGCGGGCGTTTACGGCCGATGAAGGGTCACGCGTTGCGTGCCGCCCACGCGCGGACGATCCGCGCGATCCCGTCCACGCCGTCGGTCAGCGCCGCCGGGCCCGGCTGCAGGATCAGCGGCGACTTGATTTCGTGCAGTTCGCCGGCGCGCACCGCCGGGATCGCGTCCCAGCCGGCGCGGGCCGCGACCCTGTCGGGGCGGAATTTCTTGCCGCACCACGAGCCCAGGATGATGTCCGGCGCGCGCCGCACCACTTCGCACGGATCGGCAAGGATGCGCCGCTTCGCCAGCGGCTCGGCCGCGAGCTCGGGGAACACGTCGTCGCCGCCGGCAATGCGGATCAGTTCGGCGACCCAGCGGATGCCGCTGATCTGCGGCTCATCCCATTCCTCGAAATAGACGCGCGGCCGCCTCGGCAGCTTTGCCGATTCGCGCTCGATCCCGTCGAGCCCGCGGCGCAATCCGTCGGCATAGGCATTCGCCTTGCCGGCGACGCCGACCAGCGCGCCGAGGCGACGGATATAGTCGAGGATGCCGTCGACGCTGCGGTGGTTGGCGATCCACACTTCGACGCCGCGACCGATCAGTTCGGCCGCGATTTCCGCCTGGATGTCGGAGAAGCCGACGACGAAATCGGGGTCGAGCTTCAGGATCTCGTCGATCCTGGCGCTGGTGAAGGCGCTGACCTTCGGTTTTTCCTTGCGCGCGACGGCGGGACGCACGGTGAAGCCGCTGATGCCGACGATGCGGTCCTGCTCGCCGAGCGCGTACAGCGTTTCGGTCGGTTCCTCGGTCAGGCAGACGATGCGGCGCGGGCCGATCACGATGCCGCTTCCCGCGGGAGCGGCGCAAGCCGCGGCCGGACTTTCACGGGATGGCCCTGTCGCGGCTTACGCCGCTCCTACAGACGGGCAACGGCATGCTCACGGATACAGCATCCGCTTCGTCCAGCCACCGTCCGCTCCACGCTCGTAGCGCCAGCGCTCGTGCAGGCGGAACTGCGCGCCGTACCAGAATTCGAAGGCTTCGGGGACTACGCGGTAGCCGCTCCAGCCGTCCGGGCGCGGCACCTCGCGGCCCTCGAATTCGGCCTCGACCTGGGCGATGCGGTCCTCGAAATCCTCGCGCGTGGCCAGCGTGCGCGACTGCGCCGAAGCCCACGCGCCGATCTGGCTCAGGCGCGGGCGGCTGGCGAAGTAGGCGTCCGCCTCGGCGTCGGCGACGACTTCGACCGCCCCTTCGATCCGCACCTGCACCCCCGCTTCGCGCAGGCTGCGCCACAGGAACAGCAGCGCCGCGTGCGGGTTGGCCGCCAGTTCCCCGCCCTTGCGGCTGTCGAGGTGCGTGTAGAACACGAAGCCGCGCTCGTCGAACGACTTCAGCAGCACGATGCGCGCCGACGGCCGGCCGTCCGCCGTCGCCGTGGCCACGGTCATCGCATTGGCTTCCAGTTCCGCGGCGCTGGCCCTGGCTTCGTCGAACAGCGTGGCGAACGTGGAAAGGGCTTCGGCGTAGAGGTCGGTCATGGCATCACGGGCGGCACGGGCGTGCGCATCATTATGCCCGTTCATCCTGAGCGTAGCGCCGCAGGCGCGAAGTCGAAGGACCACGTGCGTCGCTTCGACTTCGCCCGCTGCGCGGGCTACGCTCAGCACGAACGGTTCCCGATATTTCCATGAACGAACTTCAGTCCCCCGGTTTCCCGGACGCACTCGTTGCCGAGGCGCTGGACGCGGCGCTTTCGATCCGGAACGGCCCTGTGCCGGCGTTCGGCATCAGCGGGCTGCAGGGCACGGGGAAGTCGACGCTGGCCGCGCAGGTCGCCGCGCTGGCGCGCTCGCGCGGGCTGCGCGCGGCCGTCGTCTCGATCGACGACTTCTACCTGCGCAAGGCCGAGCGCGAGACGCTGGCACGCGACGTGCACCCGCTGCTGGCCACGCGCGGCCCGCCGGGCACGCACGACATGGCGCTGGCGCTGCGCACGCTGGATGCGCTGCGCGCCGGCGAACCGGCCACCCTGCCCCGCTTCGACAAGCTGGGCGACGACCGCCTGCCGGAATCGCGTTGGGAGCGGATCGACGGACCCGCCGACGTCGTGGTTTTCGAAGGCTGGTTCCTGGCAACGCCGGCGGAGGACGAAGCCGCCCTGGCCGTACCGGTCAATGCGCTGGAACGCGGCGAGGACGCCGGCGGCACGTGGCGGCGCTGGTGCAACGCCGCGCTGGCGCGCGACTATCCGGCGCTGTGGTCGCGCATCGACGCATTGTGGTTCCTGCAGCCGCCCGGTTTCGAAGTGGTGCCGCAGTGGCGCTGGGAACAGGAGCAAGCGCTGCAGGCCGGCGATCCGTCGCGCAAGGCGATGGATCGCGCGCAGGTCGAACGCTTTGTTCAACACTACGAACGGACCAGCCGGCAGGCCCTGCGGACGCTGCCGGCGATCGCGGACCGGGTGGTGCCGCTGGACGCGCGGCGCCGGCCGTTTGCGTAGGGGCGGGCCCCGCCCCTGCGAAATCAAGCGACGACGAAGCTGATGCGCAGGTTGACCCGCCACTCGGTGATGTTGCCGCTGTCGTCGGTCACCACCTTGGTTTCGTTGACCCAAGCGCCCTTGATGTTCTTCACCGTCTCGGCGGTCTTCTTCAGCCCGACCTTGACCGCGTCCTCGACGCTGACCTTGGAGGAAGCGGTGACCTCGATGACTTTGGCGACGGACATGGGAACTCCTTTCTCACGTGATGGCGCGGCGCGCCGGGACCCGCAGACTAGGCCCGCCCGCGTTAAGTCTTCGCTATGAAGTGGTAGCATCGAACCCGATGAATCCCGCCGCAAACCTGATCCTGGTCGGCCCGATGGGCGCCGGCAAAACCTCGATCGGCAAGCGCCTGGCCGAGCGCTTCGGCCTGCGCTTCGTCGACGTGGACCACGCCATCGTCGAGCACAGCGGCGCCAGCATCCCGATGCTGTTCGAGCACGTCGGCGAGGCCGGCTTCCGCCAGCGCGAGCGCGAGATGCTGGCGCAGGTGCTCGCCGGCGAAGGCCAGCTGGTCGCCACCGGTGGCGGCGCGGTGCTCGACGCCGACAACCGCCGGCGCATGCGCGAACGCGGCTTCGTCGTGTACCTGCGGGTCGGCGTCGAATCCCAGCTCAAGCGCGTCGGCCGCGACCGCAACCGCCCGCTGCTGCAGGCCGCCGACCGCGAGCAGGTCCTGCGCGACCTGTCCGCGGCGCGCGAGCCGCTGTATCGCGAGATCGCCGACCTGACCCTGGACACCGACGGCCTGAACCCGCACGAAGCGACCTGCGCGCTGGTCGGGCAACTGGCGGCGCAGTGGCAGCGCGGCGGGCACGCCGCCGGGGAGCATGCCGCATGAACGCGGCGATGCGGCACGAAGCGATCCGCAGCGTCGAGGTCGGCGGCGCCGCGCCGTATCGCATCGACATCGGCCCCGGCCTGGTTTACGACGGCGCGCTGCTGGCGCAGCGGGTCCGCGGCCGCCACGTGCTGTTGGCCAGCGACTCCAACGTCGCCCCGCTGTACGCCGCCGGCGTGCGCGAAGCGCTGCACGCGGTGCGCCCGGAACTGCAGATCGGCACCTTCGTGCTGCCAGCCGGCGAGGAATCGAAGACGCTGGCGCACTTCGGCGACGCGATCGAAGCGCTGGCCGCACTCGGCGCCACCCGCGACGCCTGCGTGTTCGCGCTCGGCGGCGGCGTGGTCGGCGACCTCGCCGGCTTCGCCGCGGCGTGCTGGATGCGCGGTGTCGACTGCGTGCAACTGCCGACCACGCTGCTGGCGATGGTCGATTCGTCGGTCGGCGGCAAGACCGCGGTCGACATCCCGCAGGGCAAGAATCTGGTCGGCGCCTTCCATCCGCCGCGCGCGGTGCTGGCCGACACCGACCTGCTGCGCACGCTGCCGCCGCGCGAACTGCGCGCCGGGCTGGCCGAGGTAGCCAAGTACGGCGCGATCCGCGATCCGCTGTTCTTCGAATGGCTGCACGCCGAGCGCGCCGCGCTGCTGGCCGGCGACCCCGCGGCGCTGGCGCAGGCCATCGCCCGCAGCTGCGAGCACAAGGCCGAGATCGTCGAGCGCGACCCGCTGGAAAAGGGCGAGCGCGCCCTGCTCAACCTCGGCCACACCTTCGGCCACGCGATCGAGGCCGAGCAGGGCTACGGCGGCATGGGCAACGACAACCTCAACCACGGCGAAGCGGTGGCGGTGGGCATGGTGCTGGCGGCGAAGCTGTCCGCCGACCTGGGCCTGGCTTCCGCCGAAGACGCGGCGCGGCTCGCCGCATTGCTGGGCGCCTACGGCCTGCCGACGCGCATTCCCGCGGGCCTGGCGCCGGAAGCCCTGCTGGCGCGGATGCGGCTGGACAAGAAGAACGTCGCCGGCCGCCTGCGCCTGGTGCTGTGGCGGGGCATCGGCCGCGCCGAAGTGGTGCCGGACGTGGACGAGGCGGCGGTGCTGGCGGTGCTGAAAAACTGAGCCCCCTCCCCCTCGACGGGGGAGGGCCGGGATGGGGGTGAAGCGGAGCCGGCAATCATTCCGCTGTTGTACCAACGTCGAGCGCGACAACGCTGCACTCGAAATGATGCAGGTACTTTCTTGTTCGCCAGCTCCATCGCACCCCCATCCCAACCCTTCCCCCGCCAAAGGGGGAAGGGCTCAAAACCGCTACAATTCGCCCCATGCGCGTCTTCCTGCAACAACGCCCGGCGGCCGGCGAATCGCCCCGCTACCTCCAGCTGACCCTGCAGCCCGACCTGTTCGGCGGCTGGGAGCTGTTGCGCGAGAGCGGGCAGATCGGCGGCCGTTCGCAGTTCAAGCGCGAGCAGTACCTGCTGCAGGACGAAGCGACGGCGGCGTTCGAGAAGGTCCGCGATACGCACCTGAAGCGCGGGTTCCAGATGACTTTCGTGCAGGGTGCGGAGCCGCCGAAGGGCTGACTATGCCTCTCTACCGATGCTTCATCCGTGGTGACAACTTTCCCGGCAAACTGGCTGGCCAAAAAAAGGCCGTCGGTTTTTATACAACCCGCTTCGTTGAAGCAGATTCGCCAGAACAAGCCGAATTGCTTGCAGTAGAACTCCTGCGCAACGATCCGGACTTGGAAGTGACACCAAAATACCGAACACCAGAGGCAAGGGTTATCTTCGAGGATATTGACGAAGTTCCTGCCGAAACGAAGAGAGTGCCCAATAAGGGATTCACTTTCTTCACGATGGGCACCTAAAGACTTTACTCGAAGAGAACCTCCTTTTGTCCGCTACTCTCAAAAACGACCGCTTCCTCCGCGCCCTGCGCCGCGAACCCACCGACTGCACGCCCGTGTGGCTGATGCGCCAGGCCGGTCGCTACCTGCCGGAATACCGCGCCACGCGCGCCAGGGCCGGCAGCTTCCTCGGCATGGCCAAGAACCCCGAGATCGCCTGCGAAGTGACGCTGCAGCCGCTGCGCCGCTTCGACCTGGACGCCGCGATCCTGTTTTCCGACATCCTCACCGTGCCCGACGCGATGGGCCTGGGCCTGTACTTCGTCGAAGGCGAAGGCCCGAAGTTCGAGCGCACCGTGCGCACGATGGCCGACGCGGAAAAACTGGCCGTGCCGGACATGGAAACCGAACTGCGCTACGTGATGGACGCGGTGCGGCTGATCCGCAAGGAACTGGACGGCAAGGCGCCGCTGATCGGCTTCTCCGGCAGCCCGTGGACGCTGGCCTGCTACATGGTCGAAGGCGGCGGCAGCGACAACTACGCGAAGATCAAGGCGCTGGCGCTCAACGACCCGGCCACGCTGCACCGGCTGCTGTCGGTCAACACCGATGCGGTGATCGCCTACCTGTCGGCGCAGCGCGCCGCCGGCGCGCAGGCGTTGCAGGTATTCGACACCTGGGGCGGCGTGCTGTCGCCGGCGATGTACCGCGAATTCTCGCTGCCCTACCTGCAGCGCATCGCGAAGGAACTCGACCGCGGCAACGGCGACGAACGCACGCCGCTGATCCTGTTCGGCAAGGGCAACGCGCCGCACCTGGAAGAACTGGCCGCCTCCGGCACCGATGCGGTCGGCGTCGACTGGCTGGTCGAACTGTCCGAAGCGGCGCGCCACACGGGCGGCAAGGTCGCGCTGCAGGGCAACCTGGACCCGGCGACCCTGTACGGTTCGCCCGATGCGATCCGCGCGCAGGTCAGGGCCGCGCTGGACAGCTATGCCGCGGGCAACGGCGGCTCGCGCGACGGCCACGTGTTCAACCTCGGCCACGGCATGTCGCCGGACATGAACCCCGACCACGTCGCCGTGCTGGTCGACGCGGTGCACGAATACAGCCGACGCTGAGCGAAGTTGCGCCCTTGCTGCGGCGGGGCTAGTCTCGCCGCATCAAGTCGGGGGGGCGCTGCGATGAAACGTTGGCTGCTTCTGGTTCTGGCCCTGCTGGCGGGCAGCCCCGTCCATGCGGGCGACACGAAGGCGCAATACTTCGACAACACCGGGCGCGACGACGTGCTGTCCGGCGGCGTCAGGATGATCCCCATCCACACCCCGTCGGGCGATTTCCGCGTGTGGACCAAGCGCGTCGGCAACAACCCGAAGCTCAAGGTGTTGCTGCTGCACGGCGGGCCGGGCGCGACACACGAATACTTCGAGGCGTTCGACAGCTGGTTCCCCGGCGCCGGCATCGAGTACTACTACTACGACCAGCTCGGCTCGGCCTACAGCGACCAGCCCGAGGACATGACGCCGTTCCTCAGCATCGACCACTACGTCGACGAGGTGGAGCAGGTCCGCCAGGCATTGCGCCTGGACAAGGAGAACTTCTGCCTGCTCGGCCATTCCTGGGGCGGCATCCTCGCGATCGAATACGCACTGAAATACCAGCAGAACCTCAAGTGCCTGGTGATCTCGAACATGATGTCGAGCATCCCGGCCTACAACGACTACGCGCACGAGGTCCTGATGCCGCGGATGGACCCGGCCGCACTGCGGGAAATCCTCGCACTGGAAGCGGCGAAGCGATACGACGACCCGCGCTACGAGGAACTGCTGCTGCCGTACTACGAGGCGCACATCCTGCACATGCCGGCGGCGCAATGGCCCGACCCCGTGCTGCGCGCCTTCGCCAGGATCAACAAGAAGGTCTACGTGCCGATGCAGGGCCCCAGCGAGATGGGCGCCAGCGGCATCCTCGAACACTGGGACCGCACCGACGACCTTGCGAGGATCGCCGTGCCGACGCTGGTGATCGGCGCGGGGCGCGACACGATGGACCCGGCGTTCATGGAGAAGATGTCGAAGCTGCTGCCGCACGGGCAATACCTGTACTGCCCGGACGGCGGCCACATGGCGATGTACGACGACCAGGCCACCTACATGCGCGGCCTGATCGATTTCCTCGCCGCCGCCGGCAAGACCGCCGACTGAGCCGCGCGGCGTTCACGCGGCCGGCCCGGCGGCGAGCGCCTGTTCGATCGCCTCGGCCAGCATCGCGCCGGTCACCGGTTTGCGCAGGAACCCGTCGAAGCCGGCCGCGCGCGCGGCCGGTTCGGCATCGGCGTCGGCGCGCGCGGTGACCGCCAGCAGCGGCGCGGCGAAACCCTGCGCACGCAGTTGCCGCGCCAGCGCCAGGCCGTCGAGGCCCGGCAGGTCGAGGTCGAGCAAGGCGATGTCGAACCCGTCGCCGGACACTTCGGCCAGCGCCGCCAGGCCGTGCGGCGCATGGCGCACCGCGTGGCCCTGCGCCTGCAGCAGGCCGGCCATCACTTCGGCCACGGTGGGATCGTCCTCGACCAGCAGGACCGACAACGCGCGCGACGCCGGCGCGGCGACGGTGGCCGTCGCGGCCTCGGGCACCGCCGCCGCATGCGTCGCTTCCGGCAACGGCAAGTCGACGATGAAGCGCGTCCCCGCGCCCGGCGCGCTGTCGATGCGGACGCTCCCGCCCATCGCCAGCGCCAGCTCCTGGCAAATCGCCAGGCCCAAGCCGCTGCCGCCGTAGCGTGCCGTGGTGCGCGCGCCGTCGGCCTGCTCGAAGCGTTGGAACAACCGCGCCTGCTGCTCGACGCTGATGCCCGGCCCGGTATCGCTGACCACGAAGCGCACGCCGCCGCCTTCGCGCGGCTGCGCCCGCAGGCCGATGCCGCCGCGTTCGGTGAACTTGACCGCGTTGTTGAGCAGGTTCAGCAGGATCTGCCGCACCCGCATCGGGTCGCCGCGCAGCATGCGCGGCGACCCGGCGGCGCTGTCGCTGTCGAAGCGCAAGCCCCGCCGTTGCGCGTTCGGCGCGACCAGCGCGGCCACGCCGGCGACCAGTTCGCGCAGGTCGAATTCCTGCTCGTCCAGTTCCAGCTTGCCGGCCTCGATGCGCGCCAGGTCCAGCGCGTCGTTGACCAGGCGCAGCAGGTGCTTGCCGGCCCCCTGGATCGCGGCGGTGTAGCCGCGCTGCTTCTCGTCCAGGTCCGTCCCCAGCAGCAGTTCGCTCATGCCCAGCACCCCGGTCATCGGCGTGCGCACTTCGTGCCCGAGCGTGGCGAGGAAGCGGGTCTTGGCCAGCGAAGCCTGTTCGGCCAGCTCGCGCTTGTGCTCGGCCAGTTGCCACGCGGCACGACGCCGAATCCGGCGCCGGTACGCGGCGGCGGCGGCCCAGGCCAGCAACACGGCAAGCACGGCGAAGCCCGCCAGCGCCCACCATGTCCGCCACCACGGCGGCGCGACCTCGAACGCGACGATCCGGGTCCGCGACCACACGTCGTCGGCGGTGCGTCCGGCGATTTCCAGCCGGTAACGGCCCGGCGCCAGCCGCGCGAAACTGCGCTCGCCCTTGGCGCCGACTTCCACCCAGTCGTCGTCGAAGCCGGAAAGCCGGAAGCGGTAGCGGTTGCCGGCGACGTTGTCGAACGCCAGCAGGCGCGCGACCACGCGCAGGTCGCGGTTGCCGTGGTCGATGCGGAACGCCGCATCGGTCGGCAACGCCACCGCGCCGGCGCCGTGCCCGAGGGTGATCGAATCGATGGCCAGCCGCGGCTGCGCGGTCGAAGGCCGGACCACCACCGGATCGAACACCGCCAGGCCGTGCGAAGCGCTGACGATCAGCCGTCCGTCCTGCGGGCGCGGCACCGGCGGCAACTGGATTTCCTGCCCCGGCAGGCCGTCGTTGATGCCGTAGACGCGCGCCGCGCCCTGTTGCGGATCCACCCGCACCAGTCCGCGATTGCTGGCCAGCCACAGAATGCCGTGGCGGTCGGCGGTGATGCCGCGGAACGCCACCTGCGGCATGCCTTGCGCCGGTACGCGCCGCAGCAGGCGCAGTCCGCCGCGCTCGAAACGATAGGCTTCGACCGTGCCGAAACGGGCCAGCCACAGCGTGCCGTCCGGGGCCAGGTCGAAGCCGTCCACGGCGCCGTCCGGTGCGCCCGGCACCGGCGCGAAGCGCCGCGCCTGCGGATCCCAGCCCAGCAGTCCCTGGCTGCCGGCCAGCCAGATGCGCCCTTCCGGCCCCGGCTGCAATTGCCTGACGTTGAGACTGGACTCCAGCCCGCGCCCGTCGTCCAGGCGGATGGTGTCGACGACCCTGCCCGCCGCGGTGCGCACCTGCACGCCCGAACCGACCGACCACGTCCACAGCAGCCCGTCGCGGTCCTGCGCGATCCATTGCAGGTCGTCGGCGAGCACCGCGTCCGCGCCGCTGTCCAGCCCCCATTCGCGGATCTCGCCGCTGGCCGGATCGAAACGCGCCAGCCGATCGCTGGAGCCCATCCACACCTTGCCGTCGGCGCTCTCCAGCACCGAGTTGATCACCCGCCTGGGCACCGTGGAATAGGCGTGGCGGATTTCCCCGGTTTCCGGATCCAGCTCGTCGAGCACGCAACCGGTGCCGACCAGCCACATGCTGCCGCTGGCCGAAGGCGCGATGCCGAATACCTGCGGATTGCCCTGCGATGCCGGATCGGTCGCGTCGTGCATCAGCACCGAGAAGCGCCGCCAGTTCGACGGCAGGTGCCAGACCCCGGCATCCTGGCTGGTGAACCACAACCCGCCATCGCTGCCGAGCAGCGAACGCTCGAATTGCGGTATCACCGAGCCGCGGGTCAGGTTGCTGTACAACGAAGCCGGATGGGTGGCGCCGTCCTCGGCATGGGCCAGGCCCTTGGCCATGCTCAGCCAGTAGCTGCCGTCGCGGTCCTGCAGCAGCGCGCCGTAGGTCGGCGTATCCGCGGGCAGCCCGGCCGGCAGCGGCAGGCGGCGGCCATCCGGGCCGAAGTAACGGCCGCGGGTGATCGTGCGCGTCCACGCGTTGCCCGCGCGGTCGGCCAGTAGGCCGACCGTGTATTCGCTGTCCGGCATGCGCAGGAAATCCTTGCCGGTCCAGCGTGCCGCGCCGCCGCTGGTGGCGATCCACAGGCTGCCGTCGGCGCCCAGTTCCAGCCCGGTCACGATCAGCCCCGGCAGGCTGCGCGGATCGCCCTCCTTCGGCAGGAACTGGTCGAGCTTGCCGTCGGTACGCAGGCGGTACAGGCCCGCGCCCGCGGTGCCGAACCAGTACGCGCCATCCGCCGTGCGGACGATGTCCCACACCGGGCTGGCGTCGAGGCGCACGCCGCCGACCTGGCGCAGCGACTGGAACCGCCGTCGCGCGGCGTCCAGCACCACCACGCCCGCGGTTTCGGTGCCGATCCACAGGCGGTTGTCGGTGTCGACGAACAGCGCATCGATTTCGTTGTCGCCCAGCCCGTCCTCGCGCCGCCAGATGCGGAAATCGAGGCCGTCGTAGCGCGCCAGCCCGTCCAGCGTGGCGAACCACAGGTAGCCATCGGCGTCCTCGGCGACGTCGTAGACGATGTTCGTGGGCAGGCCATTGGCGACCGACAACTGGTTCAGCCGCGGGATTTCCGGCAGGCCCGCCCATGCCGGAACGCAGGCCAACGCCGACAGCACCGCGATGCAGCGCCACCAGAAGCATCGCACCGTCAAGAATCGCACCGTCCCGCCCCCGAGCTTCCCTGTGCCGCCCGGAATCGTCGCAACGGACCGTTGCGGACGCAAGCGGCGTATCTTCAGCCAGCCTTGCCTAGAATCCACGGCCATGATTGCTTCCGCCCGACTGCTGTCCCTGTTGCTGGTTGCCGCCGCTGCGCCGGCGTCCGCGGGCACGGCGCATTACGCCCTGGACCCGGTGCACACGCGGGTCGTGTTCGCGATCGACCATGCCGGCTACTCGAAGTCGCTGGGCAGCGTGTCCGGCAGCAGCGGCACGCTGGAATTCGATCCGGACGACTGGACCACGGCGAAGCTGGAGGCGACGGTGCCGCTGCAGCGCCTGGACCTGGGCGACGCCGACTGGAACCGCGCCGCGCTGGACATGCTCGACGCGAAGGAATTCCCCGAGGCGCGCTTCGTTTCCACCCGCGTCGAACCGGTCGACGCGGAGCACGCCAGCGTGTTCGGCGACCTGACCCTGCACGGGGTGACGCGGGAAGTGAAGCTGGACGTGGCCTTCAACCAGCTCAAGCGCCTCGGCCTGCCGCCGTTCCACCGCATCGCCGGCTTTTCCGCGACCGCCACGCTCAGCCGCGCCGAATTCGGCATCGACGCCTGGAAGTCGATGGTCGGCGACGAGGTGCAGCTGCGATTCGAAGTGGAAGCGGTGCGCAAGCGCCGCAACGGCGACGGGACGCCGGCGGAGGATGCGGAACCAGCCGCCCCCGAAACACCCGAACCCGCCGACCCCACGATGCCGGAGCCGACCCCATGACCCTGAAGAACACCACCGAGCGCTGGGGCGGGGTCAGCCAGAGCCTGCACTGGCTGATCGCGCTGCTGATCCTCGGCATGGGCACGGTCGGCCTGGTGATGGGCGAGCTGCCGCGCACGCCGAAATACTTCTGGGTGTACACGCTGCACAAGTCGCTCGGCGTCACCGTGCTCGCGCTGATGCTGCTGCGCCTGGGCTGGCGCGCGTACGCCGGCGCGCCGGCGCCGCTGCCCGGCCCGCGCTGGCAGCGATGGGCCGCCAATGCCACGCACGCGCTGATCTACGTGCTGGCCTTCGCGATTCCGCTGTCGGGCTGGCTGTACGACTCGGCCAGCGGCCTGCGCCCGTTCAAGTTCTTCGGCCTGTTCAATATGCCCAAGCTGGTGGCGCCGGACGATGCGCTGAAGGCGCTGACCCACGAACTGCACGAGTGGGGTTTCTGGGCGCTGATCGCGCTGGTGCTGGTGCATGCCGGCGCCGCGCTCTGGCACCACCTGTTCCGGCGCGACGACACGCTGGCGCGGATGCTGCCGCGCGGCTGGCTGAAGAACACCGCCTGACCCCCCCGGATCCACACGAGGAACCACGCATGTCCCGTCCCTTCCTTCCCCCCGCGTTGACCGCCGCCGCGCTGGTCGCCGCCTTTTCCGCCGCTCCCGTCCGCGCCGCCGATTACGTGCAGGCGCCCGGCTCCACGCTGGTCTTCGCCAGCAGCTACGACGGCGAAGTCTTCACCGGCAAGTTCGGCAGCTTCGCGACCACGCTCAGCTTCGACCCGGCCAGGCTGGACGCCGCGAAGCTCGACGTGACCATCAACCTGGCCGGCACCGCGACCGGCAACAACGATCGCGATTCGACGCTTTCCAGCAGCGACTTCTTCAACGTCGCGAAGTTCGCGCAGGCGACCTACACCGCCACCAGGTTCCGCGCGCTCGGCGACAACCGCTACGCCGCCGACGGCAGCCTGACCCTGCGCGGCGTGACCCGGCCGGTCACGCTGACCTTCACCTGGACTCCGGGCGCGCAACCGGTGTTGAGCGGCAAGGCCACGGTGAAACGCCTCGACTTCGGCGTCGGCGGCGGCGACTGGGCCGACACCAAGACGCTCCCGAACGAGGTGGCGGTCAGCACCAGGGTCGTGTTCAAGGCGAAGTGACGCCTCCCTCCCTCACCCCGGCGGGGGAAGGGCCAGAAGGCGCCGCACCCCGTCCACGTCGAACGGCCAGTCGAGTTCCGCCCCGCCGGCCGTTCGGCGCAGCACCGGCACGCGCGCCCCGTAGCGCTCCTCCAGCCGTTCGTCGCCGTCGATGAAAACGCTGTCGAACTCCGGCACGCGCGCCGCCGCCAGCACTTCCAGTGCCAGGTCGCACAGGTGGCAGTCGTCGCGCTGGTAAAGGATCAGGCCCAAAAATCCGCTCCCGTATCGTTGCGTCGCGCAACGGCGAAAACCGGCGCGCGAGTAGAATACGCAAATGTCAGTCAGCGTATTCGACCTGTTCAAGATCGGCATCGGGCCGAGCTCCTCCCACACCGTCGGGCCGATGCGCGCGGCCGAGCGTTTCGTGCACCGGCGCCTGCTCGACGCCGGCCTGCTGGAAAAGACCGCGCGCGTCCGCGCCGAAGTGTTCGGCTCGCTGGCGCTGACCGGGCGCGGCCACGGCACCGACAAAGCGGTGCTGCTCGGCCTCGAGGGCCAGCGCCCGAACCTGATCGACCCCGACATCATCCCCGCCGCGCTGGAACGCATCCGCGGCAGCAAGCGCATCAGCCTGATGGGCCGGCACGAAATCGGCTTCGACGAGAAACGCGACCTGCTGATGAACAAGCGGCAGAAGCTGCCCTACCACACCAACGGCATGCGCTTCACCGCCTACGACGCGAACGACGAAGTCGTCGCCACGCGCGACTACTACTCGGTCGGCGGCGGCTTCGTGGTCAACCAGGACGACGCGGCGGAAGACCGCATCGTCGCCGACACCACGCCCCTTCCCCACCCGTTCCGCAGCGGCGAGGAAATGCTGGCGCGCTGCGCGGCAACCGGGCTGAGCATCGCCCAACTGATGTTCGAGAACGAGAAGGCGTGGCGCGACGAAGGGGAAATCCACGCCGGCCTGCGCGAGATCTGGAACGCGATGCAGAGCTGCGTCGCGCGCGGCATCCGCGAGGAAGGCACCCTGCCCGGCGGCCTGCATGTGGCGCGGCGCGCGCCGGCGCTGCACCACGAACTGTCGGCGCGGCCGGAAGCCGCCATGCGCGATCCGCTGACCGTGCTCGACTGGGTCAACCTGTACGCGCTGGCGGTCAACGAGGAAAACGCCGCCGGCGGGCGCGTGGTCACCGCGCCGACCAACGGCGCCGCCGGCATCATCCCGGCGGTGCTGCACTACTACGACCGGTTCTGCGCCGGTGCGAGCGAAGCGAAGGTGTTCGACTTCCTGCTGACCGCGGCGGCAGTCGGCATCCTCTACAAGGAAAACGCATCGATTTCCGGCGCCGAAGTCGGTTGCCAGGGCGAAGTCGGCGTGGCCTGCTCGATGGCGGCGGCGGGCCTGGTCGCGGCACTCGGCGGCACGTCGAGCCAGGTCGAGAACGCGGCCGAGATCGGCATGGAACACAACCTGGGCCTGACCTGCGACCCGATCGGCGGGCTGGTGCAGATCCCGTGCATCGAACGCAACGCGATGGGCGCGGTGAAGGCGATCAACGCCGCGCGCATGGCGATGCGCGGCGACGGCAAGCACAAGGTATCGCTGGACAAGGTCATCAAGACCATGCGCGACACCGGCCGCGACATGCAGGACAAATACAAGGAAACCAGCCGCGGCGGGCTGGCGGTGAACGTCATCGAGTGCTGAGCCGGTGCGCGCCCTGATCCTTCCGGGACTGGACGGAACGGGCGAGCTGCTGGCCGAATTCGTCGGGGCGTTGGAACCCGGCATCCTGGCGGATGTCGTCGCCTACCCGTCCGTCACCCGCATGGATTACGACGAACTGGCGGAATTCGTCGAAAGATCGTTGCCGGACGAAAGGCTCCTGCTGGTCGCCGAGTCGTTTTCGGGACCGGTCGCCATCAAGCTCGCCGCGAAGGCCCCCGGCAGGTTCGTCGGCCTGGTTTTGTGCGCATCCTTCGCGGCGCCGCCGCGCGCGCCGCTCAGCCTGTTCCGTCGCTTCCTGCGCTTGCCCTTACCCGTGCCGGGCAGCGGCCTGGTCGGCCGCGTCGCGATGGGCCGCTGGCTCACGGAACCCTGGAAAGACCGGATCGAATCCGTCATCCGCAAGCTCCGACCGGAAGTGGCGCGACATCGCCTTCATGCAATAGCGGGTATCGATGTCTCGGGAGAACTGCGAAGGATCCGCTGTCCGATCCTGTACCTGCAGGCGACCGGCGATCGGCTGGTTCCGGCAGGCGCATGGGCGCGCATCCAGGCCTGTGCGCCGGATGCGCGGCTGGCAATCATCGATGGCCCGCATTTCCTGCTGCAGGCAAATCCGCGCCTTGCGGCCGCAGCCATCGCGGAGTTCGCCCGCGGGATCGCGCATTGATTCCCGACAAGCGCTCGACCCGCAATGCGAAAACGCCGCCACTGCTGCATCTTTCGCGCCGCAGCATGTAATCGTTTACACATCGGACTAAGGTTCGGGCTCGCGATTCGTCTTCCCGGAGACAGGTCGCCGATTCCGTCGAACTTCAGGAGGACTCCTGATGAGCACGCGCATCGACCGTCGCCGCGCCCTGCAACTGCTCGGTGCCAGCGCCGCCGGCCTTTCGCTGCCGCCCGCCCTCGCCCGCATCGCCCGGGAAGGCGCCGGGCCGGTCGGCAAGGCGCGCAAGGACGCGCCGAACATCCTGTTCATCATGCCCGACGACCAGGCCAGGAGCACGCTGAGCATCTACGGCAACACCATTCTCAAGACCCCGAACATGGACCGGGTCGGCAACGAAGGCCTGCGCTTCGACCAGGCCTTCGTCACCACGTCGGTGTGCGCGCCCAGCCGCGCCAGCTTCCTCACCGGCCTCTACGCGCACAGCCACGGCGTCACCAGCAACGGCGAGGAACCGGGCTGGTACCAGCAGATGGGCCTGCGCCACGACCAGATCACCTATCCGATCCTGCTGCGGCAGGCCGGCTACCACACCGCCGTGGTCGGCAAGTGGCACATCAAGTCCGACCCGACCGGTTTCGACCACTGGGCGATCCTGCGCGGCCAGGGCAGCTATTTCGATCCGGAATTCATCGTCAACGGCGCGCCGGTGCGCTTCCGCGGCCACACCGACGACGTGATCGGCGACCAGGCCATGACCTACCTGCGGCAGCGGCCGAAGGACCGGCCGTTCTGCCTGTGCTACCAGTTCAAGGCGCCGCATGGCCCCTGGGAACCGGCCCCGCGCTTCAACGATGCGTTCAAGGACGTCGAGATCCCGTTGCCGCCGGGATTCGGCCAGCCGCAGCCGGAAGACGCGCCGGTCGCGTTCTCGAAGACCACGCAGGAAATCGCCAACATGCGCGATTTCTTCCACAAGGCCGAACGCCGCCCGCCGCAGGTCGACGAATCGCTGCCGGAGGACGAGCGCCTGCGCGCGGTCTACCAGGCCTTCGTCCGCAACTACTACCGCGTGCTGCTGGGCGTGGACGAGAACATCGGCCGCGTGCTCGACTTCCTCGACAAGCCGGGCCTGGCCGAGAACACCATCGTCGTCTACACCTCGGACAACGGCGCGTTCATGGGCGAGCACGGTTTCTACGACAAGCGCCTGATGCTGGAACCCTCGATCCGCATACCGATGCTGCTGCGCTGGCCCGGGCGCATCGAGCCCGGCCGCGTCGACGCGGACAACATGGTGTTGAACATCGACGTCGCGCCGACCTTCCTGGAGCTGGCCGGCGTCGCGGTACCGGACTGGATGCAGGGCCGCAGCTGGAAGCCCCTGCTCGACGGCAGGAACAAGGACTGGCGCGAGGATTTCCTCTACGAGTGGTACGAGTACCCCGCGGTCCACTGCGCGCGCAAGCACCACGGCGTGCGCACCAAGCGCTGGAAGCTGATCCACTTCTGGCAGGAGCCGGACGAATGGGCGCTGTACGACCTGGAGAACGATCCCGGCGAGACCGACAACCTGGTCGACGACCCGCGGCACGCCGACACCGTCGCGCGGCTGAAGCGCCGCATCGACGAACTGCGCGCCGAGACCGGCGACAGCGGCGAGCCGGAGCCGGGCAAGCCGTTGCCGAAACTGGAACCGGGCAAGTGTCCGGCTTGAGCGTCCACTACATGCAAGGAGGCTGCCGGTGAGCGCGCGCCTGCCGCGACGGACGCTGCTGAAGGGCCTGGCGGCCGGCGCCGCGGCCACGACGCTGCCGGGGCTGTTCGGCGGTTGCACGCGGCCGGGATCGCGCAACCGCG
The DNA here is from genome assembly GCF_010211755.1 of Pseudoxanthomonas sangjuensis. Lineage (GTDB taxonomy): Bacteria > Pseudomonadota > Gammaproteobacteria > Xanthomonadales > Xanthomonadaceae > Pseudoxanthomonas_A > Pseudoxanthomonas_A sangjuensis. The sequence continues at coordinate 15,352 of NZ_PDWR01000015.1, read as the reverse complement.
CCGCGCGCCGTCCGAACATCGTCTTCATCATGACCGACGACCATGCGCGTTCGGCGATGAGCCTGTACGGCAACCGCATCCTGCAAACGCCGAACCTGGACCGGATCGGCAACGAGGGCCTGCGCTTCGACCAGGCCTTCGTCACCAATGCGTTGTGCCTGCCCAGCCGCGCGACGTTCCTGACCGGCCAGTACTCGCACACCCACGGCATGCGCACCAACGGCGAGGAATCCGGATTCACCCGCGAGCCGCCGCTGCGCAACGCGCAGACCTGGCCGGTGCTGCTGCGCGCGCGCGGCTACCACACCGGCATGGTCGGCAAGTGGCACATCAACACCCTGCCCGAGGGCTACGACTACACGGCGATGATCAAGGGCCAGGGCACCTACTTCGATCCGCCGATGTGGGTGCAGGGCGAATGGCGCGCGCAGAAGGGCCACACCGACGACGTGATCGGCGAGCACGCACTGCACTTCCTGCGCAGCGCGCCGCGCGCCCGCCCCTTCGCCCTGCTCTACCAGTTCAAGGCCCCGCACCGCGAATGGCGCCCGGCGCCGCGCTTCCGCCAGCGCTTCGAGGACGTGGAGATCCCGCTGCCGCCGGACTTCGACGAGCCGCTGGCGGCGCGTTCGCGGGCGGTGCAGGGCACGATGATGCGCATCGCCGAGATGCCCGACTTCCGCAAGGGCGGCAAGCTCGGCGACGCCGAGGGCGAAGCGCTGGCGAAGGCGAACTTCCAGCAGTTCATGCGCAACTACTACCGCGTGCTGCTGGGCGTGGACGAGAACGTCGGCCGCGTGCTGGATTACCTGCAGCAGGCCGGACTGGCCGAGGACACGCTGGTGGTCTACACCACCGACAACGGCTTCTTCCTCGGCGAACACGGCCTGTTCGACAAGCGCCTGATGTACGAGCCGGCGATCCGCATCCCGCTGCTGTTGCGCTGGCCGGCCGGCATCGCCGCGGGACGCGTCGACGACGCGCACTTCGCGCTCAACATCGACCTGGCGCCGACCCTGCTGGAGCTTGGCGGCGCCGACGTGCCGGATGCGATGCAGGGCGAAAGCTGGAAACCGTTGATCGAAGACCGGCCGACGCGCTGGCGCGAGGATTTCCTGTACGAGTACTACGAATACCCGAGCGTGCACTGCGTGCGCCCGCATCGCGGCGTGCGCAACGCGCGCTGGAAGCTGATCGAGTTCTGGCGCGAGCCGCGCGAGTACGAACTGTACGACCTTGCCAACGACCCGCAGGAACGCCGCAACCTGGCCGCCGACCCGGCGCACGCGCCACGGCTGGCGCAACTGCGCCAGCGCCTGGCCGAACTGCGCACGCAGTACGGCGACCACGACCCCGACGACTACCTGCCGGAACAGCAGGTGCCGCAGAAGTGCAATTACGGCGGCTGAGCGCGTCCGGCGGCGTCAGGCGATCTTCAGCACGTCGTCCAGCAACGCCGCCGCGGTGACCTCCGCGCCGGCGCCGGGCCCCTGGATGACCAGCGGACTGGCGTCGTAGCGGTCGCTGAAGATCGCGACCTTGTTGTCGGTGCCGCTGCCGCCGCACAACGGATGGTCGGCAGGCAGCGAGGCCACGCCGACGCTGGCGTTGCCTTCGCAGTCGAAGCGGCCGAGGAAGCGCAGTTTCTCGCCGTTCCTGTACGCCGCACGGAAACGTTCGCCCAGCGGCGCGTCGAGCTGGCCGAGTTGCGCATCGACGCCATCCAGCGGCAGCGCGGCCAGTGACGTCGGCACCAGCGATTCGACGCGGATGTCCGCCGCCTGCAGCGGCAGGCCGGCGGCGCGGGCGAGGATCAGCAGCTTGCGGCGCACGTCCTCGCCGGACAGGTCGATGCGCGGGTCGGGCTCGGTGTAGCCGGCTTCGCGCGCCTGGCGCACGAAGCCGGAGAACGGGCGCATGCCGTCGTAGTGGTTGAACAGCCAGGCCAGCGAACCGGACAGCACGCCCTCGACGCGGCGGATGCGGTCGCCGCCGCGCACCAGTTCGCGGATCGAGCGGATCAGCGGCAGGCCGGCGCCGACCGTGGCGCTGTCGCCGTAGCACGCCCCGCCCTGCTCGCCTGCATCGCGGATCGCCTGCGCGCGCAGCCAGTCGGCGCCGTTGCCCAGCTTGTTCGCGGTGACCACGTGCACGCCGCGCAGCAGCCAGTTGGCGTGCTGGTCGGCCACCGCTTCGCTGGCGGTGGCGTCGACGACGATGTCGCCGGCGCGCAATGCGGTCGCTTCCGCCCATGGCGGCAATTCGGCATCGCGCGGGCCGGCCGCGCGCGCCTGCGCGAGCGCGTCGTGCTCGGTGCCGTCGCAATCGACCAGTACGCGCGAGTTGGACAGCCAGGCGATTTCCGGCAGACGCACGCCGCGTTCGCGCAAGCGCGCGTAGCGCGCGACGAAGGCGCTGCCGACCACGCCGGTGCCGAGCAACGCGATCCGCGCCGGCGCGGTTTCATGTGCGTTTGCAAGTTTGACCACTGCATTCATGCAACCACTCCAACCGTTCGTCCTGAGCGTAGGCGCGAAGCGCCGGAGTCGAAGGACATGCTTCGACTTCGCCCGCCACGCGGGCTACGCTCAGCACGAACGGGATATTTGTTCGATCATGCGTCGGCGAGCTTGCGTTTCGATGCGTCGGCCACCGCCTGCGCGCGTTGCAGCGCGGCGGACAGGTCGGCAAGCAGGTCTTCGGCGGATTCGATGCCGACCGACAGGCGCAGCAGGCCGTCGGAGATGCCGGCCTTGGCGCGCGCTTCCGCGGTCATCGCCGCGTGGGTCATCGACGCCGGGTGCGCGACCAGGCTTTCGACGCCGCCCAGCGACTCGGCCAGGGTGAAGTAGCGCAGGCCGTCGACGAAGGCGCGCACTTCGGCTTCGCCGCCATCGAGCTCGAAGCTGATCATCGCGCCGAAGCCCTTCTGCTGGCGCGCGGCGACGGCGTGGCCCGGGTGCGACTCCAGGCCGGGGAAATAGACCCTGGCGACGGCCGGATGGCTGTCGAGCAGGTTCGCGATCGCGGTCGCGTTCTCCTGGTGCACGCGCAGCCGCGCGTCGAGCGTGCGCAGGCCGCGCAGCGTGAGGAAGCTGTCGAACGGCGAGCCGGTCAGGCCCAGCGCGTTCGCCCACCACACCAGCTGCTCGTGGTGCTCCCGGGCCTTCGCCACGACCGCGCCGCCGACCACGTCGCTGTGGCCGTTGACGTACTTGGTGGTCGAATGCACGACGAAGTCGGCGCCGAACGCGATCGGCGTCTGCAGCGCCGGCGACAGGAAGGTGTTGTCGACCACGGCCAGCGCGCCGGCCTTGTGCGCGGCGTCGATGACGAAGCGCAGGTCGGTGATGCGCAGCAGCGGGTTCGACGGGGTTTCGACCAGCACCACGGCCGGCGACTGCGCCAGCGCGTCGGTCAGCGACTGCGGGTTGGTCAGGTCGGCGGTGATCAGTTCGAAATGTCCCTTCTTCGCCAGCGCGTTGAACAGGCGCCAGCTGCCGCCGTAAGCGTCGTGCGGCACCACCAGCCTGTCGCCCGGCTGCAGCAACGCATTGAGGATCAGGGTGATCGCGCCCATGCCGGTGGCGGTGACCACCGCGCCGGCGCCGCCCTCGAGTTCGGCCAGCGCCTCGGCCAGCAGGTCGCGGGTCGGGTTGCCGCTGCGGGTGTAGTCGTAGGGGCGCTTGTTGCCGAAGCCGTCGAAGCTGAAGTTCGACGACAGCACGATCGGCGGCGTGACCGCGCCGTAGGCGCTGTCGCGGTCGATGCCGGCGCGCACGGCGGCGGTGGCGGGGCTACACGAAGCGTCGGTGTTGTTGCTCATGGGGTTTCTCCGGCGTGGGGCGGGTCTGGACCCGCCATCGAATTCGTCTGGATGTCGCGGAAGGCGGGTCGGGGCCCGCCCTACTTCAGGGCGCTGGCGAGGATGGCGTCGATCTTGTCGGTTTCCTTCAAGAAGGCGTCGTGGCCGTACGGCGAGCGCACGATACGCAGGCTGCCGCGCGTGCCGAGGCCCTCGACCAGCGCGACGTGGTCGGCCAGCGGCACCAGGCGGTCGCCTTCCACCGCGACCACGACGGTCGGCACCGCGACCTGCGCCGGGTCGACGTTGTGCAGGTCGATCGATTCGGACAGGCGCAGGAAGGCGGTGACCGGGGTGCGCGCGACGTATTGCGCGCCGGCGGCGTCGAGGTAGTCCTCGGCGGCGACGCGGACCCGGCCGTTGACCACTTCCGGCAGCGCGTCGAAGCGTTCGCCGAATTCCTCCGGCGTGCGGTAGCTGAGCATCGCGAACTGGCGCGCCAGCGATAGGCCCTGCGCGTCGGCGCACTGCAGCTGGCCCAGCGCCACCGCCTTGCGCTGCAGCGCACGCCACGCGGCGGCATACGGATGCGGCTTGTGCGCGCCGCTGGCGACGACCAGCTTGCGCAGGCGCCGTGGGTGGCGCACGGCAAGGTGCAGGCCGACCAGCGCGCCGTAGGAATAGCCGACGAAGGCGTGCAGCGCGTCGATGTCGAGCGCGTCGAGCAACGCGACGATGGCGTCGGCCTGGTCGGCCGGATCGATCGGCGCGTCGAGCGTGCCGTCGGCGCCGACGAAATCGAACGCGAGGATGCGGCGCTTCGACGGATCCAGCGTGCGGCCTGCGGCGACCAGTTCGTTGGCCCAGCCCTTTTCCGGGAATTCGGTGCTGGCCGAAGCGTGGCGGTGCGCGGAAATGCCGCCGGCGATGAACACCACCGGCGCGTCGGCCGGGCCCTGCACTTCGTAGCGCAGCGTCAAGGTGCGGGTGCCGGCGTGGCGCAGCGCGAGGACGATCGGGAACTCTCCGCGAACGGTGCGCGCGAGGGCGGTCGCATCGGCACGGGCGGACGTCTGGGGGAGGGTCTGCGGCTTTTCGTTCACGAGGCTCATGGCATTCGACGGCGACGAAGAAACGGCCATCGAGCTTCGCGGAGCCCGCGTTCGCCACACCCGGGGGGCGTGCTGCGAACCATCTTTCGAAGACGCTGTCGGTCTCCGCAGGATTTGGCACCAATCACGGACGCTTGCGCATCCGCTGGTTGCCCCGGCTTCAAAGGGCCTGTCCCTCAGCCGGTCTCGATGGTGCGGGCATGATGCGCCCGGCCGCGGGCGATGTCAATCGCTTTATTCGGATAGAGCGATGGATTATTCCGAATCGCCATAAGACCTTGATCCGGAATTCGTTTCCATTGAAAACAAGCGCTGTTACCACCTTTTTCCGAATCCCGTTCCCGCATAATTCGCGGATGACAAGGAATCCGATGATCGGCGCGGTATGCGCCGGCCTGCTGGCGGCCTGCGCCAGCGTCCCCCGCCCGGATACGGGTACCCCCGCCGCCACGGCCAACCTGGACGACGCCGTGGTGGCCGAAACCTGGGTCTCGGACGGTGACCCCGCCGACGAAATCGATTCGCTGGCGGTGTGGCCGACCGAGGACGGCCAGGCCTGGCTGATCGCCACGGCCAAGGCCACGCACCGGCTGATCGTGTTCGACGCCGCCAGCGGCCGGCGCCTGCGCACGGTCGGCGAACGCGGCGACGGCCCGGGCCGGTTCAACCGGCCCAACGGCATCGCCGTGTTCGGCGACCTGCTGTTCGTGGTCGAACGCGACAACCATCGCGTGCAGGCGCTGCACCTGCCCGACTTCGCCCCGCTCGGCACCTTCGGCGCGGACGTGCTGCGCTCGCCGTACGGGCTGTGGGTCGACGAAACCTCGCCGCAGCAGCTGCAATTGTTCGTCACCGACAGTTTCATGGCCGACTACCGCACCGGCACGCTGCCGCCCGTGGAGGAAATGAGCCAGCGGGTGAAGCGCTTCCGCGTCGACCTCGACGAACAGGGACGGCCGCACGCGCAATACCAGGGCGCCTTCGGCGACACCTCGGCCGCCGGCATGCTGCGCATCGTCGAATCGATCGCCGGCGATCCGGCGCACGACCGCCTGCTGATCGCCGACGAGGACCGCCGCGTCGGCTCGACGCTGCGCGACTACGCGCTGGACGGCAAGTACCGCGACCGCGACCTGCCGGCGTTCGATGCCGAGGCCGAGGGCGTGTCGCTGTGGGCCTGCGACGCCGACACCGGCTACTGGATCGCCACCGACCAGGAGCGGCCGACCCGGTTCCGCGTGTTCGACCGCGAAACCCTGCAGCCGCGCGGGGTGTTCAGCGGCCGCACCGTCGCCAACACCGACGGCCAGGCGCTGTACGCCGCCGCGCTGCCGAACTTCCCGGCCGGCGCGCTGTTCGTGCAGCACGACGACCGCGCGGTGGCGGCGTTCGACCTGCGCGACATCGCGCAGGCGCTGCGGCTGGACCCCGGCTGCGTGGAATGAACGCAGCGCGCGCCATCGCCGTTTTCGCGGGCACGCTGCTGCTGGCGCTGGCGGCGTCCAGCGACGCGGGGCGGCTGTTCCGCTGGAAGGACCGCAACGGCGTCACCCATTACGGCGACCAGTTGCCGCCGGGGCAACGGGCCGAGGGCGAGATCGAGACGATCCACTTCCGCAATCCGTCCGGCGCGCCGGTGCGGCTGCGCGTGCAGCGGATGCAGACCAGCTACCAGGCCTGGGCCGACAACCAGTTGCCCGGGCCGATGGAAGTGCAGCTGTCGTTCAAGCGCAGCGAGAACGTGCTGGCCGCGCCGGCGCTGCCGAAGCGGGTGCTGGTGCCGGCGCGCGGCAGCCTGCTGGTGGCCACCCTGTACGCCAGCGACCCCTCGCGCGGCGGCGACTTCGAGCTGCTGATGGACGCGATCCCGGGCGACCCGCAGGCGCGGCCGTTCGACTACGCCTACCGGCTGCCGTTCGACGCCGACCGCGTGCGCGTCGACCAGGGCCCCGGCGGCAGCTTCAGCCACGCCGACGCGCAGAACCGCGACGCGATCGACTTCGCCATTCCCGAAGGCACGCCGGTACTGGCCGCGCGCGCCGGCGTGGTGATGCAGGTCGAGTCGGATTTCGACAAGGCCGGGCTGAACCGCGAGAAGTTCGGCGGCCGCGCCAATTTCGTCCGCATCCTGCACGACGACGGCAGCATGGCCGTGTACGCGCACCTGCAGCCGGATGGCGCGCAGGTGCGCGTGGGCCAGCGCGTGCGCCAGGGCGACCGGATCGGCCTGTCCGGCAACACCGGCTTCTCGACCGCGCCGCACCTGCACTTCGTCGTGCAGGTCAACCGCGGCATGCAACTGCGCTCGATCCCGGTGCGGGTGGTCGGGCCGCTCGGCGAGCTGAAGTTTCCCCGGCCCCGTTGACCGCAGGCGCGCACGCGGGGGGCGCGACGAGGCCCCGCCGGGAACGCCCCGTCGCCCCCGGCGATGCCGTGTCCCAGCGGTGCGCCCCTGCCGGGGCGGCTATAATTCGCCCATCCCCTCGCCTTCCCACGCCCACGCGGGCGCGTTTTCCATGTCCGAAGTCTCCACCGAAGCCGCGCGCCGCCGCACCTTCGCGATCATCTCCCACCCCGACGCCGGCAAGACCACGCTGACCGAGAAGCTGCTGCTGTTCGGCGGCGCGATCCAGATGGCCGGCTCGGTCAAGGGCCGCAAGGCCGCGCGCCATGCGACCTCGGACTGGATGGCGCTGGAAAAGGAGCGCGGCATCTCGGTGACCTCGTCGGTGATGCAGTTCCCGTACGAAGGCAAGATCGTCAACCTGCTCGACACCCCCGGCCACGCCGACTTCGGCGAGGACACCTACCGCGTGCTTACCGCGGTCGACAGCGCGCTGATGGTCATCGACGTCGCCAAGGGCGTCGAGGAGCGCACGATCAAGCTGATGGAAGTGTGCCGCCTGCGCGACACGCCGATCATGACCTTCATCAACAAGCTCGACCGCGAGGGCCGCGAGCCGATCGAACTGCTCGACGAGGTCGAGAGCGTGCTGAAGATCCAGTGCGCGCCGGTGACCTGGCCGATCGGCATGGGCTCGCGGCTGAAGGGCGTGGTCCACCTGATCAGCGGCGAGGTGCACCTGTACGAGGCCGGGCGCAACTTCACCCGCCAGGACTCGACGATCTTCGCGTCGATCGGCGATCCGGAACTGGAGAAGCGCATCGGCACCGACATGCTGTCGAACCTGCGGGACGAGCTGGAACTGGTGCAGGGCGCGAGCCATCCGTTCGACCTGCAGAAGTACCTGCGCGGCGAGCAGACCCCGGTGTTCTTCGGCTCGGCGGTCAACAACTTCGGCGTGCAGCCGCTGCTCGACTTCTTCGTCGAACACGCGCCGGCGCCGCAGCCGCGCGCGACCACCACGCGCGAAGTGCGGCCGACCGAAGAGAAGCTGAGCGGCTTCGTGTTCAAGATCCAGGCCAACATGGACCCGCAGCACCGCGACCGCGTCGCGTTCATGCGCGTGTGCTCGGGCGAGTTCACCGCCGGCATGAAGGCCTTCCACGTGCGCAGCGGCAAGGAGATGAAGCTGGCGAACGCGCTGACCTTCATGGCCAGCGACCGCGAGCTCGCCGAATCCGCCTTCCCCGGCGACGTGATCGGCATCCACAACCACGGCACGATCAGCATCGGCGACACCTTCACCGAGGGCGAATCGGTTTCCTTCACCGGCATCCCGAACTTCGCCCCGGAGCTGTTCCGCCGCGCACGCCTGCGCGATCCGCTGAAGCTCAAGCAACTGCAGAAGGGCCTGGCGCAGTTGTCGGAGGAAGGCGCGACCCAGTTCTTCCGCCCGCTGCTGAGCAACGACCTGATCCTCGGCGCGGTCGGCATGCTGCAGTTCGACGTGGTGGCGTACCGGCTGAAGGACGAATACGGCGTCGACGCGACGTTCGAACCGGTCGGCGTCGTGACCGCGCGCTGGGTCGGCTGCGACAACCCGAAGAAGCTGGAGGAGTTCCGCGAGAAGAACGCCAACAACCTCGCGGTCGACGCCGCCGGCGAGCTGGTCTACCTGGCCCCGACCCGGGTCAACCTGCAGCTGGCGGAAGAACGCGCGCCTGACGTAAAGTTCCGCGCAACGCGCGAGCATGCGCACAGCGTGGCGGTGGACTGAAATGGCACAAGCTCCGCAGGTCGCGACGCAAGCCGCCACGCGGTGGTACCTGCGCTCGCCGATGCGGATCCTGTATTTCGTCCTGCTGCTGGTCGCCTTCCATCTGCTGGCGCGGCTGGCCGGGCACGGCTTGGGCATCGTGCCGGACGACCTGAAGGCGATGCGGGTCAATCTCCCGTCCACCCTGCTCCGCCTGCTGCCGTTCGTGCTGGCCTACTGGGTGCTGGTGCGCCTGATCGAGCGCCGTCCGGTCGCCGAATTGTCCTGGCGCAAGCTGCCGCACCTGCTGTGGGGCCTGCTCGGCGCGCTGCTGCTGTTCTGCGTGGTGACCCTGGAATTGTGGGGCGCCGGAGCGTATCGGATCACCGGTTTCGGCGATTCGCCGCTATGGACGCTGTTCCTGCTCACCGCGGTGGTGCCCGGCGTCACCGAGGAAATCGTCACCCGCGGCGTCCTGTTCCGTCTGGTCGAGGAAGGCCTGGGCACGTGGATCGCGCTGGCGGTGTCGGCACTGCTCTTCGGCTTCGGCCACGCCGCCAACCCCGGCGCCAGCGCCTGGAGTTCGATCGCGATCGCGATCGAGGCCGGCCTGCTGTTCGGCCTGCTGTACCACGTGACCCGCTCGCTGTGGTGGTGCATCGGCCTGCACGCCGGCTGGAACTTCGTCCAGGGCGCGGTGTTCGGCATCCCGGTGTCCGGCATCGCCGTGGACGGCCTGGTCGATGCACAGCTGCAGGGACCGGACTGGCTGGATGGTGGCGGTTTCGGCGCGGAAGCGTCGGCGCTGACCGTACTTACCTGCAGCATCGTGACGCTGCTCCTGCTGCGCCGCATGTTGCGCGAGCGCAGTGTCATCGCTCCGTTCTGGAAGCGCGCAAGGCGTACGGAAGCAGCGGCTTGAGCGACCGGCCGCGGCCGGCGTCGTGACTGCGTTCTGAACATCGACCGCCTGCCGGGTGCGCCGGCGCACTCCGTACGCTAACGTACGCGCATGGAAACTTCCCCCTCCTCGTTCCGCGCCCTGCGCGAACGCCGTCGCGCCGACCACCTGATCGACATGCGCGACGAGATCGCCAGCGCGCTGACCCACGGCCTCGGCGCGGTGGCGGCGCTGGCCGGCGGCGCGGTGTTGATCACGCTGGCGGCGCTGTACGGCGACGGCTGGCAGTTGAGCGCGTCGATCGTGTTCGGCACGACGCTGCTGCTGCTGTACCTGGCCTCGACGCTGTACCACGCGGTCCAGCACCCGGTCGCGAAGGGCCGGCTGAAGGTGTTCGACCATTGCGCGATCTACCTGCTGATCGCCGGCACCTACACGCCGTTCACCCTGGTCGGCCTGCGCGGGCCGTGGGGCTGGGGGCTGTTCGCGGCGATCTGGACGCTGGCCGTCGCCGGCGTGGTGTTCAAGCTGTTCTACACCGGCCGCTTCAAGCTGCTGTCGACCGCGATCTACATCGCGATGGGCTGGCTGGTGGTCGTGGCGTTCAAGCCGATGCTGTCGTCGCTGGACGGCTGGACCATCGGCTGGTTGCTCGCGGGCGGCGTGTTCTACACGCTGGGCACGTATTTCTACCACCGCGAGAACATCCGCTACTCGCACGCGATCTGGCACATGTTCGTGATCGGCGGCAGCGTATGCCACTACGTCGCGGTGATGCGGCAGGTGCTGCCATAGGCACGAGCGCGGGGCGCCCGATGTCCCCCGCCTGCATGCCGCCCCTCGCGCTGGCCGCTGCCGCTACCGTCCTAACTGGCGATATACCGCTGCAACTGGTCCAGTTCGACCTGCTGGTCCTCGATCACCGCCTTGACCAGGTCGCCGATCGAGACCACGCCGACCACGTTGCCGCCGTCGAGCACCGGCAGGTGGCGAATGCGGTGCTCGGTGACCACCTGCATGCAATGCTGGGCCGTGTCGTTCGGGCCGACCGTGATCACCTTCGACGTCATGATCTCGCGCACCGGCGTGTCGCGCGACGACTTGTCGTGCAGCACCACCTTGCGCGCGTAGTCGCGTTCGGAAACGATGCCCGCCAGCCGCGGGCCTTCCATCACCAGCGTCGCGCCGATGCCCTTCTCGGCCATCAGGCGGATCGCCTGGTACACCGAATCGTCCGGCGCCACCGCGAAGATCTCAGGCGCCTTCGCCCCCAACAGCTGCCGCACCGTGCGCATGGCCGTCCTCCTCCGTGCCGGGATGCGGCAAGGATACTCTTCCCGCCGCGGGTTGCCACACGTCGACCAGGTACAGCGGACGCTGCTTCGCTTCTTCGTAGAGTCGCCCCAGGTATTCGCCGATCAACCCGAGCGCGACCAGCTGGATGCCACCGAGAAACAGAATCACCACCATCATCGTCGGCCAGCCCGCGACCGGGTCGCCCCACAGCAAGGCCTTGACGACGATGTAGACCGCGTATGCGAAAGCCAGCAGCGCGGTCAGCACGCCCAGGTAGGTGGCGACGCGCAGCGGCGCGGTGGAAAAGCTGGTAATGCCCTCCAGCGCGAAGTTCCACAATTTCCACAAACCGAACTTGCTGTGTCCGGCCAGTCGCGCCTCGCGGTGGTACGGGATCGCGACCTGGTTGAAGCCGACCCAGCCGAACAGGCCCTTCATGAAGCGGTGGCGCTCGCGCAGCTGTTTCAGCGCGGCCAGCGCGCGCGGCGACAACAGGCGGAAATCGCCGGTGTCGGCCGGGATCGGCGTCTTCGACAGGCGGCCGATGACGCGGTAGAACGCGTGCGCGGTGGCGCGCTTGACCCAGCCTTCGCCGTCGCGCTCGATGCGCGTCCCGTGCACGTCGTCGTAGCCTTCGCGCCACTTGTCGACGAACTGCGGGATCAGTTCCGGCGGGTCCTGGCCGTCGGCATCGAGGATCAGCACCGCGCCCTCGTCGACCTGGTCGAGGCCGGCGGTCAGCGCCAGTTCCTTGCCGAAGTTGCGCGACAGCTTCAGCAGCGACACGCGCGCGTCGGCTTGCGCCAGCCGCTGCATGACCGCCCAGGTCGCATCGGTGCTGCCGTCGTCGACGTACAGCACGCGGCCGTCGATGCCGTGCAGCCGGCGCAGCGCCGCGTCGAGGCGCGGATGCAGCTTCGGCAGCGCCTCGGCCTCGTTGCGCGCGGCCACCACCACGGTCAGTCGCTGCTGGGTTGCGTTCAATCGAGCCTCTCCAGGTAGGCGGGGCCGCCGATCTGGCGCGCCTGCCGCTGTATCCAGTTGGCGCGGCGCTGCACGAACGGACCGGGCCGCGCCGCACTGTAGCGCCTCGGCGCCGGCAGCACCGCGGCGAGGCGCGCGCTTTCGGCGGCGGTCAGCCGGCTGGCGTCCTTGCCCCAGTATTGCCGCGCCGCCGCCTGCGCGCCGTACACGCCGTCGCCGAGCTCGGCGACGTTGGCGTAGACCTCGAGGATGCGCCGCTTCGGCCACAGGGTTTCGATCAGCAGCGTGTACCAGACTTCGGCGCCCTTGCGCAGCGCGCGCGACGGCAGGCTGCGGCCCTGCCACAGGAACAGGTTCTTCGCGGTCTGCTGGCTGATGGTGCTGGCCCCGCGCAGCCTGCGCACCGGCGTGCCGCGCTTCTCCGCACGCTCGATCATGCGCTCGTTGTGCCGCTGCGCCTTCTCGATCGCGCGGAAATCGAAGCCGTCGTGCACGGCGAAGTTCTGGTCCTCGGCGGCGACCATCGACAGCGGCAACCACGGCGAGATCGCGTCGAGGTCGCGCCAGTCGTAGCGCGGATGGAACCTCCATTCGCCTTCGCCCCACGCTTCGAACTGCCGCCAGGCCATGAACGCGCTGAACGGCGGGTCGACGAAGCGCAGCGCCAGCACCTGCAGCGCGCTGCCGGCGGCGAACAGGAACGGGAACGCCAGCAGCCAACGCCACCAGCGGCGGCGCCTGGCCGGCGCGGCCACGGCGCCTGCGGCGGCGGCCGCGGACGGGAGTTCGCCAGGATTCGCTGAATCGATCTGGTTCATGTTTCCCCGGGCGGCTTGCGCAAGGCGCCGGCCGACCCCATCTGCATGGCTTCGAACAAGGGCGCATTATGCCAATTGCGCGGCGCCGCCCCGGGCAACGCCGGATTAGCCAGGCACTGCCCCGACTTCCCGACAGGATCCCGCCATGCCGAACCCCGCTTCCGACACGCAACTGCCGGATGTCCAACTGAGATTCCTGCTGCCCCACGCCGGCGTGCGCGGCATCCATGTGCGGCTGGAAGGCGCCTGGCGCGAGATCCTGTCGCATGCGCACTACCCGCCGGCGGCGCAGCAGTTGCTCGGCGAAGCCAGCGTGGCTGCCGCGCTGTTCACCGGCCACGTCAAGGTCGGCGGCCGCCTCTCGCTGCAGCTGCGCGCGGCCGGCCCGTTGCGCACCCTGTTCGCCGAATGCACCGCCGCGCACACCCTGCGCGGCATCGTGCGCTGGGACGACGGCACCGCACTGACCCGCGACCTGACCCGACTCGGCGACGACGCCGTGCTGGCGATCACCATCGAAAACCCCGGCCTGGACCCGCGCGAACCGCAGCGCTACCAGAGCCTGGTCGCGCTGCGCGCGCCGACCCTGGCCGAGGCCTTCGAGGATTACTTCCGCCAGTCCGAACAGTTGCCCACCCGCCTGCTGCTGGTCGCCGACGGCGAGGCCGCGGCCGGGCTGATGCTGCAAAAGCTGCCCGGCGATGCCGGCGACGACGACGGCTGGAACCGGATCGGCGCGCTGTTCGACACCCTGGGCGAGGCCGAGCTGCTGGCCACCCCGGCCGCGACCCTGCTGCAGCGACTGTTCCACGAGGAGGGCTTCGAGGTGCTGGCCGGGCAGCCGCTGCGCTTCGCCTGCTCGTGCTCGCGCGAGCGGGTGGCCGGGATGCTGCGCTCGCTGGGCCGCGCGGAAGCCGAAGCCGCGGCGATCGACGGCACGGCCGAAGTGCGTTGCGAGTTCTGCGGCCGCCGCTATCTGTTCAGCGAGACGGAAATCGTGGAACTTTTCGCCCCGGCCCCTGTCCAAGCCCAAGCTCCGGCCCACTTGCAATGAGCACCGGCCGGCACTTTCCCCCGCGGGAAGCGCCGATCGTCGTAAATGCCAAGCGGGTCACTTCCAAGCTGCCGTCGAACTTGTTAAATAGTCGTCAATTGGCTATTGTTCACGGCCCTCTGGGGGGAGGGGGAAATTGCCTCTGTAGTCGGGACATCCCAAGCCGGCCATGAAACTGCGTCGCCTCACATTGCCGTTCGCCCTGCTGCTGGCCCTCGCGCCCGCTGCCGGGGCCTTTGCGCAGGCCAAGCCGCAGTCTTCCGCGAAGAACGACACCACCGTACTCCCGGTCTGGAACAACGATGGCAAGGTCGAGGCCCTGCTGTTGCTGGATCCCACCGGCGAGGCGAGCGCCGGCGCCAAGTGGCGCCTCGGCAGCAATACCCTCAGCGCCGCCTTCGGCCTCGATGCCGGCGACTCCCTCGGCCTGGTCTGCAACCGCCAGACCGGCATCGCCAGCAGCATCGGCAGCCTGATCAGCCACTGCAACGTGGCCGCCTTCGACAATGATCGCGACCATGCCGGCCAGCACATTTCCGCCGGCGCCAGCCTGGGCCGCGGCGACAGCCGCATCGGCCTGGCCGCCGGCAGCGGCCGCGGCACCCTGCCCGCCTGGCTGACCCCGGGCAAGGGCAACACCCAGATCGAGCAGAACGACTTGGCCGTATTCGGCGAAAGCAGCGTCGGCCGGGAAGGCTTCGTCCGCATCGGCGGCACCGTGGCCCGTGCCCGCCTGGTGCCGGCCACCGACCTGTCGCCGGCCATCACCGACCATTGGGACAGCCGCAGCCTCAGCGTCGGCGGCGGCTACGGCCCGTTCAGCGCCGACATCATCGGCCGCGTGATCGACGTCCCCGGTCAGCCCGCGTGGAAGGGACTGGGCCTCGGCCTGACCTGGCGCACGCCGTGGAGCGGCCAGCTCACCGTCGGCGCCGAGAATGTCGTCACCCGCGGCAAGAACCCGTTCTCGCCCAACAACGACGGCACCGACGACGGCGCGGTGCCCTACGTTCGCTACGAGCAGGATCTCTAGGCGCGCCGCCGGCACGGCCGTCGCGCGGTCCGCAT
Organism: Pseudoxanthomonas sangjuensis; assembly: GCF_010211755.1. Taxonomy (GTDB): domain Bacteria; phylum Pseudomonadota; class Gammaproteobacteria; order Xanthomonadales; family Xanthomonadaceae; genus Pseudoxanthomonas_A; species Pseudoxanthomonas_A sangjuensis. Next base: position 214 of record NZ_PDWR01000015.1, on the reverse strand, counting down.
CCGGCCGGCAACCCGCCCATTTCCCCTAGCAAAAATATCGGGCTCCGCGCGGCCGCGCCTTGCCGTCATGCGTTCGGCAACGCGCGGATCAGCGGCTGCAGCCAGGTTTCGTACGGCGCCCACTTCGGCCGCTCGCGCCGCACCACTTCGCCGCGCACCTGGACCGCGCTGGCCGTGGCCACCGCGCGCGTGCTGGCGGCGGTGCTGCGCATGC
>NZ_PDWR01000014.1 GCF_010211755.1 Pseudoxanthomonas sangjuensis | reverse complement strand
CCCCCACCCCGACCCTCGTCCCGCTGCCCGGCGCCGCGCCGCGCAAGCCCGCGGTCGTGCGCGGCAAGCTCTACATCAAGACGCACGGTTGCCAGATGAACGAGTACGACTCGGCGAAGATGGCCGACGTGCTTGCCGCCTCCGACGGCCTCGAGCTGACCGACGATCCGGCGGAAGCCGACGTGGTCCTGGTCAACACCTGCTCGATCCGCGAGAAGGCGCAGGAAAAGGTGTTCAGCCAGCTCGGCCGCTGGAAGTTGCTCAAGCAGGAGAACCCGGACGTCATCATCGGCGTCGGCGGTTGCGTGGCCTCGCAGGAAGGCGAAGGCATCGTCAAGCGCGCGCCCTACGTCGACCTGGTGTTCGGCCCGCAGACCCTGCACCGCCTGCCGGAACTGATCCGCGCGCGCCGCGAGCAGAAGAAGCCGCAGGTCGACATCAGCTTCCCCGAGATAGAGAAGTTCGACCGCCTGCCCGAGTCGCGCGCCGAAGGCCCCAGCGCCTTCGTCTCGATCATGGAAGGCTGCAGCAAGTACTGCTCGTTCTGCGTGGTGCCCTACACCCGCGGCACCGAAGTCAGCCGCCCGTTCGAGGACGTGCTGGTCGAAGTCGCCCGACTGGCGTCGCAGGGCGTGCGCGAGATCAACCTGCTGGGTCAGAACGTCAATGCCTATCGCGGGCCGTATGGCGACGGCGAAATCGCGGACCTTGGCTTGCTGATCCGTGCCATCGCCGAGATCGACGGCATTGGCCGCATCCGCTTCACCACCTCGCATCCGCTGGAGTTCAGCGACTCGCTGGTCGAGGCCTACCGCGACGTGCCGAAACTCGCCAACTTCCTGCACCTGCCGGTGCAGAGCGGCAGCGACCGCATCCTGTCGGCGATGAAACGCGGCTACACCGCGCTGGAGTTCAAGCAGAAACTGCGCAAGCTGCGCGCGGTGCGCCCCGACATCTCGATCAGCTCGGACTTCATCGTCGGCTTCCCCGGCGAGACCGACGCCGACTTCGACAAGACGATGAAGCTGATCGAGGACGTCGGCTTCGACCAGAGCTTCAGCTTCATCTACTCGCGCCGCCCGGGCACGCCGGCCGCGGACCTGCCGGACGACGTCGGCGACGCGACCAAGCATTCGCGCCTCGAACGCCTGCAATCGCACATCAATGCGCATGCGGCGAAGATCTCGCAGGCGATGGTCGGCACGGTGCAGTCGGTGCTGGTCGAAGGCCCGTCGAAGAAGAACCCGAACGAGCTGACCGGCAAGACCGAGAACATGCGCTCGGTGAACTTCCCCGGCCACCCACGGCTGATCGGCCAGTTCGTCGACGTCGTCATCACCGAAGCGCTGACCAACTCGCTGCGCGGGCGCGTGGCGACGACGTAGGACGGGCGTTCTCCCCGGCCTGGAGTGGTTGCGCCCCCTGCCATCGACGACGGAGTCCCCATGTTCACCGGCCGCTGCCTCTGCGGTGCAGTGCGATACGAGTCGCCGGGTCCTGCCCTGTTCGCGGCCGTCTGCCATTGCCGCGACTGCCAGCGCGCATCGGGCAGCGGCGGCGTTCCCGTCCTGGGCGTTCCCAGGGCATCGTTCGCCTGCTCCGGCCCCGTGAAGGCGTCGCGCATCCGCGGCGGCAGCGGCCTGGCCGCCGTGCGCAATTTCTGTTCCGAGTGCGGCTCCCTGCTTTTCGGCACCCCCGAGGCGGCGCCGGAAATGGTCACGATCTACGCCGGCAGCCTGGACGATCCCGCGTGCTTCGCCCCCGCCGAAGCGCTGTTCGCCAGCCAGCGTCCGCCTTGGGCCAAGCTGGCGGCGGATCTGCTCGAGCACGCGACGCTTCCCGGGCAATGACCCGTTGGCGGACGGCCTTTCCACGCCGCAAGGCGGGGCGGACAGCATCCGCCGCCATGCCGTTCGCGCCTAGTCCAGCCGCTTGTGGAAGCGCAGGATCGCGGCGGTCATCATCACCACGACGAAGGCCAGCAGCGCCAGCACGTCGTGCCACAGTTCGGCCAGGCTGGCGCCGCGCAGCATGATGCCGCGGATCAGGCGCAGGAAATGGGTCAGCGGCAGCACCTCGGCCAGCCATTGCGCCGCCTTCGGCATGCCGGCGTACGGGAACATGAAGCCCGACAGCAGGATCGACGGCAGGAACACGAAGAAGGTCATCTGCATGGCCTGGAACTGCGACTGCGCGCGGGTCGAGATCAGCAGGCCCAGGCTCAGGTTGGCGACGATCAGCAGCATCGCCGCGGCGTAGACGTCGAACACGCTGCCGGCGATCGGCACCTTGAACAGCCACATGCCCAGCCCCAGTACCACCGTGGTCTGCAGCAGGCCGATCAGCACGTACGGCGCGACCTTGCCGACCATCAGCTCGCTGCGGCTGACCGGCGTGGCGATCAGCAGCTCCATGTTGCCGCGCTCGCGCTCGCGCACGATCGCCACGCCGGTGAACAGCACCATGGTCATGGTCAGGATCACCCCGATCAGGCCTGGCACGATGTTCACCGCCGAGCGCCGTTGCGGGTTGTAGAAGCTGACCACGCCGACCTGGCCCTTGCCGAGGCCGAGCGGTTGCGTGTTCGCGACCGGCGCGGTGTCCAACGGCAGTTGCGCCAGCTGGATCGCCGCGCTCTGCACCACGGTGTCGCTGCCGTCGACCAGCACCTGCACCGCCTCGCGGCCGTCGAAGCGGCGCGCCTCGAAGTCCGGCGGCACGACCACGCCGACGCTGATCTCGCCGCGGCGCAACGCGTCGGTCAGCTGTTGCGGCGAGGTCGCGGCCAGCTTCGGCGCGATCACGCCGGAGGCGACCATGTCCATCACCACCGCACGCGAGGCCGCGGTGTTGGCCTGGTCGGTGATGCCGGCCGACAGGCCGCGCAGGTTCAGGTTGATCGCATAGCCGAACAGGATCAGCTGCATCACCGGGATGCCGAGGATCATCGCCAGGGTGATGCGGTCGCGGCGCAGCTGCCGCACCTCCTTCAGCATGATCGCGGACAGCCGGCGCCAGTTCATGCCGCGCGCTCCGCGTCCGCCGCGTCGTGCCGGCCGGTGGCGGCGACGAACACGTCCTCGAGGTTCGGCTCGCCGGTTTCGGCGCGCGCCTCGATGCCGGCCGCGCGCAACGCCGCGCGCAGCCGTTCCGCGGCGTCGTGGTTGCCGTCGCACAGCACGCGCAGCGCATTGCCGATCTGCGCGACGCTGAGCACGCCGGGCACCGCGACCAGCGCCTGCTGCGCGCGCCGCGGCTGCGGCGAATGCACGACCACGCTGCGCCCGGCCAGCGCGCCGGTCAGTTCGGCCGGCGTGCCGTCGGCGACCAGGCGGCCGCGGTCGAGGATCGCGATGCGGTGGCAGCGTTCGGCCTCGTCCATGTAATGCGTCGACACCAGCAGCGTGGTGCCGGCATCGGCCAGGTCGAAGAGCTTTTCCCAGAAATCGCGGCGCGATTCCGGATCGACCGCGCTGGTCGGCTCGTCGAGGAACAGCAGTTCGGGCTTGTGGATCACCGCGCCGGCCAGTGCCAGGCGCTGTTTCTGCCCGCCGCTGAGGGTGCCGGCCAGCTGCTTCTGCCGGTCGGCGAAATCGTACTGTTCGACCAGTTCGTCGACGCGGCGCCTCGTCTCGGCCTTCGCCAGGCCCTGCACCGCGGCGAGGAACTCGAGGTTCTCGCGCACGCCCAAATCGTCGAACAGCGAGAACTTCTGGGTCATGTAGCCGATGCGCAGGCGCAGCGCCTCGGCCTGTTCGGGAACGCGCAAACCAAGCACTTCGATCGTGCCGGCGCTCGGCGTCAGCAGCCCGCACAGCATGCGGATGGTCGTCGACTTGCCCGAGCCGTTGGGGCCGAGGAAGCCGTAGACGTGCGCCTTCGGCACGCTCAGGTCCACGCCGTCGACCGCCAGCAGGTCGCCGAAGCGCTTGCTCAGGCCGGAGGCACGGATGGCGAGGTCGCCGGCGTTCATGGCGCCCGCTGCGCGGACGGCCGGTCGCGACCGATCCGCCCGAGGTGCGTTTCGCGGAAGCCCGCGGGGTATTTCAAGCCGTAACCGAGCATGCGGTCGAAGCCGACGTGCGCGATCCAGACCAGGCCGGCCGCCAACAGCGGGCGCACGCCGCTTGCGGCGCCTAGCGCGAGCAGCAGCAGCGGACCGACCAGCGCATGCGTCGCGTTGTAGGCCAGGGCGCCGATGCGTGGGCCGGCGAGATAGCCGAGGAATGCGAGGTCCGGCAGCAGGAAGCACAGGGCGAAGACGCCCCAGCCCGCGCCGTGGCGGTGGTAGGCCCACAGCGACAGCGCCAACAGTAGCGTCGCCTCCGCGCGCAGCAGGGCGCGGACGCCGCCGCGCACCGCACCGCCGGCGGGCGTGGCCGACGGCGCGCTCATGGCGACGCTCCGGCGAAGCTGACCTGCACCGGCAGGCCCGCCGGCAATTCGCGCGCGTCCGCGCCGAGTTGCACTTCGGCCAGGTAACTCAATCGCGCGGCGTCCTGTCCGGTCAGCGCGTAGTACGGGGTGAAGCTGGGATCGCTGCGTACCATCCGCACCGTGCCGGCATAGGTCTTGTCGCTGCCGTCGACGTGCACGCGCACGGCATCGCCGACCCTGCCCCCGGCGCGCAGCGGCTCGGGCACGTAGAGGCGCGCATACGGCGCATCGCCGGCCAGCAGCACCACCAGCGGCGCGCCGCCCGGGGCCTGGGCGCCGAGCCGGTACGGAAGGCTGTCCACCTGCGCATCGCGCGGCGCGGACAGGCTCAGTTTCTGCAGCGTGACCTGCTGCCCCGCCGCCTGTGCCGCGGCCGCCCGCGCCGCCGCTTCGCCCTGCGCGATCTGCTCGGCGCGGGTGCCGCGCTCGAGTTCCAGCAGGGCTTGCTGCGCGGCGCGCACCTGCGCCTCGGCGTTCCCGGCGGCGGCGCGGGCGCGGTCGACATCGGCCGCGGCGACCAGTCGCTGCCGGCCCAGCGGCTGCAAGCGGTTGTAGTAGGCGCGCGCGTCGGCGGCCTGCGCCTGCGCGGCGGAAAGGCTGGCGCGGGCCTGTGCGATCTGTTCGCTGCGCGGCCCGGCCTTGAGTTCGGCCAGCGCTTCGCGGCTCTGTTCGGTCTGCGCCTGCACGGCCTGCAGCTGCGATTGCGTGCGCGTGGCCTCGAGCTGCAGCAGCACGTCGCCGGCCTTCACCCGCTGGCCTTCGCGCACGTCGATGCGCACGATCTTCTCGGCCGCCGGCGCCGGCACGACGATGCGGTCCCACTCCAGCGTGCCGAGCGCGCGCGGCGCTTCGTCGCGGCACGCGGCCAGCGCCAGCAACGCGGAAGCGAGCAGCAGGGTTCGCGATGGCTTCATGGCTTCAGCTCCAGTCCGCGGTCCAACAGCGCCAGCGCGTGCAGGCGCACGTCGTCCATGCCGAGGTCGTCGGCCTGGAACAGCTGCCGCCAGATCGGCGCGCCCGCCGCCGGGAACAGGGTCAGGCCGATCAGCGTCACCAGCAGCAGCCGCGGATCGAGGTCGGCGTTCAGCTGCCCGCGCGCCTGCGCCTGCGCGAAACGCTGCGCGATCATCCGCGAGAATTCCGGCGCGATCCGCGTCACCAGCAGGTCGCGCAGCGCACCGCCCTCGCTCAGCACCTCGCGCACCCACAACGCCGGCCACCACGGATGCGCCTCGACCGCGCGGAACACGCCGCTGACGAAGCCGGCGACCAGCGCGGCCAGGTCGTCGGCGTCCACCCGGGTCAGCGGTTCGCGCACGCTCTGGAACACCGGAAGCAGCCGCTCCTCAATCACGCTGTCGCGCAATTGCTGCGCGTCGCCGAAGTAGTAATGCACCAGCGCCGGGGTCACCCCGGCCTCGGCGGCGATGTCGCGCAGCGAGGTCGCGACGATGCCCTGCCGCACGTAGCAGGCCAGCGCGGCATCGACCAGGCGCGTGCGCTGGTCGGGCGAATCGACGTTCGGCCGGCCCGGCGCGCGTTTCGCGGGCTTGCGGGCCGGGGCGGATCGGACCGGTGCCGCGGCGGGGGTTTCCGCCCGCCGGCCCCGGGGCCGCTTTGGGTGAGGGTGCGTTGCCATGCCCAATATTTAATTCAACATTTAATTAAACGCAAGCCCGGGCCGACGGACGGTCGCCGCGCGCCCGCTTCCGGCCCGGATGGCCTATCCTTCCGCACCTGCCCGGCCGCGATGGCGACCGGCCCCCACGACATCCCCATGACCGCCTTCCACCGCGAATTCGCCCTCGAACCCGAAAGCACCGAACGCCTGGCCAACCTCGCCGGTCCGTTCGACGCGCACCTGCGCCAGATCGAGCTGAAACTGGGCGTGGAGATCGCCAACCGCGGCAACATCTTCCGCGTCACCGGCCCGGAGAAGGCGGTCGCCGCGACCGAGAAGCTGCTGCGCACGCTGTACGACGAGGCGGCGGGCGAAACCTTCGACAGCCAGGCCATCCACCTGCGCCTGAATTCCGCCAACCTCGACCAGGTCGCCGGCGGCGGCTACGAGCCGCAGGAAGTGCAGATCAAGGTCAAGCGCGGCACCGTGCGCGGGCGCGGCCCGAACCAGGCCGCCTACCTGCACGCGATCGCGACCCACGACATCAACTTCGGCATCGGCCCGGCCGGCACCGGCAAGACCTTCCTCGCCGTGGCCAGCGCGGTCGAAGCGCTGAACGACGCGCGCGTGCAGCGGCTGGTGCTGGTGCGCCCGGCGGTCGAGGCCGGCGAGAAGCTCGGCTTCCTGCCCGGCGACCTGACCCAGAAGGTCGACCCCTACCTGCGCCCGCTGTACGACGCGCTGTACGAGATGCTCGGCGTCGACAAAGTGGTCAAGCTGCTGGAGAAGAACGTCATCGAGATCGCGCCGCTGGCCTACATGCGCGGGCGCACGCTCAACGACGCCTTCGTGATCCTCGACGAGGCGCAGAACACCACCATCGAGCAGATGAAGATGTTCCTGACCCGCATCGGCTTCGGCAGCACCGCGGTGGTCACCGGCGACATGACCCAGATCGACCTGCCGCGCAACGTGAAGTCGGGGCTGAAGGACGCGCTGGAAGTGCTGCGCGGCGTCGAGGGCATCGGCTTCACCTTCTTCACCAGCAGGGACGTGGTGCGCCACCCGCTGGTGGCGAAGATCGTGCGCGCCTACGACGCGCGCGACGGCAAGGACGCGGAAACCGGACCGGCAGCGTGATTGCGGTTCCTGGTTCTTGATGCTGGGTGGGATGCGAAATATCCGCGGAGGGTTCGGCCAAGTGCGAATCTGTCGCCAACAACCGTCAACCGGGAACCAAGAACCGCCATGACCCAAGGCCCCGTCCGTCTCGATGTTTCCGTCAGCTACGCGCTGCCGCGCGCGGGCCTGCCGGCGCCGCAGAGCTTCCGCAAGTGGGTCGCGGCGGCGCTGAGGGGCCGCATCCGCGAGGCCGACCTGGCCATCCGCCTGGTCGACGCGAAGGAAGGCCGCGCGCTGAACCGCCACTACCGCGGCAAGGACTATGCGACCAACGTGCTCAGCTTCCCGGCCGACCTGGCCGAAGGCGTCAAGCTGCCGAAGGGCGTGAAGATGCCGCTGCTCGGCGACCTGGTGATCTGCGCGCCGGTCGTGGCGCGCGAGGCGAAGGAGCAGAAGAAGCCGCTGGCCGCGCACTACGCGCACCTGACCGTGCACGGCGTCCTGCACCTGCTCGGCTGGGACCACATGGACGACCGGGAAGCCGAGGCGATGGAGCAGCTGGAACGCGGGATCCTCGCCGAACTGGGCATCGCCGACCCGTATGCGATCGAGGATTGAGCGCATGCGCCTTCATGCACTGCTCGCATTGCCGTTTCTCGCCGGCGCGCCGCACGCCAATGCCGGCGAAACCGCCCCTGCCGGCGTCGACCTGCCCGCGCTGATCGAATGCCGCGCGCAGCTGGCCGACTTCCGTGCGCTCGCGCCGGCGCTGCGGGATCCGCTCAAGGCGGTCGCGCTCGGCTGGAAGCCGTTGCCGCAGGCCAACATGTTCATGACCGAATTCGAATTGAACGCGCCGATCCGCGTGTTCGGCCACGACGCCGAGCGCATCGCCTTCTCCGGCGATGGCATCGTCGCCGTGCTCGACCTGCCCGACCCGCGCCCGCTGGCGAAGCAGCTGGAACTGGAAACCGCATTCGACACGCCGGAGAAGGCGATGTTCGGCAAGGAAGTGCGCGCCACCGACGTCACCGACCCGGACACCGGCGCGGCGATGTACGAATCGGTCGTGCTCACCGTCTCCAACGTCGCCTCGCACCCCGGCAAGACCCTCGCCGGCTGCAGCTACAGCCTCGATGCGCTGGAAGACGAAGGCGAAGCGCCGGCCGATGACGCGCCGCCGGCCGGAAAAGAACCGCCGCCCGCATCCTGATAGACTGGGCCCGATGCCCGTCTGTCGGGTGCCGATCCGAACCACCCACGCGAAATGCCCGAAGACGACAGTAGTTCCTCGACGGAACACGGCGAAAAACCCTCCGAGAGAAGGCGCGGCTGGCTGGAGCGCCTGAGTTCCGCGTTCGCCGGCGAGCCCAGTACGCGCGAAGACCTGGTCGAGCTGCTGCGCGACACGCAGCGCGACGGCCTGATCGCGGCCGACACCTTGCGGATCATGGAAGGCGCGCTGGAGATCGCCGAACTCACCGTCGGCGACGTGATGGTGTCGCGCTCGCAGATGGTGTCGCTGCCGGTGGACGCGAAGTTCCTCGACCTGATGAGGCAGGTGGTCGAATCCGGCCATTCGCGCTTCCCGGTGCACGGCGAGGACAAGGACGAGATCCTCGGCATCCTGCTGGCCAAGGACCTGCTGCGCGGCGTGGTCGCCGACAACGGGCCGGGCACGATCCGCGAACTGCTGCGCCCGGCGGTGCTGATCCCGGAGTCGAAGAAGCTCAACGTGCTGCTGAAGGAGTTCCGCCTGTCGCGCAACCACATGGCGATCGTGGTCGACGAATACGGCGGCGTGGCCGGGCTGGTCACCATCGAGGACGTGCTGGAGCAGATCGTCGGCGAGATCGACGACGAGCACGACGTGGCCGAGGACGAGGCCGCGCTGATCGCGGTGCAGGCCGACGGCCGCTTCGTGGTCGACGCGCTGACCCCGATCGACGACTTCAACGAGAGCTTCGGCGCGGATTTCGACGACGACGAATACGACACCATCGGCGGCCTGGTCACCGCGGCGATCGGGCACCTGCCGGAAACCGGCGAGGAACTGACCCTGGGCCGCTTCGCCTTCCGCGTGAGCAAGGCGGACGCACGCAGGGTGCATGCGTTCCATGTGACCGTGCTGGCGGACAACTGACGCACGATGCATCGCCTAGCTCATCTTGTCGATGGCGAATGGAAAGCCCATTCGTATCCGCCCGTTTTCCGCATTGACGACAGCAGCAGGCACAAACGAATTCTCGCGGGAGTGCCCGCAGGCGACCCGTTGGTCATCGGGCAGATGGCCGAATGCCTGCATGGCCCTTTTTCCCTTCTCTATGTGCTGCATACCCCTCGCGGCGAAGCCGCAGCAGGCCGCTACCAAAGCCCGTATCTGACGCTGGTGGAAATCAAGCAATTTTTGCAGCACTTCGGGCCGTTCCTTTCTGCGGATGGACGATACGACCTCTGGTTGTTTTCGCAGGAAGATGAAGCCACCGTGGTCTGGGATAGGCACAATCAACTGTTCGCCTACGGGCCACTGGAATCTTTCGTGTCGAAATTGAAATCACTGGGCTTCACGCTCGGCGCAATCGAGACACCCTTCCCAGTCCAGCACATGCACTACTACCGTGCCGAGTTCGACAAGGAGGCCAAAGAATTACTGGCAGCTTACGATTGGTCTTACTTCCCGTTGCGACCAGAGGACGAACAGTGAATCGGCTTTTCGTCGTCTGTGTCCTCTGGCTCTTTGCCACCCTCGCCTCCGCCGCCCCGCGCGTCGGCGTGGTGACGATGGCGCCGGGCGAGATCTTCTTCGAACGCTTCGGCCACAACGCGATCGTGGTCGTGGACGAAACCACCGGCGCGGCGACCAGCTACAACTTCGGCTACTTCGACCCGTCCGAACCCGACTTCGTCGCCCGCTTCGCCCGTGGCGAAATGATGTACTACCTCGTCGCCCTGCCCTTCGAGCAGGACATGGCCTACTACCGCGAAGTCGGCCGCGGCGCGAAGATCCAGTGGCTTGACCTGCGTCCGGAACAGGCGCAGGCGCTGGCCGATGCCCTGGCCGAGAACGCGAAGCCCGAGAACGCGCACTACCCCTACGATTATTTCCGCGACAACTGCGCCACCCGCGTGCGCGACGCGCTCGACAACGCGCTCGGCGGCGCGCTGAAGCGGCAACTGGCCGGGCGCTCGCGCGGCAACACCTACCGCAGCGAATCGGTGCGCCTCGCCACGCCGGCCACGTGGATGTGGCTCGGCTTCGATCTTGGCCTGGCGCCCTATGCCGACAAGCCGCTGTCGCGCTGGGACGAAGCCTTCGTGCCGATGCGCCTGGCCGAAAGCCTGCGCGAGGCGAAGAACAGCGATGGCCACCCGCTGGTGCTGCAGGAAACCGAAGTGCTGCCGCACCGGATCGCGCCGGAACCGCCGGAGCGGGCGCGGCGCTGGTGGCCGTGGCTGCTGGCTGGCCTCGCGCTCGCCGCGCTCATCGTCGCCTTCGGCAGGAAACACCCGCGTCTGCTCGGCGCGTTCGCCTTGCCGCTGTGGCTGCTGTGCGCCGTCGGCGGCGCGCTGCTGGTCTACCTGTGGGGCTTCACCGCGCATCGCGCCGCGTGGGCCAACCAGAACCTGCTGCTGCTGAACCCGCTGTGCCTGCTGCTGTTGCCGGCGGCGGTCGCACTGCTGCGCGGGCGCAACCCCGGGAGGTTCTCGCGCTGGCTGGCCTGGCTCGTCGCCATCGCCGCCTTCGTCGCCTGGTTCCTGCACTGGCTGCCGTTCGCGTTCCCGTACCAGGACAACCGCGCCTGGGTCGCGTTGCTGTTGCCGGTGCATGCGGCGATTGCATACGTATGCTTGATGCGGCGCAGCTTGTCGCGCTGAGCCGCCTGCCGCACGATGCGGCTCCTGTAAACGCTTCCACCCCACCGCCGTCCCGGCGTCCAGGAGCCCCATGCTGACCCGACTCTTCGCCCTGGCGATCCTCGCCTTCCCGGCCGTCGCGCTGTCCGCGACCCCGCCCGTCGTCACCTCGCCCGACGGCCGCATCTCGGTGCAATTGAGCGCCTCCACCGACGGCCGCGCCGCCTACGCGGTATCGCGCGACGGCAAGCCGATCATCGCGCCGTCGCCGCTGGGCTTCCTCCTGACCGACGCACCGAAGCTCGACCGCGGCATGCTGATCGGCGAACCGGAATTCTCGCAGTTCGACGAAACCTGGGAGCAGCCGTGGGGCGAACGCCGCTTCATCCGCAACCACTACAACCAGATGCGGGTGACGCTGACCGAGAACTTCAAGCCGTTCCGCCATTTCGACGTGGTGTTCCGCGTCTACGACGACGGCCTCGGCTTCCGCTACGAGTTCCCCGAACAGGAAAACCTCAAGGAACTGAAGATCGGCGAGGAACTGACCGAGTTCGATTTGGCCCAGGACGGCACCGCGTGGTGGATCGCCGCCGGCGAGTTCAACCGCGAGGAACAGCTGTACAACCGCACCACGGTCGGGGAAGTCGGCTACGCGCAGACGCCGATCACCTTCAGGCTGGCCGACGGCACCCACCTGTCGATCCACGAAGCCGCGCTGGTCGACTACTCCGGCATGAACCTGATCCACGTCGAGAAGCGCCGCCTGAAGGCCGCGCTGACCCCGGGCAGCGACGGCTTCGCCAAGGTCGAGCGCGCCGCACCGTTCAACACGCCGTGGCGCACCCTGCAGGTCGGCGACAACGCCGGCGCGCTGGTCGAGTCGTCGCTGATCCTCAACCTCAACGAGCCGAACAAGCTCGGCGACGTGTCGTGGTTCAGGCCGATGAAGTACGCCGGCGTGTGGTGGGAGATGCACCTGGACCGGAAGACCTGGGAGTACGGGCCGAGGCACGGCGCCACGACCGAGAACGTGAAGAAGCACATCGACTTCGCCGCGGAGAACGGCTTCGGCGGCGTGCTGGTCGAGGGCTGGAACGTGGGCTGGGAAGACTGGTTCGGCACCGGCTTCGACTTCGACTTCGCCAAGCCGTACCCCGACTTCGACTTCCCGGCGCTGGCCGCCTACGCGAAGTCGAAGGGCGTGCAGCTGATCGGCCACCACGAGACCGGCGGCAACGCCGCGCACTACGAGGACCAGCTGGACGCCGCGTTCGCGCTGGACAGGAAGATGGGCGTGCACGCGGTGAAGACCGGCTACGTCGCCGACGCCGGCGGTGCGCGCGCCTACGGCCGCGACGGCAAGGTGCATCTCGCCTGGCACGAAGGCCAGGACATGGTGCGCCACCACCTGAAGGTGGTGACCGAGGCGGCGAAATACCAGATCGCGATCAACCCGCACGAGCCGGTCAAGGACACCGGCCTGCGCCGCACCTACCCGAACTGGATTTCGCGCGAGGGCGCGCGCGGCGGCGAGTACGACGCCTGGGGACAGCCCGGCAATCCGCCGGAACACGTGCCCACCATGGTCTTCACCCGCCTGCTGGCCGGGCCGATGGATTACACGCCGGGCATCTTCGGCATGAAGACGCGCTCGCCCAACGGCGTGCAGACGACGTGGGCCAAGCAGCTGGCGTTCTACGTGACGATCTACAGCCCGATCCAGATGGTGCCCGACCTGGTCGAGAACTACGAGGCGAACCCGGGCCCGTTCCAGTTCATCAAGGACGTCGCGGTGGACTGGGAGGAATCGAAGGTGCTGAACGGCGAGGTCGGCGACTACGTGACGATCGCCCGCAAGGTGCGGGGAGGCAACGACTGGTTCCTCGGCTCGATCACCGACGAGAACCCGCGCGAACTGAAGGTGCCGCTGTCGTTCCTCGACAAGGGCCGCAAGTACACCGCGCAGATCTACCGCGACGGCCCCGACGCGGACTGGAAGGGCAAGCGCGAGTCGATCGTGATCGAGCAGCGCGAAGTGACCGCGGGCGACACGCTGACGCTGAAGCTGGCGCCGGGCGGCGGCCAGGCGATCCGCTTCATGGCGCACTGAGCCGACAACCCCTCTCCCGCAAGCGGGAGAGGGGTCGGGAGGCGCTTGCTCCCTGTCCGCGCCTGACGCACCATCCGCGCATGACCGCGGCCCGCCATCCCGACCTTCCGTCCTGCGTCGTCAACTGCTGCGTCTACACGAAACAGGGCAAGCGGCTCGACATCGACCTCGACGCGATCAGCGAGGTGCTGGCGCGCGACGACGGCAGCTTCCTGTGGGTCGGCCTGTTCGAGCCGGCCGACGAGATCCTCGACAAGCTGCAGGAGGAGTTCTGCCTGCACGACCTGGCCGTGGAGGACGCGCAGCACGCGCACCAGCGGCCGAAGGTCGAGGCCTACGGCAACTCGCTGTTCATCGCCGTGCACACCGCGCAGACGCTGGACGAGCAGATCGTCTACGGCGAAACCCTGGTCTTCCTGGGCCCGCGCTACCTGCTGACCGTGCGCCACAACGCCGCGCTGTCGTACGCGCCGGCGCGCGCGCGGGTCGAGCGCGAGCCGGAACTGCTGGCGCTGGGGCCGTCGTTCGGGCTGTACGCGATCCTCGACTTCATCGTCGACAACTACCTGCCGATCGTCCAAGCGTTCAAGGAAAGCCTGACGCGGCTGGAGAAGGACGTGTTCAGCGAAACCTACCGCCGCGACACCCTGGTCCGGCTGTACGCGCTCAAGCGCCAGCTGACCGAGATGCGCAGCGTGGTGGCGCCGCTGCAGGACGTGCTGTCGCAGCTGACCCGCAGCACCAGCCCGCTGATCCCCGACGAAGTGAAGCTGTATTTCCGCGACGTGCTCGACCATTCGGTGCGGGTCAACGACAGCATCGACGCGATGCGCGACATGCTGGGCACGGCGATGAGCGTCAACCAGTCGCTGGTGACGCTGGCGCAGGGCGAGGTGGTCAAGCGCCTGGCCGGCTGGGCCGCGCTGCTGGCCGCGCCGACGCTGATCGCCAGCTGGTACGGCATGAACTTCGCCAACATGCCCGAGCTGCACGGCCGCTACGGCTACTTCGTCCTGATCGGCATCGTCGCCCTGGTCTGCCTGGCGCTGTACCGCTACCTGAAGAAAGTGCGCTGGCTCTGACGCGCTGCAGCACGCCGGCTGCGACGGCAGTCCGACTTTAGACCAAAGTCGAAGCCGGAAAGCACGGCTTTGCGTTGACCCCCGGTGCCGCCGGGCCGACTCTATGCGCTGTTTTCCCCCGTGGAGAAGGACATGAAGGGGTTCTCGAAGATCGCCTGGGCCGCGCTTGCGGTGCTCGGCGCGTTCTGCCTCGGCACGATCGCGCTGCGTCGCGGCGAACAGATCAACGCGCTGTGGATCGTGGTCGCGGCGGTCAGCATCTACCTGGTCGCCTACCGCTACTACGCGCTGTTCATCGCCAGCAAGGTGATGCAGCTCGACCCGAGCCGCGCCACCCCGGCGGTGCTGCGCAACGACGGCCTCGATTACGTGCCGACCAACAAGTACGTGCTGTACGGCCACCACTTCGCCGCGATCGCCGGCGCCGGCCCGCTGGTCGGCCCGGTGCTGGCCGCGCAGATGGGCTACCTGCCCGGCCTGCTGTGGCTGGTGGTCGGCGTGGTGCTGGCCGGCGCGGTGCAGGACTTCATGGTGCTGTTCATCTCCAGCCGCCGCGACGCGCGTTCGCTCGGCGACCTGGTGCGCATGGAGATGGGCAACATCCCCGGCACCATCGCCCTGTTCGGCGCGTTCCTGATCATGATCATCATCCTCGCCGTGCTGGCGATGGTGGTGGTGAACGCGCTGGCGGAAAGCCCGTGGGGCATGTTCACCGTGGTCGCGACGATGCCGATCGCGATCCTGATGGGCCTGTACATGCGCTTCGTCCGGCCGGGCAGGATCGGCGAGATCTCGGTCGTCGGCCTGGTCCTGCTGCTGGCCGCGATCTGGCTGGGCGGCAAGGTCGCCGCGTCGCCGACCTGGGGTCCGGCCTTCACCTTCGACAAGGAGCAGATCACCTGGATGATGGTCGGCTACGGTTTCGTCGCCTCGGTGCTGCCGGTATGGCTGCTGCTGGCGCCGCGCGACTACCTGTCGACCTTCCTCAAGATCGGCACGATCGTGGCGCTGGCCATCGGCATCGTGCTGGTGATGCCGGCGCTGAAGATGCCGTCGCTGACCCAGTACGCCAGCAACGGCATGGGTCCGGTCTGGGTCGGCGGGATGTTCCCGTTCCTGTTCATCACCATCGCCTGCGGCGCGGTGTCGGGCTTCCACGCGCTGATCAGTTCCGGCACCTCGCCGAAGCTGCTGGCGAACGAAGGCCACATGCCGTTCATCGGCTACGGCGGCATGCTGATGGAGTCGTTCGTCGCGATCATGGCGCTGGTCGCCGCGGCGATCATCGAGCCGGGCGTGTACTTCGCGATGAACGCGCCGCCGGCCTCGGTCGGCGCCGACGTCGCCGCGGTCGCGGCCAAGGTCAGCGAATGGGGCTTCACCGTCAGCCCGGACGTGCTGACCGCCACCGCCGCCGACATCGGCGAGAAGACCATCCTCAACCGCGCCGGCGGCGCGCCGACGCTGGCGGTGGGCATCGCCCAGATCCTGCACAGCGTGCTGCCGGGCGAGGACACGATGGCGTTCTGGTACCACTTCGCGATCCTGTTCGAGGCGCTGTTCATCCTGACCGCGGTCGACGCCGGCACCCGCGCGGGCCGCTTCATGCTGCAGGACCTGCTGGGCAACTTCGTGCCGGCGCTGAAGAAGACCGAGTCGTGGGGCGCCAACCTGGTCGGCACCGGCGGTTGCGTGGCGCTGTGGGGCTACCTGCTGTATACCGGCGTCACCGACCCGTTCGGCGGCATCAAGACGCTGTGGCCGCTGTTCGGCATTTCCAACCAGATGCTGGCCGGCATCGCGCTGATGCTGGGCACGGTGGTGCTGTTCAAGCTCAAGCGCGACCGCTACGCCTGGGTGACCGCGATACCGGCAGCATGGCTGCTGATCTGCACCACCTCCGCGGGGCTGATCAAGATCTTCGACGGCAACCCGGCGCAGGGCTTCCTGGCGCAGGCGCGCAAGTTCCAGGCCGCGATCGGCAACGGCGAAGTGCTGGCGCCGGCCAAGGACATGGGCCAGATGCACCAGATCGTGACCAATGCCTACGTCAACACTACGCTGACCGCGCTGTTCCTGTTCGTGGTGTTCAGCGTGCTGGTCTATTCGATCAAGGCGATCCTGGCCGCACGCCGCAACCCGCAACGCAGCGACACCGAGACCGCGTACGTCGCGCTGACCGCCGAACAACTGGCGGCGCAGGCGAACCTGTAGGGAGGAGAAGGCCATGGGCACCGCGCTCGTCCCGCTGGGCCACTACGCCACGCACAAGCGGGTGTGGCGCCGGCTGGTGCAGACCGCGCGGCTGTGCTGCGGCGTGCCGGACTACGACAACTACGTCCGGCACATGCTGGAGAAGCATCCCGACCGCGAGGTCATGGACTACAAGACCTTCTTCCGCGAACGGCAGGAAGCGCGCTTCGGCGGGGGCCGCGGGTTCCGCTGCTGCTGAAGCGGCTCCGCGGCGATGCAATGGAAAACGGGAGCCGCGAGGCTCCCGTTCCGTTTCGGCGACGTGCTTCCGTCAGCCCTTCGCGAACGCCAGGTGCCCGCCCTCGGCACGCACGCGCACCGTGTCGCCGCTGCCGAATTCGCCGGCGAGGATCTTCTGCGCCAGCGGATTCTCCAGCTGCTGCTGGATCGCCCGCTTCAGCGGGCGCGCGCCGTAGACCGGATCGAAGCCGACGTTGCCCAGCAGCGCCAGCGCGCTGTCGTCCAGTTCCAGCCTGATGCCGCGCTCGGCCAGCCGCTTCTCGAGGCCGGCCAGCTGGATCTTCGCGATCGACTTGATCTGCGCCTTGTCCAGCGGATGGAACACCACGATGTCGTCGAGGCGGTTGATGAACTCGGGGCGGAAATGCGCCTGCACCACCGCCATCACCGAAGCCTTCATCTGCGTGTAGGCCTCGGCGGAATCGTCGCCGGCGAGCTCCTGGATCTGGTGCGAGCCGAGGTTCGACGTCATCACGATCACCGTGTTGCGGAAATCGACCGTGCGCCCCTGGCCGTCGGTCAGGCGGCCGTCGTCGAGCACCTGCAGCAGGATGTTGAACACGTCGGGGTGCGCCTTCTCGACCTCGTCGAGCAGGATCACGCTGTACGGGCGACGGCGCACCGCTTCGGTCAGGTAGCCGCCCTCCTCGTAGCCGACGTAGCCCGGAGGCGCACCAACCAGCCGCGACACCGCGTGCTTCTCCATGAACTCGCTCATGTCGATGCGCACCATCGCGTCCTGCGAATCGAACAGGAACTCGGCCAGCGCCTTGCACAGCTCGGTCTTGCCCACGCCGGTCGGGCCGAGGAACAGGAACGAGCCGGTCGGCCGGCCGGGATCGGACAGGCCGGCGCGCGAACGGCGGATCGCGTCGGAAACGACCTTGATCGCCTCGTCCTGGCCGACCACGCGCCCGTGCAGCGCGTCCTCCATCTTCAGCAGCTTCTCGCGCTCGCCCTCGAGCATCTTGCTGACCGGGATGCCGGTCCAGCGGCTGACGACCTCGGCGATCTCCTCGGCGGTCACCTTGTCCTGGACCAGCTTGAATTCCTTGTTCTCGGCCTCCTGCGCGGCGACCAGCTGCTTCTCCAGCGCCGGCAACTTGCCGTACTGGATCTCGCTCATCTTCGCGTAGTCCTGCACGCGCTGCGCGGCCTCCAGCTCGACCTTGGCCTGTTCGATCTGTTCCTTGATCCGGGTGGCGCCTTGCAGCGCGGCCTTTTCCGCCTTCCACACTTCGTTGAGGTCGGCGAACTCGCGCTCGAGCGATTCGATGTCGGCCTCCAGGTCGGCCAGGCGCTGCTTCGACGCTTCGTCCTTCTCCTTCTTCAGCATCTCGCGCTGGATCTTCAGCTGGATCAGCCGGCGCTCCTTGCGGTCCAGTTCCTCGGGCTTGGAGTCGATCTCCATGCGGATGCGCGAAGCGGCTTCGTCCATCAGGTCGATGGCCTTGTCCGGCAACTGCCTGTCGGCGATGTAGCGGTGCGACAGCGTGGCCGCGGCGACGATCGCCGGGTCGGTGATCTCGACGCCGTGGTGCACGGCGTAGCGTTCCTTCAGCCCGCGCAGGATCGCGATGGTGTCCTCGACGCTCGGCTCGCCGACGAACACCTTCTGGAAGCGGCGCTCCAGCGCGGCGTCCTTCTCGACGTACTTGCGGTATTCGTCCAGCGTGGTCGCGCCGATGCAGTGCAGCTCGCCGCGGGCCAGCGCCGGCTTGAGCATGTTGCCGGCGTCCATCGCGCCCTCGGCCTTGCCGGCGCCGACCATGGTGTGCAGTTCGTCGATGAACAGGATGATCTGGCCTTCGTTCTTGGCCAGGTCGTTGAGCACCGCCTTCAACCGTTCCTCGAACTCGCCGCGGAACTTGGCGCCGGCGATCAGCGCGCCCATGTCCAGCGACAGCACGCGCTTGTTGCGCAGGCCTTCGGGCACCTCGTTGTTGACGATGCGCTGCGCGAGGCCCTCGACGATGGCGGTCTTGCCGACGCCGGGCTCGCCGATCAGCACCGGATTGTTCTTGGTGCGCCGCTGCAACACCTGGATGGTACGGCGGATTTCCTCGTCGCGGCCGATCACCGGGTCGAGCTTGCCGGATTCGGCGCGCGCGGTCAGGTCGATGCAGTACTTCTCCAGCGCCTGGCGCTGGTCTTCCGCATTCTCCGACTGCACGCTCTCGCCGCCGCGCACCTTGTCGATCGCGGCCTCGATCTTCTTCCGGTCGGCGCCGGCAGCGCGCAGCGCGGTGCCGAGCGAACCCTTGTCGTCGGCCGCGGCCAGCACGAACCATTCGCTGGCGATGAAGGCATCGCCATGCTGCTGCGCCAGTTTGTCGGTCTGGTTGAGCAGGCGGGTCAGGTCGTTGCCGATCGAGAGGTTGCCCTCCTGCCCGGAGACCTTCGGCAGCTTGTCCAGCGCCTCGCCCAGCCGCTCGCGCAGCACCGGCACGTTGACGCCGGCCTGCGCCAGCAGCGGCCGCGTGCTGCCGCCGCTCTGGTCGAGCAGCGCGGTCAGCACGTGCACCGGCTCGATGATGTTGTGGTCGCGGCCCACGGCCAGCGACTGCGCGTCCGCCAGCGCCTGCTGGAAGCGCGAGGTCAGTTTGTCCATCCGCATCGGGATTCCCTCGGGAAAAGATGGCCAGCCTGCGGCCGGCAATGCTACCCAAATGCGGTTGCGACGGAACGTTTCAAGCCCCGCCAAGATGCGGATTCAGGGGCCGGCCGGGGACCGGCTGGCCACCAACACCCCGCCGCTGCCTTCCCTGGGCGGCAGCGGCGTTCGCCTCAGTCCAGCGGCGCCGGCTGGATGATCTCGACCCAGTAGCCGTCCGGGTCCTTGATGAAGGCGATGCTCTTCATCATGCCGTCGCTCAGGCGCTTCTGGAACGGCACGCCGAGCGCCTCGAAGCGCGCGCAGGCGGCGCGGATGTCCGGCACGCTGACGCAGATGTGGCCGAAGCCGCGCGGCTCGCGGTTGCCGTCGTGGTAGACCGGGCCGGATTCGAGTTCGGTGCCGTGGTTGTGGGTCAGCTCGAGCACGCCACGCTGTTGCGCCAGCCATTGCCGGCGTTCCTCGTCGCCGTCGGGGATGGCGCCGGCGTCGTCGACGGTGACGAGGAAATACAGCGTGAACTTCGCCTGCTCGAAATCGACCTTGCGCGCCAGGGTGAAACCGAGCACGCGGGTGTAGAAGTCGAGCGAAGCCCGCGGGTCCTTGACCCGCAGCATGGTGTGGTTGAACACGAAATCGCGGGTGGCGGCGTCGCGCTGCGCGGCGACGCCCGGCACGGCGGCCAGCTCGGCGCGGGTCTGTGCGGTCATCGGGAAGTTTCCTCGCGTGGGGGTGCGTGCATTCTATCGATGCAGGCCGCGAACCGCGGGGGCGCGGCGCGCCCCTACCCGCCGTCGGCCGGCTGCAGCCAGCCCTCGTAGCGGATCAGCGGGCCGACCAGCGGCAACGCGGCCTCGACGCGGAACTCGTAGCGGCCCTGGTGCTCGCGTTCGCGGCACTGCACGCCGTTGAACAAGCGCGCCGGCAGCGGCAGCAGCCCGAACAGCCGCACCCTGGCAACGTTCCAGTACACCGTGCCTTCGTGGATGTGCAGTTCGTAGCGGAACTGCACCGGGCCGAGGCGCTCGCACAACAGGCCGTCGCGGCAATACAGCTTCGACGACATCCTCCTGCCGCCGAAATCGCGCTTCCAGATCTCGCGCCGGGCGTCGGCGATGAATTCGACCCGCGTCGGCGCATCGCGCATGCGCGGCGGCAGCCCGGCGCAGGTCGCGCAAAGCCACGCGAGCGGGCCCTTGCCACGCTCGATGCTGGCGCGCCCGGCGTATTCGCCGCGCCCGCGGATGCTGTGCAGCGCGCGCACCGCGTCCGGCATGCTGAAGAACGGCGCGCGCAATACCTGCTGGAAGACAGTGGGTTCCATCGCGGTCCCGCGGACTGGTGACGAAGCCGGCACGCAGGATAGCCGGCGCGGCTCCACGCCGGATGAAGATCAGCCGGCCGGTTTCGATTTCTGCAACGAAAGCAGCAAAAGCGCAATCGCCAGCGCGACGTAAGCCATTGAAAACTGGAAGGCCAGGCGCGCGCGCAGGCCCTGCAGTTCCCACGGCTGGTAGATGCCGCCGCGCGGATCGACCGAATGGATCACGCCGAACGACGTCGCCGCCGCGGCGACGAACAGGACCAGCGCCGCGAGCCGCATGCGGCCGTCGAGCAGCGCGACCAGCGCGCTCGCCCACAGCATCGCGGTGATGATGAAGCCGTTGCCGAGCGTGGCGATCGTGGCGAGGTCGGAGAAGCCCTGGCCTTCGCCGGATTCGAACAATGCGACGAACTTCTCCGGCGGCAGCAGCGCCGGATTGCCGAGCTTGATGCCGAGCAGGTAGGCGATCGCCGGCAGGAACGCCAGCGCCACCGCGATCGCGTGCCGGCGCGGGGTTTCGTGGAACGCCTGCACGGCGATGTCGAGGCCGACGTAGACGATGATCGGCGCCAGCACCGCGACCGGCAGCCACTGCACCAGCCCGGACACGTAGCCGAACACGCCGCCCAGGCCGACGAACAGGCCGGCCAGCAGCGTGTAGCCGCTGCGCGCGCCCATGTGCTTGTACGCCGGCTGGCCGATGTACGGCGTGGTCTGCGCGACGCCGCCGCAAACGCCGGCGACCAGCGTGGCCAGCGCCTCGACCAGCAGCACGTCGCGGGTGCGGTAGTCGTCGCCGGCGGCGCGCGCGCTTTCGCTCACGTTGATGCCGCCGACCACCATCAGCAGGCCGAACGGCAGCAGCAGCGGCAGGTACGGCACGGTGTGCGGCAGGCCGGCGACGAAGCCGGGCGTCGGCAGCGGCAGGGTGAAACCGAGCCGCATCGCCTCCGGCAGCGCGAAGCCGGGCGCGCCGAGCCCGCCGAGGCCGAGCCCGTAGTGCAGCGCGACGCCGACCAGCAGCGCGAACAGCACGCCGGGCAACTTCACCGGCAGTTTCCCCTTCGCCACCAGCGCGTACAGCAGCAGGCCGAAGGTGGTGAAGCCGACCACCGGCTCGCGCAGCAGTTCCACCAGCGGCAGGAAACCCAGCAGGGTCAGCGCCGCGCCGCCGATCGAGCCGAGCAATGCCGCGCGCGGCAGCACGCGCGTGACCCAGTCGCCGGCGAACGACAGTGCGGTCTTGAACAGGCCGATCACCACCAGCGAGGCCATGCCGAGCTGCCAGGTGGACATCGCGGCAGCGTGTTCGTCCATGCCCTGCGCCTTGAAGCCGGCGAAGGCCGGGCCCAGCACCAGCAGCGCCATGCCGATGCTGGTCGGCGCATCCAGGCCCAGCGGCATCGCGGTGACGTCGCCGCGCCCGGTCTTCGCCGCCAGCCGGCGCGCCATCCACGTATAGGCCAGGTTGCCGAGCAGCACGCCCAGCGCGGTGCCGGGGAACATCTTCCCGAACACCACGTCGGCCGGGAAGCCGAACGCGCCGACGAGGACGGCGGCGATGAAGCCGAGGATCGACAGGTTGTCGACCACCAGGCCGAAGAAACCGTTGAGGTCGCCGGCGACGAACCAGCGCGGGCGGAATCGGTCGGAAGGGAACGGGGCGTTCATGCGGTTCGCGCGTATCCGGTGGCGGCGTTCACAACGCCAGGTGCAGGAACTGGTTGAAGTCGCTGGCGGCATAATCGCCGAACGCCGGCCCCGGCACGAAGCCCCGCCGCCGGTACAGCGCCAGCGCCGGCTCGAATGCCGGGCCGCTGCCGGTTTCAAGGCTCAGCCGCGGCATGCCGCGGGCACGCGCCGTGGCGACGATGTGTTCGAGGATGGCCGCGGCCGCGCCCCGGCGCAGGAAGTCCGGATGGGTGCGCATCGATTTCAGTTCGCCGTTGCCGTCGCCCAGCGTGCGCAACGCGCCGATCGAAGCGATGCGTCCGCCGCGCCAGGCGCTCCACACTTCCACGTCCGGCCGCCGCAGGCCCGACAGGTCCAGCGCGAACGCGCTGCCAGGCGGCGAGTTGGCGTGCATCTGCCGCAAATGCAGCGCCAGCAGCGCACGCGAAGCGTCGCCGGAGAGGTCGTCGCGGATGATGTCGAAGCCCACTGCCTGCCTCCTGCGCGGACGCCGGGCGGCGTACCCGCCCTGTTCCCGGCCATGCGCAGAATACGGCACTTCAGAACGACACCTCGACTTGGTCGCGCGACCACAGCACCGACTCGTGCCCGGTCGCCTTCTTCCAGGCATCGCGGATGGCCTCGATGTCGGCGCGATGCCGCGGCGTGTCCTCGTGCAGGATCACCAGCACCTTGGTCTTCTCGCGGGTTGGCGTGGCCGCATCCCGGTAGCGCCATTGGCCACGGGCATCGAACACGGTCAGGCCGTCGGGGAAACGCGGCGTCACCTCGCGGTCGAGGAAGTCGCGCCATTGCGCCTCGCCGATCGGCGCATCCTGCGGGCGGCTGGCGACCCCGCCTGCTGCTATCGAGCGCTCCGCGCCGACGCCGAAGTACAGTTCGCTGCGGATCCAGCCCGGCGCTTCGGCCGCGCCTCGCGCCGGCGTCGACGCCGGCGGTGCGGTCGCAACGCAGGCCGGCAACAGGCCGACGAGGAAAAACGCCGCCAGCCGCGCCGCGTTCACGCGTCGCGCCACACCAGCGTGGCCATGCGCCCGGTGCGCCCGCTTCCATCGGCCGTGCTGCGGCGGTGCGAGAAGAAGCGCCTCGCGTCGCCGATCGTGCACAGAGTCCCGCCGAAGACGCCGTCCGGCGCGAGGCCGGCATCGGCCAGGCGCAGTTTCGCCAGCGCGTACAGGTCGACCTTCCAGTGGCCCGGTCGCGTCGGCGCGAACGCCGCGTCGGCGCGCGGGTCGCGCGCGACGAAGGCGTCGAACACCTCCCGGCCGATTTCGTAGGCCTGCGGCCCGGCGGCGGGGCCGAGCCACGCGACCAGGTCTTGCGGCGCCGTCTTCATCGCCGCGACGGTGTTCTCCAGCACGCCGGCGGCCAGGCCGCGCCAGCCGGCGTGCGCGGCGCCGACTTCGCTGCCGTCCTTCGCCGCGAACACCACCGGCAGGCAGTCGGCGGTGAGGATGGCGAGCACGGCGCCGGCATTGGAAGTGACCGCCGCGTCGGCGACCGGCTCCTGCCCTTCCCGCGCCCGCAGCGCATCGGCGCGGACGACGTCGGTGCCATGCACCTGTTGCAGCCAGTGCGGCATGCCGGGCAATCCGAAGCGATCGATCAGTTCGTTGCGGTTGGCCTGGACCGCGCGCACGTCGTCGCCGCTGCGCAGGCCGAGGTTGAAGCGGTCGAACGGTTTCTCCGACGCGCCCGCGCCGAAACGCAGCGTGGTGAACGCGTGCACGCCGGGCGGCGCCGGCCAGTCGGCGGGCAGCACGCCCTTGTCCGGCGCCGCGCTCATGCGGGGTTCGCCTCGCGGTCGGCGCGCAACGCCGCCATCAGCTCGAGCATGTCCTGCGGCACCGGCGCGGTGGCGCGCACCGGTTCGCCGCCGACCGGATGCGCGAACTCCAGCGTCTCCGCATGCAGCGCCTGGCGCCTGAAGCCGCGCAACGTGGCGACCAGTTCGTCCGCGGCGCCCTTGGGCAGCTTCAGCGGCCCGCCGTACAGCGGGTCGCCGACGATCGGGTACTTGATGTGCGCCATGTGCACGCGGATCTGGTGGGTGCGGCCGGTTTCCAGCCGGCACTCCACCGCGGTATGGGCGCGGAAGCGCTCGCGCAGGCGGTAGTGGGTGACCGCATCGCGGCCGTCGTCGCGCACCGCCATCTTCAGCCTGTCGCGCGGATGGCGGTCGATCGGCGCGCGCACGGTGCCGCCGCTGACCATCGCGCCGACCACGACCGCGAGGTACTGGCGGTGCACGTCGCGCGCCGCCAGCTGTTCGACCAGCGACGCGTGCGCCTGCAGCGTGCGTGCGACGACCATGACGCCGCTGGTGTCCTTGTCGAGGCGGTGCACGATGCCGGCGCGCGGCAGCGCGGCCAGCGCCGGGTCGCGGAACAGCAGCGCGTTGACCAGGGTGCCGTCGGGATTGCCGGCGCCGGGGTGCACGACCAGCCCGGCCGGCTTGTTCACGACGAAGACGTGTTCGTCCTCGTGCAGCACGTCGAGCGGAATGTCCTGCGGCAGCGCATGGGTCTGCGTGTCCAGCACCGCATCGAGGCTGGCGACCTGCCCCGCGCGCACCGGGTCGCGCGGCCGGACGACCTGCCCGTCCAGGCGCGCGTCGCCGGACTTGATCCATTCGGCCAGCCGCGAGCGCGAGACCTCCGGGAACAGCTCGGCCAGTACCGCGTCGAAGCGGCGGCCGGCGGCGGCGGCAGGCACCGCGGCGCGGCGCGGGCCGGCGGCTTCGTCGAGCGGGTCGGGATTCGGGTCGGGGGCGGGGGAATCAGTCATGCGCGGGAACGGACGGCTAGGGGGAAGGGTCGGTGTTGGCCGGACGTTCATGGCCCGGACGGCGTCTAGGCTATCATCGCCCCTTCGCTTCCCAGCCGTAATCCGCCGCCCGCCCATGTCCCAGCGCTTTCCCGCCCCCTTCCGCAGCATCGGCCCGGTGCTGATGATCCTGGCCGTCGCCTCCCTGGGCACGGGCTGCAAGATGTTCAAGAAGAAAGGCGATCCGCTGCAGGGCGCGCCGGCCGCGCAGATCTACCAGGAAGCCCACGAGGCGATGGCCCGGAACAACTGGTCCAAGGCCGAGACCACCTTCAAGAAGCTGATCGCGCAGTACCCGTACGGCCCGTACACCGAGCAGGCGCAAATGGAAACCGCCTACGCCCAGTACAAGTCCGGCAAGCTGGAGGATGCGGTCTCCACCATCGACCGCTACATCCGCACCTACCCGACCCAGCGCAACATCCCGTACATGTACTACCTGCGCGGCCTCAGCAATTCCAGCCGCGACACGGTGTTCCTGCAGAAGGTCTGGCGCCTGGACGCCAGCCGCCGCGACCTGAGCACGCCGATGCAGGCCTACAGCGACTTCAGCAAGGTCGCCGACAACTACCCGACCAGCCGCTACGCCGCCGACGCGCGCCAGCGCATGATCAAGCTGCGCAACCAGTTCGCCCGCCACGAGCTGGACACGGCCCTGTACTACCTGCGCCGCACCGCGTGGGTCTCGGCGGCCAACCGCGCCAAATACCTGCTGGAAACCTATCCGCAGAGCGAGTACCAGTACGACGCCATCGCCGTGCTCGGCGAGGCCTACACCCACCTGGGCGACAAGACCCTGGCCGACGACGCCCGCCGCGTGCTGCAGCAGAACGACCCGCAGCACCCGTGGCTGCAGGGCGACTGGCCGGACTATCCGTCGTCGCTGCGCCGGCTCAATCCGTTCGCCGGCGAGAAGTCGGCGGTGGACAACGACGACCGCCACGACCGGGAATGACGAAAGGGGCCGCAAGGCCCCTTCGCTTTTGCGTAGGAGCGGCGTGAGCCGCCACCGCCATGATCGACGCTCCGCGGAAAATTCCGCCGAGCCGGATGCTTCCCGGTCGCGGCTTACGCCGCTCCTGCAATCACGCGGGATATTTGTTGGTGATCGGGTAGCGCCGCTCGCGGCCGAACGCGCGCCGCGACACCTTCGGCCCCGGCGCGGCCTGGTGCCGCTTCCATTCGTTGACCCGCACCATCCGCAGCACCCGGTCGACGATGGCGGCGTCGAAGCCGGCCGCCACGATCTCGTCGCGCGACTGCTCCAGGTCGACGTAGCGGTACAGGACCGCGTCGAGCACGTCGTACGGCGGCAGCGAGTCCTGGTCCTTCTGGTTCTCGCGCAATTCCGCGGTCGGCGGGCGCTCGATCACCGCGGGCGGGACCACCGGTTCGCCGGCGATCGCGTTGCGCCACTTCGCCAGCGCGAAGACCTCGGTCTTGTACAGGTCCTTGATCGGCGCGTAGCCGCCGCACATGTCGCCGTAGATCGTCGCGTAGCCGACCGCGTATTCGCTCTTGTTGCCGGTGGTCAGCAGCAGGCCGCCGAACTTGTTGCTCATCGCCATCATCAGCGTGCCGCGGATGCGCGATTGCAGGTTTTCCTCGGTGGTGTCGGCCGGCCTGCCGGCGAAGGCGTCGGCCAGCGTGTCCAGGAACCCCTGGAACGGCCTTTCGATCGGCAACGCCATCAGCTCCACCCCCAGCGCGTCGCACTGTTCCTGCGCCAGGTCGTTCGACAGGCCGGCGGTGTAGCGCGACGGCATGCGCACCGCGGCGACGTTGTCGGCGCCCAGCGCATCGACGGCGAGCGCCAGCACCAGCGACGAATCGATGCCGCCGGACAGGCCCAGCCACGCCTTCGCGAAGCCGTTCTTGCCGCAATAGTCGCGGATGCCGCGCACGATCGCGCGCCACGCCAGCGAATCGCGGCCTTCGTCCTCCTCGGCATCCCACCGTACCGGCGCGAACTTGCGCGTGGCCGCGTTGTAATCGACCACCAGCCACTGGTCGGAGAACGCGCGCGCCGCCTGGTGCACGTGGCCGTCGCCGTCGGCGACCACCGAGGCGCCGTCGAACACCAGCGCGTCCTGCCCGCCGACCACGTTGAGGTAGGCCAGCGCGACGCCCCGGCCGTCGACGGCAGTCTCGGCCACGCGCTGTGCCAGCAGCGCATCGCGCTGCGCGTGCTTGTCGCGCTCGAACGGCGACGCGTTCGGCACCAGCACCAGCTGCGCGCCGGCGCGCGCGGTGTCGGCCAGCGGCTCGGGGAACCACAGGTCCTCGCAGATCACCAGCCCGACCGGCACGCCCCCGACTTCGAACACGCACGGGCCGCCGTCCGGATCGACATGGAAGTAGCGGCGTTCGTCGAACACGTTGTAGTTCGGCAACTCGCGCTTGCGGTAGGTCGCGGCGACGCGCCCGTCGCGCAGCACGCTGGCCGAGTTGTAGAGCACGCTGCCGGCGCTTTCCGGCCAGCCGACCACGGCGACGATCCCCCGCGCGGCGGCGGCGATGCGCTCCAGCGCGGCCTGGCAGTCGGCGAGGAACGACGGCCGCATCAGCAGGTCTTCCGGCGGGTAGCCGCTGACCGCCAGTTCCGGGAACAGCACGATGTCGGCGCCGGATTCGTCGCGCGCCCGGCCGATCATCTCGACGATGCGCTTCTCGTTGCCGGCGACGTCGCCGACCGGGAAGTCGGACTGGGCCAGGGCGATGCGGAGGGTTGGGGTCATGTCGGCTGCCGTATTGTGTCCTGTCCCGCACTCGCGGAAGACGGATCGTTCAATGCATCGAAGATCACGGCGAGCACCACTTGCTGGCTCGCTAGTGCGTCATTGTCCCAGAATCGCAGGACACGGTAACCGGCGGCTTGCAGCACGCGGTCGCGGGTTTCGTCGCGGGGATCGCCGGCGTGTTGGCCTCCGTCGAGTTCGACGATCAGCCGACGTTCCAGACAGACGAAATCGGCGATATAGGGACCGACGGGATGCTGCCGGCGGAACTTGTGGGCCATGAAGGCGCGATTGCGCAGGTGGTGCCAGAGCGAACGCTCGGCGTCGGTCATGGCTCGCCGCAGGTGGCGGGCGAGCTTGGTCTTCTGTCCTTCGCGCATGTCCAGGGGCCCTTCCCCAGGTGTGGAGACGCGAATGGTTCCAGGGCGCATTGACGCTGTCTGTAGGGGAAAGCCGTACCCTCACCCTCGCGCGCATCGCGCGCTTTCCCTCTCCCGCACGCGGGAGAGGGGTTATCCGGCGCATCGCGGCAACGGAGCGGCTTGCCCGCAACCCTTCTCCCGCTTGCGGGAGAAGGTGCCCCGAAGGGGCGGATGAGGGGCCGGTTCCCGACTTCGCCCAAAAGCAGGAAGCCGCCCCGGGGGGCGGCTTCCTTGAACTGCATTTCGCGAAGGACTTATTTCAACCGCGCCGCGATCGCCGCGCCCAGGTCGCCCGGCGAGCGCACCGTGGTCACGCCCGCCGCTTCCATCGCCGCGAACTTGCCCTCGGCCGTGCCCTTGCCGCCCGACGCGATCGCGCCGGCGTGGCCCATGCGCTTGCCCTTCGGCGCCGAGGCGCCGGCGATGAAGCCGACCACCGGCTTCTTGACGTGCCTGGCGATGTATTCGGCGCCGGCTTCCTCGGCGTCGCCGCCGATCTCGCCGACCATGATGATGCCCTCGGTCTGCGGGTCCTCGTTGAACAGCTTCAGGCAGTCGACGAAGTTCAGGCCGTTGATCGGGTCGCCGCCGATGCCGATGCAGGTCGACTGGCCGAGGCCGACGTCGGTGGTCTGCTTCACCGCCTCGTAGGTCAGCGTGCCGGAGCGCGAGACGATGCCGACCTTGCCCGGCTTGTGGATGTGGCCCGGCATGATGCCGATCTTGCACTCGCCCGGGGTGATGATGCCGGGGCAGTTCGGGCCCACCAGCACCACGTCCGGGTAGGTGCGGGTCAGCACGTTCTTCACCCGCAGCATGTCCAGCACCGGGATGCCCTCGGTGATCGCGACGATCACCTTGATGCCGGCCGCGGCCGCTTCCAGGATCGCGTCGGCCGCGAACGGCGGCGGCACGTAGATGACCGAGGCGTCGGCGCCGGTGGCCTCGACCGACTCGCGCACGGTGTTGAACACCGGCAGTTCGATGTGCTGGGTGCCGCCCTTGCCCGGGGTCACGCCGCCGACGACCTGGGTGCCGTATTCCACCATCTGGGTGGCGTGGAAGGTGCCCTGCTGGCCGGTGAAGCCCTGCACGATCACCTTGGTGTTCTTGTTGATCAAGACAGACATGGTTCTTTCCTAGGTTCTCGTGGGATCAGGCGGCCAATGCGGCCACGGCCTTCTTCGCGCCGTCGTTGATGTCGTCGGCGGGGATGATCGCCATGCCGCTTTCGCGCAGCAGCCGCTTGCCCTCTTCCACGTTGGTGCCTTCCAGGCGCACCACCACCGGGACCTTGACCCCGACTTCCTTGACCGCGTCGATGATGCCCTCGGCGATCATGTCGCAGCGGACGATGCCGCCGAAGATGTTGACGAAGATCGCCTTGACCTTGTCCGAGGACAGGATCAGCTTGAACGCCTCGATGACGCGCTGCTTGTTGGCGCCGCCGCCGACGTCGAGGAAGTTCGCCGGCTCGCCGCCGTTGAGCTTGATCACGTCCATCGTGGCCATCGCCAGGCCGGCGCCGTTGACCATGCAGCCGATGTTGCCGTCCATGGTCACGTAGTTGATGTCCAGTTCCGAGGCGATGACTTCGGTCGGGTCTTCCTGGCTCTTGTCGCGCATGGCGACCAGTTCCTTGTGGCGGAAGCCGGCGTTGTCGTCGCTGTTGAACTTGCCGTCCAGCGCGTACAGGTTGCCGTCGTCGAGGATCGCCAGCGGGTTAAGCTCCACCAGCGACAGGTCCTTCTCGTTGAAGATGCGGTACAGGTTGACCATGATCGAGGCCAGCTGGCCGGCCTGCTTCGCGGTCAGGCCCATCTTGAAGCCGATCTCGCGGCCCTGGTAGCCCTGCACGCCTTCGACGAAGTCGACGCTGAGGGTGTGGATCTTCTCCGGCGTTTCCGCCGCGACCTGCTCGATCTCCACGCCGCCCTCGGCCGAGACGATGTAGGTGATGGTCTTGGTGCCGCGGTCGACCAGGACCGACAGGTACAGTTCCTTGACGATTTCGCCGGCGGTGGTCACCAGCACCAGGTTGATCGGCAGCTCGACGCCGGCGGTCTGGTAGGTGGCCATGCGCTTGCCGAGCATGCCGGCCGCGGCGGCCTTGACGTCGTCGACGGTCTTGCAGAACTTGACGCCGCCGGCCTTGCCGCGGCCGCCGGCGTGGATCTGCGCCTTGACCATCCAGGGGCCGGCGCCGAGCGACTTGGCGGCTTCGACGGCTTCGTCGGGGGTCGCCGCGACCTTGCCGGGGGGGACCGGGATACCGTATTCGGCAAGCAGCTGCTTGGCCTGATATTCGTGGAAATTCATGCGTCACCGTGATGGGGAGAACGAAAACGCATCGCGTCGTCGGGCGACCGGACCGGGCCGGGGGCGGGGCGGCGGATGGGCCCGCTATTGTCGCCGAAGCGTTGCTGCAGCGCAAAAGGCCGGGTCCGGGAGCGCCCGTTCCGCGCCGCCGCCCGCCCGCCGGGCATGCATGGCGGGCGTCCGCTCCGCCCCCCTATAATCGTGCCAGCCACCCGGGAAACCACCGCTTGGAAACCACCCCTTGAAGCAGGGCCGCGCGATCATCGGGCAACTCGAGTCCTCATCGCGGCTCGACCTGTATTTCTTCGCCCTGTACCGGACCCTCGAGGCCGGCATCCTCGCCGGGCTGCTGGCCAGCCCGCTGTCGGACGTGCTCGGCGTGGTCCACGCGCCGCTGCTGGCCACCGCCCTCACCGTCTTTTACCTGCTGTTCGCGCTGGCGATGCTGTTGCTCAGCCGCTGGCCGCGGTGGCTGTACGGGCTGACCCTGGTCGGCGCCTGCGTCGACATCGCGGTGGCGACGGCGTTCATCTGGATCCTGCCGCAGGCGGTTTCCGGCATCGCGATGCTGCTGCTGTTCAACGTGGCCATCGCCTGCGTGCTGCTGCCGCCGCGCACGGGTTATGCGGTGACCATGCTGGCGGCGGCGGCGATCCTGGGCGAATACCTGTTCGAGGTGTTCGGCCCGCAAACCGGCGACCGCCCGTTCGCCGAGATCGTGATGTACATCGTCAGCTTCCTGGCCGTGGGCTACCTGGCCGGCCGCATCGGCGAGCGCGCGCGGCGCAACGAACGGCTGGCCGAGCAGCGCGGCGCCGAGGTCGCCAGCCTGGTCGAGATCAACGAACTGATCATCCGCCGCATGCGCACCGGCGTGCTGGTGATCGACGCCGACTACCGGATCCGCCTGGCCAACGAGGCCGCCAGCCTGCTGCTCGGCGAAGGCGGCGAGGCCGCCGACAGCCGCGGCGCGCACCTGCCGAAGCTGTCGCCGGAACTGGCGCGGCGCCTGCAGCAGTGGCGCAACGGCTGGCAGGGCGACGAGACCCCGCTGCAGCTGGCGCCCGACCAGCAGGAAGTGCAGCCGCGCTTCGCCCGCCTGCTGGCCGGCAGCGAGCTGTCGCTGGTGTTCCTGGACGACGCCAGCGTGGTTTCGCGCCGCGCCGAGTCGCTGACCCTGACCACGCTGGGCCGCTTCTCGGCCAGCCTGGCGCACGAGATCCGCAACCCGCTGGCCGCGATCAACTACGCCGTGCAGCTGCTCGAGGAATCGAAGCAGATGAACGAAGCCGACCGCCGCCTGCTGCAGATCATCCACCAGCAGTGCCAGCGCACCAACGGCATCGTCGAGAGCGTGCTCGGCCTGGCCCGGCGCGAGCGCGCCAAGCCCGAGAACGTCGACCTGAACTGGTTCGCGCGCCGCTTCGTCGACGAATTCCGCCAGTCGATGTCGATCGAGACCGACAGCCTGGAGGTCATCGCCGGCACCCAGGCGGTGCCGGCGATGATCGACCCGCGCCACCTGCAGCAGGTGCTGACCGTGCTGGTGCAGAACGCGCTGAACTACGGGCGCCTGCCCGGCGAACCGGCGCGGGTGCGGCTGCGCGTGTTCCCCGGCGAACAGCAGCGCGCGCTGGTCGACGTGATCGACCGCGGCCCGGGCATCCCCGACGCGGTTGCCGCGCAGCTGTTCCGACCGTTCTTTACCACCTCCGAGCACGGCACCGGCCTTGGCCTGTACATCGCCCGCGAGCTGTGCCGCGGCAACCAGGCCACGCTGGAATACATCTCCGTGCCCGGCGGCGGCAGCTGCTTCCGGGTCACCGTGCCCGGCCCGCACACGCTGCTGCCGGAATGACCCGGCTGTCGCAGGCGCAGCGTGAGCCGCGACCGCCACGCCCCGCGGACGATTCCGCAGACCCGGCCGGTTCCCGGCCGCATCATCCCCTGTAGGAGCGGCGTGAGCCGCGATCGGGAATCGTCCGGTCCCGCGAAAGCTTCCGCGAAGCGCTCGTGGATGGCGGTCGCGGCTCACGCCGCTCCTGCAGGCGGGGCTGCCTATCCCTATCCCGGCGCAACCGCTACACTTGGTCCGGGGGGAGTGCAGGGAAATCATGAGTGAAGCGCGCAACGCACTGATCGTCGACGACGAACGCGACATCCGCGAACTGCTGACCCTGACCCTCGGCCGCATGGGCCTGCGGGTCGATACCGCCGCCAATCTCGGCGACGCACGCGAGTTGCTTTCGCGCAACCGCTACGACCTGTGCTTCACCGACATGCGCCTGCCCGACGGCGACGGCCTCGACCTGGTCGGCGAGATCGCGCGCAACCATCCGCAGACCCCGGTGGCGATGATCACCGCGTTCGGCAACATGGAGCTGGCGGTCGAGGCGCTGAAGAAGGGCGCGTTCGACTTCGTCAGCAAGCCGGTCGACATCAGCGTGCTGCGCGGCCTGGTCAGGCACGCGCTGGAACTCAACAACGCCGAGCGCGCGCCGGCGCCGCCGCCGCCGCCCGAGCTGGCCAGCCGCCTGCTCGGCGATTCGCCGGCGATGGCGCAGCTGCGCGACACCATCGCCCGCGTCGCGCGCAGCCAGGCGCCGGTGTACATCCTCGGCGAATCCGGCGTCGGCAAGGAGCTGGTCGCGCGCACCATCCACGAGCAGGGCGCGCGCGCGGCCGGCCCGTTCGTGCCGGTCAACTGCGGCGCGATCCCGGCCGAGCTGATGGAAAGCGAGTTCTTCGGCCACAAGAAGGGCAGCTTCACCGGCGCCCACGCCGACAAGCCCGGCCTGTTCCAGGCCGCGAACGGCGGCACCCTGTTCCTCGACGAGGTCGCCGAGCTGCCGCTGCCGATGCAGGTCAAGCTGCTGCGCGCCATCCAGGAAAAGTCGGTGCGCCCGGTCGGCGCCGCCGCCGAAGTCGCGGTCGACGTGCGCATCCTCTCGGCCACGCACAAGGACCTGGGCGAACTGGCGGCCGACGGCCGCTTCCGCCACGACCTGTACTACCGCATCAACGTGATCGAGCTGCGCGTGCCGCCGCTGCGCGAACGCGCCGCCGACCTGCCGGGCCTGACCGGGGCGATCCTCGCGCGCCTGTCCGCGCAGCAGGGCCGCGCCGCGCCGCAGCCGACCGCGGCCGCGCTCGACGCGCTGGCCGCCTCCCCGTTCCCGGGCAATGTGCGCGAGCTGGAGAACATCCTGGAGCGCGCGCTGGCGATGGCCGCCGGCGACCGCATCGACGCCCCCGACCTGTACCTGCCGCAACCCGGCGCGCGCCGCGGCGACACCACCATGCGCGGCGACGCCACCTTCAACCCCGCGCTCGACGACCCGCCGATCACCCCCGGCGCCCCGGGCGCCCTGCCCGGCTACATCGAGCAGATGGAGCGCGCCGCGATCCAGAAGGCCCTGGAAGCCACCCGCTGGAACAAGACCAAGGCCGCCGAACAGCTGGGCATCACCTTCCGCGCACTGCGCTACAAGCTGAAGAACCTGGGGATGGAGTAGCATCCGGCCATGACCCGCGACCCCGCCACGCCAACTGGCGCCATCGGCGAGGCCCTGCGCGCCGGCATCGACATCGGCCTGCTGGAGGACAACCTGCGCCTGACCTACGAGCAGCGTGCCCTGCAGCACCAGGACGCACTCGACTTGGCGCTTGCCTTGGAACGCGCTGGACGCGACCTGCATGAGCGACCTGCAACGCCTGCTGCAACGGCTCGATGAAACCGGCATCGAGTTCGTCCTGGTCGGCGGTTATGCCGCCATGCTGCATGGCTCCAGCCTGCTGACCCGCGACGGGGATGTCTGTGCGGTGCTGACCCCCGCCAATATCGAGAAGCTGCGCGATGCCTTCCACGATTTGCACCCGCAACACCGCCTCTCGATGCCGCGCCGCTCGTTCCTCGACGAACCTGCGCCCGGCACGGCGCTGGACAACCTCTACCTGAGCACCGACTGGGGCGCGCTCGACCTGCTCGGCAGCATCACCGGCGTGGGCGACTACGCCCGCGTGGCCAGCGATGCGGTCGAAATCGATCTATTCGGCCGCCGCGTGCGCGCCATCGGCCTGGACGACCTCATCGCCGCCAAGGAAGCGCTGGGACGCGACAAGGACCGGATCGCGGCCAAGGAACTGCGCGCCATCCGCGAAAAGCTGCGTGGCGGCTGAATTGCCCCGCCCCACCCCGTAGGAGCGGCGTAAGCCGCGACCGCCAGGTCCCGGCGCTTCGCGGACAATGCCGCTGGTCCGGGCGGTTCGGTCGCGGCTTACGCCGCTCCTACAGGATGCGTTCGACGCGAAGTGGTGAGGGTGGACACGTCGTGCCCACCCTGTGCGGCGCAGCCCCGCATCATTAACGCTTGACGTTATTAACGCAATGCGTTAATATCTGGCCATGTCGATCCGCTCCTTCCGCTGCAAGGACACGCAGGCGTTGTTCGAGCGCAACGCGGTGAAGCGGTTCGCGAACATCGCGACGCCGGCCCGACGCAAACTGGAGCAACTGGATTGGGCAGGCCACCTTGATGATCTGCGCATTCCGCCGGGCAACCGGTTGGAAGCATTGAAGGGCAAGCGGGCCGGTCAGCACAGCATCCGCATCAACGACCAGTTCCGTCTCTGCTTCCGATGGACCGGAAGCGACGCCGAAGATGTCGAGATCGTCGACTATCACTGATTCGAGGTTACGAAGCCATGGCACGCAAACTTCCCCCCATCCATCCCGGCGAGATCCTGCTGCACGAATTCCTGGAGCCCCTGGGCATCACCCGCTACCGCCTGTCCAGGGACATCGGCGTGCCGCCGCAGCGCATCGGCGACATCGTCGCCGGCAAGCGCGCCATCACCGCCGATACCGATCTGCGCCTCTGCCGTTACTTCAGCCTGTCGGACGGTTACTGGCTTCGCGGCCAGGCGCGCTACGACACCGAACGCGCCCGCGACGCATTGGCCGGCGATCTGGAACGCATCCAGCCCCTGGCCCGGCAAGCGGCATGAAGGCGACGCGGACCCTGGGCGTGAAGTCGCACGCGGTGGAGGCCTGAGCCCGGGACACGACTGCAGTAGCGATAGCCTCGTTGCGCAAAAAAAAACGTGACCCATGCCAAGCTGGCACCGCGCCACGGCGGGACTGGAGCGCGCAACGGCTATATTGCCGTCCCCGCGCGACGCATCCCGACTCCCGGCAATGTCCATCCATCCCGACGCATCCAGCCCCGTTCCGCACGACCGCGACCGGCGGACCGCCCTCGCCGTGCTGGCCCTGGTGGCCCTGCTGCGCTTCGTGCACCTGCTGTACGCGCTGCAGAGTCCGCTGACCTTCCAGATCGGGCCGGACGAAGACTACTACCGCCGCTTCGGCCTGGACGTCGCCTTTGGCAGCGGAGGCATGACGCCGGAATTCGGCTTCATGGATCCCCTGTACGGCTACCTGCTGGGACTTTCGTTCAAGCTGGCCGGTGGCGTGTTCCCGATCTACCTGTTGCAGGTGGCGACTGATGTCGGCACTGCGTTCGCCCTGATCCTGATCGCCCGCGAATTCGGTCGGCCAAAGATCGGACTGGTCGCTGCCGCGATTTACGCCGCGCTCGGCCCGGCGATGGCTTTCACCATGATGTTGCTGAAGACCACGCTGGTTACCGCGTGGCTGGCATGGTGGGTATGGTTCGCCCTGCGCGTCTCCCGTACCTCGCGCCTGCTGCCATGGCTGGGATTCGGGTTGTACTGCGGCATCGGCGTGGCGCTGCGCGCGAACCTGCTGCTGATGGCGGTGCTGGCGCTGGCGATCCTGCCCGCGTTGCGCTGGCGCGACCTGCCGCACGCGCGGCTGGCGTGCGCCTGCGCGCTGTTCCTGTTCGGCCTGTCCCTGCCGCTGGCCGCGTTGACCGCGCGCAACGTCGCCGCCACCGGCCGCTGGAGCTTCGTACCCACCAACGGCGGCGTAGTCCTGCACCAGTTGTACAACCCGGAAAACCCCCTTTCGCGGTCGGGCTTCCCCTCCTTCGTGCGGTACCGCCATCCCAGCGAGGTCCAGCGGGCCTATGCTGCCGAAGCGCAGCGTCGCACCGGACATCCACTGGACGCGGGACAGGTGGAGCGTTATTGGCGCAGCCGAGCAACGTCATACATCCTCGCGCACAAATGGCAGAGCGTTCGCAACGGCCTCCGCAAACTCGGCGAATTCAGCGCGTACACCGAAGTGCCGAACAACCGCACCTACCGGGACGAGCAACGCTTCTCGCCGCTGCTGAAAGCGCTGCCGCAGCCGTTCGGCTGGCTGTTCGCGCTCGGCGTGCCCGGTCTGTTGCTGCTGGTGCGGCAGCAGGCTCGCGGCTGGCTGGTGCTTGCCCCGGTGTCGATGGGGCTCTTCACCATCGCCGTGTTCTTCGCCGAGGACCGTTTCCGTTCCAACATCGTCGCGCCATTCGTCCTGGGAACGGCTTTCTGGGCGGCATGGCTGTACGAATGGATGCGCGCGCGGCGCTGGTCCGCTGTTTCGCTGGGATTTGCAGCTTCACTCTTGCTCGGTGCCGTCTCGATCTGGCAAGCGGCGCGAATCGCGCCCGTTGCAACCAACTGGCTGCGCATCGCCAACGGCTACGTCCTGCTGGGCGACAGGGCAAACGCGCTGCGCGCGCTGGATGAAGCGGAACGGTCGCAGCCCGGCGCGGCCGATCCGCACGAGCTGCGCGGCCTGATTGCCCTGCAAGGCGGGGACTACGCGGTCGCGCGTCGCGAACTGGAATCCGGCCTGCGCCTGCGCCGCGACCGCCACGAGGTCTGGCACAACTACAGCTTGGTGCTGGAACACGATGGCGAAACGGAAGCCGCGCTGGCCGCCGAAGCCCGGGCCGAGGCGCTGCTGCCGCTGCCCGACTATCGCCTGCGCATGGGGGACCTGCTGGCAAAGCTGGGGCGCACGCAGGAGGCGGCGGAACTGTACCGGCAGGTTGAGCAGGACCCCCGTGCCCACATACCCCCTGCCAACCTGGCTACGCATGCTGCTGCGCGGCTCAGAAAGCTGGGGATGGAATAAGACCGGGTCATACTCTGATCCGGCCTCATCGACGACCCGTGATGCGTCTTTGGGCACCCGGGTCGACACAACCCGTCAAATACGTGATTGCCATCACCACAACAGCGTCGAACCCATCGTGCGCACGCCTTTCGTCGGGTTGCAACGCCCGATACTCCCCCACAATTGCTTGTTCTGTGAGGAAAATTCCAATTGGCCCGTGCCACGATTCCAGACTGACCATTCGCGTCACTTTTTGACGCAAATGGTCAATTGAACCGTGCAAACCATGAGATTAGTCTGCGCTCGGGGAAATTCGCAGCGGATAAAGCCAACTGCATCCCGCAAGGTGTTTGGCATGTTTCCTGCGACTTGAACCTTGCGCGTGGCTGTCCACGGCACCCACGGTCCACTTCATGGGGGACACGGGGGAAAGAATGTGTCCCTTTCCATCAACCAAACCGAGGTTCACCTTATGAAGAAGAACATGCAGGGCTTCACCCTCATCGAACTGATGATCGTGGTGGCCATCATCGCCATCCTGGCCGCCATTGCGCTGCCGGCGTACAGCGACTACACCAAGAAGGCCAAGGTGTCGGAAGTCATCACCGCCGCCTCGTCCGGCCGTACCGCGATCGCGGAATACGTCGCCTCCAACAGCGCCTGTCCGACCGGCAACATCCTGCCGACCCAGACCTCGCATTATGTCGCCAGCGTCGCCAACGCCGGCTGCGTGGTGACCGCGACCTCCAAGAGCATCCCGGGCGTGACCGGCACGATCGTCCTGACCGGCACCGCGAACACCACGCAGGGCACGGTGGCTTGGGTTTGCGGTCCTAACTCCACCATTCCGCCGCGCTATCGCCCCGGCACCTGCCAGTAAGTTACGCTGGCAAAGCTTCAATGCGTACCCGCAACCCCGGCCCCGGCCGGGGTTGCTTTTTTCCCGGACCCATTCCAACCATGGGCGCACGATGATCCCGGCACCTCCCAGGACTATCCGCATGGACTGGCGCCAAGCCACTCGCATCCTTCTGCCACTGCTGGCGCTGGCGGCCTGCCTGCTGGTTTTCGTCCCGGGACTCAGCGGCCCGTTCCTGCTGGACGACCTGGCCAACCTGGAAACCCTGCGCATCGACCAGCTGGATCTGGGCAATGTCTACCGGGGCATATTGAACAACCCGTCCGGCTTGCTGCTACGCCCGATATCCAACCTGACACTGCTGTTGCAGCAGGCAATGGGCGACGGGCACTCGTTCGGCTTCAAGCTGTTCAACCTGCTGGTCCACGGCATCAACGGCTTCCTGCTGTGGCGGCTGTGCATCCTGATCGCCGGCGCACTTTCCCCCCGGCCCGACCAAGCCAACACCACGAAGTACATGGCCCTGCTGGCGGCAATGCTGTGGACCCTCCATCCCTTGCAGGTCAGCAGCGTGCTGTACGTGGTCCAGCGCATGACCCTGCTGTCCGGCACCTTCATCCTGCTGTCGGTGACCGCCGCCGTGGCCCCGCTGCTGCGCCCGGGCGCGCTGCGCACGCCCGCCAGCGGCGTGCTGCGGACCGCGATCGTCGGATTGCTGGCCGTACTGGCCCTGCTGTCGAAGGAAACCGGCGCGCTGGTTCCTTTCATGCTGCTGGCGATCTGGCTGGCCGTGCCCGATGCCAGCCGCGAAACTTTCCGCGACACGCCGGGCAAGCGGGTCTTCGCCTGGACCGCCGTGTACCTGCCCGTGCTGGCGGGCCTTGCGGCTGCCGTGGCGCTGTGGCCCAAGATTTCGGCGGGCTATTCGGGCCGCCATTTCGCGCCGCTCGAACGGCTGATTTCGGAATCCTGGATCCTGCTCGACTACCTGACCAGCATTTTCGTCCCCCTGCCCCAGCGCATGGGACTGCTGCTCGACGACACTCCCGTGATCCGGCTCTCCACTGCCGGCTGGTGGATTGCCCCCCTGGTACTGCTGGCCATGGCATCCGCCGCGGCGCTGGTGCGCAGGCGCTATCCGTTCGTCACGTTCGCCATCTACTGGTTCCTTGCCTGCCATCTGCTCGAATCCACCGTCCTGCCGCTCGAACTCAAGTTCGAGCACCGCAACTACCTGGCATTGCTGGGCCCCATGCTGCTGCTGGCCCGCGGCGTCGCCACGCTGGGGAAAGCGATCTCGGCCCGCACGGCCGTCGCGACCGGCGCGGTGCTGGTGGTGCTGATGGCTGGACTGACTTCGATCCGCAGCGACACCTGGTCCACGGACGTGAAATTCATCGCGTTCGAAGCCCGGCATCATCCCAACTCCGCCCGCGCACAGCTGGAAATGGCGCGCCTTGAAAGCAACAACGGCCGCGACGACCTGGCATACCAGCGGGTAGAAGCGGCGATTGGCGCCAATCCCGATCACTACGGGCTCCTGCTGTACGACATGTTCCTTGGCTGCAAGGCGGGAACCCCGGTGCGCTGGGATGACATGCGGCGCCACATCCGGACGCACCCCGACGATTTCTCGATCCGCAACGATTACCTGTATGGGGCGACCCTGTCCTTGCTGCTGAGCCACCGTTGCCAGCCCGGCTTCGACGCTGCGTTCCGCGCCCATGTCGACGATGCAACGGCGCTCTACAGGTCACGACGACTGCCGCTCGGGCAAACGTTCTTCCAGGTGATGCAGGCGCAGATGGAGAGCGACCCACGCTTGCAACGGACGCTGATCGCCGGCATCCCGGAAGAAACTCAGACGACCGATCTCCGGCTCCGAGTTGCCTATCTCGACCTGTACCTCGGCGATTTCGAATCCGCCGAGGACATGCTGTCCCGGCTCAAGGCCACCACGCCCGCCTGGCATCCCGACTATCCCGAGGTGCGGACCTTCGAGGCCAATCTGCTGAAGGCCAAGGAGCAAGGATCAAACGGGAAGAGCGGCGGCGGCGCGCCATGAACTCGACTGCAGGCGGGGATCCCGCGGCAACTTGAGCCGCGGGATGGCAGTAGCAACCTTCAAATCATTGGAGCGGCAGGACATTCAAGGTCTTGCGAACGGCCAGCCGGCCCGCAAACCTCACTTGCGCGCGTACAGCAGGAAACGCGCGCCCTCGTTCCAGGACGGGTCCGGCGGCGCCAGCGTCGCCTCGAAGGACGACATGCGCTCAAACGCCGGAAACCAGAACGCCACGTCATCGGCCACCTTGCGATGGCGCACATGGCGCAGAGTGCGTCCTCCGGCCTCATCGACCGTGGAATAAATCACGACGTACTTGTCGGCTGCCGCGAACAGCCGGTCCATGTAGGCGCGGTACACGCCATCCTCGACCAGGTGGAAAATCACGTCCAGCGACAGCGCCGCGTCCGCGGTCTGTCCGCGATAATCGTCTGCCAGCATGAATGCCTTGCCGGGATCCGTGGCGAATTTCTCGCGGCACAGCGCAACGGCATCGGGACTGATGTCGATGCCCAGGTAGGATGGGTACCGGGCCAGCGCCAGTTGGCGACCGTCGCCACAGCCGAATTCGATCAGGCTGGATACCTCATGCTCGACCACGAATCGATTGAGCACCTTCGCCTTGTAGTCGGCAGATTCTCCGGCGGAACCGGTACCCGAATCGCCGCCATAGCGATAGCGCCTACGCCAGTAATCACTAGACCCTCTGAACGAAAGCAAGGGAAGCCATTTCCCAATGAATTTCATGATTTATCCAGTTGCGCTTTCGGCCTGTGTCCGTTCGAAAATAACGCAAACAAGCCAGCCAGCAAGTCCAGTCCCACGCTCGCCAGTCTTAGAAGACTCGCCAGCAACAACGCACGCTCCAAACCCAGCCACTCGCCGGAAAGCGCGACCATGGCTCCCTCCCGTACGCCAATGCCTCCGGGCGAAATCAACACCAACACCCCCGCCCCCACCGCCAGGCCGAACGATCCAACCACGCCAAGGATGATGCTGCAAGAAGCATCGAACAAGCGCCACGACAACCAACCGACCAGCAACGACCACAGCAATTGCTGAATTAAGCAAAGCGCTGCCGCAACCAACAAGGAACGGACGTGGAACCCTGGCATCACTGACAGACGCGGGAACCTGTTCCCTGCCTTCGACGCCAACAGGATGGCGCCCGTTGCAAGCAAGGGTAGCACCGGGATGGCGAGCAATATGGCGACATGGTGCAACCTGGTCGCCAGATAGAACAACCCTCCCAACGAAATCGCCATGCCCGCGCCGATCATTTGCTCCGCCAGGCCGGCCGCAAGTTGCCTTGCGCGCGTCGTACCGTCTCCCGAATATAACCGTGCCAAAAAGCCGAACACGCCGCCGGGAACGTATTTCCCTATCAGCAGAAGCCCCAGTTGGCGAAAAGCGGCCGCCCACGGCAAACGCATCGATACGAAGGAGAACCAGTATTTTTGCCATGCTGCCGCAGAGAGCAGCAATTGCACGATCATCCAGATGCTCAATCCCGCCCATTCGATGGCACGGACGCTCGGAACGCCGCCTACTGTCCTCGCACCCAACTTCCAAGCCAGTGAAAGGCAGAACCCAACGCCCACCAAGAATACGAGGGTGGGGATAATGCGCCGGGCCATAGAAGCGCGGTCGGCACCCTTCGTCATGCATATGCCTGCAGGACATCCACCAGGACGCCGGTCGGCGAACCGCCATCGATCAAGCGCAGGCTCCAGCCACCTTGTGCATGTCGATTCACGAATTCGCGAATTCGAACCGGATCGAGCCCGGACACCTCCACGACGCCACCAACACCGTCCATCCGTTCGGTCGTGCGTCTTAAAAGGAGGGTGGGCAACCCCATCATGGCGGCTTCTTCCTGATTGCTGCCCCCATCGGTCATCAGGAAGCGGGCGCCCACTAGCAATCTGACGAAATCCGGGTAGTCCATGCGCTCCAGCAGTTCCAGCGCAGGAACCCGCTGGAGGCGGGCCAACCATTCGCTCGCACCAATCTTTTCCCGCGTAGCCGGATGCAGGACGAACTTGATCGGGACAACTTCTGCAGCATCGATCACCGCACCCATCAGCATGTCAAAGACCGCCTTGCTGGAGAGATTCTCACTGCGGTGCATGGATACGACGGCATAACCGCCATTGCCACCAGATCGCTCGCTCTCCGACAGCCGCTGCAGGGACATCGCCAATGCGTCCTTCAGGGTATTTCCCTGTGTATGGATCACGCGGCCGCCGACACCGGCAAGATTCCTTTCTGCGTTGTCGTCTGGAACAAAATGCAGATGCGACATGCGCGATACCAAGCGACGAATGATTTCTTCTGGGAACGGCTCAAGCAGTCGCGGCGAGCGCAAGCCTGCTTCGATATGCCCGACCATGCCGCCAGCGAAGCGAATGGCGATCGCTCCAAATAGCGTTGAAGCCGTGTCTCCATGCACCAGCCCAAGGCTCACGCCCTTCCATGCATCCGAACGCATCCGGACCAGCACAGCCTGCCAATAGCGGAAAATCCAAGACAGGAAGCTGCGGTGCGTTGCCGCTTCGAAATCAGGGACCAACACATCATCCGGAGGACGGGTGCCGAATGCGGCTTCTAGCAGATCGAATGTTTCACTGTGCTGTCCGGTGTATACCAATCGATACGGCACTAAACGTTTATCCATCTCGCGCAGAACCGGGGCCATCTTAATGAACTGCGCTTTTGTTCCTATCAGCACAAGCAGCGACATGACTCAACACCACACGCAATCGCCCCGGCAAACACCCCGGCAGCACTGTTCGCACGCATTGCTCAAATACCCGCCATGCTCGGTGCCGAAGGGATATTCAGCCGCAGCGCCAAGGAAGCGCCAAATCACAGAAACACCCCGAGTGACAGAATCAGGCAGAGGCATGCATATATGTACTGAAGCCATCCAGTCTACTCATCATAATTAACACTTCCCTTTCTTCATCAGCTTTCCTCACTCATCTCGCTTGTACGTCAACGCGGTGATCTGCTCAGAGATCAACCCGATCAGGAAGATGATCACCGCCGCGCTGAACAGCAGCATGCTCAT
Organism: Pseudoxanthomonas sangjuensis; assembly: GCF_010211755.1. Taxonomy (GTDB): domain Bacteria; phylum Pseudomonadota; class Gammaproteobacteria; order Xanthomonadales; family Xanthomonadaceae; genus Pseudoxanthomonas_A; species Pseudoxanthomonas_A sangjuensis. The sequence continues at coordinate 43,896 of NZ_PDWR01000014.1, read as the reverse complement.
GTTGGTGAAGCGATGCTGGGCCAGGAAGGTATAAACGTAGTAGCCCAAGCCGACCAGGAAGAACATCACTGCCGTCGGCGCGAACAGCTTCAGCGGCGAATACAGCGTGGCAATCTTGAAGATGATCAGTAGAAAGCGGACGCCATCGCGCAGTGGGCGGATGTGGCTGCGGCCGATGCGCCTCGCTACCGGGATCGGCTCATAGGCCACCGCATAGGCGCTGCGGAAGAAGGCCATGGTACTGGTGGTCGGATACGAGAACCCGTTCGGCAACATGTAAAGGAACTCGCGGAACTTGTCCGCCCGCACCACTCTGAACCCGGACGTTAGGTCCTTCACCTCGAACCCGGTCATGCGCGTGGCCAACCAGTTGTAGAAGGCATTGGCCACGCCGCGGTGCGCGCCGGCCTGCCCTGCCCAGTCGCGCGCCCCAACCACCATGTCGTAACCCTGCCTCAGTCTTCCCAGCAGGCGCGGAATGCAGGCCGGGTCGTGCTGGCCGTCGGCGTCCATGAACACAATAACCTCGCCGGTGGCCACACGCGCTCCACGCTTGATCGCCGCGCCGTTGCCCATCGAATACGGCGACGACAGCGCGATGGCGCCGTGCTCGGCTGCCACCAAGGCGGTTTCGTCGCTGGAACCGTCGTCGACGACGATGATCTGGGCATTCGGCAATTGCGCCCGCAACGCCGGCAGCGTGCGGCGCAAGCCGGCGGCCTCATTTTTGGCGGGCAGTACGACGCTGATCTCCAAACCCTTCCCCCCAACGGCATCGTTCGCAGACAGGATACTGCAATTGCCGATGGGCGCCGGCCGGAACGGGGCCGGCACCCCTGCACTGCGACCCCGTTCACGTTCGGTCGACCGTGCCTGGCACGTCGCTTGCTGGTATCTTCCTGCAGGGGAGAAATACCTGTAGGCCGATTTACGGGGGGATCCGGGTCCATGAACGCCGCTGTCAATCTTGTCGGTATCACCGGCATCGCCCGCCGCCTGGTCATGGACGGTGCCTTGGACGAAACCGCCGCCCGCGCCGCGATGGCCAACGCCAGCGAGGCCAAGGTGCCACTGGCGCAGTGGCTGGCCGAGAAGAAGCTGGTCGCGCCGGCACAGATGGCCGCAGCCAATGCCCTCGAGTTCGGCATCCCGCTGCTGGACGTGACCGCCTTCGACCGCACCCAGAACGCCCTGAAGCTGGTCAGCGAGGAACTGCTACAGAAGTACCGGGTACTGCCGCTGTTCAAGCGCGGCAACCGTCTGTTCGTCGGCATCTCCGACCCCACCCAGACCCGCGCGCTGGACGACATCAAGTTCCACACCAACCTGGCGGTGGAACCGATCATGGTCGCCGACGACCAGTTGCAGCGCGCGCTGGACCAGTGGAGCAGTTCCGAATCGCTGGGCAGCGCGCTCGGCGACGACGACGAAGGGCTGGACAACCTGGACGTCAGCGGCGGCGACGACGACTTGACCGGTGGCGACACAGGCGTTGATGCCAAGGGCGACGACACGCCGGTGGTGAAGTTCGTCAACAAGGTGCTGGTCGACGCGATCCGCCGCGGCGCCTCGGACATCCACTTCGAGCCGTACGAAACCGACTACCGGGTACGCGTACGCATCGACGGCATCCTCAAGCAGATCGCCCGGGCGCCGGTAAAACTGAACCAGCGCATCGCCGCGCGCCTGAAGGTGATGGCGCAGCTGGACATCGCCGAGAAGCGCGTGCCGCAGGACGGCCGCATCAAGCTGAACCTGAGCAAGAGCAAGCAGATCGACTTCCGCGTCAGCACCCTGCCGACCCTGTTCGGCGAGAAGGTGGTGCTGCGCATCCTGGACGGCAGCGCGGCCAAGCTGGGCATCGACAAGCTGGGCTACGAACCGGACCAGCAGAAGCTGTTCGAGGACGCCATCGAGAAGCCCTACGGGATGGTGCTGGTGACCGGCCCCACCGGTTCGGGCAAGACCGTGTCGCTGTACACCGCGCTGGGCATCCTCAACGACGAGTACCGCAACATCTCCACGGTCGAGGACCCGGTGGAAATCCGCCTGCCCGGGGTCAACCAGGTGCAGCAGAACACCAAGCGCGGCATGACCTTCGCCGCGGCGTTGCGCAGCTTCCTGCGCCAGGACCCGGACGTGATCATGGTCGGCGAAATCCGCGACCTGGAAACCGCCGAGATCGCGATCAAGGCCGCGCAGACCGGCCACATGGTGCTGTCCACCCTGCATACCAACGACGCACCGCAGACCATCGCCCGCCTGATGAACATGGGCATCGCCCCGTACAACATCACCAGCTCGGTGACCCTGGTCATCGCGCAGCGCCTGGCGCGGCGCCTGTGCACCAAGTGCAAGAAGCCGGTGGAGCTGCCCGAGCACGCGCTGCTGGCCGAGGGCTTCACCGAGGCCGAACTGCGCGAGGGCTTCACCCTGTACGACGCGGTCGGCTGCGAGGAATGCACCGAAGGCTACAAGGGCCGCACCGGCATCTACCAGGTGATGCCGATGACCGACGAGATCGCCGAGATCGTGCTGGAAGGCGGCAACGCCATCCAGATCGCCGCGGCCGCGCAGAAGGCCGGGGTGCGCGACCTGCGCCAGTCGGCGCTGTGGAAGGTCAAGCAGGGCGTGACCAGCCTGGCCGAGATCAACCGCGTCACCAAGGATTGATGTAGGAGCGGCGTGAGCCGCGACCGCCATGTCCCAGCGCGCCGCGGACAGCGCCACAGGCCCGGACGGTTCCCGGTCGCGGCTTACGCCGCTCCTACAAATTCGTGGGCCACGACCACCATGTCCCAGCGCTCCACGGACAATGCCGCAGGCCCGGACGGTTTCCGGTCGCGGCTTACGCCGCTCCTACAAATTCGCGGGCTGCGACCATCGCTTGGCGCGCCGCGGACGATTCCGCACGGCCGGACGGTTCCCGGTCGCGGCTCACGCCGCTCCTACGGGGTCACAACCAGCAAGCGTTCCAGAACGGGTAATCGCGGACCTTGTCGACCAAACCCGCACGTACCGGATTCATGATCAGATAGCGTGCGGCGGCCAGCAGATCGTCCTCGGCGCGCACGGCGCGATCATGGAATGCGCGGGCCCACACCGGGCCCAAACCCGGAAATTCTGCCCGCACCTGTCCGGCAGAATTGCACTTCAACCGGCGGATGGTCCCGGACAAATCGCCATCTGCGCCGACCTGGATCAGGCCATGCCAATGGTCCGGCATCAACACCCACGCCAGGAGTTGCGCATCCGACCATATCCGCCGATCCGACATGGCCCTGCATGCTGCCATCGCCAGATCGCCGTCCCGGAACAATGGCCGCCTGCCCCGGGTGATGAAAGTCACGAAATAGACATGGTTGGGTAAGGACACCCGTCCCTTGCGCAAGGCGGCATGGCCGGGGTGGGGATCTGGCCGGGTCGTGTTCATGGCCGGATGATCCGCGAACCGAATCGGCCCGCCCATCGGCAGTGCCCCAAACCGCGGGTCAGAAAAACCCTGTAGGAGCGGCGTAAGCCGCGACCGCCATGTACCAGCGCCCCGCGGACAGCGCCACAGGCCCGAATGGGTCCCGGTCGCGGCTTACGCCGCTCCTGCAAATTCGTGGGCCGCGACCGCCATGTCCCAGCGCGCCGCGGACAATGCCGCAGGCCCGAATGGGTCCCGGTCGCGGCTTACGCCGCTCCTGCAAATTCGTGGGCCGCGACCGCCATGTCCCAGCGCGCCGCGGACAGCGCCACAGGCCCGGACGGGTCCCGGTCGCGGCTCACGCCGCTCCTACAAATTCGTGGGCCGCGACCGCCATATCCCTGCGCCCCGCGGATAATGCCACAGGCCCGGACGGGCCCCTGCCGCGGGCAGGGCCTGCCCCGCGAAGGCGGGGGTCGCTCCTGCGCCCGGTTCCGCGAACGGATGCCGGGCAAACCCTGCCAGCCGTCACATCCGGTAGTTCCCTTGCCGGAATAACGCGTTACCATGCATTTCGATGACCGTGGCCGAACTGGCCCGGAACCGGGGAAAACTCATGGCCGTAACCCGCAGCGCCGCCAAGAAAAGCGTTCCTGTCGCCCGCGACACCAAGTTGCTGGTGCCCTTCGTCTGGGAAGGCACCGACAAGCGCGGGATCAAGATGAAGGGCGAGCAGGAGGCGCGCAACGCCAACCTGCTGCGTGCCGAACTGCGCCGCCAGGGCATCACCCCGAACGTCGTCAAGCCCAAGCCCAAGCCGCTGTTCGGCCAGGCCGGCTCGCCGATCACGCCGAAGGAAATCGCGTTCTTCAGCCGGCAGATGGCGACGATGATGAAGTCCGGCGTGCCGATCGTGCAGGCGCTGGAGATCATCGGCGGCGGACAGAAGAACGTGCGGATGAAGAAGCTGGTCGGCGACCTGCGCGCCGACATCGAGGGCGGCTCGTCGATGCACGAGGCGATCAGCAAGCACCCGGTACAGTTCGACGAGCTGTACCGCAACCTGGTGAAGGCCGGCGAGGCTGCTGGTGTGCTCGAAACCGTGCTGGACACCATCGCCACCTACAAGGAAAACATCGAGACGCTGAAGGGCAAGATCAAGAAGGCGCTGTTCTACCCGGCGATGACTGTCGCCGTGGCGATCCTGGTCAGCGCGGTCCTGCTGATTTTCGTGGTCCCGCAGTTCGAGGCGACCTTTGCGGACTTCGGCGCCGAACTACCTGCCTTCACCAAGGCAGTCATGGCCTGTTCGCGCGTCGCCGTGTCCTACTGGTGGCTGGCGCTGATCGTAACCGGCGGCGCCATCTTCGCCTTCATCTTCTTCAAGAAGCGTTCGCTGGCGTTCCAGCATTTCCTGGACCGCATGATCCTCAAGGTTCCGGTAATCGGCGAACTCATGCACAACAGTTCCATCGCCCGCTTCGCCCGCACCACCGCGGTCACCTTCAAGGCCGGCGTGCCGCTGGTGGAAGCGCTGGATACCGTGGCCGGCGCCACCGGCAACACCGTGTACGAGAAGGCCGTGCACCGCATGAAAGATGACGTGTCGGTGGGCTATCCGCTGAACATGGCGATGAAGCAGACCGCGCTGTTCCCGCACATGGTGATCCAGATGACCGCGATCGGCGAGGAAGCCGGCGCGCTCGACACCATGCTGATCAAGGTCGCCGAGTACTACGAACAGGAAGTCAACAACGCGGTCGACGCGCTGAGCAGCCTGATCGAACCGATGATCATGGTTGTGCTGGGCATCCTGGTCGGCGGCATGGTCATCGCCATGTACCTGCCGATCTTCAAGCTGGCCGCGACCATCTGACGCCCGCGTAGGCCGCCCGCATGGCTTATCTGGACCAGAACCCCGGGCTGGGGTATCCGCTCGCGGCCGGGCTCGGCCTGCTGGTGGGCAGCTTCCTGAACGTGGTGATCCTGCGCCTGCCGCGCCGGCTGGAATGGCAGTGGCGGCGCGACGCGCACGAGATCCTCGAGCAGCCCGACACCTACGAACCCCCGCCGCCGGGCATCGTGGTCGAGCCCTCGCATTGCCCGCACTGCAAGCACCGGCTGGCGTGGTTCGAGAACATCCCGTTGTTCAGCTGGCTGGCGCTGCGCGGCAAGTGCCGCTACTGCAAGGCGCCGATCTCGCCGCAATACCCGCTGGTGGAACTGCTGACCTGCCTGCTGACCGTGGCCTGCGTGTGGCGCTTCGGCTTCGGCTGGCAGGGCTTCGGCGCGGTGGTGCTGACCTGCTTCCTGATCGCGCTGTCGGGCATCGACCTGCGCACGCGCCTGTTGCCCGACCAGCTGACCCTGCCGCTGATGTGGCTGGGCCTGGTCGGCAGCATGGACAACCTGTACATGCCGGCCAAGCAGGCGCTGATCGGCGCGGCGCTGGGCTACGTGTCGCTGTGGGCGGTGTGGTGGCTGTTCAAGCAGCTGACCGGCAAGGAAGGCATGGGCTTCGGCGACTTCAAGCTGCTGGCGGCGCTGGGCGCGTGGTGCGGCTGGAAGGGCATCCTGCCGATCGTGCTGCTGTCGTCGCTGGTCGGCGCGATCATCGGTTCGATCTGGCTGGCGGCGAAGGGCCGCGACCGCGCGACCCCGATCCCGTTCGGCCCGTACCTGGCCGTCGCCGGCTGGATCGTGTTCTTCTGGGGCGACCAGCTCGTCGGCGCCTACCTGCGCTTCGCCGGATTGCGCTGAGCTTTTGCCTTTGTAGGAGCGGCGTAAGCCGCGACCGGGAACCGTCCGGGCTGATGGAACCGTCCGCAGAGCGCTCGGGCATGGCGGTCGCGGCTTACGCCGCTCCTACACCCCCCCATCCCGGCCTTTCCCTGCAAACAGGGGACGGGGCATCATCTCTACATGAGCGACTACCTGATCGGACTGACCGGCGGCATCGCCTCGGGCAAGAGCGCGCTGGCGCAGGCCTTCGCCGCGCGCGGCATCGCCATTGCCGATGCCGACGTGGTGGCGCGCGAAATCGTCGAACCCGGCCAGCCGGCGCTGGCCGCGGTGGTCGATCGCTTCGGCAGCGGCATCCTCGGCGCAGACGGCCGCCTGGACCGCGCCGCGCTGCGCCGGCGCATCTTCGCCAGCCCGGACGACAAGCGCGCGCTCGAATCGATCCTGCACCCGGTCGTGCGCATGCGCCTGCACGAACTCTGCGCGACCGCCGCCAGCCCCTACGCCATCGCCGCGATCCCGCTGCTGGCCGAAGGCGGGCGCACGAACTATCCGTGGCTGGACCGCATCCTGGTGGTCGACGCGCCGGCCGGGACGCAACGGCAACGGCTGATGCAGCGCGACGGCATCGACGCGGCGCTGGCGGACAGCATGATCGCCGCGCAGGCCACGCGCGCGCAGCGGCTGGCGATCGCCGACGACGTGGTGGTCAACGACGGCAGCCTGGCCGACCTCGAAGCCGCCGCGGACGAGATGGACGCGCGCTACCGCGCGCTGGCCGCCGCCGGTGCAGGAGCGACGTGAGCGTGATCGCCATCACCGAGCGCTTCGCGGACGGTTCCGCAGGCCCGGGCGGTTCCGGTCGCGTCATCCCCCTGTAGGAGCGGCGGTTTTCAACAGACGAATGTCTGGTCAAGCCGCGACCGCCATGTACCAGCTCCCCGCGAACAATTCCGCAGACCTGGACGGTTCCGCGGTCGCGGCTTGCGCCGCTCCTACAAAGGAAAGAGCCATCACGCCGGCCACAGCGACCGGATCGCGGCGATGCCCTGCGCGCCCTGCCCGCGCGCCGCGGTGATATCGGCCGGCGAAAGGCCGCCGATGGCGTAGATCGGCAACGACACCGCTTCGCGCAGCGCGGCGAAGGATTCCCAGCCCAGTGCGTCGGCGCCCGGGTGCGTCGCGGTTTCGCGCACCGGGCCGAGCACGGCGAAATCGCAGCCGATGCGCTGCGCGGCCTTCAGCTCGCCGGCGTCGTGGCAGGACGCGGCGACCGGCAATTCCTTCGGCAGCGGCCGCCCGATCGCCTCGCGCAGCTGCGTCGCGCGCAGGTGCACGCCGATGCCCAACTCGCGCGCCAGCTGCGCATCGCCATTGAGCAGCACGTCGGCGCCGGCCCGGCGGCACAGCGCGATCGCGCGTTCGGCCAGGCTGCGCATGCGCGCCGGCGCCGCCTGGCGCATGCGCAACTGCACGCGCGCGGCACCGGCGCCAAGCGCCCGCTCCAGCGCGGACAGCCAGGCCTCGTCGTCCGCGGCGGGTTCCGGCGTCACCAGGTAGCGGTCCGGGTGCAGCAGCACGCCCACCACCGGACGGTCCGCCGGCGGCATTGCGTACGAAGTCAGCCGGTCCGGCGCGACCCAGGCCAGCGCCTGGCCCTCGTGGCCGCGCGGCGCGCCCTTCCAGCCGGTGATGCGCCGCACTTCCAGGCGCAGGCGCTTGTCCGGGTACAGCTGCGGCACCTCGATCAGCGCTTCGCCGACCTCGGCCTCGATGCCGAGTTCTTCCCGCAGTTCGCGCACCAGCGCCGCCTCGGACGTCTCCCCCGCCTCGCGCTTGCCGCCGGGGAATTCCCACAACCCGGCCATGTCGCGCCCGCCGCTGCGCCGCGCCAGCAATACCCGCCCGCGCGCATCGGTGATGACGCCGGCGACGACATGGATCGAGCGGATCGGTTGGTCCATGCGGCTAGCTTGCCGGGAAGTCGGTTACGGGTGCAATCGTGCGAGTGTGACGCGCACCCGGTTCCTGCGCCGCCACGCTGGAGCGCGCCACGATTCCAAGGGGCTGGAACGACATCGCCCCCGGCTGGCGGGGGCGATGTCGGGTCATATCGGGTCTGTGCTTGCCCGGTCCGGCGCAGCGCGCCGGGCGTTCGAATGGAATGGCCCGCACGGCAATGCCGCGCAGGCAGGCCATTCTTACCCCAGCTGCCCGTGGCAGTGCTTGAACTTCTTGCCGCTGCCGCAGGGGCACGGATCGTTGCGGCCGCCCTTGTAGCCGAACGGCGACTGCACCGGCCGCGCCGCCAGCGCCGCCCGCACCTGTTCGGCCTCTTCGTCGGCGCCATAGCCGCCGGCCTCGGCGTGCTGGAACTGCAGGGCCTGCGCCTGCGCCGCCGCCTGCGCGCGCTCCTGCGCCTCCAGCGCGGCGACCTCGTCCTCGGTGCGGATGCGCACCCGCGCCAGCAGGGTCACGACCTCGCGCTTGACGTTGTCCAGCATCTCCGAGAACAGCTCGAAGGCTTCCTTCTTGTACTCCTGCTTCGGCTGCTTCTGCGCATAGCCGCGCAGGTGGATGCCCTGGCGCAGGTAATCCATCCGCGCCAGGTGCTCCTTCCAGTTCTTGTCGAGCACGCTCAGCATCACGTGCTTCTCGAGCATGCGCATGGTCTCGGCGCCGATCGCGGCCTCCTTCTCGTCGAAGTGCGCCGCCACCGCCTCCTGCACGCGCTGCTCGATGCGCTCGGCGTCGAGCTCCTCGAACTGCTGCGGCCACTGCGCGACCGGCAGGTCCAGGCCCAGCTCGGAAGCCAGTTCCACCTGCAGGCCGGGCAGGTCCCACTGCTCGTCGATCGAATTGGCCGGCACGTGGCCCTCGACGATGTCGGCGACCACGTCGCCGCGGATGCCGTCGATGTTGTCCTTCACTGACTCGGCTTCCAGCAGCTCGTCGCGCTGGGCGTAGATGACCTTGCGCTGGTCGTTGTTGACGTCGTCGTAGTCGAGCAGGTTCTTGCGGATGTCGAAGTTGTGCGCCTCGACCTTGCGCTGCGCCTTCTCGATCTGGCGGGTGACCAGGCGGTCCTCGATGACGTCCTCTTCCTTCATGCCGATCATGCGCATCGCCTTCTGCACCCAGTCGGAGGCGAAGATGCGCATCAGGTTGTCTTCCAGCGACAGGTAGAAGCGCGAGCTGCCCGGGTCGCCCTGGCGACCGGAGCGGCCGCGCAGCTGGTTGTCGATGCGGCGGCTCTCGTGGCGCTCGGTGCCGACGATGTGCAGGCCGCCGGCGGCCTTGACCGCGTCGTGGCGCTTCTGCCATTCGCGGCGGAGCTTTTCCCTGTCCAGCGGCGTGGCGTCTTCCGGCAACGCCGCCAGCTCGGCTTCCAGCGAACCGCCGAGCACGATGTCGGTGCCGCGGCCGGCCATGTTGGTGGCGATGGTCACCGCGCCCGGACGGCCGGCGTTGGCGACGATCTGCGCCTCGCGCTCGTGCTGCTTGGCGTTGAGCACCTCGTGCGGCACGCCGGCCTGGCGCAGGAATTCGGACAGCATCTCGGAGGTTTCCACCGAGGTGGTGCCGACCAGCACCGGCTGGCCGCGCTGGTGGCAGTCCTGGATGTCGGCCAGCACCGCGTTGAACTTGCCCTTGCGGTTCAGGAACACCTGGTCCGGCGAATCCTTGCGGATGGTCGGCTTGTTCGGCGGGATCACCACCACTTCCAGGCCGTAGATGCTCTGGAACTCGTAGGCCTCGGTGTCGGCGGTGCCGGTCATGCCCGACAGCTTGCCGTACATGCGGAACAGGTTCTGGAAGGTGATCGAGGCCAGCGTCTGGTTCTCGCGCTGCACCGGCACGCCTTCCTTGGCCTCGACCGCCTGGTGCAGGCCGTCGGACCAGCGCCGGCCGACCAGGGTGCGGCCGGTGAACTCGTCGACGATGATCACCTCGCCGTCGCGGACGATGTAGTCGACGTCGCGCTGGTAGATGGCGTGCGCGCGCAGCGCGGCGTTGAGGTGGTGGACCACGCTGAGGTTGTGCGGCGCGTACAGGTTGTCGTCCTGGCCGAGGATGCCGGCCTGGTGCAGCAGCGCCTCGGCGTGCTCCTGGCCGGCCTCGGACAGGTGCACCTGCTTGGACTTCTCGTCGACCCAGTAGTCGCCTTCGGCTTCCTCGTCCTTCTGCCGGGTCAGCTGCGGCACGATGCGGTTGACCCGCAGGTACAGCTCCGGCGATTCGTCGGCCGGGCCGGAGATGATCAGCGGCGTGCGCGCCTCGTCGATCAGGATGCTGTCGACTTCGTCGACGATGGCGTAGTGCAGGCCGCGCTGGTAGCGGTCCTGCTTCGACATCGCCATGTTGTCGCGCAGGTAGTCGAAGCCGAACTCGTTGTTGGTGCCGTAGGTGATGTCGGCGGCGTAGGCGGCGTGCTTGTCCGAATGCGGCATGCCCGGGTAGACCACGCCGACGCTCAGGCCCAGCCAGTTGTACAGCTTGCCCATCCACGCCGCGTCGCGGCGCGCCAGGTAGTCGTTGACGGTGACCACGTGCACGCCCTTGCCCTGCAGCGCGTTGAGGTACACCGGCAGCGTGGCGACCAGGGTCTTGCCTTCGCCGGTGCGCATCTCGGCGATCTTGCCCAGGTGCAGGACCATGCCGCCGATCAGCTGCACGTCGTAGTGGCGCATGCCCAGTACGCGCTTGCCGGCCTCGCGGCAGACCGCGAAGGCCTCGGGCAGGACCTTGTCCAGCGATTCGCCGTTGGCGATGCGCTGCTGGAACTCCGGGGTCTTGGCCTTGAGCTGCTCGTCGGAGAGCTTCTCCAGCTCCGGTTCCAGCGCGTTGATCTTCGCGACGATGCGCTGGAGCTGTTTCAGCAGACGTTCGTTGCGGCTGCCAAAGACACGGGTGAGCATGCTGTTGATCATTTACGGGAACCGGTTGGAAAGGAGCGGCGGGCGGGCCATGAACCCGCCCCCAAAACAGAACAGGGCGCGAGGCGCCCTGTCTGGCAACTGCTTATTGTAGCTTGGGACGACGGGCCGGGAATCAACCCGTCCGTTGCGCATCAACCCCGCTTCACCACGCCGACCGGGGTCGGGCCGTTGCCGAGGAACTTGCGCGGGTTGACCACGCGGCCGTTCTCCCAGACCTCGAAGTGCACGTGCGCGCCGGTGGAGCGGCCGGTGGAGCCGGCCTTGGCCACTTCGTCGCCGACGTGGACCAGGTCGCCGACCTTCACGCTCAGCCGCGAGTTGTGCGCGTAGCGGGTCACGTAACCGTTGCCGTGGTCGACTTCGACCGCGTTGCCGTAGCCGCCCTTGACCCCGGCGAAGCTGACCACGCCGTCGGCCACCGCGCGCACCGGGTCGCCGACCGAGGCCTTGAAATCGATGCCCTTGTGGAACTGGCCGCCGCGGCCGAACGGATCGGCGCGGCCGCCGAAGCCCGAGGTGACGTAGCTGTTGACCGGCGCGCCCGACGGCACCGCGTTGCGGTCCAGCTGGCGGTTGAACAGCAGCGCCTCGAGCACCGACAGCTGCTTGTCCGACGTTGCGTAGCCCTGCTCGAGCTGGGCGAGCTGGCGGTTCAGTTCGGTCGGCGACATGTCGTGGACTTCGTCGCTGTCGCCGCCGCCGATGCCGACCGGCTCCTCGAAGTCGAATTCGCCGTCCTCCAGCTGGCCCATGCGGGTCAGGCGCTCGCCCAGCGCATTGAGGCGGTTGGCCTGCGCCTGCAGCTCGCCCAGGCGCGCGGCCAGCGCGTTGATTTCCTGCTGCGCGCCTTCGCGCACGCGTTCCAGCTCGGCCTGCTGCTTGGCGGCCTTGGCCTGCAGCAGCCAGACCTGGCCCATGCCCAGCGCACTGCGCGTGCCGACGCCGGCGACCACGCCGACGGCCAGCAGCACGGCGATGCTGGCGAACGGACGGTAATGCAGGGCGTAGCGGACCCGGTAGGAAAGTTCGGCCTTGCAATGCGCCAAGCGGGTCCGGGAATTGTTTACGATGGTTTGAAAGGTCATAGGTCCGATGTCAGATTCGAAGTCCCATCCGCATCGTTCGTCGACCCCAACCCCGGCCCTGCAGGCCGCGCTGTCGGGGGCTACTTCCGATCCGGTGCGCCGTGCCCTGTGGCTGGACGCGCTGGAACAGCAACTTCGCCCCTGCCTGCCGCCCGAATTGGCCAACCATTGCCGGCTGGCCAACGTCGCGAACGGCAGACTCGTTTTTCTGGTCGATTCCCCGGTATGGCGGGCCAAACTGCGCCTCGTCGCCCCCGTACTCGTCAACCTTGCCCAATCCATCGGGTTGGCCGTCACCGAAGCGACCGCCAAGATCGGCACCGTGCCGGCAACCCCGGGCGCGGCGTCGGTGCGCAACGTATTGCCCATGTCGGCCGCCTCGCGCGAGGCGCTGCAGGCCGCCCTGGCTTCCCTGGACGATCCCGACTCCGCGGGACCGAATACCACTCCACGGTCTTCCGGCCGCCGCAGGTGAAAAGCGGTTGCCGGGACCGCCGCGATGTTACCGGCGAAACCGGCGGCAATCGTTAGGTATTCGTTAGTTTTAAGTTAAGGAAGCTGACTGGCCGGCTGCCGGATTCACAGTTCGGACAAGTGCCAAACCGGTCGACCGGGGGAGGGTTCGCGGATCGCACCCCAAGCGCCAAACCCGTCACGAACGAGGGCCGGGCCGCCGGATGGGGCGGACTCAGCCCGCCAGCGCGGGGGTGCCGTAGGCGACCGGCGTGGCGCCGGAGGCATCGTCGAAGCTGACCTCTTCCCAGGCCGAGGTCTCGGCCAGCAGGGCGCGCACCAGCTTGTTGTTGAGCGCGTGGCCGGACTTGTAGCCCTCGTAGGCGCCCAGGATGGGATGCCCAGCCAGGTACAGGTCGCCGATCGCGTCGAGGATCTTGTGGCGCACGAATTCGTCGGCGTAGCGCAGGCCGTCGTCGTTGAGCACGCGGAACTCGTCGAGCACGATCGCGTTGTCCATCGAGCCGCCGAGGCCGAGGTTGCGCTCGCGCATGTATTCGAGGTCGCGCATGAAGCCGAAGGTGCGCGCGCGCGAGACTTCCTTGATGTAGGCCGCGGTCGAGAACTCGACTTCGGCGCGCGACTGCGCCGCCGGGATCGCCGGGTGGTCGAACTGCACGGTGAAGCCGAGGCGGAAGCCGTCGTGCGGCTCGAAGCGCGCGATCTTGTCGCCGTCGCGCACCTCGACCGGCCTGGTGACGCGGATGAAGCGCTTCGGCGCGCCCTGTTCGACGACGCCGGCGGACTGCAGCAGGAACACGAACGGCGCGGCGGAACCGTCCATGATCGGCAGCTCGGCCGACGACAGTTCGACGTAGACGTTGTCGACGCCGAGGCCGGCCAGCGCCGACATCAGGTGTTCGACGGTGAGCACCTTGACCCCGTCGCGGCTGAGGCCGGTGCACAACGTGGTTTCGGTGACCAGGGTGCCGTCGGCGCGCAACTCGACCACCGGATCGAGGTCGATGCGGCGGAAAACGATACCGGTGTTCACAGGCGCCGGGCGCAAGGTCATGAAGACCTTTTCGCCGCTGTGCAATCCCACGCCGGTGGCGCGGATCACGTTCTTCAGGGTGCGCTGCTGGGACATCGGTGGAGGGAGGGGCCTGGAAGCTCGGATTCGGGCGCGAGAATAGCACGCAGAACGATGAATCTTAACGGAATAATCACATCGTTCCAGCAGTGAAACGAGGCCGCCAGCGTGGCCGTTCAGGTCGGGGGCCGCCATGGCGGGAAGTCGCGAAAACCTGCCGGGCCGTATCGGCCCGGCAGCAAGTCGGGACATGGATCTTCCTCCCTCTTCCCGCGGGCGGGAAGAGGGTTGCCACACTTGCGCCCGCCTCAGTCCGCCTGGCGGCGCAGGAAAGCCGGGATGTCCAGGTAGTCGCCCATCGGCGGCAGGTCCGCGGTCGGCGTGGTCGCCGGTTCCGCGGCGGCGCGACGCAGGCCGAGGCCGCCGACCGCGCTCTGCACCGGGTCGGCCGCTGCCGGCGCGTAGGCGTCCACCGCCAGGCCGGTGGTGGCGTCGCGGACCAGCTTGATCGGCGCGCGCATCGGCTCGCGGAAGCTGCCGCCGAAGTCGGCGCGCTCGCCGCCGCCCACGCGGGTGACCGGCTGGCGCGCCGCGGCGCGGTTCAGGCCGGTGGCGACCACGGTCACGCGCACTTCGTCCTGCATGTCCGGGTCGAGCACGGTGCCGACGACCACGGTCGCGTCCTCGGAAGCGAAGCCCTCGATGGTGCGGCCCACTTCGTCGAACTCGGCCATGGTGAAGTCCGGGCCGGCGGTGATGTTGACCAGGATGCCGTTGGCGCCGGACAGGTTGACGTCGTCGAGCAGCGGGTTCTGGATCGCCGCCTCGGCCGCGGCCTGCGCACGGTCGTCGCCGCGGGCGTGGCCGGTGCCCATCATCGCCAGGCCCATTTCGCTCATCACGGTGCGCACGTCGGCGAAGTCGACGTTGATCAGGCCCGGGCGCACGATCAGGTCGGCGATGCCCTGCACCGCGCCGAGCAGCACGTCGTTGGCGGCGCGGAAGGCCTGGATCATCGTCGCGTTGCGGCCGAGCACGGTGATCAGCTTCTCGTTCGGGATGGTGATCAGCGAGTCGCAGTGGTGGCTCAGTTCCTCGATGCCCTTCAGCGCCACCTGCATGCGCCGGCGGCCCTCGAACGGGAACGGCTTGGTCACGACCGCGACGGTCAGCACGCCCATCTCCTTGGCCAGCTGCGCCACGACCGGCGCCGCACCGGTGCCGGTGCCGCCGCCCATGCCGGCGGTGATGAACACCATGTCGGCGCCGTCCAGCGCCTCGATGATCCGCTCGCGGTCCTCGAGCGCGGCCTGGCGGCCGACTTCCGGGTTCGCGCCCGCGCCCAGGCCCTTGGTGACGTTGCCGCCGAGCTGCAGCTGCAGCTTGGCGCCGCAGTTCTTGATCGCCTGCGCGTCGGTATTGGCGGTGATGAACTCCACGCCCTCCACGCTGCTGCTGACCATGTGCGCGACCGCGTTGCCGCCGCCGCCGCCGACGCCGATGACCTTGATCACCGCGTTCGGAGCCATTTTTTCAACCAGTTCGAAATGCGCCATGTCCGTAGTCCTCATTTAGTTATAGGTTGTGTTGCTCGGGGTGTTGCAAATGCACTGCCTCTTCCTGCCTGCGCCCGTCCGCGCCTTCGCGGACGGGAAAACCGAACCGCGCGGCCTAGAACTCGCCGCGGTACCAGTTCTTCAATTTCTTGAACAAGCTGCCGGCCCTGCCGGTCGGCAGCGACGGCCGCCGCGGGTGCTCGATCTGGCTGCCCATCAGCAGCAGGCCCACGCCGGTGGCATGCACCGGGTTGCCGACCACTTCGCCGAGGCCGGTGACGTGCTGCGGGATGCCCACGCGCACCGGCATCTGCAGCATCTCTTCGGCCAGTTCGACCACGCCCTCCATCTTCGAGGCGCCGCCGGTCAGCACCATGCCGGCGCGGACCAGCTCCTCGAAGCCGGAGCGGCGCAGTTCGGCCTGCACCATCTCGAAGATCTCCTCGTAGCGGCCCTGTACCGCCTGCGCCAGCGAATGCCGCGGCAGCCGCCGCGGCGGGCGGTCGCCGACGCTGGGCACCTGGATGCTTTCCTCGGCCGTGGCCAGTTGCGCCAGCGCGCAGGCGTAGCGGACCTTGATCTGTTCGGCCTCGGGCGTGGGCGTGCGCAGCATGTGCGCGATGTCGTTGGTGACGTGGTCGCCGGCGATCGGCAGCGACGCGGTGTGGCAGATCGCGCCCTGCACGAACACCGCGATGTCGGTGGTGCCGGCGCCGAGGTCGACCAGCACCACGCCGAGCTCGCGCTCGTCGCTGGTCAGCACCGCGACGCTGGAGGCCAGCGACGACAGGATCAGGTCGTCGATCTGCAGGCCGCACTTCTGCACGCACTTGCTGATGTTGGCCGCGGCCGACTGCGCGCAGACCACCAGGTGCGCGTGCACCTCCAGGCGCACGCCGGTCATGCCGACCGGGTTGCGGATGCCCTCCTGCGAATCGTCGAGCACGTACTCGCGCGGGATCGCGTGCAGGATGCGCTGGTCGGCCGGGATGGCCACCGCCTTCGCCGCCTCGAGCACGCGGTCGAGGTCGTTCCAGGTCACCTCGCCGTCGCGGATCGGGACGATGCCGGGCGAATTCTTGCACTGCACGTGGTTGCCGGAGATCGACGCGTAGACGCTGCGGATCTCGCAGCCGGCCATCAGCTCGGCCTCCTCGACCGCGCGCTGGATCGACTGCACGGTCGATTCGATGTCGACCACCACGCCGCGCTTGAGTCCGCGCGATTCGTGCGTGCCGATGCCGATCACCTCGATCGGGTTGCCCGGCGAGTACTCGCCGACCAGCGCGGTGACCTTGGAAGTGCCGATGTCGAGCCCGACGATCAGCGATTTGTCGCCTTTTCTGTTCATGCCATGCTTGCCTGCGCCGGTTGCGACGCGTTCGATTGCGGTGCGGCCGCGCCCCAACTGAGCGCGAATCCATTCGTGTAGCGGAGGTCGGCGCGCTTCAGCGGCTGCGGATGCCGCGACAGCAGCTGCGGCAGCATCCGCGCGAAGCGCGCCAGGCGCGGCCGCGCGTCGGCGCGGCCGATCACGACCTCGGCGCCGTTGTCGAGTTCGAGCGACCAGCTGCCGCGCGCGTCCATCGCCAGCGCGCGCACCTCCAGGCCGAGCGGCGCGAACAGCCGCTTCGATTCGTTGTACAGCGCGACCACTTCCCGCGCGCGCGAATCCGGCCCGCCGAGTTGCGGCAGCCCGGCGACCGGCAGGCCCGCGGGCAGCGGGAACAGGCTCCCGCTTTCCGACAGCAGCTTGTCCTTGCCCCAGCGCGCGAACGGACGGTGCTCGACGATGCTGACCTCGAGCACGTCCGGCCAGCGCTTGCGCACCTCCGCGCGCTCGACCCACGGCAGCTTCTGCACCGCGTCCTGCGCGTCCTGCAGGCGCACGGCGAAGAAGCCGCGCCGCGCATGCGGCAGCACCGCCGCGCGCAGCTGCGCGGCATCGACGCGCTCGAGTTCGCCGTGCACGCGCAGCCGGGTCAGCGGCCAGCGCTCGGCGCCGACCCAGCCGTTGACCACGGCCACGACCGGCAGCGCGACCAGCGCGATCGCGAGCAGCCAGGCGAAGAGGCGCAGCGCGGTGTTCATCTCGCGCCCGCCTCCGGCATCGTCTGCTCGAGGATCCGCCAGCACAGCTCCTCGAAACCGACGCCGACCTGCCCCGCCGCCTTCGGCACCAGCGAATGGCTGGTCATGCCCGGCGCGGTGTTGACCTCGAGCAGGTAGAAGCCGCCGGTCGCGCGGTCGCGCATCACGTCGACGCGGCCCCAGCCGCTGCAGCCGGCGGCCTGGAACGCGGCCAGCGAGAGGCGGCGGATTTCGGCTTCGTCGCCGCCATCGAGGCCGGGGCACAGGTACTGCGTGTCCTCGGCGACGTACTTGGCGTGGTAGTCGTACCACTGGCCCTTGGGCACGATCCGGATCGACGGCAGCGCGACGTCGCCGAGGATGCCGACGGTCAGCTCGTCGCCGACCACCATCTGCTCCATCAGCAGCTCGCCGGGGTAGCGCGCGGCCAGCGCGACCGCGTCGCCGAGGCCGGCGGCGTCGAACACCCGCGACACGCCGACGCTGGAGCCTTCCATCGACGGCTTGACGATCAGCGGCAGGCCGATTTCCTTCGCCGCCGCATCGACGTCGTCGCCCTTCGCCAGGCGCTTGTACTTCGGCGTCGGCAAGCCCAGCGACAGCCACACCTGCTTGGTGCGGATCTTGTCGAGGGTCAGCGCGCTGCCGAGCACGCCGGAGCCGGTGTACGGGACCTTCAGCGCGTCGAGCAGGCCCTGCACGACGCCGTTCTCGCCGTCGCCGCCATGCAGGATGTTGAAGACGCGGTCGATCCTGCCGGCGCGGATTTCCTCCAGCAAGGCGGGAATGCCGTCGACCGCGTGCGCATCGACGCCGCGCGCGCGCAGCGCCTCGAGCACGTTGCCCCCGGAATTCAGCGATACCTCGCGCTCGCTGGAGTCGCCGCCGAGCAGCACGGCGACGCGCCCGAAGGCCTTCGGGTCGGTAACGCGCAGTGGCGGGAAACCGGCGTTCGTCACGGATGCCTCGCTCATTGGTGCCCCGCCGTTTCGAATCCGTGCGCCGCGATCTGCTGTGCGACGTGGCCGATGTCGCCCGCCCCCATCATCAGCAGCAGGTCGCCGTCCTTCAGCACGTCGGGCAGCACGCTGGCGAGGTCGGCGACCTTGCCGACCACGACCGGTTCGTTGCGCCCGCGCGCGCGGATCGCACGCGCCAGCGACTTCGCGTCGGCACCGGCGATCGGCGCCTCGCCCGCGGGATAGACTTCGCTGAGCACCAGGGCGTCGACGTCGGACAGCACCGCGGCGAACGCGTCGAACTGGTCGCGGGTGCGGCTGTAGCGATGCGGCTGGAACGCGACCACGAGGCGCCTGTCCGGCCAGCCGCCGCGCGCGGCGGCGAACACCGCCGCCAGTTCCTTCGGGTGGTGGCCGTAGTCGTCGACGATGCGCACCTTCGCACCGCCCGGTGTGGTCACTTCGCCGAGGTCGTTGAAGCGGCGGCCGACGCCGGCGAACTTCTCCAGCGCGGCCGCGATGTGCTGCGGCGACACCCCCAGCTGCCAGCCGATCGCGGCGGCGGCCAGCGCGTTCTGCACGTTGTGGCGGCCCGGCAACGCCAGCGACACCGGCACGCCGACGTCCTCGGGCAGGCGCAGGGTGAAGCGCATCCGCGCGCCGTCCTGCACGACGTCCTCGGCGCGGACGTCGGCGTTCCCGGCGAAGCCGTAGCTCATCACGTGGCGCGGCGTCTCCGCGGCCAGCGCGGCGACTTCCGGGTCGTCGATGCACAGCACCGCCAGTCCGTAGAACGGCAGGCGCTGCAGGAATTCGGCGAACGCGGCCTTGACCCGGGCGAAATCGTTGCCGTAGTTCTCCAGGTGGTCGGCGTCGATGTTGGTGATCACCGCCATCAGCGGGCTCAGGCGCAGGAAGCTGCCGTCGCTTTCGTCGGCCTCGGCGACCAGCCACTGGCCGCCGCCGAGCTTGGCGTTGGCGCCGGCGGCGAGCAGTTGCCCGCCGATCACGTAGGTCGGGTCGAGGCCGCCTTCGCTGAGCACCGACGCGATCAGGCTGGTGGTGGTGGTCTTGCCGTGGGTGCCGGCGACCGCGATGCCGCGGCGGAAGCGCATCAGTTCGGCCAGCATCGCCGCGCGCGGCACGATCGGGATGCGCTGGCTGCGCGCCTCCATCAGTTCCGGGTTGTCGGGCTTGATCGCGCTGGACACGACCACGCAGTCGGTGCCGAGCACGTTCGCCGCGTTGTGCCCGCGCATCACCCGCGCGCCGATCGACGCGAGGCGGCGCGTGGTCGCGTTGTCGGCGTTGTCCGAACCGGAGACCTCGTAGCCCAGCGTGCACAGCACCTCGGCGATGCCGCTCATGCCGGAACCGCCGATGCCGACGAAATGCACGCGCCGGAAGACCTCGGCGAGGTTGCCGGTGTTCTGCAGGCGGCGCTCGCGCGCGGGGGCCATCATGGTGCGGACTCCTGGAGGATGATGTCGGCGATGCGCTCGGCCGCATCGGGTTTGGCCAGCGCGCGCGCGGCTTCGGCCATCGCCAGGCGCTTGCCCGGGTTGGAAACCAGTTCGCGCAGCACCGGCTGCAGGTTCGCGGCGAGCTGCCCGTCCTGCTTCAGCAGCAGCGCCGCGCCGTGTTCGGCGAGGTATTGCGCGTTCCGGGTCTGGTGGTCGTCGACCGCCGCGGCGAACGGCACCAGCACGCTGCCGACGCCGGCCGCGCACAGTTCCGCCAGGGTCGAGGCGCCGGAACGGCAGACGACGAGGTCGGCCCATGCGTACGCGCCGGCCATGTCGGCAATGAAGCTTTCGACGCTGGCCTTCACCCCGGCCCGCGCATAGGCCGCGTCGGCCTCGGCGCGCAGCTTCTCGCCGCACTGGTGGCGCACTTCGATATCGGAATCGCCCAGCTGGGCCAGCACGCGCGGCAGGGCGTCGTTCAACGCGCGCGCGCCCTGGCTGCCGCCGAGCACGAGCAGGCGGACCGGCGCATCGCCCGCCTCCATCGCGCGCGACGCGAAGCGCTGTGCCGGCGGCGGCAGCGCGGCGATCTCCTCGCGCACCGGATTGCCGACCGCTTCCTCGCGCGGCAGGCCGCTGCCGGGGAAGCCGACCAGCACCCGCCGCGCGAACTTCGCCAGCACGCGGTTGGTGAAGCCGGGCGCGCGGTTGGATTCGTGCACCAGCAGCGCGCGGCCCTGCAGCCGCGCGGCCATGCCGCCGGGGCCGGCGGCGAAACCGCCGAAGCTGACCACCACGCGCGGCGCGCGGCGCTTCAGCACCTTGCCCGCGGCCACCACCGCGTTGAGCACGCGCAGCGGCGCGCCGAGCAGGGCCAGCTTGCCCCTGCCGCGCAGGCCGCTGATCGCGACGGTGTCGATGTCGATGCCGTGCTGCGGCACCAGCCGGGTTTCCATCGACCCGTCGGCGCCGAGCCAGGTCACCGGCACGCCGCGCCGGCGCAGCACCTTCGCCACCGCCAGCGCCGGGAAGATGTGCCCGCCGGTGCCGCCGGCCAGGATCATCACCGAGTTGAGCGAGGGGTTCGCGACCATGCTCAGGCGATCCTCTCGAAGGTCGGCTCGACCCGCGGCTTCAGCCGGCTGGTGCCGCGCACGGCCGGCTGGGCGGCCGGCGCGGGCGACGACGGCGCCGCCGCGGAATCGCGGCCCTGCGCCATCTCGCCGCGCAGCAGCGCGACCTGCTTGCCGGCGCGGTTGAGCTCGTACGACACGCGCAGCAGCAGGCCCATCGCCACGCAGGTCATCATCACGCTGGAGCCGCCGGACGAAACCAGCGGCAGGGTCAGGCCCTTGGTCGGCAGCAGGCCGAGGTTGACGCCGATCGAGACGAACGCCTGCATGCCGATCCACAGCCCGATGCCGAAGGCGACGTAGCCGGCGAAGTGGCGGCGCATCTCCACGCACTGGTAGCCGATCCAGAACGCGCGGCCGACCAGCAGCGCGTACAGGCCGATCACCGCGCACACGCCGACGAAGCCGAGCTCCTCGCCGATCACCGAGAAGATGAAGTCGGTGTGCGCCTCGGGCAGGTAGTTGAGCTTCTGCACCGAACTGCCGAGGCCGACGCCGGCCCATTCGCCGCGGCCCAGCGCCATCAGCGCGTTGCTGAGCTGGTAGCCGGAACCGAGCTGGTCGGCCCACGGGTCGAGGAACGAGGTGACGCGGCGCATGCGGTACGGCTCGAACACCACCAGCGCGACCAGCACCGGCAGCGCCAGCACGATCGGCATCTGCATGCGGGTCAGGTTCGCGCCGCCCAGCACCAGCATGCCGGCGGTGATGCCCAGCAGCAGCGTCGACGAGCCGAAGTCCGGCTGCGCCAGCAGCATCGCGATCAGCAGCGCGGCCACCCCGAGCGGCTTCAGCATCGCCGACCAGCTGGCGCTGACTTCGTCGCTGAAGCGGATCAGGTAGCTCGACAGCCAGACGATGTACAGCACCTTCACCGCCTCGACCACCTGGAAGCGCGCCAGGCCGAGGTTGATCCAGCGCCGCGCGCCGTTGACGCTGACGCCCAGCCCCGGCATCCAGACCAGCAGCAGCAGGCCGAAGCAGGCCAGCAGCAGCAGGTGGTTGTGCTTCTCCACGCTCTTGAGCTCGGTGCGCATCGCCCACAACCCCAGGCCGGCGCCCAGCGCGAGGAACACCAGGTGCCGCTCGAGGTAGTAGAACGGGTTGCCCGACAGCGCGATCGAGCTCGACGCCACCATCACCACGCCGAGCGCGGCCAGCGCCACGACGGCGCCCAGCAGCCACGCGTCGTAGCGGCCTTCGATGGCTTCGAGCCGGGTGGCCTGGCGCGGGGTGTCGTTCATCAGCGCACCTTCAGCGTGGCCAGGCCGACCAGGACCAGGATCACCGAGATGATCCAGAAGCGCACGATCACGCGCGGCTCCGGCCAGCCCTTCAGCTCGAAGTGGTGGTGGATCGGCGCCATCCGGAACACGCGCTTGCCGGTGAGCTTGAACGACGCGACCTGGATCATCACCGACAGCGTCTCGACCACGAACACGCCGCCCATCACCACCAGGATCAGCTCCTGGCGCACGATCACCGCGACCGTGCCCAGCACCGCGCCCAGCGCCAGCGCGCCGATGTCGCCCATGAACACCATCGCCGGGTAGGTGTTGAACCACAGGAAGCCCAGGCCCGCGCCGGCGATGGCGGCGCAGATCACGATCAGTTCGCCGGCGCCCGGGATGTAGGGGATCTGCAGGTACTCGGAGAACTTCACGGGGCCGCTGGCGTAGGCGAACACCGCCAGCGCGCAGGCGACCAGCACGGTCGGCATGATCGCCAGCCCGTCGAGGCCGTCGGTCAGGTTGACCGCATTGGAGAAGCCGACGATCCAGAAATAGGCGATGGCGACGAAGCTGATGCTGACCATCGGCAACGCGACCGCCTTGAACAGCGGGATGTAGAAAGTCGTTGCCGCCGGCACGTCGGCGCTGTAGTACAGGAACAGCCCGGCGGCGAGGCCGAAGATCGACTGCAGCAGGTACTTCCAGCGCGACTTCAGCCCGTTCGGATCGCGCCGGACGATCTTGATCCAGTCGTCGTACCAGCCGATCGCGCCGAACGCGGCCATCACCGCCAGCACCAGCCACACGTAACGGTTGCGCAGGTCGCCCCACAGCAGCACCGACAGCGCCACCGTGACCAGGATCAGGCCGCCGCCCATGGTCGGCGTGCCGGCCTTGGAGAAGTGGCTTTGCGGGCCTTCCTTGCGGATCGGCTGGCCGCCCTTGAGCTGGGCGAGCCGGCGGATCGCGGCCGGGCCCAGCCACAGCGACAGGAACAGCGCGGTCAACGCGGCGAGGATGCCGCGCAGGGTCAGGTAGCCGAACAGCCGGAACAGGTCCTCGAGCTGCTGCAGCCAGCGGGCGAGTTCAAGCAGCATGCGGTTTCTCCCCTTTGTTCTTGTCGTTGTCGGAGACGGGCAGCAATGCGGCGACGACGCGGTCCATGGCGCTGCCGCGCGAGCCCTTGACCAGCACGCGCAGACCGGGCGCCGTCGCGCCCATGTCGGCGCGCAGCGCGGCGGCGAGCGCGCCGTGGCTGTCGAACACCCGCGCGCCCTCGCCGAAGGCGCGCGCGGCGGCGGCGCTGAGCGGGCCCAGCGCGTACAGGCGGCGGATGCCGGCGTTCTTCGCGCGCAGCCCGGCGTCGGCATGCAACGCCTCGCCCTCCGGGCCGAGTTCGCGCATGTCGCCGAGCACCAGCCAGCTTTCGCCGCCCGCCGCGGCGAGGGTGTCGATCGCCGCGGCGAGCGAACCGGGATTGGCGTTGTAGCTGTCGTCGATCAGCGCCGCTCCGTTCCCCAGCACGTGCGCGACCAGGCGGCCCTTGACCGGTTCCGCCGCCGCCAGGCCATCGGCGATGGCGGCGAGCGGCACGCCGCAACCGAGCGCCAGCGCAGCGGCGGCCAGCGCGTTGAGCACGTTGTGGCGGCCGGGCAACCGCAGCGCGATGGCGGCTTCGCCTTGCGGCGAAACCAGGCGGAAGCTCGAACCGGCATCGCCCGGCCGGATGTCGCGCGCGGTGACGTCGGCGCTGCTTTCGAGGCCGAAGCGGAGGATGCGCCGGCCCGCGGCGAGGCCGGCGAAGTATTCGGCGAAGGCGTCGTCGGCATTGACGACGGCGACGCCGTCGCCGGCCAGCGCGCCGTAGATCGCGCCCTTGGTTTCGGCCACGCCCAGCAGGCTGCCCATGCGCTCCAGGTGCGCCGGCGCGACGTTGTTCACCAGCGCCACGTCGGGGCGCACCACGGCGGTCAGGTAGGCGATGTCGCCGGGCTTGCCGGCGCCCATTTCGTAGACCGCGAAGTCGGCGGCATCCGGCGCGTCGATCACCGCCAGCGGCAGGCCGATCTCGTTGTTGCGGTTGCCGGGATTGGAATAGGTCTCGCCGGCGCGCCGCAGGATCGACACCAGCAGCGTCTTCACGCTGGTCTTGCCGTTGCTGCCGGTGATCGCGACGACCTTGCCGGCGCGCCCCTGCTGGATGCCGGCGGCGATCTTCGCCAGCGCGAGCTCGGTGTCGGCGACGACGATCTGCGGCACGTCGATCCGCCCGACCACGTGGTCGACCAGCACCGCGGCCGCACCGCGCATCGCCGCGTCGTAGGCGAAGTCGTGGCCGTCGAAGCGTTCGCCGCGCAGCGCCACGTACAGGCTGCCGGGCGCCAGCGCGCGGGTGTCGTTGCCGATCGCGTCGATGGAAACGTCGTCGCCATGCAGTTCGCCGCCGGCCCAGTGCGCGATCAGGGAGAGAGGCAGGCGCTTCATGCGCGCGCCTCCAGCGCCTTCGCCGCCTCGACGGTGTCGTCGAACGGATGCTTGACGCCGCGGATTTCCTGGTAGGTTTCGTGGCCCTTGCCGGCGATCAGCACGATGTCGTCCGGGCCGGCCTCGCCGACCGCGCGGGCGATGGCTTGCGCGCGGTCGCGCTGCACCGTCACCGCCTGCGGATGCGCGAAGCCGCGCAGGATGTCGGCGACGATGGCGTCGCCGTCCTCGCCGCGCGGGTTGTCGTCGGTGACGACCACCGCTTCGGCCAGGCGCTCGGCGATCGCCGCCATCTGCGGGCGCTTGCCGGTGTCGCGCTCGCCGCCGCAGCCGAACACGCAGACCAGGCGGCCGCGCAGGTGGCCGCGCAGCGACTCCAGCGCCTGTTGCAGCGGGTCGGGCTTGTGCGAGTAGTCGACCACCACCAGCGGCAGGCCGTCGTGGCCGCCGAGGCGGTTCATGCGCCCGGGGATCGGCTGCAGCCTGCCGAGCACGTCGGCGATGGCGTCGACGCCTTCGCCCAGCGCCTGCAGCACGCCGGCGACGACCAGCAGGTTGTCGACGTTGAAGCGGCCGAGCAGCGGCGAATGCACGCGGCGCATTTCGTCGCCGACGTGCAGGTCGAAGGCGATGCCGGCCGCGTCCAGCACCACGCCGCCCGCGCGGATGCCGGCAGCGTCGGCGCCGCGCGCGCTGGTGCCGATGCGCTGCAGCGAGGCCGGCAGCGAAGCGAACAGGCGGCGGCCGTAGTCGTCGTCGAGGTTGACCACCGCCGCGCGCAGGCCCGGCCAGGCGAACAGCCGGGCCTTCGCCGCGCCGTAGGTTTCCATGTCGCCGTGGTAATCGAGGTGGTCGCGGGTGAGGTTGGTGAACACCCCGATCGCGAAATGCACCGCGTCGACGCGGCCCTGGTCGAGCGCGTGCGAACTGACTTCCATCGCCACCGCCTGCGCGCCGGCGTCGCGCAGTTGCGCAAGCAGCGCGTGGGTCTGCAGCACCAGCGGCGTGGTGAAACCGGTCGCCCGCGCCTGGCCGTACAGGCCGGCGCCGAGCGTGCCGATGGTGCCGCTGCGCACGCCGCGCAGTTGCAGCGCCTGCGCCAGCAGTTGCACGGTCGAAGTCTTGCCGCTGGTGCCGGTGACGCCGATCGTGGTCATCTGCGCCGACGGCCCGCCGTGGAACCGGTCGGCCATCCGCCCCATGCGCGCGCGCAGGCCGGGCACGCCGATGGCGTCGGCGGGCGCGGGATATTCGCCGGAAGGCGCGGACGCATCGAACAGGATCGCCGCCGCCCCCTTCTCCCGCGCCTGGTCGACGAAGGCCAGCCCATGCGTGCCGAAGCCGGAAATCGCCACGAAGGCGTCGCCCGGCCCGACCTGGCGCGAGTCCATCACCAGCCCGCCGACGACGACATCGCGCGGCAGCGCCACGTCCGGCAGCAATTCCGAGAGCGGCATGGAGCGCTTCATCGCGCACCTCCCGCCGGCGCCTTCGCTTCGGTCCCGGCCTGCGCCGCCAGCCATGTCTCGATGTCGTCCGGCGGCACGTCCATCAGGCGCAGCGCGCCTTCCATGACGTTGCGGAACACCGGCGCGGCGGCGAGGCCGCCGAAGTGCGAGCCCTTGGTCGGCTGGTTGATCACCACCGCCATCGCGAAGCGCGGGTTGTCCACCGGCACCACGCCGGCGAAGAACGCCACGTAGTCGCGCTTCGAGTAGCCGCCGTTGCTGGCCTTGTGCGCGGTGCCGGTCTTGCCGGCGACGTGGTAGCCGAGGATCGTGCCCCACGGGTAAGCGGTGCCGCCGGGCTCGGTCACCGTCTGCATCATCTTCATCACGTCGTGCGCGATCCGCGGGTCCAGCACCTGCTTCGATTCGCCGGGCTGGCCCTTGACGAAGGTCGGCACGTTGGCGCGGCCGCCGTTGGCCAGCGTCGCGTAGGCGTGCGCCACCTGCAGCGGCGTCACCGAGATGCCGTAGCCGTAGGACAGCGTCTGCTTGGTGGTGCCGCTCCAGCGCGCCGGCGGCGGGAACAGGCCGCCGGCCTCGCCGGGGAAACCGCTGTGCGTGCTTTCGCCGTAGCCGAAGCGCCTGAGGAAATCGTAGAACTCCTGGTTGGACAGGCGCTGCGCGATCTTCGAGACGCCGACATTGGAGCTCTTGCGGATGATGCCGGTGACGTCGAGCACGCCGTAGTTGTGCGTGTCGGTGGTGGTGTACTTGCCGTTCGGCATCCAGCCGGGGTTGGTGTCGAACACGCTGGCCGGCGTGATCCTGCCGGCCTCGAGCGCGGCGGCGACGGTCAGCGGCTTCATCGTCGAGCCCGGCTCGAACAGGTCGGTGACCGCGCGGTTGCGGTGCGCCTCGCGCTGGCCGGCCTCCACCGCGTTCGGGTTGAACGACGGCAGGTTGGCCATCGCCAGCACCTCGCCGGTCGCCACGTCCAGCACCACCGCGGTGCCGCTGGCCGCGCCGGATTCGATCAGCTGCCGCTTCAGTTCGCGATAGGTCAGGTACTGGATGCGGCGGTCGATGCTCAGCGTGAGGTCGCGGCCCGGCACCGCCGGTTCGATCAGGTCGATGTTCTCGACGATGCGGCCGTTGCGGTCGCGGATCACCTTCTTGACGCCGGGCTTGCCGCGCAGCCATTCGTCGAAGGCGAGCTCGACGCCTTCCTGGCCCTGGTCGTCGATGTTGGTGAAGCCGAGCACGTGCGCCATCGCCTCGCCCTGCGGGTAGAAGCGGCGGAACTCGCGCTTGGAATACACGCCGGGGATGCCGCGGGCGACGATCGCCTTCGCCTCGTCCGGGTTGATCCGGCGCTTGAGGTACATGAACTCCTTGTCGGCGCGCTGGCTGACCCGGCGGGTCAGCGCATCCGTGGATTCGCCCAGCGCGCGCGCCAGCTCCGGCAGGCGGTCGGGCGCCTTCGCCATCAGTTCCTTCGGGTCGCACCATACCGACTCGACCGGCGACGACACCGCGACCGGCTCGCCGTTGCGGTCGGTGATCATGCCGCGCGAGACCGGGATCTCGATCTCGCGGACGAAGCGCGCATCGCCCTCGCGCTGGTAGAAGTCGTTGCCGATCAGCTGCACGTAGGCGGCGCGCCCGATCAGGCTGACCGAGCACAGGCCCAGCGTGCACAGCACCAGCGCGAGGCGGCCGCGCAGGTTGAAGCGCGCGCGGTTGCGGTTGCGCGGCGGCGCGCTGCGCTCGCCGTCGCCGCCGAACCTGGCGCGCAGCGACTGCAGCAGGCGTTCGGGCAGGGACTCCCTGGCGGCCGGTTTCCTCATGGCCGGATCACCACCACGTCGCCGGCTTCCGGCGACTTCATGCCCAGCCGTTCGCGCGCGATCCGGTCGATGCGCGTGCTCTCGGCCACGGTCGCCTGCTCCAGCTGCAGGCGGCCGAATTCGATGTTCAGTTCGTCGCGCGCGCGCTCCAGCTTCGACAGCTCGACGAACAGGATGCGGTGGCGGTGGCGGGCGTAGACCACGCCGATCGCGGTGGCGACGTTCAGCACGACCAGGGCGAAGACCAGGAAGCGGCTCATGCGGCCGCCCCCAGTTTCTCCGCCACCCGCAACACCGCGCTGCGCGCGCGCGGGTTGGCGGCGGTTTCCGCCTCGTCGGCGCGCTGCGCGTCGCCGATCGCCTTCAGCGTCGGGGTGAACGCCACGGCGACCGGCAGGCGCCGGTTCGACGGCGGCGCCTTGGCGTGCGCGGCGATGAAGCGCTTGACGATGCGGTCTTCCAGCGAATGGAAGCTGATCACCGCGAGCCGGCCGCCGGGGTTGAGCCGCGCCAGCGCGCCCTCGAGGCCGGCCTCGAGGTCGGCCAGCTCGCGGTTCACGTGGATGCGTATCGCCTGGAAGCTGCGCGTGGCCGGATGGATCTTCTCGCCCGTACGCGGCATCGCCGAGGCGATCAGTTCGGCCAGTTCGGCGGTGCGCAGCAGCGGCTTGTCGGCACGGCGGGCGACGATCGCGCGGGCGATGCGCCGGCTCATCCGTTCCTCGCCGTAGGTCCACAGCACGTCGGCGATCTCGCGTTCGTCGGCGCGGGCCAGCCATTCGGCCGCGCTTTCGCCGCTGTCCGGATCCATGCGCATGTCCAGCGGGCCATCCTTGCCGAAACTGAAGCCGCGCTCGGCCACGTCGAGCTGCGGCGACGACACGCCGAGATCGAGCAGCACGCCGTCGAGCCCGGCCGCGGTCGCCTGCCACTGCGCGAGCGCGGCGAAGCTGCCGCGGCGGATCGCCACGCGCGCGTCGCCGGCGAACTCGCGTTCTGCGTGGGCGATCGCTTCGGGATCCTTGTCCATCAGCAGCAGCCGACCCTCGGGGCCCAAACGTTGCAGCACGCCGCGCGCGTGGCCGCCGCGCCCGAACGTGCCGTCGAGATAGGTTCCATTCGCCTTCACCTGCAGCCCTTCCATGACCTGCGCGAACATCACCGGAAGGTGGCCAGCATGCGCGGTGCGCACCTGGTCACCCGCCGTCACAGCTTCAACTCGAGCATGTGCGCGCTCAGATCGTCGTCGGACAGGGTCTGACGGATCTGCGCGTGGTGCGCCTGCTCGCTCCACAACTCGAACTTGTCGCCCATGCCCAGCAGCACGGCCTTCTTCTCGATGCCGACCGCGCTGCGGTGGCTGGCCGGGATGCTGATGCGGCCGTTGCCGTCCAGTTCGACCGGCGTCGCCGCGCCGATCAACTTCAGCTGCAGCGCCCGGTGCGCCTTCTGCGTGCTCGGCAATGCGTTGACCGCATCGCGCACGCGCTGCCATTCCTTCTCCGGATACAGGTAGAGGCTGCCGGACTCGAACGGGTTGTAGGTCAGCACCAGGCGGTTGCCGCACTCGCGCGCGACGAGGTCGCGGTAGGCGGTGGGCACCGCCAACCGGCCCTTGTCGTCGACTGTGATGGCGGTCTCGCCCTGGAACACGACTGTCGGCACCTTGTCGCCCGCTGGAGGGCGTTATTCAACCACGAGAAACCACAAAAAACCCGGTTTCCCCTCGGATTCCCACCTTAGCACCAGCTGATACCTTGTCAACAGGACACGAATGAAAAAATCGCCTGTCACATCAATGGCTTGCGCGGAAGTTCACAGACTTGTTCAAACTTTATCCACAAGTCCATGTTTCGTCTCAAATTTTGAGATTCGGCGAGAATTCAGCCCCGTGCAGGCCGGGTGAAGCCAAAAATCTCACGACGAGGCGAGACGGAGCGCATTGCGCAGACCTGTTTGCGCCGGTCCGGCCCGGACGGCCCAGAATGGGCGCATGTGCCTGGTCGCCGCCGCCTGGAAAACCCACCCCCGCTGGCGCCTGCTGCTGGCCGGCAACCGCGACGAATTCCACGCCCGCCCGACCGCGCCGCTGGCGCACTGGCCCGGCACGGGTATCCGCGCCGGCCGCGACCTGCAGTCCGGCGGCACCTGGGTCGGGATCGGCGGCCACGGCCGCTGCGCGGTGGTCACCAACGTGCGCGATCCCTTCGCCGCGACCGGCGGGCCTTCGCGCGGGCGGTTGCCGGTCGGCTTCCTCGAAACCGGCGCTGATGCCCTGAGCCACGCCGAGGCGCTGATCGCGGACGCGAAGGATTTCGCGCCGTTCAACCTGCTGCTCGCCGACGCCGACGCCTGCGTCTACCTGGGCAACCATCCGCGCGTCGAGCGGCGCGCGATCGCGCCCGGCGTGCACGCGATGTCGAACGGCGGCTTCGACGTGGCGTGGCCGAAGACGCGGATGCTGCATGCGGCGATGCAGAAATGGATCGAGTCGGGGCGCGACGATTTCGATCCGCTATGGCACGCGCTGGCCGACGAAACCATCGCGCCGGACGAACAACTGCCCGACACCGGCGTGGGCCTGGAAAAGGAACGCATGCTTTCCGCGGCCTTCATCCGCACGCCGGCCTATGGAACGCGCGCCAGCACGATCATCGCGATCGACTATGCAGGCAAAAGCTGGATCAGCGAACGCCGCTACGGCCCGAACGGCGTGTTCGGGGGCGAGACGCTGCTGCGCAACGACGACTGAAATCCACCCGGAGCAAAGCCCCCCTCTTGCAGAGGGGCGCCGCGAAACGGCGGGGATTGGGAAGCGGAACTTGGCGGCTTTTCCATGCGGCGCATGGAAAAGTCGAGCGGCGGAGCCGGCCGATAAGCCGGGTTCTGTCTGGGACAGTCATTCCTCTAGGCGCATCGTCGCCGATACGCTCGAGCAGCCTACCCGGTGACTCCGCGGGCCGCGTCATCGTCACCCTATTTGGCCTTGCTCCCGGTGGGGTTTGCCGTGCCGGTCCGTTGCCGGACTCGCGGTGCGCTCTTACCGCACCATTTCACCCTTGCCCGCACTCCGAAGAGCCGCTGGCGGTATCTTTCTGTTGCACTTTCCGTCGGCTCGCGCCGCCCAGGCGTTACCTGGCACCGTGCCCTGTGGAGCCCGGACTTTCCTCGGCACCCTTGCGAGTGACGCGACTGTCTGGCCGGCTCCGCCGCGCGTATTGTCGCACGCCGCCGCCGGCGACCGGCGCGCGTACCTATACTGCGTTCATGCGCGCGATGCTGCTGAGGCAACAGGGCCGGCCACTGGAAGCGGTGGAGCTTCCCGACCCCGTGCCCGGCCCCGGCGAAGTACTGGTCCGCGTCGCCGCCTGCGGGGTCTGCCGCACCGACCTGCACGTGGTCGACGGCGACCTGCACGAACCGCGCCTGCCGCTGGTCCCGGGCCACGAAATCGTCGGCGACGTCGTCGCGCTCGGCCTTGGCGCGGATGCGCTGCACGTCGGCCAGCGGGTCGGGGTCGGCTGGCTGGGCCACGCCTGCGGGCATTGCGAATACTGCGCGGAAAGCCGCGAGAACCTGTGCGATGCGCCCGGCTTCACCGGCTACACGCGCAACGGCGGATTCGCCGAACTGGCCGTCGCCGACGCGCGCTACACCTATCCCCTGCCCGATGGCTTCGCCGCGGAAGCGCTGGCGCCCTGGCTGTGCGCGGGGCTGATCGGCTGGCGTTCGCTGGTGATGGCGGGCGAAGGCCGGCGCCTGGGCATCTACGGCTTCGGCGCCGCCGGCCATTTGATCCTGCAGGTCGCGCGCTGGCAGGGCCGCGAAGTACATGTGTTCACCCGCCCCGGCGACTCCGCCGCGCAGGACTTCGCGCGTGCGCTCGGCGCCGCCAGCGCCGGCGATTCCGACGCGCCGCCACCACTGCCGCTGGACGCGGCGATCGTCTACGCCCCGGTCGGCAGCCTGGTTCCGGCCGCGTTGCGCGCCGTGCGCAAGGGCGGGCGCGTGGTCTGCGCCGGCATCCACATGAGCGACATCCCTGCGTTCCCCTATCGCTGGCTGTGGGAGGAGCGGCAGATCCTGTCGGTGGCGAACCTGACCCGTCGCGATGCGCTGGATTTCCTGACGCTGGCGCCGCGCGTCGGCCTGCAGGCGCAGACCACGCCCTATCCGCTGGCCCGCGCCAACCAGGCGCTGTCCGACCTGCGCGACGGCCGCCTGCTCGGCGCGGCGGTGCTGGTGCCGTAGCGGTGCTTCAGCGCGACAGCGCCCGCGCCAGCCGCGCCAGCGCTTCGCGGATGTCGTCCGCATCGATCACCGCATAACCGAACACCGCGGCCTGCAGCGCATCCGCCTGCAGCGAATATTCGGCCGCCGTCTGTGCGCCGGGCGCGTGGCGGCGCAGCGCGTCGAACACCGCGCGCGCATCCGCCGCCGGATCGATGCGCGCGGCCAGGTGCAGGCCGGCGATCGACGGGATCGGCGCGAACCAGCGCCGCAGCCCGCCCTCCAGCGCTTCGAGCAGGACCTCGCGCCGTTGCGCGTAGATCGGCGTCATCCGGCGCACGTGCCGCGCCAGGTGTCCTTCGCGGATGAACGCCGCCAGCGTTTCCTGCAGCGGACCGGGCGCGTGCGAATCGCCCATGCGCTTGACCGCGGCCAGCGATGCGCGCGCCCACGCCGGCGCAACGACGAAACCGGTGTCGATCGCCGGGAACAGGCTTTTCGAAAACGTGCCGACGTAGAACACGCGCGCATCGCGATCCAGCGTCTGCAGCGCGTCGAGCGGACGGCCGCTGTAGCGGAATTCGCCGTCGTAATCGTCTTCGACGATCACGGCATCGTGTTCGCGCGCGTGCGCGAGCAGCGCGGCGCGCCTTCGCATCGACAAGGCCACGCCGGTCGGCGACTGGTGCGACGGCGTCACGCAGACGACGCGCACGTCCTTCGGCAGCAGGTCGACGCGCAGGCCTTCGTCGTCGACCGGCACCGGCACGACCAGCGCGCCGGCGGCGGCGAAGGCCTGGCGCAGGGTCGGATAGCCCGGCGACTCGACCGCGACGCGCGTGCGCCCCGGTTCGACCAGCAGTCGCGCCAGCAGGTCGAACGCGTTCTGCGCGCCGGAGGTCACCACCACTTCGTCGCCGTTGCACGCGACCGCGCGCGAGAACGCGACGTGCTGGGCGATGGCCTCGCGCAAGGCCGGCACGCCTTCGACCGGCGGGTAGCCGAACGGACGCTTCGACCATTGCCGCCATGCGCGCGCCGACAGCCGGCGCCACGCGTCGTGCGGGAAGAATCGGTGTTCCGGCACGCCGGTGCGGAAGCTGCGCTCGGGCAACGGCACGGCCTGCGCGTGGCGCGGCGGCGGCGTCCGCCAGGCCGGCGCGATCAGTTCGCTGCGCGCACGCGCTTCTAACGGACCGGTCCTCGAAGCCCGGCGCGCGGCGATGTCGGCGACCGCGGCGCGGGCGCCGGGCCGCGGCAGCACGTAACCCTCGGCGATCAGCAGGTCGTAGGCGGCAACCACGGTCTTGCGCGCGACGCCAAGCGCCTCCGCGGCGCGGCGCGAGGACGGCAGCCGCTCGCCCGCGGCCAAGCGGCCATCGATGATCGCGTCGCGCAGCTGCCGGTGCAGCGCGGCGGTGCGCTGGCCTTCGCCGATCCCCGGCAGGTCGAAGGGAATCGCGAAAACTGGCTCCCTGAGATTCGATGAATCTGGACTCATCAGGAGTCCATGTTTTGCCCAGACTGGGCTCCGAGTCAACTGCCAGAGCCCGCCATGCCCCGTTACATCTGCGAAACCTGCGGCACCCAGTACGCCGAATCCGCCACCCCGCCGGCGACGTGCGTGGTCTGCACCGACGAGCGCCAGTACGTGGGCTGGAACGGCCAGCGCTGGACTACCCACGACCGGCTTGCGGCCACGCACACGCTGCGCATCGCCGAAGACGATGGCGTGCTCGGCATCGGCATCGCGCCGGACTTCGCGATCCCGCAACGCGCGGTGTTCGTGCCGACCGCCGACGGCAACCTGCTGTGGGAATGCCTGAGCCTGGTCACCGACGCGGCCGTGGCCGAACTGGAATCGCGCGGCGGCGTGCAGGCGATCGCGATCTCGCACCCGCACTTCTACAGCGCGATGCTGGAGTGGAGCGAGGCGCTGGGCGACGTGCCGATCCTGCTGCACGAAGCCGACCGGCAATGGGTACAACGCAAGTCGCCGCGGATCGAGTTCTGGTCCGGCGCGCGCAACCAGCTTTCCGATTCGCTGACCCTGCTGCACTGCCCCGGCCACTTCGCCGGCAGCACCGCGCTGCACTGGCGCGAGGGCGCGCACGGCAAGGGCGCGCTGCTGCCCGGCGACTCGCTGCAGGTGGTGTTCGACCGCCGCCACGTGGCCTTCATGTACAGCTATCCGAACCAGATCCCGATGAAGCCCTCGTTCGTGCGGCGCATGCGCGAAACGCTGGACGGCCACGACTTCGACGACGTCTACGGCTACACCTGGGGCCGCAACATCATCGGCGGCGGCCGCGCCGCGGTCGACGCTTCCTTCGAGCGCTACCTGGCGGCCGTCGCCGCGTGAATGGGGGGAACGAAATGAATGCGACGACGATGACGAACCCGCGCAGCATCGCCCTGCCGCCGCCGGACCTGCTGGTGTTGGGCGCGATCTGGGGCGCCTCGTTCCTGTTCATGCGCGTGGCCGCGGCGGATGTACCGCCAACCGTGATGGTGGAAGTCCGGCTCGCGCTCGGTGCGCTGGTGCTGCTGCCGGCGCTGTGGCGCAGTCGCGCGCTGTTCCCGCCGAAGCTGTGGCCGAAGCTGGCGCTGATCGGCGCGGTCAATTCGGCGATCCCGTTCCTGCTGTTCGGCTGGGCCGCGCATTCGGCGCCGGCCGGGGTCAGCGCGATCTCCAATGCGATGGTCGTGCTGTTCACCGCGCTGGTCGGCTTCGCGTTCTTCGGCGAAAGGATCGGCCTGCGCCGCGGCATCGCGATCGCGACCGGGTTGATCGGCGTGGTCGTGCTGGCCGGCGGCCGCACCGGCGGCGGCGCGCACGTCGGCACGGCGGTGGCCGCGGGCGTGGCCGCGTCGCTGATGTACGGCATCGGCCTGCACCTGGTGCGCCGGCACCTGTCCGGACTGCCGCCGGCGGCGCTGGCCTCGGCCAGCCTGTTCGCCTCTGCGCTGCTGGTGCTGCCGCCCGCGCTGGCCGACTGGCCGCAGCACGCGGTCGCGGCACGGTCGTGGCTCGCGGTCGTCGCGCTCGGCGTGCTGTGCACCGGCTTCGCCTACGTGCTGTTCTACCGGCTGGTCGCGCGCGTCGGCGCGGGCCGCACTTCGACCGTGACCTACCTGGTGCCGGTGTTCGGCGTGGCCTGGGGCTGGCTGCTGCTCGGCGAGGCGCTGACCCCGGCGATGGCAGTCGCGGCGCTGCTGATCCTCGGCAGCGTGGCGATCAGTCAACGCAGCTGAACGGGATCACGCCGCGACGAAGTAACCCGCCGTGCCCAGCGCGACCACGACCACCCACGGCGGCAGCTTCGCCCACATCAGCGCGGCGATGCCGACGGCAACCAGCGCCACGTCGCGCCAGTCGCGCACCGCGCTGGTCCACAGCGGGTCGTAGAGTGCGGCAAGCAGCAGGCCGACCACGGCGGCGTTCACGCCGGCGAGCGCCGCCCGTACCTTCGCGCGCCGGCGCAGGCTTTCCCAGAACGGCAGCACGCCGAGCACCAGCAGCAGCGACGGCAGGAAGATCGCGACCAGGCAGGCCAGTCCGCCGAGCCAGCCGCCCGGCCCGACCGACATCGCCGCGCCGAGGAAGCCGGCGAAGGTGAACAACGGCCCCGGCACCGCCTGCGCGGCGCCGTAACCGGAGAGGAAATCGCCCGCGCCGATCCAGTCCCGGGCCACGGTTTCGGCCTGCAGCAACGGCAGCACGACGTGGCCGCCGCCGAACACCAGCGAGCCGGTGCGGTAGAACGCATCGGCGACGCGCACCATGTCCGAACCGGCCGCCGCGGCGAGCAGCGGCAGCCCGGCGAACAGGACGAAGAACAGCACGAGCGCGACGATGGCGAAGTTCCGCGACACGGGGACTTCCAGCCCCTTGTCATCGGAAACATCGCGCAGCTTTCCCCAGGCCGGCCCGACGAAAGCCGCGAGCGCGATCACCCCCACCTGCACCCACGCCGACGGCCACGACAGCACGCAAGCGGCCGCGGCGAACGCGAGCAAGGCATGGCCGAGGTCGCGGCAGAACGCCCGCGCCATGCCCCACACCGCCTGCGCGACCACCGCGACCGCGACCAGCTTCATGCCGTGCAGCGCATCGGCCGGCATGCGCGCGCCCCAGCGCGACAGGCCGATGGCGAAGCCGATCATCGCGATGGCCGACGGCAACGTGAACCCGCACCACGCCGCCAGCGCGCCGCGCAATCCGGCGCGTTGCAGGCCGATCGCCATGCCGACCTGGCTGCTCGCCGGCCCCGGCAGGAACTGGCACAGCGCGACCAGCCCGGCGTATTCGGATTCGCCGAGCCAGCGCCGGCGCACGACGAAATCGTCGCGGAAGTAGCCGAGGTGCGCGATGGGGCCGCCGAACGAAGTCAGGCCGAGGCGCAGGAAGGCGAGGAAGACGCACCAAGCGCCTTTTCGATCCGGCACGCGATCGTCGGTGGAAGAGGAAGATGTCATCGCCCGCCGGAATTC
The DNA here is from genome assembly GCF_010211755.1 of Pseudoxanthomonas sangjuensis. GTDB lineage: Bacteria > Pseudomonadota > Gammaproteobacteria > Xanthomonadales > Xanthomonadaceae > Pseudoxanthomonas_A > Pseudoxanthomonas_A sangjuensis. The sequence continues at coordinate 7,231 of NZ_PDWR01000014.1, read as the reverse complement.
CTCGGGTCGTCATTCCCGCTTGTGCGGGCGTAACGGACGAAACCAAGGCGCCATCACCCGCCCTGCCCGTACAACGCCTTGCGCGGCGCGCCGGAAATCTCCGCGGCCAGTTTCGCCGCGGTCGACGGCGGCAGGTGTTCGTTGAGCAGCGCGTAGATGCGGCGGCCTTCGGCGATCTTCGCGCCTTCGTCGTCGCCGGCGCCCTGCACGACGATCGCGAACTCGCCCTTGCGCTGGTTGGCGTCGGCTTCGACTTTCGCCTGCAGCTGCGCCAGCGTGCCGTCGAGCACGGTCTCGAACAGCTTGGTCAGTTCGCGCGCGACGACGGCGGGGCGTTCGTCGCCGAACGCAGCGCGCAGGTCGGCCAGCGATTCGGCGATGCGGTGCGCCGATTCGTAGAACACCAGCGTGCGCGTCTCGCCGGCCAGCGCGGCGAGTTGCTCGCGCCGCGCCGACGCCTTCGCCGGCAGGAAGCCTTCGAAGGCGAAGCGGTCGCTCGGCAGCCCGGCCACGCTCAGCGCGGCGATCAGCGCGCTCGGCCCGGGCACCGGCGAGACGCGCACGCCGGCCGCACGCGCGGCGCGGACCAGGCGGAAGCCGGGGTCGCTGACCAGCGGCGTGCCGGCATCGGAGACCAGCGCGAGGCTTTCGCCGTTCAGCAGGCGCGCGACGATGCGCTCGGCGATCTCGCCTTCGTTGTGCTCGTGCAACGCCAGCAGCGGCCGTTCGATGCCGAAATGGGCCAGCAACTGCCGCGTGTGCCGGGTGTCCTCGGCGCAGACCGCGTCGGCTTGGCGCAGGGTTTCCAGCGCGCGCGGCGACAGGTCGGCCAGGTTGCCGATCGGCGTGGCGACTATGAACAGGGTCCCGGATTGGGCGGCGTGCATCGGCGGGCGGTCCAAGGGCGGGGGTAGAATCGTAGCCGGTTCCCCTGCAAGGCCGCTCATCGACGATGGATACGAAGTCCGGAAGGAAGCCCGCTCGTGCCCTGTTCACCCCGCTGCTGCTGGCGCTGCTGTTCGCCGGCTGCGCCACCACCCAGGTCGCCGGGCCCGCCAGCCAGCCTTCGGTGCACTCCGCCTTCGCCGAAGCCGGGGCGCTGGCACGTAACGACGCCGCGCTGGGCGGGACGGCCAAGGCCGACAACGCACGCGCGATCGAGCGCCTGCTGGCCGGCATCGACGACGCCAGCCTGGCCCGCGAAGCCGCGAAGCTGCCTGCCGGCGATCCGTTGTACGACTTCGCCGGCCGGGCCCTGCTCAACCGCGGCCTGCCCTTGCCGAGGCCGTTCGACAGCGCCGCGCGGTGGCGCTTCGACAACCGCCCGCCGGCCGAACGCGACGGCTACCGCCCGCCGGTGAAGCTGGCGGTGCTGCTGCCGCTGTCGGGTTCGCTGGCCACCGCCGCCGCGCCGGTGCGCGAGGGCCTGCTGGCCGGCTATTACGGCGAATCCCGGCAGCGCCCGGAAATCGCCTTCTACGACACCACCGCCGGCGCGGTCGACGCCTACCGGCAAGCGGTGGCCGGTGGCGCGGACTTCGTGGTCGGTCCGCTCGGCCGCGAGGAAGTCGGCAAGCTGTTTTCGCAACCCGACCTGCCGGTGCCGGTGCTGGCGCTGAACCGCGGCGCGGTGGCGCCGCCGGCCGGCAACGCCGGCTTCTCGCTGGCGCCGGAGGACGACGGCCTGATCGCCGCCGAATACCTGCTCGGGCTGGAACGCCACAACGTGCTGGTGATCGCCGGCAACGATGACAACGGCATCCGCGCGTCGGAGGCGTTCCGCGACCGCTTCCGGCAGCGCGGCGGCACCGTCGCCGAAACGCTCAGCGTCGGCGAGGACCCCGGCGACCTGGCGACGGCGCTGTCCGCGGCGGCGCAGAAGAACGTCGACGGCATCTTCCTTGCCGTGCGCGGCGGCACCGCGCGCCTGCTGGCGCCGCAACTGGCGCTGGCCGGGCTCGGCGGCAAGACCCGCGTCGGCACCTCGCAGCTGGCTTCCGGCACCGGCAAGGCCGACGAGGACGCGGCGCTGGACGGCATCGTGTTCCCGACCGAAGTGTGGACCTCGCGCGGCGTGCCCGGCCTGCCGGTGGCCAGCGTGGTCGGCATGGACAACCCGGCCGCGCGCGGCCCGGCCGCGCGGCTGTTCGCCTTCGGCTACGACGCCTGGCAACTGGTCGCCTATCTCGAGAAGCTGGTGCTGGCGCCGAATTCGGAAATCCGCGGCGCGACCGGCACGCTGAAGCTGGACGGCTTCGGCAACGTGCTGCGCACGCCGGCGTGGTCGGTGTTCAGCGGCGGGCAGCCGGTGCCGGTACGCGATGGCGGCTGAGCGACGCCTGCGCGGCGATGCGGCCGAAGCCGCGGCGCTGCGCCTGCTGCTCGACGCGGGACTGGCGCAGGTCGCCGCGAACGCCCATTACCGCGGCGGCGAGCTGGACCTGGTCATGCTCGACCGCGATACGCTGGTCTTCGTCGAAGTGCGCTACCGCCGCTCGAACGCCTTCGGCGGCGGCGCGGCCTCGGTCGACGCTTCCAAGCGTCGCAAGCTGGTCGCCGCTGCGCAGCAGTTCCTCGCCGGGCATCCGCATTACGCGAACGCGCCGTGCCGCTTCGACGTGGTCGAAGCCAGCGGCGATATCGCCTCGCCGCGCGTCGAATGGCTGAAGGACGCCTTCCGCGCCGACGAGGCCTGAGCGCCACGCCGGCCTACAATGGCCGGCATGCCCACGACGCTCCCCGACAGCCTGCACGACGAACTGGCCGCGCTGCTCGGCGATGGCTGGCAGACCGACGCAGCGGCGCGACAGCGCCATGGCGAGGACGATTCGCGCCGCCATGCCTTGCCCGGCGCGGTGGCGCTGCCGCGCACGCGCGAGCAGGTCGCCGCCATCGTGCGGGCGTGCCGCGCGCATCGCGTGCCGGTCGTGGCGCGCGGCGCGGGTACCGGCACCACCGGCGCGGCGGTGCCGACCCTGGGCGGCGTGGTGGTGTCGTTCGCGCGGATGAACCGCATCGTGGACGTGCGCCCGGCCGACCGTTGCGCGGTGGTCGAACCCGGCACGCTCAATGGCGAACTGCAGCAGGCGCTCGCACCGCACGGCCTGTTCTGGCCGCCGGATCCGTCCAGCGCGGATCGCTGCACCGTCGGCGGCAACCTGGCGACGAATGCCGGTGGCCCGCGCGCGGTCAGGTACGGCACCGCGCGCGACAACGTGCTGGGACTGGTGGCGGTCACCGGCACCGGCGAACTGGTCCGCTGCGGCGGCGCCTACACCAAGGATTCGACCGGCTACGACCTCACCCACCTCATCGTCGGCAGCGAAGGCACGCTGGCGTTGATCGTCGAAGCCACGCTGAAGCTGGCGCCGCGGCCGCGGGCCCAGGCCGGATTGCGCGCGTTCTACCGCGATGCCTCCAGCGCCGCCGCCGCCGTGTCGCGGCTGATGAACCAGCCGGCGACGCCAACCGCGCTGGAATTCATGGACCGCCGCAGCCTGGCGCTGCTGCGCCACAACGGCAGCGACGTGCCCGAAGCCGGTGCGATGCTGCTGGTCGAAGCCGAGGGCGACGACGACACCCTGCCGGCAACGCTGTCGGCAATGGCGACGGCGGCCGAAGGCGACGGCCTGCTGGACCTGGACGTGGCGCAGGACGGCATCGCCCGCGATCGCCTGTGGGCGGCGCGACGCGCGCTGTCGCCGGCGCTGCGCACCATCGCGCCGGGCAAGATCAACGAGGACGTCGTGGTGCCGGTGTCGCGCATCCCCGACCTGGTCGCCGGCGTGGAAACGCTGGCGGACGAATTCGCCCTGCCCATCGTCGCCTTCGGCCATGCCGGCAACGGCAACCTGCACGTCAACCTGATGTACCGCCCCGACGACGCGGCGGAAACCGCGCGCGCGAACGCCGCGCTGCCGCGGCTGTTCGCGCTGGTGCTGTCGCTGGGCGGTACGCTGTCCGGCGAACACGGCATCGGCCTGAGCAAGCGCGACTACATGGCCGACGCCTTCACGCCGGCGACGCTGGAGCTGATGCGCGCGGTCAAGGCCGCGTTCGATCCCGACGGCATCCTCAACCCGGGCAAGGTGCTGCCGCCGCGTCGCGCATCCGCGGGTTGACGAACGCATTCCGCGCCGAGGGAAACTGCCGCATGCGCAACCTCCGCCCGCGATCTCCTGCCCCGGTGCCGACCCGGTTGCTGGCCATGCTCGTGCTTTGCGTCGCCTGCATTCCGGCCTTCGCCGCGGAGCGCGCCGAACTTCGCGTGCTGCTGGTCGGCAACAGTTTGACCTACACCAACAACCTGCCCGGCCTGCTGCGCAGCCTGGCCGCCGCGCAAGAAGAAGGGCCGACGATCGCCACCGCCAGCTATGTCTTTCCAGGCGCCGATCTGGCCTGGCACTGGCGCAAGGGCGCGGTCGCAAAGGCGCTGCGCGACGAACACTGGGACGCGCTGGTGCTGCAGGAACGCGGCGGCATCCTCGCCTGCCTCGCCAACCGCCTGCACAGCAACGAACCCGACTGCCAGGCCAGCCGGCGCGCGCATCGCCAGTTCGCCGAACTGGCGCGGGAGCGGAGCGTGCGCGTGCTGCTGCTCGGCACCTGGGGCCCGGATCCGCAATGGCAGGCGGAGCTCGATCGCGGCCTGCGCATCGCGGCGAAAAGCTCCAAGGCCACGCCGGTGTTTGCCGGCACGGCGCTGCGTGCGTATGCGCATGCGAACCCGCGGCAGGAAATGTTCACCGACGGGAACCTGCACCCGGCGTTGCCGGCGTCGCTGATCGTCGCCGCCAGCCTGTATCGCGAACTCGCCGGGCGCGAAGCGCAGGCCCGCGATCTTGCGCTGGACTTCCCGCTGCGCCCCGTCTCAGCGCAATTGCAGGGGATCGCACCGATGGAGGCCGCCCGGCCCGCCAGCGAGGGCCGACGCGCATCGTTGCCCGCAAGCGAGCTCGCGCCGTTGCTGCAGGCGGCGGCTATCGACCCCTAGGCGAAGTGCACGTATCCGGCCTGCGGCGGCTGCCATTCGTTGCCTTCCGCGTCGAGCGCCTTCACCCCCGTCCCTGCGACGATCCGGCCGATGCGCGTGCCCGGCGTCTCGGCGAAATCGAGCGCCTGCCGGATCTCGTCGCGCAGGCGCGGTGCGGCGGTGAAGCACAGCTCGTAGTCGTCGCCGCCGCCGGCCTGCCACGGAATGCGCATCGCCGGCGCGAAGCGTTGCAGCGAAGGCGATGCGGGCAGTTTGCTGATTTCGACTTCCGCACCGACCTTGCTGCGCTCGCAGATATGGCCGAGGTCGGCAAGCAGCCCGTCGGACACGTCGATGCAACTGTTCGCAAGGCCGACCAGGCGCAGGCCCGCGGCGACGCGCGGCGCCGGCCGGTCGAGTCGCATGCGCAACGCGCGATCCAGCGCCGCGCCGGCGAACAGCGACTGCAACGCCGCCGCCGCGTCGCCGAGCGTGCCGGTGACCCAGATGTCGTCGCCGACCTTCGCGCCATCGCGCCGCACCGCGCTGCCGTTGTCGACCAGGCCCATCGCGGTCACCGCGATCGACAGTGGCCCGCGCGTGGTGTCGCCGCCGACCAGGGCGATGTCGTGCCGCGCGGCGAGGTCGAGGAAGCCGTCGATGAAGCCGTCCAGCCATTCCGGATCGGATTCCGGCAGCGACAGCGACAGCGTGCACCACGCCGGTTGCGCGCCCATCGCGGCGAGGTCGGAAAGATTCACCGCCAGCGATTTCCAGCCGATGTCCCCGGGCTTGGTCGCTTCGGGGAAATGCACGCCGGCATTCAGCGTGTCGGCGGTGACGACGAGTTGCTTGCTCGGCGGCGGCCGCAGGATCGCCGCGTCGTCGCCGATGCCGAGCACGATGTCGTCGCGCGTGATGGCGCGGGCGCGGATGCGGTCGATGAGTTCGAATTCGCTGATTGCCATGCAACTACGCCAGCGGAGCGGAATCGGCGGCGGAGGCTCCCGCCCCCCAGATCAATCCCTTTGAATCAATGACAAGACCTGGAATTCGTCTTATCTCTTTCCAAGGAACACTCGAGGTCTCGTACTCGATGATCTCGTAATTCCGCCCGCAAGTTTCCCAGCTCTTGCAAGGCGCCACATTTGGCGGCTGATTCCAAGCGATGGAAGACCGCCTCTTTAACTCATTCCATGCTGCATCTATCGACGAATACTCACCGACTTGCTCGGCGTGGAATTCGTCTTCGATGACGAAGCATTTGGGCATGGCGCCAGAGCGATCAGCGCGACTTGCCGGCGCCGGTCTCCGCCGTCCGCCACAGCAATGCCGCGCGATCGAGCACGCCGTTGACGTAGGTGTGGCCGTGTTCGGCGCCGAAGCGCTTGGCGGTTTCGATGGCTTCGTTGATCACCACGCGGTACGGCACGTCGATGCGGTGCAGCAGTTCGTACGTGGCGATGCGCAACACCGCGCGTTCGACCGGATCGACTTCCTCGACGGTGCGGTCCAGGTACGGGGTCAGCGCCTCGTCCAACTGCGCGGTGTGCTGCATCACGCCACGGACCAGGTCTTCGAAATACTCGAGGTCGGCGATCTCGTGCGCCTGTTCGTGCGCGAACTGGGCGATGACCTGCTGCAGGTTGCCGCCGGAAACCTGCCACGCGTACACCGCCTGCAAGGCGCGGCGGCGCGCGCGCGCGCGCAACACGGGATCGACGCCGTCACGGCGGACGTCCTTGTGGGAGCGATGGTTCAAGGCAACTTCTCCATCAGGTTGGCCATCTCGATCGCGGCCAGCGCCGCCTCTTCGCCCTTGTTGCCGTGGCTGCCACCGGCGCGCTTCTCGGCGTCGGTCACGTCTTCCACCGCCAGCACGCCGTTCAGCACCGGGATCCCGGAATCCAGTTGCACCCGCATCAGCCCTTCGGCGCAGCGGTCGGCGACGTGCTCGTAATGCCGCGTGTCGCCGCGCACCACGCAGCCCAGCGCGATGATCGCTGCGTGCTTGCCGGTGAGGGCCAGCTTCGCCGCCGCAGCCGGGATTTCCCAGGCGCCAGGCACGCGCACCACGTCGATCGCGGCCTCGGCCACGCCGTTGCCGGCCAGGCTTTGCCGCGCGCCGGCGACCAGCGCGTCGACGATGCGCGCGTTCCAGCGGCTGGCGATGATCGCGAAGCGCGCGTCGGCATGGACGCGCAGGTCGCCTTCGTAATGGGGCATGGGGCGGTTTCCTCGGGGGGCGCAGTTTAACAG
>NZ_PDWR01000013.1 GCF_010211755.1 Pseudoxanthomonas sangjuensis | reverse complement strand
GGAACGGGGTGGATTATGCGGATCGGGGGGTGCAGGAATTGCGACGCTTGCAGGACGACGTTTCTAGGCGCCGTGGATCGACATCACCGTCGCCACCGGCGCGAAGGCGCGCAGGAAGGCTTCCACGGCGGATTCCGCCCACTGCCGGCGCGCCGCGGGGGTGTCGCGGTGCGGCACACCGAAGCGCTGCCTTTCGAAATCGGAACCCACGATCATGCCCAGCAGCAGCTCGGCGGCGAAGTGCGGATCGTCATGCCTGAGCCGGCCGCGCCGCATCGCCTGCTGCAGCCGCGCCGCCAGGCGTTGTTCCAGCCGGGCATGGCCGTCGAGGAACAGTGAGCGGGTCTCTTCGGGGAACAGCCGGGCTTCTGCGTTGATCAGCTGGCAACTGGCCAGCACCTCCGGGTCGGACAGGCGCTCGAGGTGCTCGATCGCGAAGGCGACCAGGGCTTCGCGCAGGTCGGAGCCGTCGTTGCGCAGCGGAATGGTTGCCTGGTCGAGGTGTTCCTGCACCACGCTGCGCAGCAGTTCCTGGCGGCTGCCGAACTGTGCGTACAGGGTCTGCTTGGAGCAGCCGGCGCGCAGCGCCACCGCGTCCATGCTGAAGCGCAGCCCCTGTTCGGCGACCAGTTCGCGCACGGCCTGGCGCACGCGGCGCAGGCGCTCGGTCGCGGCGGGGGTGGGTGCGCTGGCGGGCTGCATGGATTGGACTATACCGTCCAGTTCAGAATTTTGACAGTGCCTTGTTGTTGCGAACCCGGCGTTACAATGCGCGACCAATTGCATTCCAGCGACGACGACATGGCCCGCATCAAACGCAGTACCGCCGCGAAACCGGCAGGCAAGCCCGCCCCGAAGAAGAACCCGGCAGCACGCAACGACGCGACCGCGAACCGCGCAAGCGAAACGCCTTCCTTCAGCATCGCGCCGATCTTCGCCGCGCTGCGCCGGCAACTGCCGGTGGCGAAGCAGGCGGAGGCAGTGGCGTTCGCCGAGAGCTTCTACAAGCGCATGGAGGCCGATGAATACCCGTTGCACAGCGCGCAGGCGTGGGCCGCACTGGCGATGGACATGCTCGGCTTCGCGCGCACGCGCAAGCCCGGCAGCGCCAGCGTGCGCGTGTTCAACCCGACGCTGGAGCGCAATGGCTGGGAGTCGTCGCATTCGGTGCTGCAGATCGTCAACGACGACATGCCGTTCCTGGTCGACTCGGTCAGCATCGCCCTGGCCGACCTCGGCGTCGGCGTGCACGTGCTCGGCCATCCGGTGATCCGCTTCCAGCGCGACAAGGCCGGGCGCATCGCCGCGGTCGGCGAGGGCAAGGCCGAATCGCTGATGCTGCTGGAGATCGACCGCCAGCCGGCCGAACAGATGCCGAAGATCGAGGCGCGCATCCGCAGCGTGCTGGCCGAGGTGCGCGGCATCGTCGCCGACTGGGGCACGATGCGCGAGAAGATGCTGGCGCTGGCCGACGACCTGACCACGCGGCGCCTGCCGGTGGACGACGCCAGCCGGCGCGAGGCGCAGGAATTCCTGCGCTGGGCCGCGGCCGACCACTTCACCTTCTTCGGCTACCGCGAGTACCGCGTGGAGAAGCAGGAAGGCGCGGACGGAAAGAAGATTGACGTGCTGGCGCCGGTCGAAGCGAGCGGCCTGGGCCTGATGCGCGGCAAGGACAAGTCGCCGGCGCGCCCGGTCTCGACGCTGGCGGCGAACGAACTGAACACGGCTTCCGCGCTGAAGGAAGCCCTGATCCTGACCAAGACCAACGCGCGTTCGCGCGTGCACCGCAGCGGCTACATGGACTACATCGGCGTGCTCGAGTTCGACGCCGCCGGGAAGATCGTCGGCGAGCAGCGCTTCCTCGGCCTGTTCACCTCCAGCGCGTACAACCGCCGGCCGTGGGAGATCCCGCTGGTGCGCCAGCGCCACGAGTACGTGATGGCGAAGTCGGCGCTGGCGCCGAGCAGCCACAGCGGCAAGGCGCTGCGCCACATCCTGGAAACGCTGCCGCGCGAGGAACTGTTCCAGTCCAACGAGGAAGAGCTGTACCGCACCGCGATCGGCATCCTCGGCCTGCAGGAGCGCGTGCGCAGCAAGCTGTTCGTGCGCCGCGACAAGTACGGCCGCTTCATCTCCGCGCTGGTCTACATCCCGCGCGAGCGCTTCAATACCGACGTGCGCCTGCGCATCGAGGCGCTGCTGAAGGAATCGCTGAACGGCGAATACGTCGATTCCAGCGTCTCGCTCGGCGAGTCGCCGCTGGCGCAGCTGCACCTGATCGTGCGGCCCAAGCCGGGGCAGAAGGTCGAGGTCGACACCGCCACGCTGGAAGAGCGCGTCGCCCACCTGCTGCGCAACTGGCAGGACGACCTGCGCGAGATCCTGATCGCGCGCCACGGCGAAGGCGAGGGCCTGGAGCTCGCCGCGCGCTACGGCCGCGCGCTGCCGGCCGGCTACATCGAGACCGTGTCGGCGGAAATCGCCGCCAACGACGTCGAGCACCTGGCCGCGCTCGGCGACGGCGACGGATTGCGCCTGAGCCTGCACCGTTCGCCGAAGCATCCGGCCGGCGAGGGCCCGCTGCGCCTGAACCTGTACCGCTGCCGCGACGACATCCCGCTGTCCGACGCGCTGCCGTTGATGGAGAACATGGGCCTGCGGGTGATCTCCGAACATCCGTTCCGGCTCGGCATCGACGGCGATACCGCCTACATCCAGGAATTCGAGGTCGAAGCCGCCGGCGAGATCGACGTCGAGGCGCGTGCCGAAGCCTTCGCCGAGGCCTTCGTCCGCGTCTGGCGCGGCGACGCCGAGAACGACGGCTTCAACCGGCTGGTGCTGCGCGCCAGCCTGCACTGGCGCCAGGTCGCGGTGCTGCGCGCCTACTTCAAGTACCTGCTGCAGACCGGCGTGCCGTTCTCGCAGAGCTACGTCGAGGCGACGCTGAACCGCTATCCGCTGCTGGCGCGGCTGCTGGTCGAGCTGTTCGAGGCGCGCTTCGACCCGGCGACCGGGCGCGAGAGCAAGGCCGAGATCCGCCGGGGCCAGGAGCGTTTCGCCGCGCAACTGCGCGCGCTGGTCGGCGACGACGAGGCGGCGAAGGAAATCCTGCGCCCCGTGCTCGACGCGCGCGGCGAATCGCGCGAGCGCCAGGCCGAAGCGACGCACCATGCCCTGACGAAGCTGCTCGATCGCGTCGAAAGCCTCGACGACGACCGCATCCTGCGCAGCTTCATCGGCGCGATCGAAGCGACGTTGCGCACCAGCTACTACCAGGCCGGCAAGGACGGCCAGCCGGGGCCGACCATCGCCTTCAAGTTCGATTCGGCGAAGGTGCCGGACCTGCCGAAACCGCGCCCGTACCGCGAGATCTTCGTCTACAGCCCGCGCGTCGAAGGCGTGCACCTGCGCTTCGGCCCGGTCGCGCGCGGCGGCCTGCGCTGGTCCGACCGCCGCGAGGACTTCCGCACCGAGGTGCTGGGCCTGGTCAAGGCGCAGATGGTGAAGAACACGGTGATCGTGCCGGTCGGCGCCAAGGGCGGTTTCTACGTGAAGCGTCCGCCCGCCGGCGGCGACCGCGACGCGCAGCTCGCCGAGGGCATCGCCTGCTACAAGCTGTTCATCCAGGGCCTGCTCGACCTGACCGACAACATCGTCGGCGGGAAGATCGTCCCGCCGACGGACGTGGTCCGCCACGACGGCGACGATCCGTACCTGGTCGTTGCCGCCGACAAGGGCACGGCCACGTTCTCCGACATCGCCAATGGCTTGGCCATCGACCACGGTTTCTGGCTGGGCGACGCCTTCGCCTCCGGCGGCTCGGTCGGCTACGACCACAAGGGCATGGGCATCACCGCGCGCGGCGCATGGGAATCGGTCAAGCGCCACTTCCGCGCGCTGGGCCGCGACTGCCAGGCCGAGGACTTCACCTGCGTCGGCATCGGCGACATGTCCGGCGACGTGTTCGGCAACGGCATGCTGCTGTCGAAGCACACCCGGCTGCTGGCCGCGTTCGACCACCGCCATATCTTCATCGACCCGAACCCGGATGCGGCGACCTCGTTCGCCGAGCGCCAGCGCATGTTCGCGTTGCCGCGCTCCAGCTGGGCCGACTACGACGCCAGGCTGGTTTCCAAGGGCGGCGGCATCTATGCGCGTTCGCTGAAGTCGATCGACATCACGCCGGAAGCGCGCGCCGCGCTCGGCATCGCCGAGGGCGTGAAGTCGCTGTCGCCGGTCGAGCTGATGAGCGCGATCCTCAAGGCGCCGGTCGACCTGCTGTGGAACGGCGGCATCGGCACCTACGTCAAGGCCGGCGGCGAAAGCAACGCCGACGTCGGCGACCGCGCCAACAACGCGCTGCGCGTCAACGGTTCCGAACTGCGTTGCCGGATCGTCGGCGAGGGCGGCAACCTCGGCATGACCCAGCTCGGCCGCGTCGAGGCGGCCAGGCACGGCGTGCTGCTGAACACCGACTTCATCGACAACTCGGCCGGCGTCGACACCTCCGACCACGAGGTCAACATCAAGATCCTGCTCGGCGCCGCGGTGCAGGCGAAGAAGCTGGCGATGCCGGCGCGCAACAAGCTGCTGGCGGCGATGACCAACGAAGTCGCGGAGCTGGTGCTGACCGACAACTACCGGCAGAACCAGGCGCTCAGCCTGATGGAGCGGATGAGCGTGTCGCGGATCGGCTCCAAGCAGCACTTCATCCAGACCCTCGAATCGCAGGGCCTGCTGGACCGGCAGATCGAGTTCCTGCCGTCCGACGCCGAACTGGCCGAACGCAAGGCGCGCGGGCAGGGGCTGACCCGGCCGGAGCTGTCGGTGCTGCTGTCGTATTCGAAGCTGGTCGCGTACCAGCAGCTGCTCGATTCCGAGATCCCCGAGGATCCGTACCTGTCGAAGGAGCTGCAACGCTATTTCCCGCTGCCGCTGCAGAAGAAGTACGGCGCGGAGATGGAGAAGCACCGGCTGAAGCGCGAAATCATCGCCACCGCGGTGACCAACTCGACGATCAACCGGATGGGCGCGACCTTCCTGCTGCGCATGCGGGAGGACACCGGCCGCAGCACCGCCGAGGTCGCCAAGGCCTTCACCATCACCCGCGAGACGCTGGACGCGCGCGCGCTGTGGAAGCAGATCGACGCGCTCGACGGCAAGGTGCCGGAGTCGGTGCAGATCGACGCCCTGCAGGTGATCTGGAACCTGCAGCGCTCGTTCACCCGCTGGTTGCTGAACCGCCCGGGCCCGATCCCCGACATCGCCAGTGCGGTGGCGCGCTCCCACGACGGCTACAACGACACCCGCGCCGCCGACGGCGTGCTGCCGGCGCCGCTGCGCCCGCCGTACGAGGCCAGCCTGCGCGAGTGGAAGGCCAAGGGCCTGCCGCCGGCGCTGGCCGGGCAGATCGCGGCGTTGCCGTACCTGGAGCCGTCCAGCGACATCATCGAGGACGCGCTGGCGCACAAGCTCAAGCCGGTGGAAGTGTCGAAGGTGCATTACCGCATCGGCGAGGCGCTGCACCTGCCGTGGCTGCTGCAGCAGGTCGACGCGCTGCAGGTCGACGGCCGCTGGCACGCGGTCGCGCGCGGCGTGCTGCGCGACGAGCTGTGCACGCGCCACCGCCAGCTGACCAGCCAGGTGCTGGGCATGCCGGGTTCGACGCCGGAAGCGAAGGTGCACAGCTGGCTGTCGCGCGACGACGCCAGCCTGCGCTTCACCCTGAACATGCTCAACGAACTGGCCGGGCAGAAGACGCTGGACTACCCGACCGCGTCGGTGGCGGTGCAGCGGTTGTCGCAGTTGGCGGGATGACGCTTTCCACGAACGGGGTCGGGTTTGCTTGACGGCGCGTGATCGCTTGGCAAGTGAACCTGCCCCCTGTTTGCCGGCTTGCGGAGGTTCCGCGGGCCGAGCCCGGTGGGATGGTGGTTCGAATTCCAGGTACTGACGCGCCGGTTCCAATCACCCGCGTTCCGGTGATTGCCGCTCACCAGGGCCAGCCCTCCCGCTTTCCCGTCCCGGCATGCAGGAAAGCCGGACGGAGGCGCCTCCGCCCGGCTTCGGGAAGAACCTGACCGCGCTTTTCGATTTACGCCGAATGGAACTGCGGGATGGCGCACTCCACCAGCTTGTCGTCGCGGAAGATCACGTAACCGGGACCCAACTTGGCTTGAGTGCGGTAGAGCCACACTTCCGAGCCGTGATACAGCTTGGCCGCATCGCGCAGGCTTTGCGGCACCACCATCGGCCGGCCGAGCAGGGACTGGACCTCGGCCCTACTCATGCCCTGCTTGCACCGGTGCCAGTTGCCACTGACCTGGGCCTTGCTGCTGAACTGCGGATCGACCCGGGCGGATGACGATTCCAACTGCGCCACCCGGCTTTCGAGTGCCGCCAGGCGCTCGGCCATCCGGGCATCGGTTGGCGTGCCGGCTACGGCGGGCAACGCGATCAGCGCGAGCACGCCTGAAGCGAGAATACGCATGGTGTTTCCTCCTGATGGATGGGAAAACCTGCAAACTTTCCGGTGATGGACGCCGGGTGGCCGATCTATAGCACAGCAAAAGTCGGCCGTGTTCCGCACAGCAGCAAAGGGCCGAGCGGGTTGCCGAACGGGGTCGGGTTCACTTCCATAGCGGGGAAGTCCGTACGCCGCGCCGGTTGCTGTCCCGATATGTCGCCAGGCCGCGTGGCCGAGACTGTGTGCATGGCCAGACTTCCTCGATTCGGCCTGTCCGGCATTCCCCAGCACGTCCTCCGGCGGGGCAATGACCGTTTGCCGTGTTTCCTGACAACGAAGGCCGCCAATGCCATCTGCTGCTGCTGCGGCAGGCGCTGGTTGCGACTGGTCGCCGCCTGCATGCCTACGTGCTGATGGACAACCGCGTGCCCCTGCCGGAAACGCCGCCAGGACGCGGCTGCGCATCGGGGATGATGCAGATGCCGGGACGCAGCTGCGTTGGCCTGTTCAACGCGCGGCAAGGCCGCACCGGTACGCTTCGGGCCGGCGCACAGGCCAGGGCCCGCGATAAGTGAACCTGACCCGTTTAGCCGTTATTCTTCGCCCATGACCCAGCCCCGCATCGCCTTCCTCGCCAGTCCTGTCGACGATGCGCAGCACGCGCTGGCCGACATTGTGAAGCAGCACGGCAATGTCGCGCCCGAGGAGGCCGATATCCTGTGCCCGCTCGGTGGCGACGGCTACATGCTGCAGACGCTGCACCGCCATGGCGGGCTCGGCAAGCCGGTGTACGGGATGAAGCTGGGCACGGTCGGTTTCCTGATGAACCACTACCGATCCGACGGCCTGCTCGAGCGCATCGCCGCGGCCGAGCCGGCCAAGCTGCGCCCGCTGGAAATGACCGCGCAGACCGAATCGGGGACGACCACCCATTCGCTCGCCTACAACGAGGTCTCGCTGCTGCGCCAGACCCGCCAGGCCGCGCACCTGCGCATCGACCTCAACGGCCAGACCCGCGTCGACGAACTGATCTGCGACGGCGTGCTGGTCGCCACGCCGGCCGGCAGCACCGCCTACAACTATTCCGCGCACGGGCCGATCCTGCCGCTGGGTTCGAACACGCTGGCGCTGACCCCGATCGCCGCGTACCGGCCGCGGCGCTGGCGCGGGGCCATCCTCAAGGCCGATACCGAGTTCCGCTTCCGCGTGCTCGACCCCTACAAGCGCCCGGTCAGCGCCACCGCCGACTCGCACGAAGTCCGCGACGTGGTCGAGGTGACCGTCCGCGAATCGCGCGACCGCATGGTGACGCTGCTGTTCGATCCGGAGCACAACCTCGAGGAGCGCATCCTCAGCGAACAGTTCGTGGTCTGAATCACGCCGCGCGGCCGCGCCCCTACAACTCGCTGCGCGGATGGGGTATGGTCGTGGCCGACCCGTCATGTTTGGGAGGAACATGCGACGGGCGTCACACTGTTTGTCGAAATGGGGGACGTGATGAAAGTGCAGTTCACTCTGTTGCCGGCGTTGTTGCTGCAAGCGGCGACCGCTTCCGCGGCGTGCTCTCTCGATACCGGACTGGAGCCGTTCCGCATCAACGAAGGCGCAGTGTCGTCCGATGCGTTGCCGGATACGATGGAAGCGCCGAAGCTGAAGGTGGAAAGCATCACCCGCGGGATCGGCGGCGTGCCGGGCAGCTGCGACGGCACCGGTATCCTGGTGGTGGACCTGAAATGGCCCGGCGGCGACTACAAGGTCGACGAGGTCGGCTTCGAGTTCCACGTGGTCGCGATGGAGTCGCCGTACGCGGTGTTCCCTGCGGAACCGGTCGCGGTCACCAGCGACAAGAAGCGCAACGAGGTGCTGTTCATGTGGCCCGACGATCCGCCGGCGCTGCAGAAGCCGCTGGTGATGGAGGTCGAGGTGCGCGGGGTCACCCACGACAACCTGCGCGGCCCGCCGGCCCGCTTCGTGGTGGATTCGCGCCAACTGGACGACTGACCGGCGGCCAGGCGGGGAAATCTCGCCCGGCGCGACGCCGGGGCGCGATAATCCGCACATGGCCGACAACGATCCCCGCCTGCTGACCGTCGCGGTGACCTCGCGCACCCTGTTCGATCTCGAGGAAAGCCATTTCCTTTACGAAAGCGAGGGCGTCGAGGCCTACAGCGAATACCAGCGCCGCCACGAGGACGACCCGTTGCCGCCGGGCATGGCCTTCCCGGTGGTACGCAAGCTGCTGGCGCTGAATGCGGGCGCACCGCCGGACCGGCCGCGGGTCGAGGTGATCCTGCTGTCGCGCAACTCCGCCGACACCGGCCTGCGCATCTTCAACTCGATCCAGCACTACGGCCTGGGCATCGTCCGCGCCACGTTCACCTCCGGCGAACCGACCTGGCCGTACATCCGGCCGTTCGGTGCCGATCTGTTCCTGTCGGCGAACCCGGATTCGGTGCGGCGCGCGCTCAATGCCGGCGTCGCCGCGGCGACGATCCTGCCGGCGCGGGCGCCGGAAACCAAGGCCGACGAACCGGCGCACCGCCGCGACCAGCTGCGCATCGCCTTCGACGGCGACGCGGTGATCTTCGGCGACGAGAGCGAGCGCATCAGCCGCGAACAGGGCGTCGAGGCCTTCGGCCGGCACGAGCGCGAGAACGCGCGCCAGCCGCTGTCGGGCGGGCCGTTCCGCGGCTTCCTGTCGGCACTGCACGAGCTGCAGCAGGTGTTCCCGGCCGGGCCGGACGCGCCGATCCGCACCGCGCTGGTCACCGCGCGTTCGGCGCCGGCGCACGAACGGGTGATCCGCACGCTGCGCGAATGGGGGGTGCGCCTGGACGAGGCGCTGTTCCTCGGTGGCCGCCACAAGGGGCCGTTCCTCGAAGCCTTCGGCGCCGACATCTTCTTCGACGACTCGCAGCACAACATCGACAGCGCGCGCCGGCACGTCGCCGCGGGGCACGTGCCGCACGGCGTGGCGAACATGCCGACCGGCGACGGCGCATGACCCGGAACCCGAAGTGGCGGGGCGGGCGGCCCTGGGTCGACCGCGGCTGGCGGCATACCTCGCTGCAGTTCAAGGGTTCGGTGACGCAGAGCCGGATGTCGAACCTGTTCCCGCACCTGCTCGACGTCGGCTACACCCGGACCATGCTCGCGGCGCTGCTGCTGAACCCGCGCCCGCGCGACATCGGCATCGTCGGCCTTGGCGGCGGTTCGCAGGCGAAGTTCTGCCATCGCTATCTGCCGCAGTCGCGGATCGAGGCGATCGAAAGCAGCGCCGACGTGCTGGCCTTGCGCGACGAGTTCCACGTCCCGCCGGACGACGGGCGCTTCCGCGCCACGCTGGGCGACGCCGCGCGCGTGCTGAAGCAGCGCCGCGACGCCTGGGACCTGGTGCTGCTGGACGCCTACGACGCCTACGGGCTGCCCGAGGCGCTGTCGACGAAGGAGTTCTACGCGGATTGCCGCGCCAGCGTGCGCGACGGCGGGGTGCTGGCGGTGAACCTGTACGACACCGATACGCGTCGGCACCGGCAGAACATCTGCCGCGCCTTCGAAGACAAGGTCGTGGTGCTGGACGAGCCGAAGATGAGCAACAGGGTGGTGTTCGCGTGGGTCGGCGAACCGCCGCGCCCGCTGGATCCGGCCGCGGCCGTCGCCGGCATGCCGTGGCTGGCGCGCCGGCAACTGCTGCCGGGCCTGAAACGCCTGCGCGACGCGTTGCTCAAGGTGCGTTGAGCTGCGGCAGGCGTATATCGGTCAGCTTCCAGCGCAAGCCATCGCGGGTGAACACGAACAAGGTGGTCCGGCCCTGCGCGTCGACCGCGCTGGCGGTGAAGCGCGAGGGCGATTCGTAGCGCATCTTCGCGTCTTTCAGTGGATCCACCGGCTTCGGTTTCGAGTAGGCGTCGCCATCGACGGTGTCGCGGATCAGTTGCTTCCACATCGAGCGGCCCTGCAGGATCGCGGCGATCCCGGTGGGCGTCGCCATCGTGTCGATGCCGGTACTGGCCAGCTCGTTGGCGATGCCCAGGGCGAAGGCGCCGAACGGGTTCGACTGCGCGTCCGGCCCGGCCTTGCGCGCCAGCCAGTCCTCGGCCTGCGCGCGCAGGTTGACCCGTACCGCGGCGAAATCGACATGCCGTTCCAGCTTGCCCATGTCCTGTTCGGCCAGCGCGTTGCGGATACCGTGGATCGCGAGGTACGGCCCGGCGGCGACATAGCCCAGCAGCGCCAGCAATGCGACCAGGGCCAGCGCGATCCACTTCTTCATGGTCAGAACTCCAGGTCGAGCGCGGCGCACAGGTAGTCGACGAACGGCCCCAGCGCGGCCAAATCGGCGGCGAGGACCTGGCGCAGCCGCGGTCCGGCCATCGTCGCATCGTCGATCGAACGCCAGAACACGAAGTTGCGGTGCTTGAGGTCGTCGATGAATTCGAAGTCGGCGGGGAAGCCGCGCGGCGGGCGGCTCAGTTTCTCGCTGTCCTCCCGGTCGTAGCGCTTGCGGAACTTCGCCCCGTGCGCCGTGGCCCTCCAGCTGCCGGGGTTGTCGAGGATGAACTGGCGTACCCTGCGCTGCGTGTCCGGCTCCGGATGCCACAGGCCGGCGCCGACGAAGCATTCGCCCGGTTGCAGGTGGATGTAGTACGAAGGCGCGGCGACCTGCCTGCTGCGCTCGTGGTACAGGCGCGCGCCCTGCCAGGACTTGTACGGCGACTTGTCGTTGGAGAAGCGCGCATCGCGATAGATGCGGAACAGCGAGCCGCCGACGGTCTTCGGGTCGGAGCGGAAGTGCGGGCTGACCGCGGCGAGGTCGGGCTGCAGGTCGGCCAGCAGGCGCAGGAATGGTTGCCGCACGTGTTCCTCGTACTGCGGCTTGTGCGCGGTGAACCACGCCTTGTTGTTGTTGCGCGCCAGCCCGCGCAGGAACTTGAAGCTGGCTTCGGAGAAGTAGGTGGCCATGGCGGGATGATAAACCCGTCGCTGCGGGGCAGGCATTTCCCGCCTACAGCGATGCCTGCAATTCGCGGCCCCAGGCTTCGAGTTGGTCCAGCAATACTTGCTTGCCGCCATCGCCGGCATGCGCGCCGCGCAGCGCCGCGATCTGCTCGAAATACCGTGGCAGCGTCACCTCGGACAGCCCGCTGTCGGTGAGCAGGCGCAGGCGGCGGTATTCGTCCCAGCGTGCGCGGCCGCCGGTGTCCAGCGTTTCCGGCCAGTTGCGCGCGCGGTAGCGGAACAGCAGCTCCGGCAGGCGCGGGTCGCGGAAGCCGAACTCGCGGTCGCCGAGGTGTTCCGGCGGCGTCGAGCGCACTTCGGCCAGCTTGCGCTTGTCGCCGTCGCCGATGAAGCCGTCGTACAGCGAGGCATCGGCGTCGGGCTTCGCATATTCGGCCCCGACCGCGTAGACCTGCCGCACCTTTTCGGCCAGCATCGCCGCATGCGGGCGCAGTGCGGCGGCGGCGGCTTCGATCGCGGCGCGGTCGATGCCGAGCCGGGAGAAATCCTCGTCGCGCAGGTGGTTCCACGCGACCAGCGCCGGGCAGCGGTTCAGGTGCACTTCCTTCAACGGCACGCGCTGCACGCCTGCGGGCAGGTCGGCCGCCGGCGTGTACAGGCGGTCGGCGATCTCCTGCGCATCGAGGCCGAGCAACGCGGCGGCGGCGCCTTCCAGGGCGAACACGACGACGCGGGTGTCGATGCGCGGGTGCCGCGCCAGCGGCAGCACCGGCGCGGCGCAGAAGCGGCTGGCCGGATAGCGTTGCGAGACGTGCAGCACCGGTTGCAACGCGGTGGCGTCGAGCAGGCGCGCGGCGAAACGCTTGTCGCGAAGCTGCAGCGCGTAGTCCCACAGCCGCGGCTGCGCGACCCGCATCAACCGCGCGATGCCGGCGGTGGCGCGCACGTCGGACAGCGCCTCGTGCGCGTCGCCTTCGCGGACGTCGTTGGCAGCGGCGAGGTGTTCCAGCTTGAACGAGGTGCCCTTGCCGTCCTCGCGCCGCGGCCAGACGATGCCTTCCGGCCGCAGCGCATTGAACAACCGAGCCACGTCGAGCAGGTCCCAGCGCGAGTTGCCGCCGCGCCACTCGCGCTCGTAGGGGTCGAAGAAGTTGCGGAACAGGCCGTGGCGGACGAATTCGTCGTCGAAGCGCAGCGTGTTCCAGCCCAGCGCGCAGGTTTCCGGGCGCGACATCTCCTCGGCGATGCGGGCGAAGGCTTCGGCTTCGGCCATGCCTTCGCGCAGCGCCTGTTGCGGGGCGATGCCGGTGATCAGCGTGGCGACGGGCGAGGGCAGCAGGTCGTCGGCCGGCTTGACGAAGAAGCTGACCGGTTCCTCGACCGGGTTCAGTTCGGCATCGGTGCGCAGCGCGGCGAACTGGGCGATGCGGGTTTTCCTCGGGTCCTGCCCGAAGGTTTCCAGGTCGTAGAACAGGAAGCTGGCTGTCATCGGCCGATTATGACCCGTGGGGGCGGGCTCCGCCCGTCGCGGCGGATCAGGCGGTGTCCTGCAGCGGCTCCAGCCGCGCCCGCACCTGCGCATCGACCGCGTTCCAGTCGATGTCGTCGAGCGTGGCGTGCCCGCGCGTCGCTTCGACCAGGATCCCGCGCTGGACCTCGCTGCGCCGCAGCGCCACCGCGTACGGAATGCGCATGAAGGTGACCATCGTGTAGTGCGGGACGAAGCGACCCGGGTGGCGGTGCTGCAGCTGCCGTTCGAGCTCGCGCTGCAGCAGGAAGTCGGGATCGTCGACCCGGTCGCGCATCTCGACGTAGTTTTCCAGCGCCATCTTCTGGATCGCCAGGGCGTTGGGCTTGCGCGCGTTCTCGAACGCGGCGAAGGCGGCGTTGACGTCGTCGTTCGCCTCCAGCAGGTCGGCCAGCGCCACGCAGTCCTCGAACGCGCAGTTCATGCCCTGGCCGTGGAACGGCACCATCGCGTGCGCGGCGTCGCCGAGCAGCAGCGCGCGGCCGCCCAGGCGCCAGCGGTCCAGGTACAGCGTGCCGAGCAGGCCGGGCGGGTGGTTCTCCCAGTCCTCGCGCAGCTTCGGGATCAGCGGCAGCGCGTCGGGGAACTCGCGTTCGAACAGCGCCTGCGCGTCCGCGCCGCTGTGCACGCTGGCGAAGCTGGGCTCGCCTTCGTTCGGCAGGAACAGCGTCACCGTGAAGGTCTTCACGTGGTTGGGCAGGGCGATGCACATGTAATGGCCGCGCGGCCAGATGTGCAGCGCGTTGGGTTCGATCGCGAAGCCGCCGGCGGCGGTCGGCGGGATTTCCAGTTCCTTGTACGAGTGGTCGAGGAACTCGACGCGCTCGCCGAGCGGCGACCAGCGGTTCATCGCCGCGCGCAGCGCCGAGCCGGCGCCGTCGGCGCCGATCAGCGGGACGTCGAAGTGGATGTCGTACGGCTGGTCGTCGCGATCGTCGATGAAGCGCGCATAGCCGGCGCCGAAATCGACGGTGTGCAGGCGCCGGTAGAAATGCACTTGCGCGCCGGCCTGTTCCGCCAGTTCCAGCAGGGTCAGGTTGAGGTCGGCGCGGTGCACCGACCAGATCGATTCGCTGTCGTCGCGGCCGTAGCGCTGCAGCAGCGGTTCCTCGCCGGGCACGTGGACCATGCGTCCGCGCATCATCACCGCCTGCGCCATCACCGCATCCTCGACCCCGGCGCGGCGCAGCGCGTGGCGACCGCGCTCGGCCAGCGCCAGGTTGATCGAGCGCCCGGACTCGTAGCCCTTGATCCGCGGGTCGCCGCGGCGCTCGTATACCGTCACCTGCCAGCCGCGCCGGCACAGCAGGGTGGCGAGCAGGCTGCCGGCCAGGCCGGCGCCGACGATGATCAGTTGTTTTTCGCGCACGTCACACGCCCTGCCAGGTTTCCACTTCCTCGACGAAGCGGTAGACGTCCATGAAGCGGTTGTACAGCGGCGCCGGCGAAATGCGGATCACGTCGGGCTCGCGCCAGTCGCCGACGATGCCGATCGACATCAGGTAGTCGAACAGTTCGCGCCCACGCTCGCGTCCGCCGGCCACGCGCAACGACAGCTGGCAGCCGCGCTGCGCCGGGTCGGCCGGGGTGACGATCTGCAGGGTGTCGCCGATGCGCGCACGGATCAGCGCCTCGAGGAAGCCGGTCAGCTTTTCCGACTTGGCGCGCAACGCGGCCATGCCGCCGGCCTTCTCGAACACCTCCAGCGAGGCCAGCAGCGGGGCGAGGGCGAGGATCGGCGGATTGCTCAGCTGCCAGCCGTCGGCGCCGGGCGTCGGCGCGAACTGCGGACCCATCAGGAAGCGGGTTTCGCGCTGGTTGCCCCACCAGCCGGCGAAGCGCGGCCGCCCGGTGCGCGCGTGGCGCTCGTGGACGAAGGCGCCGGCGACCGCGCCGGGGCCGGCGTTGAGGTACTTGTAGTGGCACCACACCGCGAAGTCGGCGCTGCTGTCGTGCAGGCGCAGCGGCACGTTGCCGACCGAATGCGCCAGGTCGAAGCCGACCATCGCGCCTTGCGACTGGCCCATGCGCACGATCCTGGGCAGGTCGAAGACCTGGCCGGTGCGGTACTGGATGCCGGGCCACAGCACCAGCGCCAGGCGCGGGCCGTGCTCGAGGATCGCGCGTTCGATCGCCTGCATCGAAACCAGGCCGTCGGCGCCGTCCGGCTGCACTTCGATCAGGTCGGTGGCCGGGTCGAAGCCGTGGAAGCGGATCTGCGATTCCACCGCGTAGCGGTCGGTGGGGAAGGCGCCGGCCTCGATCAGGATCGCCGGGCGCTCGCGCGTGGGCCGGTAGAAGCTGACCATCATCAGGTGCAGGTTGACGGTCAGCGTGTTCATCGCCACCACTTCGTGCGGCAGCGCGCCGACGATCCGCGCCAGCGGTTCGCGCACCTGCTCGTGGTAGGTCAGCCACGGCGACGGTTCGCGGAAATGGCCCTCGACCGCGTCGCTGGCCCATTTGTCCAGCGTTTCCTGGATGCGCGCGCGCGCGCCGCGCGGCTGCAGGCCCAGCGAATTGCCGCAGAAGTACAGCTGCTCGCCGGCGCCGTGCTTCGGCAGCAGGAATTCGTTGCGCAGCGCGCGCAACGGGTCGGCGGCATCGAGGGCGATGGCGTGGGTGCGGGAAAGCGGGTCGGTCATCGGGGAATTGCGTTCGGGGATGGGCGATTGTTCCCGATTCCTCCCCGGCGAGAAAGGGGACCGGCTTGCGCAATCGCGACGGGGTTGGCGTTTCCGCTCAGGTGTCGGGGAACTCGTAGCGCGATGGCGCCGGGTTCAGGTGCCCGCAGTCGGCGCAGGTACGGTGCTCGCGCGAGGCGTAGAAGCGGTCGAACACCGGCGGGAAGTCGGTCTCGATGTTCTTCAGCGGGAAATATTCCTCGTACAGCTTGTGGTTGCACCGTTCGCAGTACCAGATCAGGCCGTCGTTCTCGTGCGGCAGGCGCTTGCGCTCGATCACCAGGCCGACCGAGTCCGGCATGCGTTGCGGCGAATGCGGCACGCGCGGCGGCAGCAGGAAGATCTCGCCGGCCCGGATCGGGATATCCCTTGGCTGGCCGTCTTCCTGGATGCGCAGCACCATCTCGCCCTCGAGCTGGTAGAACCATTCCGGGCCTTCGTCCCAGTGGTAGTCGGTGCGCGCGTTCGGCCCGCCGACGACCATCACGATGAAGTCGCCGGCGTAGATGCACTTGTTGCCGACCGGTGGCTTCAGCAGGTGGCGATGCTCGTCGATCCAGGCCTGGAAGTTGATCGGTGGGGGAAGCATGGTTTTTCCTCGTCGTTCAGTCGCGCTTGCCGCTGCGCGGGATCTGCGCCAGCGCGTCCTGGTATCTGCCGGCGAGCTGCTCCGGCGCGGACACGTCGATGCCCATCTGGCGCACGCGCCCGTCGGCCAGGCTGTAGACCCAGCCGTGCACGGCCAGTTTCTGCCCGCGCGCCCAGGCGTCCTCGACCACCGTGGTCTGGCACAGGTTGACCACCTGTTCGATCACGTTGAGTTCGCACAGCCGCGCGTGGCGCAGGGGGGCGTCGGCGATGGCATCGAGCAGCGCGGCGTGCTTCAGCGCCACGTCGCCGACGTGGCGCAGCCAGTTGTCGGCCAGGCCGATGCGGCGGCGGGTCAGGCTGGCGTGCACGCCGCTGCAGCCGTAGTGGCCGACGATCAGGATGTGCTCGACCTGCAACAGGTCCACGGCGAACTGGATCGCGCTCAGCGCGTTCAGGTCGGTGTGGACCACGAGGTTGGCGACGTTGCGGTGGACGAAGACCTCGCCGGGGTCGAGGCCGAGGATCTGGTTAGCCGGCACGCGCGAGTCGGAGCAGCCGATCCACAGGTATTTCGGCGATTGCTGCCGCGACAGGCGCTGGAAGAAACCGGGGTCCTCGCGTTCGACCCGGTCGGCCCATTCGCGGTTGTTGCGCAGCAACTGGTCGAGATCGGTCATGCGCGCATTATTCCAGACTTCGGGGTGAAGGCCGCTTCCCGCCGGGCTGCGGGGGAGAACGGGTCAGGCGTCGCGGCCGAGCGATTGCACCATCAGCCCGCGCAGTTCGGCGTCGTCGCCGGCAGGCGGCGGCACGATTTCGGACAGCGAGAAGCCGCGTTCCAGCGCGTCCTCCTCGTCGAGGCCGTCGAAGGCGACGAATTCGGCGTCGAGCAGCGCCGCGCGGGCGCTGTCCTCGCTTTCGAAGGGCTGGGTGCGGCCGTCGCTGTCGAAGACCTCGGCGGTGCCGGCTTCCAGCACGCGCAGCCGCGCCCAGACCAGGGTGCGGCCGAGCGTGGCCAGCCACCATTCGTCGTGGGCGATGTCGTGCGGGTCGGTCATGGGGGGCTTCCGGGCGAAAGAGGTGAGCGGAGAGGCGTGGGCAGCGAGCGGAAGGGCAGGGGTTTCCCCTTCGCTTCTCGCTCCCCTTCGCTCACTCCTAGATCAAGGACCACAGCCAGAGCAGGGCGGCCATCACGAGGCCGAAGAAGATGGTCAGCAGCGACAGCCGCGCCGGCGTGGCCAGCCCGGTCAACGACGGGTCGCGGGTTTCGCGGTAGCGGCCGCTGAGCA
Organism: Pseudoxanthomonas sangjuensis; assembly: GCF_010211755.1. GTDB lineage: Bacteria > Pseudomonadota > Gammaproteobacteria > Xanthomonadales > Xanthomonadaceae > Pseudoxanthomonas_A > Pseudoxanthomonas_A sangjuensis. The sequence continues at coordinate 71,998 of NZ_PDWR01000013.1, read as the reverse complement.
GCCAGCGCAACGCATCGGGCTTGAGGAAGGCGCCGTCGCCGAATTCGGCGCGCAGGTCGGAATGGCGGTCGCGCACGTGCACCAGGGTCAGCGGCCAGAAGATCACGAAGGCGCAGAAGCCGGCGATGGCGGTGGCGACGAAGCAGAGGGCGAGGAAGAGGATCATGGGGCAGGCGTGAGTGAAGAGGAGTGAGGGGCGGGCGGTTGGAGGGTGCTTTTACTCACTTCCCACTCCTCTCCGCGCGTTCCTCGTTCTCAGAACTCGGCGTTCCCCGGCGCGCGCGGGTACGGGATCGCGTCGCGGATGTTCGACAAGCCGCACACGTACACCACCAGCCGCTCGAAGCCGAGGCCGAAGCCGGCGTGCGGCACGGTGCCGTAGCGGCGGAAGTCGCGGTACCAGCCGTAGTGCGCCGGGTCCAGGCCGAACTGCGCCATGCGCGCGTCGAGCACGTCGAGGCGCTCCTCGCGCTGGCTGCCGCCGATGATCTCGCCGATGCCGGGCGCCAGCACGTCCATCGCCGCGACGGTCTTGCCGTCGTCGTTCAGGCGCATGTAGAAGGCCTTGATGTGCTCGGGGTAGTTCATCACCACCACCGGGCGGCCGACGTGCTGCTCGGTCAGCCAGCGCTCGTGCTCGGTCTGCAGGTCCAGGCCCCATTCGACCGGGAATTCGAACTTGTCGCCGGAGGCCTGCAGCAGCTTGATCGCGTCAGTGTAGTCGATGCGCTCGAACGGCGCGTTGACGAACGCCTCCAGCCGCGTGATCGCGTCCTTCTGCACGCGCTCGGCGATGAAGGCCATGTCGTCGCCGCGCTCGTTCAGCACCGCGCGGAACAGGTACTTGAGGAAATCCTCGGCGAGGTCGGCGTCCGCCGCCAGGTCGGCGAAGGCGATTTCCGGCTCGATCATCCAGAACTCGGCCAGGTGGCGCGTGGTGTTGCTGTTCTCGGCGCGGAAGGTCGGGCCGAAGGTGTAGACCTTGCTCAGGCTGAGGCAGTACGCCTCGACGTTGAGCTGGCCGGACACGGTCAGGAAGGTTTCCTTGCCGAAGAAGTCGCGGGAGAAGTCGACTTCGCCCTTGCCGTCGCGCGGCAGGTTGGCCAGGTCCAGCGTCGAGACGCGGAACATCTGGCCGGCGCCCTCGGCGTCGGAGGTGGTGATGATCGGAGTGCTGATCCAGTAGAAGCCGCGTTCGTGGAAGAAGCGATGCACGGCCTTGGCCAGGCAGTCGCGGATGCGGGTGACCGCGCCGAACAGGTTGGTGCGCGGGCGCAGATGGGCGACTTCGCGCAGGAATTCCAGCGAGTGCGCCTTGGGCTGGATCGGGTAGGTTTCCGGATCCTCGACCCAGCCGGCGACCTCGATCGCCTCGGCCTGGATTTCGTAGCTCTGGCCCTGGCCCTGCGAGGCGACCAGGCGGCCGCGGGCGACGACCGCGCAGCCGGCGGTGAGGTGCTTCACCTCGGATTCGTAGTTGGGCAGGCTGGCGGGGGCCACGACCTGGATCGGGGCGAAGCAGGAGCCGTCGTGGACGTTGACGAAGGACAGGCCGGCCTTGGAGTCGCGCCGCGTACGCACCCAGCCGCGCACCGTGACCTCGCCGCCGGCCGGAATCTTGCCCGCCAGCGCATGCTCGACGCTTACCACCGTCATCTTGAATCCTCGTCCCGTGAACCCGATCTATGGAACGCGGAGTTTACCGGAGAGCCGGCTTTCCCGCCTGCCGCCGGGCCTATAATTCCGCCCATCCGAGGAGTTCCCGCATGGCCATTACCCTGACCCCCGCCGCCTTCTCCCGCGTCCAGCGCTTCGTCGCCGGCACGCCGGGCGTGCTCGGCCTGCGCTTCGGGGTGACCCGCACCGGCTGCTCGGGCTGGGGCTACGTGACCGACCTGGCCACCGAACAGCGCGAGGGCGACACGGTATTCGAGCAGGACGGGGTGAAGATCTTCGTCGACGCCGACAGCCTGGCGATGGTCGACGGCACCACCATCGATTTCACCAGGCAGGGGCTGTCGGAACTGTTCACGTTCGAGAACCCGAACGCGACCGCCGAGTGCGGATGCGGGGAGAGCTTCACGACAAGGGCGGATGCGGCGTAGGGGCCGGCTCCGTTGGCGCGTCCGGTTTTCCCGCTGGCCATCGCAGCCGTCCTTGCGGCCTGGTACGGCAGCGCATCGGCAGATGGCCGGGTTTTCTCGGACGGACGTTTTCCCGGGAAGACGACATCCTTCGAGCTGGCGCCGGAACAGAAGCGGTTCATCGATTACGTCCATCGTTGCCACAAGGACAACGCCAGGACGCCGTACCTTTTCCATCTGACGCCGCAACAGGCGGCGGTTCTCGAGAAGGAAACCGGTAAAGCCCCGCAGAGGTTCGCGATATTCGACAGCACGACCGGCGACGAAAGCGGCGTCGATGTGCCCGTGAACGTCATCGTCCGTTACTCGGAAGATCGCTTCGAAGTCCCGCACGAATTGTTGGCTTCTGACGCGGATGCAAAAGGGTACGAGGTCGAGGTCGCCGGGTGGGAAACGAACCCGATCGGCGACGCATCGGAAGAAATGGTGCGCGCAGGCAAGTGCCCCGCAAGCAGATGACGCAAGCAGCACAGCGATGCGCGCGAAGCGGCTCGCGGTTTTCGCCTCACCCCGGAATTGGTCGCGAATTGGTTGGAAAGGCCCCGAATGCGGGCCAATTCCTTATCCGAACTGCGTTTTTGCCTTGAAAAACGATTTTCTACACCCCATGGAGTAGGGTGTCCGAGCAACTCCAACAAGGAAGCCTAGTGGCCGCCACCAAAGCCAAGTCCGCCAAGACCTTTCCCAAGTCCGCCCCTGCCGGCAAGTCCGCCGCCACCATCACCCACGAACGCATCGAGCACGACATCGCCGAGTTCGAGAAATCCGGCGGCAAGATCGAAAAGCTCGGAAATACCCCGGTTTTCAAGAAGATCCGCTGACCCCGGATTTTCGCGGGAGCGCGCTTGAGCGCGCCTCCGGAACCACCGGCGCGAGCCGGTGGCCCCGCGCAAGGCCGCAGATGGCGGCCGCGGTCCGGCCCGCACGCGCAGGTGCGATGCGGGAATCTGCGACAATACGCGGCCCTGGATTACACGCAGCCTGCGCCACGTGGCCCGTTCCCCCCGCATCGATCGCACTCCCTTCGAAGCCGAAATCCTCGACCTGAGCCATGACGGCCGCGGCGTCGCCCGCCGCGACGGCAAGGCCGTGTTCGTCGCCGGCGCCTTGCCCGGCGAGCGGGTCGTGGTCGAGCAGACCGCAAGGAGCCGCCATTTCGACGAGGCGAAGACCCTCGAAGTCCTGCAGGCCTCGCCCGACCGCGTCGATCCGCGCTGCCCGCACTTCGGCACCTGCGGCGGCTGCGTGCTGCAGCACCTCGCCGAAGACAGGCAAATCGAAGTCAAGCAGCACACCTTGCTGGAGAACTTCGAGCGCATCGGCCACGTCGCGCCGGAATCCGTCCTGCCGCCGCTGACCGGCGGAAGCTGGGGTTACCGCCGCAAGGGCCGCTTCTCGGTGCGGCGCGTCGAGAAGAAGGACAAGACCCTGGTCGGCTTCCGCGAACAGGATCCGCGCTTCGTCGCCGACCTGTCGGCGTGCCACACCGTCATCCCGCAGATCGGCTCCAGGATCGAGGCGCTGGCCGGGCTCGTCGACGGCCTGAAGGCGCGCGCCGACATTCCGCAGATCGAATTCATCGCCGGCGATGCCGCGGGCGAATTCGACGGCGTCGCGCTGGTGTTCCGCCACCTGCAGCCGCTGGGCGACGACGACAGGGGCGCGCTGGTCGCGTTCGGCCGGCAGCATCGCTTCGCGATCTACCTGCAGCCCGGCGGCGTCGACAGCGTGCAGCCGCTGTGGCCGGTTCATGCCGATGGAAGCGGGCCGTCGCTCGCGTTCAGGCTTCCCGCATGGGACGTCGAACTGGCGTTCCGTCCGCTCGATTTCATCCAGGTCAACGCGAAGTTGAACGAAAAGATGATCGCGCATGCCCTGGGCCTGCTCGATCCGCAGCCGACCGACCGCGGGCTCGACCTGTTCTGCGGCCTCGGCAATTTCACCCTGCCGCTGGCGAGGCGGGTCGGCGAAGTCGTCGGCGTCGAGGGCGAAGCCGGCCTCGTCGCCCGCGCCAGGGAAAACGCGGAGCGCAACGGCCTGGCCAATGCGCGGTTCTTCGCCGCCGACCTGACCCAGGACCAGCGCGGCACGCCGTGGATGCGGCAGGGTTTCGACAAGCTGCTGCTCGATCCGCCGCGTTCGGGCGCGATCGAGGTGCTGAAGCAACTGCCGCTGAAACAGTTCGGACGCATCGTCTACGTCAGTTGCCATCCTGGTTCGCTGGCGCGCGACGCCGGTTACCTGGTCAACGAGTGCGGCTGGAGACTGAAGGCGGCGGGCGTGATGGACATGTTCCCGCACACGGCGCACGTGGAGTCGATCGCGGTGTTCGAGGCGAAATAGCGCATGGGCACCGAAATCGAACGCAAGTTCCTCGTCGCCGGCGACGGCTGGCGCGAAGCCGCGCACAAGGTCGTGCCGATGGCGCAGGGCTACCTCAACGACCTGGCGATGGTCGAGGGCGGGCGGCAGAAGGCCTCGGTGCGGGTGCGCATCGAGGGCGACCAGGCCTTCCTCAACATCAAGTCGCGCGAGCCGGGCACGACCCGGCAGGAATTCGACTACGAAATCCCGGTCGCCGACGCCCGCGCGCTGCTCGCGCTGTGCGTCGGCGGGCTGGTCGACAAGCGCCGGCATTACGTCGAATACGCCGGGCGCCTGTGGGAAGTCGACGAGTTCCTCGGCGACAACGCCGGGCTGGTCGTCGCCGAGGTCGAGCTGGAATCGGCCGACCAGGCGCTCGACAGGCCGGCGTGGGTTGGCCGGCAGGTGACCGACAGCCTGCGCTATTACAATCTGGCCCTGGCTTCGCGCCCGTACTCGCAATGGAGCGACGACGAGCGCAGCGCCACGGACATCCCCTGAAGGACGGTAAATGATCCTCATCGGCCTCGCCGGTACCGAACTCACCGACCAGGAACGCGCCTGGCTGCGGCACGATGCCTGCGCCGGCGTGATCCTGTTCACCCGCAACTTCGCCTCGCGCGAGCAGGTCGCCGAGCTGTCGGCGGCGATCCGCGAAGCCGCGCCGCGCCCGGTGCTGATCAGCGTGGACCAGGAAGGCGGGCGCGTGCAGCGCTTCCGCGAAGGCTACAGCGCGCTGCCGTCGCTGCAGGTGTTCGAGGCGATGTACGCGAAGGATCCGCGGGGCGCGCTGGCGCTGGCCGAGGAACACGCCTGGCTGATGGCCAGCGAGATCCGCGCCAGCGGCATCGACCTCAGCTTCGCCCCGGTGGTGGATCTGGGCCGCGGCAACCGCGCCATCGGCGACCGCGCCTTCGCCGCCGACCCGCAGGTGGTCGCCGAATTCGCCCGTGCCTACGTGCGCGGCATGCACAGCGTCGGCATGGCCGCGACGCTGAAGCACTTCCCCGGCCACGGCACGGTGCCGGAAGACACCCATTTCGACGACGCGGTCGACCCGCGTCCGCTCGACGCGCTGCGCGCCGAGGACCTGGTCCCGTTCGCCGCCGGCATCGACGCCGGCGCCGACGCCGTGATGATGGCGCACGTGAAGTATCCCGCGGTCGCGCCGGAACCGGCCGGCTATTCGCCGTACTGGATCAACGAGGTGCTGCGCGCCGGCATGAGCTTCCGCGGCGTGGTCTTCTCCGACGACATCAGCATGGCCGCGGCGTTCTCGGCGGGCGGGATCAGGGCGCGGGTGGACGCGCACCTGGACGCCGGCTGCGACGTGGTGCTGGCCTGCAAGCCGGAAATCGCCGGGGAAGCGCTGCGCGCCGCCGAGGGCCGCAAGCCCAACACCGCCGCGCTGGTCGGCCTGATCGGCCGCGGCGCGCTGGGCTGGGGCGGCTTGCTGGCCGACGAAAAATACAGTGGCGCGCAGTCGCGCCTGGCCGGGGTACGCATGACCGGAAACACGCAAGGAACCGCCTGATGAACGAACATCCGCTGGCCACAGCGCTGCAGCACTCGGACCTGGTCATCGACCGCATGACCATCGACGCCGCCATCCGCCGGATGGCCGGGCCGATCGCCCGCGACTACGCCATCGGCGCGCCGCCGGTGTACCTGACCATCATGCACGGCGGCCTGCTGTTCGCCGGGCAGCTGGCGCTGGAGCTCGGCGCGCTCGGCCTCGATCTCAGCTTCGACTACCTGCACGCCACGCGCTATCGCGGCGGAACCAGCGGCGGCGAGCTGGTGTGGAAGCACCGCCCGGCGACCGCGCTGTACGGCCGCCGCGTGCTGCTCGCGGACGATATCCTCGACGAGGGCTATACCCTGGCCGAGGTCAAGCGGTGGTGCATCGAACAGGGCGCGACCGACGTGCGCATCGCAGTGCTGGCGGTGAAGAACCACGGTCGCGTGGTCGACGGTCTCGCCGCCGACTACGTCGGCCTGGAAGTGCCGGATCGCTACGTGTTCGGCTACGGCATGGACTATCACGAGCAGGGCCGCAACCTGCCGGGCATCTACGCGCTGAAGGACTGACGATGGCGGACATCGCGCTTGCCGTCATCGGCGGCACCGGCATCTACAAGCTGGCGCAGCTCGACGACGTCGAAAGCCTGCAGGTCGAAACCCGTTTCGGCGCGCCGTCGGGACCGATCCGCGTCGGCCGCCTGCACGGCAGGCGCATCGCCTTCCTCGCGCGCCACGGCGAAGGGCATTCGCTGCCGCCGCACAAGGTCAACTACCGCGCCAACCTGGCCGCGCTGCAACAGGCCGGCGCCACCCGGATACTGGCGCTCAACACGGTCGGCGGCATTACCGACGGTTTCGGCCCGCGCGTGCTGGCCTGCCCGGACCAGGTCATCGACTACACCTGGGGCCGCGAATCGACGATCTGGGACGGCGAGGGCGGCGGCGAAGCGCTGCACGTCGATTTCGGCGATCCGTACACGCCGTTGCTGCGGCGCAGGATCCTCGACGCCGCGCGTGTGACCGGCGTCGCAGTTGTCGACGGCGGATGCTACGGCGCGACGCAGGGGCCGCGCCTGGAGACGAAGGCGGAAATCGCGCGCATGCGCCGCGATGGCTGCGACCTGGTCGGCATGACCGGCATGCCCGAGGCGGCGCTGGCGCGCGAATTCGGCCTCGAATACGCCTGCCTGGCCATCGTCGCCAACTGGGCGGCCGGCTGCGGCGACGCCGCGGAGATCACCCTGGACGAGGTGCTGGCCAACGTCGCCGCGGCGTCGGCCGGATTGCCGGGACTGGTCGGCGAACTGGCGCGGGGGTGATTGTCAACTTAACGAAGTCTTTGCATACTCCGCTGGCCTGCTGTCGGCCGGCAGCATGCAACACCACCCACTGAGGAAACAGCAAAGTTATGCCGTACGGTACCGTGAAATGGTTCAACGACGCGAAGGGCTTCGGTTTCATCGCCCCGGAAGATGGCAGCGCCGACGTGTTCGCGCACTTCTCCGCAATCAACGCCAAGGGCTTCCGCACCCTGCAGGAAGGCCAGCGCGTCAGCTATGAAGTAACGCAGGGCCCGAAGGGCGCCCAGGCGTCCAACATCACGCCGGTCGCCTGAACCGAGTCGTACACAGGGATTCTTGAACCCCGCTTCGGCGGGGTTTTTTATGGCCGGCGTCCGCGCGGGGACCCACCGGGGCGCGCTCCCGCATGGGATGGCGGGTAAGGTAGGCGCAGGGAGGGAATCGCCATGTCCGCGTTGCCGCCATTCGAGACCCATGCGGTCGACAACCAGCCGCCGCCGTTCGAGCCGCGCGACCTGTGGGCCGACGATGCCGCCCTGCGCGAGGCGGTCGAACGCGAGGGGGCGGCGGCCTGGTCGCCGCGGCTGGCGCAATACGCCGCGCTTGCTGGCGACGAGCTGTACCGGATCGGCTTCGACGCCAACCGCGACAAGCCGCGGCTGAAGACCCACGACCGCTGCGGCCGCCGCATCGACGTGGTCGAATTCCACCCGGCCTACCACCGGCTGATGGAAGCGGCGAAGGAACATGGCGTCGCCGGCCTGTCCTGGCACGAACCGCGACCCGGCGCGCATGTCGCCCGCGCCGCGCTCAGCTACCTGCATCACCAGGTCGAGGCGGGCACCAGCTGTCCGCTGACCATGACCCACGCCGCGGTGCCGGTATTGCGCCGCGAACCGGCGCTGCGCGAATGGGCCGACAAGGCCGCCGCGCCGCATTACGACCCGCGCGACGCGGCGATCGGCGACAAGGCCGGCCTCACCGTCGGCATGGGCATGACCGAGAAGCAGGGCGGTTCCGACGTCCGCTCCAACGCGACCGTCGCCACGCCGCTCGCCGCCGACGGCGAATACGCGCTGGTCGGGCACAAATGGTTCTTCTCCGCGCCGATGAGCGACGGCTGGCTGGTGCTGGCGCAGGCGCCGGGCGGGCTGTCCTGCTTCCTGCTGCCGCGGCGGTTGCCGGACGGGGCCAGGAACGCGTTCCGGATCATGCGGCTGAAGGACAAGCTGGGCGACTGGTCGAATGCGTCCAGCGAAGTCGAATTCACCGGCGCATGGGCGCGGCGCATCGGCGACGAGGGCCGCGGCGTGGCCACGATCATCGGGATGGTGATGCTGACCCGGCTCGATTGCATGCTCGGCTCGGCCGCGGAAATGCGCATGGCGCTGGCGCAGGCGGTCCACCATGCGCGGCACCGTTCCGCGTTCGGCAGGAAGCTTGCCGACCACGCGCTGATGCGCAACGTGCTGGCCGACCTGGCCATCGAGTCCGAAGCCGCGCTGGCGCTGTCGATGCGCGTCGCCCGCGCGGTCGATGTCGCGCCCGGCGACGCGGGCGCGGCCGCCTTCGCCCGCATCGCCACCGCGATCGGCAAGTACTGGATCTGCAAGCGCACGCCCGCCTTCGTCAACGAAGCGCAGGAGTGCCTGGGCGGCGCCGGTTACGTCGAGGAATCGATGCTGCCGCGGCTGTACCGGCAGGCGCCGCTGAATTCGATCTGGGAAGGCAGCGGCAACATCCAGTGCCTCGACGTGCTGCGCGCGCTGTCGCGCGAGCCGGAGACCGGCGCGGCGCTGCTGGCGCAGCTCGATTCGGTGCGTGGCGACGCCGTCTACGCCGCGGCGGTCGCCGCGCTGAAGCGGCAATTGGCGTCCGGCGACGCAACCGAAGCCGGCGCGCGCCTGCTGGTGGAGCGGCTGGCCCTGGCGCTGCAGGCATCGGTGCTGCTCGGCGCGGACAGCCCGCTCGCCGAAGCCTTCGTGCGCAGCCGCCTGGGCGGCGGCCACGGGCTGGCGTTCGGCACGCTGCCGGGCGACGTCGATGGCGAACCCCTGCTGGTGCGCGCCTTGCCCTCGTAGGGGCTTGGGGCGGCGCAGGTCGCGGGACGCTTTCCGCGAAGATCGCCGCGACCCGGCCGCTCCTTACACCCAGCCGGTCAGGTAGTACGCGGCGATCACCGCGAACACCGCCAGGGTCTTGATCGCGGTCACCGCGAAGATGTCCTTGTAGCTCTGCCGGTGGCTCAGGCCGGTCACCGCGAGCAGGGTGATCACCGCGCCGTTGTGCGGCAGGGTGTCCATGCCGCCGGAAGCCATCGCCGCGACCCGGTGCAGCACTTCCATCGGGATGCCGGCGGCGTTGGCGTTGGCGATGAAGGTTTCGGCCATCGCCGCCAGCGCGATGCTCATGCCGCCCGATGCCGAGCCGGTGATGCCGGCCAGGGCGGTCACCGTGATCGCTTCGTTCACCAGCGGATTGGGGATCGCGGAAAGCGCGTTGGCCACGACCAGGAAGCCGGGCAGGGCGGCGATGACCGCGCCGAAGCCGTATTCGGAGGCGGTGTTCATGCCGGCCAGCAGCGCGCCGCCGACCGCCGACTTGCTGCCTTCGGCGAAGCTGGACACCACTGGCTTCCACGCGAACGCCAGCACGCACAGGATGCCGACCAGCAGCGCGCCCTCGACCGCCCAGATCGCGGCGATCTTCGACGTCTCCTGCACCACCGGCGCGGCCTTGCCGATCACCGCGGGCACGAAGCTGTGGCTGCCGCCGTAGAACGCCGGGATCCACAGCGTGAACAGCTTGTTGCTGACCCCGACCAGCAGCAGCGGCAGGATAGCGACCAGCGGATTGGCCAGCTTGCCGCCGGCGAACGGCGCCGGTTCGTTGAGCAGCGTCGCCGGGTCGCCATAGCCTTCGCCGGCCTTCGCCGCGCTGCGCCGGCGCCATTCCAGGTAGAGCAGGCCCACCGCCAGTACGAACGCGCCGCCCAGCGTGCCCAGCAGCGGCGCGGCCCAGGTGTCGGTGCCGAAGAAGGTGGTCGGGATGATGTTCTGGATCTGCGGCGTGCCCGGCAGCGCGTCCATGGTGAAGGTGAACGCGCCGAGGGCGATCGTACCCGGGATCAGCCGCTTCGGGATGTCGCTCTGCCGGAACAGCTCGGCGGCGAACGGGTACACCGCGAACACCACCACGAACAGCGACACGCCGCCGTAGGTCAGCAGCGCGCAGACCAGCACGATCGACAGGATCGCGCGCCTGGCGCCGACCGCCTTGATCGTCGCGGCCACGATGGATTTCGAGAAGCCCGACAGCTCGATCACCTTGCCGAAGATCGCGCCGAGCAGGAACACCGGGAAATTCAGCTTCAGGAAGCCGACCAGCTTGTCCATGAACAGGCCGGTGAACATCGGTGCGACCAGCGACGGGTCGGTCAGCAGCACCGCGCCCAGCGCCGCGACCGGCGCGAACAGGATCACGCTGTAGCCGCGGTAGGCCACGAACATCAGGAAACACAGCGCGGCCAGTACGATCAGGATCGACATTCCTTCTTCCCCTCCATGCGGCGCGCGGCGATCGCCGCGCCCGGCTCGATGCGGTTGCGGAGTATCCGCGGCGCATGCGGGGGCGTCCCCTGTACGAAGGTACAAGTGTTGCGGGGCCGGCCGCTGCCTAGTCTTGCCGTCGGTTGGCGGCGAGCGTCGCCGCCTTGTCGCACCTTGGAGGAGGGGAGATGAAGCGCAACCACTTGAGCCTGGCCATCGCCGGCTTGTTGATCGCACCGGCGGCCGCATGGGCGCAGGAATCCGGCGCGGGCGCGGAAACCGCGCCGGCGACGCAGGAGGCCAAGACCCTGGACAGCATCACGGTCACCGCGCGCAAGCGCGAGGAGACGCTGCAGGAAGTGCCGGTGGCGGTCACCGCGTTCACGCCGGAGACGCTGGAGAAGCTGAACGTGCGCGACATCGGAGATCTCGATGCGCAGGTGCCCAACCTGACCATTTACGCCGCGCGCGGCTCCACCAGCACCGTCACCGCGTACATCCGCGGCATCGGCCAGGCCGACCCGCTGTGGGGCGTGGACCCGGGCGTGGGCATCTACCTGGACGACGTCTACATCGCCCGCCCGCAGGGCGCACTGCTCGACGTGTTCGACGTCGAGCGCATCGAGGTGCTGCGCGGGCCGCAGGGCACGCTGTACGGCAAGAACACCATCGGCGGCGCGATCAAGTACATCTCGCGCGGCCTGCCCAAGGAAACCGACGGCTTCGCCTCGGTCACCGTCGGCAACTACAACCAGCTGGACGCGAAGGCCGCGATCGGCGGCTCGATCGGCGGCAGCGAGGCGCTGCGCGGCCGCATCGCGGTGGCCAGCATGAACCGCGACGGCTTCGGCGAGAACCTGTACACCGGGCAGGAAGTCAGCGACAAGGAGATCCTGGCGGCGCGCGCGCAGTTGGGCGCCTACGTCAGCGACAATTTCGACGTGCAGTTCGCCTTCGACTGGATGGACGACCAGTCCGGCGTGCGCGGCGGCAAGATGCTGGCGGCGAATCCGCTGGACTACGTCGTCGACCCGGGCCTGGGCTTCGGCCAGCAGCCGCTGGACGACCGCTACGACATCCGCAGCGGCATGAAGAACATCAACGACACCACGATGAAGGGCGCCTCGGCCACGGCCAACTGGCGCATCAACGACGACTGGGCGGCCAAGTACGTGCTCGCCAAGCGCGAATCCGACACCGATACCTACATCGACTTCGACATGCTGCCCAACCGCATCGTCGACGTGCACGCCTTCTACAGCGACGAGCAGGTCAGCAACGAACTGCAGGTCAATTACGACGGCGGCGGCCGCGCACGCGGCGTGATGGGCCTGTACCAGTTCGACGGCGACGCCGGCGGCCAGGTGCTGAACAACTTCATCAACCTGTCGTTCGGCGACACCCAGGGCGTGGTCAACACCAAGAGCATCGCCGTCTACACCGACTGGACCTTCGACCTGACCGACGTGCTGAAGCTCGACGTCGGCGCGCGCTGGACCGACGAGGACAAGCACGCGCGCGTGCTCAACCGCTGCTACACCGACGCCACCTTCACCCAGCTGGCGGCGGCGTGCACGGCGACCAACCCGACCCCGATCGCGGCCGACTTCGACAAGAGCACCAGCTTCAGCAACCTGTCGCCGAAGGTTTCGCTGGACTACCAGATCACGCCGGACATCATGGTCTACGGCCTGGCCTCGCGCGGCTTCAAGTCGGGCGGCTACAACATCCGCGCCCAGCAGGTCCAGTTCCCGCTTTCCGCCGAACCGTTCCAGGACGAAAAGGTCGACAGCTTCGAGGTCGGCAGCAAGATGAGCCTGCTCGACCAGCGGCTGTTCCTGAACCTGTCCGCCTTCCACAACAAGTACGAGGACATCCAGCTGTCGGTGTTCAGCAACTACGACAGCGACGGCGACGGCGTCGACGACGCGTTCTTCGGCGACTTCACCAACGCCGGCAAGGGTACGGTCAACGGCGCGGAAGTCGAGTACCAGTGGCTGCCCAGCGAGCACTGGCTGATCAGCGGCAACCTGGCCTGGCTGGACGCCAAGTACGACGAGTTCATGACCGGCGGCGTCAACATCGCCGACAGCCAGAAGTTCACCAACGCGCCCGAGTTCTCCGGTGCGCTGAACGTGGAATGGCGCACCGACCTGGCCAACGGCGGCAACCTGTCGGCACGCCTCGGCTACGCCTACCAGAGCGAGGTCTACCCGACCACCGACCTGTCCGAGGACATCAAGCAGGACGGCTACGGCCTGCTCAACGCCGGCGTGATCTGGCGCGCGAACGAAGCCTGGTCGTTCTCGCTGCAGGGCACCAACCTGACCGACGAGGAATACCGCACCACCGGCTACAACATCGCGTCGCTGGGCATCCTGACCGGCTTCTACGGCCCGCCGCGCCAGTTCAGCCTGACCGCGCGCTACGACTTCTGAGTCGGCGGTCCGGAGACGGCGCAAGCGGCGGCGGGCGAAAGTCCGCCGCCGTTTCGTTATGCTCGGCGGCATGGGAAGGGCGGTTGCGCAATGAGCGTTGAATCGGCGGGGAGGGGGCGATGCTGAGCCTTTGGCTCGTGGCCGCGGCCGCGCTGGCGTGGCTGGCGCTGATGTTCGGCACCGCGCTGTACGCCGAGCGCCACCCGGCGGTGCTGGCGCGGCGCTGGCGCCACGTCTATGCGCTGTCGCTGGCGGTGCACTGCACCTCGTGGACCTTCTACGGCACGGTCACCCAGGCCGCGCGCTACGGCTGGCCGCTGCCGCCGACCTTCCTCGGCGCGATCCTGTTCTACGCGCTGGCGGTGGCCTTCATGGTCCGGCTGGTGCGCCTGGCGCGCGAAACCAACGCGACCTCGCTGGCCGACCTGATCGCCACCCGCCTGGGCAAGGACGCATGGCTGGCGGCCACGGTGACCGCGGTCGCCGCGCTTGGCCTGATCCCGTACATCGCGCTGCAGCTGAAGGCGGTGGCGATGAGCTTCGCCACGCTCACCGCCGATTCCGCCGCCGGCGGCGTGGGGCCGGCGTGGCGCGACAGTGCGCTGTACGTGGCGCTGGCGATGGCCGCGTTCGCGATGCTGTTCGGCACCCGCCGCGCCAGCGCCGCAGAGCACAACCGCGGCCTGGTGCTGGCGATGGCCTTCGAATCGCTGTTCAAGCTGATGGCGATGCTGGCATTGGGCGCCTTCGTCTGGTTCGGGCTGAAGGATTTGCCGGCGCCGGCGGCGCCGCCACCGCAGGTCGCCGGCGGCTTCGCGCCGCTGGTGCTGCTCGGTGCGCTGGCGATGTTCATCCTGCCGCACCAGTTCCACGTCGGCGTGGTCGAATGCCGCGACGAGCGCGATGTGCGTTCGGCGCGCTGGCTGTTCCCGCTGTACCTGGTGCTGATCGCATTGCCGACGCTGCCGCTGGCGCGCGCCGGACTGGCGCTGCTCGGTTCGCGGGTGCCGTCGGACATGTACGCGCTGGCGCTGCCGCTGTATGCCGGGAATGGTTCGCAGGGGCACGAAGGCGTGGCGCTGTTCGCCTTCCTCGGCGGCTTGAGCGCGGCGACCGGCATGGTCGTGGTCAGCACGCTGACCCTGAGCCTGATGATCGGCAACCACTGGTTCGCGCCGGGCCTGCTGCGCGGCGCGTGGTCGGGCACCTCGGCCGGCGACCATCGCGGCGGCCTGTTGCTGCTGCGCCGCACCGGCATCCTCGCGATCATGCTGCTGGCCTGGGCGTACAGCCGCCTGATCGCCGGCAGCGACGCGCTGGCCGACGTCGGCGCGGTGAGCTTCTCGGCGCTGGCGACGCTGGCGCCGGCGCTGGGGTTCGCGGTGTGGCGGCCGCAGACGCCGCCGCGCGCGGCGATCGCCGGCGTCGTCGCCGGTTTCGCGGTGTGGGCCTGGGTGATGCTGGCGCCGATGCTGGCCGCGGCATCCGGGCGCGCGCCGGCATGGCTGGGCGAGGGGCCGCTCGGACTGTCGTGGCTGTCGCCGCAGGGGTTGTTCGGGCTGACCGGCTGGAGCCCGCTGGGCCGTGCGGTCGGTGCCAGCCTGTTCGTCGGCCTGCTGGCCACGCTGCTCGCGGCGATCTGGCGGCGCGACACGCCGCGCTTTTCCGGCCGCCGCCTCGACCGTTCCGCGCTGCGCGACGCGGGTTTGCGTTTCCTGCCGCGCGAGCGCGTCGAACAGTTGCTCGACGGCGCGCCGGCGGAAGGGCCGGTGCCGGCGCCGATCGAGGCGCGGCTGGAGCGCGAACTGTCGGCGGTGCTCGGTTCGGCCTCGGCGCGCCTGCTGCTCAACGCCGCGCGCAACGAGACCCGTGAACTCGACACGGTCGCCGCGATCGTCGGCGAGGCTTCGCAGGACCTGCGCTTCAACCAGCAGGTGCTGGAAGCGGCGTTGAACAACATGAGCCAGGGCTTCAGCGTGGTCGACCGCGAGCTGCGGCTGGTCGCGTGGAACCCGCGCTACGCGGAGATGTTCGGCTTCCCGCCGGAGCTGCTGCAGGTCGGCCGGCCGATCGAGGACCTGACCCGCTGGGCGCTGCAGCGCATGCCGCACCGCGGTTCCGGCGAGGATGCGTTGCAGCGCCGGCTGGCGTACATGCGCGCCGGCACCGCGCACCTGACCGAACGCGTGTTCCCCGACGGCAGCATCGTCGAGATCCGCGGCAACCCGATGCCCGGCGGCGGTTTCGTCGCCACCTACACCGACGTCACCGCATCGCGCCAGGCCGAGCGCGAGCTCAAGCGGGCCAACGAGACGCTGGAGCAGCGCGTGGCCGAGCGCACCGCGCTGCTGGAAAGCGCCAAGCGCGAGGCCGAGCACGCCAACGACGCGAAGAGCCGCTTCCTGACCGCGATCGGCCACGACCTGCTGCAGCCGCTGCACGCCGCGCACCTGTTCACCGACTCGCTGGCGCAGCAGCTGCCGGAGCGGCGGGAAACGGTAGAGCAACTGCGCGGCGCGCTCGGTTCCACCACCGACCTGCTCAACGGCCTGCTCGACATGTCGCGGCTGGAGGCCGGCGGGCTGGTGCCCGAGCCGCGCGATTTCCCGCTGGCCGAAGTGCTGGAGCCGCTGGCGTCGGAATTCCGTGCGCTGGCCGGCGAGCGCGGCCTGTGCTTCGCCCACGTGCCGACGCGCGCGTGGACGCGCAGCGACCCGCAGCTGCTGCGGCGGATCCTGCAGAACTTCCTCGCCAACGCGGTGCGCTACACGCAGCGCGGCGGCATCGTGTTCGGCGTGCGCCGCGCGAACGGGAAACTGCGCGTCGAAGTGCACGACACCGGCCCGGGCATCGGCGCGGGCGAGCAGCACGCGATCTTCGAGGAATTCCGCCGCGGCGAAGGCGCGAGCGGGCAGGGGCTCGGGCTCGGCCTGTCGATCGCCGACCGCATCGCCCGGTTGCTGCATGCGCCGCTGTCGGTGAACAGCCGGGTCGGCCGCGGCTCGGTGTTCGCGGTCGAACTGCCGCTGGTCGCGGTGCCGCTGGCCAAGGCCGCTTCCGGCGCGGCGCGCCCGGGCCTCGCGGGTCGCCATGTGCTGGCGGTGGACAACGACCCGCTTGCGCTCGACGCCTTGCGACAACTGCTCGAAGGCTGGGGCTGCCGGGTTTCCGTCGCGGCCGATGCGGCCGCCGCCGCGGGCGCGATCGCCGAGGCGGAGGCCGACGTCTGGCTGTTCGACTACCACCTCGACGACGACGCTACCGGCGTGGATTTGTGGCGATGGCTTTCGGAATGCTTCGACGCGAAACCTTGCCTGATCCTCAGCGCCGACCGGGGCGAGGCGGTGCGCGCCGCGGTGCGCGAGGCCGACCTGCCGCCGCTGGCCAAGCCGCTGCGGCCGCTGGCGCTGAAGTCGGTGCTGGACCGCCTGCTGTCGGCGCGCGTGGCCGTCGCGTAGCGCCGCCGCTGCAATAAGATCCGCCTTCGATCCGCTCCCTTCCTTCGTCTTGAGCAAGAAAACCCCCGACCTCGGCCAGTTGCGGCGCTATGCCATCGCGCGCAGCCTGTTCAAGCCGACCAGCCTCGGCGCCGCGATCAAACGGCTGGGTTTCGTCCAGGCCGACCCGATGCGCGCGCCGGCGCGGGCGCAGGACCTGATCCTGCGCCACCGCGTCCTCGATTACCGCGCGGGCGAACTGGAACGCCGCTATGCGCGGCTGGCCATCGAGGAAGACTGCTTCGTCAACTACGGCTTCCTGCCACGCGAAACCCTACCGCTGCTGCACCCGCGCAAGGCCCGGCGCGAGTGGGACGCGAAGACGCGCGGGCACGCGGCCGAACTGCTCGAATTCGTCCGCCGGCATGGCCCGACCCATCCGCGCGACGTGCTCGAAGCCTTCAGCCACCACGGTCGCCAGCCCGGTTACTGGGGCGGCGAGCTGAACGTCAGCACCCAGTTGCTGGATGGCCTGCATTACCGCGGCCTGCTGCGGGTCAAGCGGCGCGACGGCGGCACGCGGGTCTACGAGGCCGTCGAACACCCGCCGGTCGACGACGGCCCGGCCGCGCGGCAGGCGCGCGCGGAGGCGCTGCTGGACCGGGTGGTCGCGTTGTACGCGCCGTTGCCGTCGGCCAGCCTGGGCTACCTGACCACGCTGCTGGGCTATGGCGCGCCGCAATTGCGCGCCGAAGCGCGACAGGCCTGCAGGCGGGCGAAGGTGCGCTACGCCCACGCCGTGGTCGAAGGCCACACCTGGTTCTGGCCGGCCGACGAGAATCCGCTTTCGACGCGCCACGCGCCCGACGAAGCCCTGCGCCTGCTCGCGCCGTTCGACCCGGTGGTCTGGGACCGGCGGCGCTTCGCGCTGCTGTGGGGCTGGACCTACAGGTTCGAGGCCTACGTGCCCGCGCCGAAACGCACCATGGGCCATTACGCGCTGCCGCTGCTGTGGGGCGAGCGGATGCACGGCTGGGCCAACCTGCGCGTCGAGAACGGCCGCCTGAAGCACGCACTCGGCTTCGCCGGGCCGGCGCCGCGCGGCAGTGCGTTCAAGGCCGCGCTGGAGGACGAGCTGCAGCGGATGCGCGGCTTCCTCGGCCTGGCCGAAGGTTAGAATCGCCCATCGCCACGATCGACCTCCCCATGCCTTACACCCCCATCGTCGCCACCCTGGGCTACGTGCTGTCGCCCGACCGCTCGCAAGTGCTGATGATCCACCGCAACGCGCGGCCCGGCGACCTGCACCTGGGCAAGTACAACGGCCTCGGCGGCAAGATCGAGGCGGACGAGGACGTGGTCGCGTGCATGCGCCGCGAAATCCGCGAGGAAGCCGGGATCGAATGCGACGAACTGTCGCTGCGCGGCACGATCAGCTGGCCCGGCTTCGGCAAGCACGGCGAGGACTGGCTGGGTTTCGTGTTCGTGGTGACGAAGTTCAGCGGCGAGCCGTACGCGAGCAACCCCGAAGGCACGCTGGAGTGGGTCGATGTCGCCGGCATCCTCGACCTGCCGCTGTGGGACGGCGACCGCCACTTCGTGCCGCTGGTGTTCGACGACGATCCGCGCGCGTTCCATGGCGTCATGCCGTACCGCGACGGCAAGATGGTGTCGTGGCGTTATTCGCGGATCTGACGGAAGCCCTCCTTCCGCGGGGAGAAGGATTTAGAGCCGCAAGGATTTAGAACCGCTTCGCATAGACGTGCTGGGTTTTCTTGCGCACGAAGCCGTGTTTCTCGTAGAACGGATGCGATTCGGCGCGGGCGATGTTGGAGCGGACCCGCAGTTCGGCGAAGCCGCGTTCTCGGGTCCACGCCTCGGCGGCCTGCAGCAGGCGTTGGCCGACGCCGGAACGGCGCACCCGCGCATCGACGACGAAACCGACGATCTCGGCCTGCGTACCGCCTTCCAGCGTGGTCCGCTGCTCCACGCCCAGCCAGCCGAGCAGGTTCCCGCCCGCGTCGGCGACGAGCACCGCGCGGGCGGGATCGGCCAGTACGAGGGCGAGCCGGCGCGACATCTCGCCCGCGTCCACCGGATAGCCGAGCTGTCCGGACAGGCGGGCGAGTTCGGCCGCGTCGGCGGGCAGGGCGGGACGGATGTCGAATGCCGGCATCGTTTCAGCCTTCGATCTGCTTCGCCGGATCGCTCAGCTCGAGCTCGCGCAGCACCACGCCGGCCTGGGTGCGGTTGCGCACGCCGAGGCGGTCGAAGATCGCCGACAGATGCGCCTTGACCGTGCGTTCCTGCACGTCCAGCCGGTCGGCGATCTGCTTGTTCAGCAGGCCCTGGGCGACGTAGTTCAGCACGCGGAACTGCTGCGGCGACAGGCTGGCCAGGCGCGCGGCCAGTTCGGTGTCGTGCGCCGACGACTGCGCGCGCGCCACCGAGGCGCGCAGCGAGGCCGGCAGCCACTGCTCGCAGGCGAGCACGCTGCGGATCGCGTCGCGCAGTTCCTCCAGCCCGGAACTCTTCGGCAGGTAGCCGGCGGCGCCGTGGTCCAGCGCGCGGCGGACCACGCGCGGATCGTCGTTGGCCGAGACCACGACCACCGCGACGGCGGGGAACTGCGCGCGGATCGCCGCCAGCCCGGCCAGGCCGTGGTTGCCGGGCATGTGCAGGTCCAGCAGCACCAGGTCGATGTCGGGATGGGCGTCCAGCGCTGCGAGCACGCCGTCCAGCGAGGCGGTTTCCAGCACGTCGAGTTGCGCGACCGCATCGGCCGCCGCACTGCGCAGCGCGGCGCGGAACAGCGGGTGGTCGTCGGCGATCAGGAGCTTGGGCATGCGGGGTTTGGGCCGGAACCGGGTAAAAAAATTGAGCCGTTCGTCCTGGGCGTAGGCCCACAGGGCCGAAGTCGAAGGACCTCGCGCATCCTTCGACTCCGGGGCCATGCCCTTACGCTCAGGACGAACGGTCCGCAATTATCTTCTAACAGGAATCGCCATTGCCGGCGTGGTACCAAAGTACGATGCCGCCGGTTGCCAGCGAAGGTAGTTTGCCTGCATGAACCATAATCCGTCCCCATACGCACTTGGCGTCGTGCTGGCCTGCCTGCTGTCGGCCTGCGGCACGGCTTCCCCGAAAAACGAAAATGCCGCGGAGAAGGCTTCGATGCTCCAGCCCCAGCGCGTCACCGAACATCGCGGCAGCGACGACCTGCTGACCGCGGGCCTCGGCATCGACGGCCTGCGCGCGATGGCGCCGCCGGCCTTCGCCGACGCGGCGCATCCGACCGCGGCCGAGCTGCGCCGTCGCGCGATCTGGAGTAACTGGCGCGGGATCGCCGACCTGTCGCCGGCCGGCGGCTACGGCCAGCTCTATGGCAGCACCGCCAGCGTGCCCGGGCGCGAATACGCCGCCTTCGCCAGGGTGCCGGGCGCCAAGCAGCCGCATCGCGTGCTGGTGCAGGTGCCGGACGCGTTCGACACGGACAAGCGCTGCGTGCTGGTCGCACCGGCGTCGGGCTCGCGCGGCGTCTACGGCGCGATCGCGGTGGCCGGCGCCTGGGGCCTGCCGAAGGGTTGCGCGGTCGCCTACACCGACAAGGGCGCGGGCACCGACTATTTCGACCTCGACACGCGGCAGGGGCAGCGGCTCGACGGCACCCTGGGCAGAGCCGACGACGGCGGGCTGGCCTTCGTCCCCGATGCGGCGGCCGATGCCAGGGGTATCGCGTTCAAGCACGCGCACTCGAAGGACAACCCGGAGGCCGACTGGGGCGTGCACGTGAAACAGGCGGCCGAGTTCGCGCTGTCCGCGCTGGCCGCGGCCTTCCCGAACGACGCGCCGTTCACTTTCGACAATACCCGGGTCATCGCCGTCGGCATTTCCAACGGCGGCGGCGCAGTGCTGCGTGCGGCCGAAGGCGATGGCGAGTGGCTCGACGCGGTCGTCGCCGGCGAACCGAACGTCTACGTCGACGGCCACGGCGGCCGCCCGCTGTACGACTTTTCCACCGAGGCCGCGCTGCTGATGCCGTGCGCGCTGCTGCACCTGCCGGCCGGGTCATTGCCGCAGCCGCCGCTGCGGGCGCAGGTCGAGCCGCTGTGGCAGGCGCGTTGCGCCACGCTGAAGGCGGCGGGCCTGGTCGAGGGCGCCGACGTCGCCGCACAGGCGAAGTCGGCCTACGACAGGCTGCGCGCCAGCGGCTGGACCGACGAGTCGCTGACCGCCGGAACGCTGAGCGTCGGTTTCGACCTGTGGCGCTCGGTCGCGGTGACCTATGCCTCGGCCTACGGCCGCTACGGCGTCGGCGAGCATCCTTGCGGCTATGCGTTCTCGGCGCAGAACCCGGACTTCAGCGCACGTGCGGCGACCGACGCCGAGCGCGCCGCGTGGTGGAGCGACAGCGCCGGCATCCCGCCGGGCAACGGCGTCGGCATCGTCGATGCCGGGATCGCGCCGCCGGACTTCACCCTGCCGGGCCTGCAATGCCTGCGCGGGTTGTGGGACGGGCAGGGCGACGATGCGAAGCGCGTGCGCGAAGGCGTCGCCGCGACCCGGGCGGGCCTGCCGCGTGCCGGCCTGCCGGTGCTGGTCGTGCACGGTACCGACGACGGCCTGGTGCCGCCCGCGTTCACCAGCGCGCCGTACGTCGCCGCCGCGCAGGCCGCCGGCCGCGACGTGCGCTACTGGCGCGTGCGCAACGGCGAGCATTTCGACGCCTTCCTGGCGTTGCCGGCCTACGGCGCGCATTACACGCCGATGCTGCCCTACGTCTATGCCGCGCTGGACCGCGTTTCGGCGCATCTCGACGGGCAGGGCGACCTGCCGGCCGACGCGCTGATCGAGGCCAGGGGGCGCGGCGCCGGAGCGGTCGACGCCGCGCAACTGCCGATGCCTTGAAACGCCGGCGCTCCGCGGCTCGCCGGACCGGGATCGCCCGGCGCGTTATCATCGCCCCGTAATCCGGGAGGCGCGGCATGTTCGGCACGGGAGCAGGTGGTTTCGGCGGTCTTGGCGGTTTCGGCAGCGGCGCCGATGTCGAATCGCTGGCGCGGCAGTACTGGAACGCCTGGGGCCAGGCGATGCGCGGCGGTGCGGGAAGCCCGCCTTCGCCGGACTGGGCCAACAGCGACTGGAGCCGGGCGATCCTGTGGTGGTCGCAACTGGTGGGCGGCAACGGCCGGCGCGGTCCGCTCGACGACGTGTTGCAGCGTTTCCAGCAACAGGCCAGCGACTGGTACGGGCAGATGCAGCAGGTTGCCGCGCGATTCGCCGGCACCGACAACAGCGCCGCCGACATCGGCAAGGCCTGGCGCGAGGCGATCGGCGCGACTGCCGACGCGGCCAACCCCTTCGCCGACATCCTCGCCGCGATGAAGGGCTGGGGCGGCAATGGCCTGGACGGCTGGGCCGAACAGATCAAGCCCTGGCTGGACGCCGCGGAACGGCTGTACGGGCACGAACACACGCCCCACCTGCCGGCGTTCGGCCCCGCGCGCGAGCACCAGGAGCGCTGGCAGGCGTTCGCCGACGCAGTGCAGGACTACCGGCAGCGCAATGCCGAATACAACGCGCTGCTGCTGCAAATCGGCGAGAAAGCGTTCGAGGCATTCGAGGGCAAGCTCGACGAACACGATGCGCCCGGCAAGCAGATCGGCAGCGCGCGCGCGCTGTTCGACCTGTGGATCGACGCGGCCGAGGAAGCCTACGCCGAGGCGGCGCTGTCGACGGAATTCCGCCACGCCATCGGCGCGCTGGCCAATTCGCAGATGCGCCTGCGCGCGGCGGTGCAGAAGGAAGCCGAGCAGTTCTGCAACCTGTTCGGCCTGCCGACCCGCACCGAGGTCGATTCGGCGCACCGCAAGATCGCCGAACTGGAGCGCGCGCTGCGCAAGGCCGCGCGCGCGCAGGCCGAACCGCGCCAGCCGGTCGCCGCGAAGGCGCAGCCGGCGCCGGTCGTGGCCGAACCCGTTGCCGCGAAGCCCGTGGCGAAAGCGGCGGCGAAGGCGAAGCCGAAGACTGCCGCGAAACCCGTGCGCAAGGCCAAGCGCAAGCCGGACAAGAAAGCCCCGAAACCGAAGGCGGTGGCAAACCGCGCCAGTGTGGCGAGCAAGGTCGAGGCGACCGGACCCGTCGCCGCGCCCGTGCCGAAGAAGGCTGCAACCGCAACGAAGGTCGCGGCAAAGGAACCGGCTCCGGCCGCGAAAAAGCACCTTGCCGCGCCGAAGAAGGCCAGGCCGGCCAGCGTGAAGAAAGCCGCCGCGACGAAGCCCGCCGCCTCGAAGCCGGCCCCCGCGGCGAAAACCAGCGCCAGGGTCGTTTCGATGAAGGACTGGGTTGCGCGCGGCATGGCCTCGATCGAGCCGCCGCTGTCCGGCAAGCCGAAGTCGGGCGGCAAGGGAGGCCGCAAGTGAACGGCCCGCTGCACATCACCCCCGACGAACTGGCGCAGGAGGCGCTGGCCCTGCAGCGCAAGTTCGCCGCCGGGCTGAAGACCCTGCCGGAAGTGGCCGGGCACGACGTGCACTACGGCGCGACCGCGAAGCAGGAAGTCTGGCGCGACGGCAAGGTCGTGCTGTACCGCTTCGTCGGCGAGTCGAAGCCGACCGCGAAGATCCCGCTGCTGATCGTCTATGCGCTGGTCAACCGCCCGTACATGGTCGACCTGCAGTCCGACCGCTCGCTGGTGCGCAACCTGCTGGCGCGCGGCGAGGACGTGTACCTGATCGACTGGGGCTACCCGGACCGTTCCGACCGCTTCCTCGAACTGGGCGACTACATCAACCGCTTCATCGACGGTGCGGTCGACCACCTGCGCGAAAGCTCCGGCCTCGACGCGATCAACCTGCTCGGCATCTGCCAGGGCGGCGCGTTCTCGCTGTGCTACTCGTCGTTGCACCCGGAGAAGGTGAAGAACCTGGTCACGATGGTCACGCCGGTCGATTTCCACACCGGCGACAACATGCTGTCGTGCTGGACCCGCGACCTCGACGTCGACCTGTTCGTCGACACGCTCGGCAACGTGCCGGCCGACCTGATGAACGCCAGCTACCTGATGCTGAAGCCGTTCCGGCTGAACCTGCAGAAGTACGTGGGCCTGATCGACATCCTCGACGACGAACATGCGGTCGAGGACTTCCTGCGCATGGAACAGTGGATCTTCGATTCCCCGGACCTGGCCGGCGAGGCGTTCCGCCAGTTCATCAAGCAGTTCTACCAGGGCAACGGCTTCGTCAACGGCGGCATCGAGATCGACGGCGAAGCGGTGGACCTGGGTTTCGTCGACATGCCGGTGCTGAACATCTACGCCGAACAGGACCACCTGGTGCCGCCGGACGCGTCGCGCGCGCTGAAGAAGCTGGTCGGCACGGACGACTACAGCGAACTGAGCTTCAGGGGCGGGCACATCGGCATCTACGTGTCCGGCCGCGCCCAGCGCGAGGTGCCGGGCGCGATCCACGACTGGCTTGCGGCACGGGCGCGCTGATGGCGGGGGCGAGGGCCGCTTGGCTCGTGGCGCTGGTCGCGGCGCCGCTGATCGCCGCCGCCCCGTCGCCGCTGGCGCAGCGCGAGATCGCGGGGCTGATGGATGCGCTGTCGGCGTCGGGTTGCGAATTCCAGCGCAATGGCAGCTGGTATCGCGCCGCCGAGGCGCGCAGGCACCTGCAGCGCAAGTACGACTACCTGCTCAAGCGCGACCTGGTGGACAGCGCGGAGCGATTCATCGAGCTCGCCGCCAGCAGGAGCAGCATGAGCGGGCGCGCCTACCGGGTGCGTTGCCCGGGGCGCGAGGCGCAGGACGCCGGGCCGTGGTTCCGCGAGAAGCTGGAGGGAATCCGCGCCTCCCCGCCGCCGGTGCGACGGTCTTCGTGACCGCGGCGCGCTTTGCGACCCTGATTCAAACACCCGCGGCGAAAACGCCCTAGACTGCGGCCAGGTCCGCCGGAGACATCCAGCAATGTCGCAACAGCCCCCGAAACCCTTCGCCCGCTCGCTCAACGACCGCATGATCGCGGGCGTGATGGGCGGCATCGCGCACCGCCTGGGCTGGAACGCCACGCTGCTGCGGGTGGTCTTCGTGATCGTGTCGATCGCTTCGGCGGCGTTCCCCGGCATCCTGGTCTACCTGATCCTGTGGCTGCTGATGCCGAACGAGGCGGATTGAGGCGACGCGCGGTACCCCGCGTCGCGTGGAGCCGCGCCGACCTGTTCGTCGCGCGGCTGCTGGGCGCGCTGTGGGCCGCGCCGAACACCGCCATCGGCCTGCTTGCCGGCCTCGCCGGGCTGCCGTTCGGCGCACGCATGCACTTCAGCCGCCGCGACTGCGCGCTGGTCTTCCACAAGTGGCCATGGGGGCCGGGCGGGGCGATCACCTTCGGCAACGCCATCCTGCACACCGGCGACACGCTGGATTCGCCGTGCGCGACCTACGAGCATCGGGCGGGGCTGTTCGAGCATCCGCCAATCAAGCTCGGCGACCACGAGCGCGCGCACGTCTTCCAGTACATGGCGCTGGGCCCGCTGTTCCTACCGTTGTACCTGCTGTGCGGCGGGGTCAGCGTGCGCAATCCGTTCGAACGCGCCGCCGACCGTTATGCGCTGACGGGGAAGGGCTGGTGGCCGTGGTGAAGGCAATCCGGCGGCCAACCGACGAGCGGTCGCGGCGTTTTACCCGCGGCTAACGCAGGCCGCTGTAGCGTTGCATGCGTCGGGGAAAAAGCGGCGGCACAAGCCGAAGCAATCGCTCCGACGAAAGAAGGCTCAGCCGACCGGAACCATCCGGGAGACTGGGCCTTCTGTTTCATGCGCCCGTGCCGCGGCGCATCGCGATCAGGCGGATGGCCGGCATCGCTCGCAAGCCACGTGCAGGATTCCTGCGCAAGCGATTGGACGGCGTGGAAAATCACGGCGGCGTCAGCTTCAGCAGCCGGGCATCCGCGGCGTCCGCCAGCAACCAGATCGCGCCATCCGGGCCCTGTTCGACTTCACGGATGCGCTGGCCCATCGGATAGCGGCGTAATTCGCGCGCCTGGGTGCCGGAGAATTCGATCTCGACCAGCGCCTGCGAAGCCAGCCCGCCGATGAAGCCATGGCCGCGGAACCACGGGAACAGTGCGCCGGAATAGATGATGAAGCCGGCCGGCGCGATCACCGGGTCCCACCATGCCTTCGGCGCCTCGAATTCGGGGCGGGTGTCGTGGTCGGGGATCGGCGTGCCGTCGTAATGGTCGCCGTTGGAAACGACCGGCCAGCCGTAATTGGCGCCGCGCACGATCAGGTTCAGTTCGTCGCCGCCGGCCGGTCCCATTTCGTGCACCCACAGCCGGCCGGTCGCATCGAACGCCAGGCCCAGCATGTTGCGGTGCCCGAGCGTCCATATCTGCGCGCTGACGCCGCCCATGGCGTGGTAGGGATTGTCGGCAGGGACCGAACCGTCTTCGTTCAGCCGCACCACCTTGCCCAGGTTGACGCCCAGGTCCTGTGCCGGGTCGAACTTCTGCCGGTCGCCCGAAGTGATCCACAGCTTGCGCGCGGCATCGAAGGCGAGCCGGTGGCTGAAATGTCCCTGACCGTCGACCTTGGGCACCTGTTCCCAGATGCGGCGGATGTCCGACAGGCTGCCGCCGCCAGCCGCATCCAGCGTCAGCAGCGCACTGGCCACCACCGCGCCATGCACCGACCCGCTGCTTTCGACATAGCTGAAATAGATGCGCCGGTTGCTGGCATGCAGCGGGTGCAGGATCACGTCACCCAGACCGCCCTGGCCGCCGTAGGTCACGGCGGGCACGCCGGCGATGGTGCCGACCTGGCCGGTCGTCACGTTCACCAGCCGCATCGTGCCGGGCTTTTCGGTCACCAGCAGGCGGCCGTCGGGCAGGAAGGCCATCGCCCACGGCCAGTTGAGCCGCGCGACTTCGTGCGCGACGAATGGCGGTTCCGGCACGCGCCGTGGCGGCAGCGGCCGGGCCTTGACCGGCGATCCGGCTGCCGTCGGGCCGATCGGGGCGGCCTTCGCAACGGAAGGAGGCGAAGGAGAGGGCACGGGGCGCCTGGCGACAGGCGACGGCTGCGTTGCGATGGCCCTCGTCGCAGCGGTTTCGTCGGAAGCGGCAGGCCGCTGGCAGCCGGCGAGCAGCAGGGCGAGGAAAGCGGAACCGAGCAGAAGGACGCGCATGGCGGTGCTCCCGGGGCGACTCCGACCCACGAAAAACACGCTGGTTCGTCTTGCTGGTGCCGAAGGTGGGACTCGAACCCACACGCTTTTAAGGGCGGCGGATTTTGAGTCCGCTGCGTCTACCATTCCGCCACTTCGGCGCGGACGCGAAGTATAGCTGGTGCCGCCAGCCGCGTCAGGCCGCGGGCAGGGGGTCGGTGCGCAGCAGGCGTTCCTCGCGGGCCAGCCAGCCGTCGCCGGCTACGGCTTCCGCGGTGGTGTATACCCCGCAACGGACCATCGCCCGCTGGTACACGTGCAGCGATATCGCCGCGTCCTGCGCACAGGGGTTGCGGATGGTGTGGTATTCGTGCGGCGGGATCAGGCTGCCGGCGGAACCCGTGCCGGCCTCGATCGCGCCGGCGGGAACGAAGCGGTAGCGATCGCCCGCCTGTTCGGCCAGTTCGTACTGGGTGATTTCCAGCCGCCCGTGGCAAACCCCCTCGACGCACCACATGCCCGAGTGGTCGTGGATCAGGGTGCCCTGGCCCGGCCCCCAGGTCATCGCGATCACGCTGTAGCCGTGTTCCGCGCTGGTGTACAGCTCGCGGCGCGCGTAATGGTCGGCGATGGGCCGCAGCAGCGCATCCGGCAGCGCAAACTCCGCGCCGGCGATCAGTTGCGACAGCGAATGACGTAGCGCATCGGTGACGGCATGGTCGTCGCCGAGGGCGACCGCCTCGTCCAGCGCGGCGATCAGCCTGTCGCGTCCCGGAAAATCGAGCCCCGGCATGTCCGTCCCTCGCATGGCGAAAAGCCCATCATAACCAAAGGTTGCAAAAGAAATCTTTTCGGCAACCGAACGGCCGGTCATGTCCTCTTAACGGCCGGGTGGCCGGCCAAGGCTTTTCAACGGCCGAACGGCCAGCCGGCTAGATACCGGACAGGAAGCCGCCGATGGCCGCGCTGAAGCGCGGAATGTCGACCAGGAACGCGTCGTGGCCCTGCGGCGAATCCAGCGGCACGAAGTCCGCCTGGGCGCCGCCCAGTCGCAGCCCTTCGGCGATCTGCTCCTGCTGCTGCAGCGGAAACAGGATGTCGGTGTGCGCGCCGATCGCCACGGCCTTGTCGACGCGGATCCTGGCCAGGCCGCGCAGCACGTCGCCATCGCCGTATTCGGCCAGGTCGAACCAGTCCATCGAGCGGCTCAGGTACAGGTAGCAGTTCGGATCGAAGCGGCGCACGAAGCGGCGCGCGTGACCCTCGAGGTAGCTTTCCACCTGGAATTCGAGGCCGAAAGGGTCCTCGTCGGGGCGGTCGGACTCGAGCCGCACGCGGCCGAAGCGGCCGTCCCATTCCAGCGCCGAACGGTAGGTGATGACGCCCAGCTTGCGCGCCATGCGCATGCCGGATTCCGGGTAGGTCGCGTCGTCGTAGCCGCCGTGGTTCCAGTTCGGGTCGAGCCGGATCGCTTCGCGCTGCAGCGAGCGGATCGCGATCGAGAACGGCAGCGCCTGCGCGCTGCCGGAGATGTTGATGTGGGTGCGCGCCGCGCCGGGATGGCGCAGCAGCAGCGCCAGCGCGGTCATTCCGCCCATCGAGTTGCCGACCAGGCAGGCGAGCCGCTCGATGCCGAGCCCGCGCACCACGTCGAATGCGGCGTCGGCGCCGTCCTCGACGGACAGTTCGGGGAAATCGAGGCGGTAGAGGTCGCCGGTCGCCGGATTGACCGATGCCGGGCCGGTAGAACCCTTGCAGCTGCCGAACGAGTTGACGCAGACGACGAACCAGCGGTCGGTGTCGATGGCCTTGCCGGGGCCGAGCATCGCTTCCCACCAGCCCGGCTCCGGGTTGCCGGCGTTGCTGGCCGCGTGCGCATCCGGCGACAGGCCGGTGACGATCAGGACCGCGTTGTCGCGCGCGGCGTTGAGGTCGCCCCAGGTCTCGTAGGCGATGCGCGCGCCATGCAGCGCGCCGCCGCGCTTCATCGGGAACGGCGAGGGCAGGGCGTGGAAGCGGGTGCCGGGGGGGATGAATTCGCTCATGGGTCGCGAAGTGTAACGGGAATGCCGGAGACGACGGCTTGTTCGGCGAAGGCGGCCTTTTGTCGCCATGGATCGACCATCGATCCGACACAGAGGCGGCAGGTGTTCCGACCTGACCGCTCCTGGCGGCGAGCGACGTTCCTTCCGACGATCGCCACAGGGCGGGATTCCATACAGGGACAAATCAGAGGGGGTATCAAGATGAAAATCGATCTTAAACGCGGGTGGTCGTCTGGAATCGCGGGTGCGGCGTTGCTGCTGCTTGGCGCCGTCTCGTCCGCCTGGGCGGGGACGACGGTCATATATGCCGGACAGGGCTTCAACTTCGACGGCAGCACCTACAACCTCAACGACGAGCGCTGCGGCCTGACCGGGCAAAACGATGCCAACGATGGCGGTACCGGCCAGTTCGCCAACTGGAACGGCCCCGGCCAGCCCTACCAGACCGGCGACGCCTACCTGGTCTGGGTACTGAGTGCGAACGGTGCGACTTCGGCGAAACTCACTCTGCCGGGCGGCGATACGGTGGACATGTACAAGGTCGGCGGAACGTTCAAGTACGCGAGCCATTACTACAGCTACTCCGACCTGGTCGGCCCGCCGATGGTCACCGCCGAATACGAAGGCAAGGTGAAGGGCAACGTGCAATTGGTGGTCAGCCATGGTTGCCAGCCGTTCGATACCGATGGCGCCTGGTGCTCGCCGGGTTACTGGCGCAATGCGCAGGACGCTGCCTGGGCGCTGGCCGGTGCGGACAAATACGACGCGTTCAACGACACGGTCGTGCCGAGCTTCTACGCGACCGCCTCGGTTGCCGAGCCGACGCTGATCCAGGTGCTGACCACGCCAGGCGCCAACACATTTGGTGCGGCGGACGCCCCCTACGGGCTCAATGCGTTCAATGCCACCGGTGCGTATCTGACCGACCAGATCCCGGGCTTCCATTTCGATCCGGCCCTGGTCGGCGCGGAGGATGCCTGCCCGATCGATAATCACGGCAACTACAAGTTCCCGTGACGGCCCCCCGAAGGCGGCCGCTGTCCGCCTTCGGTCAGTCGGACTTCATGCCGGCGCCCCCCTTGCGGGAGGCGCCGTTTGCTTCGGCGCCCGGACCCTGTTGGTTCGTCGGGGAGCGCATGCGTGCGACGCCGTCCCGCGCATCACCGGCTGGCGGAACAATAGTGCGGGATTTCCTTCTCCCGGTTGGCGGGGAGAGCGGCAACGCCTCAGGGGTTCGGACCCAGGATGAGCTCCACCGGCGATTCCGCCGGCAAGGTCACCCGCACCGGTGCGGAATCGATGTCGCCTTCGCTGCGCATCGCATTGCCGCTGGCGGAGATGCGGGCGACGACCTCGACTTCCTTCAGCGCGGACAGCTTCTGCGTCGGCATCGGGCTGTCGGCATCGTCCAGCGTCACCGTCAGCGGCAAATCGGACAGCGCGTGCTTTTCCACCGCGACCGGCATCGGCGGGCCGCCGGGTGCGCGCGCGATCACGAACACGCTGGCGTCTCCGCGCAGGCGCACGCGTGCGGCGAAATCCGGGTCGAGCGATACCTTCACCGCCAGCGCGTTCGCGCCAGGGGCCGGTGCCGTGGCCGGCGGCAGGGCCGGCATCCCGGCCTCGGCGCGCGCGGCGTCGATCTGTGCGCGCAGGCTGGGGGCGGTGGCGGCATCGACGACCGCCAGCAGCGGCTCCCAGGTCTCCGCCGCTTCGGCCGGCCGGCCGGCCTGCCGCTGCGAGACGCCGAGGAACCAGCGTGCGCGCTGGTGTTGCGGCTGCACGTCCAGCGCGTGGCGCAGCATCGCCACCGCCTCGCCGTCGAGCTTGCGCTGCGGGTCGGCGAACATGCGCGATTGCGCGGCCGCGGCCAGCAGGTCGGCATCGTCGGGCGCCAGCGCGGTCGCGCGCGCGTAGGCGTCGCGGGCCTCGGCGAATTTCTGCTGCGACGCCAGCGACTGGCCGAGCAGGCGCCAGCCTTCGGGTTCGTTCGGGTTCCTTGCCAGCGCCGCGCGCAATTGCGCGATGGCTTGGTCCAGCGTTTCCGGCGGCTGCGCCGCGACGGAGGCGCCGATGCCCGCGGGCGTACCGACCAGCCGGTACAGGGCGATCGAGGCCACGCACAGCGCCAGCACGAGGGCGGCGGCCGGGCGACGCGATTCGCGCCACAACGGCCACAGCACGATGCCGAACACGGCGAGGGTCAGTACGGTCGCGGCGGCGGCGAAGGCGGGCATCACCACTCCTGCCCGTCGTCGGCCGGGATGTCGCCGCCGCCGCGCCGGCGCACGATGCGGGCGATCACGATGGCGCCGAGCGCGAGCAGCGCCAGCGGCCCGAACCACAGCAGCCAGGTGCGGCTGCTGACCCGTGGCTTGTACAGCACGAATTCGCCGTAGCGTTCGACCAGGAACCGCCGGATCTGCGCATCGCTCTTGCCGGCCTGCATCTGCGCCAGCACCTCGCGGCGCAGGTCGTGGGCGATCTGCGCATTGGAATCGGCCAGCGACTGGTTCTGGCACTGCACGCAGCGCAACTCGGAAGTCAGTTCGTGGAAGCGCGCTTCCTCGGCGGCGTCGCGGAACTGCAGCGGGGTCGGGTCGCTGACCTGGGCGAAGGCCGGCGCCGCGCAGAAGCAGAGCAGGAGCAGCAGGCGGCGGATCATCGCGACTCCAGCTTCTCGAGCCGCGGGATCAGTTCGTCGTCGATGACCGCATCGGTGACCGCGCCGACGTGCTTCCAGCGGACGATGCCGTCGGCGTCGACCAGGAAGGTTTCCGGCGCGCCGTAGATGCCCCATTCGATCGCGGTGCGGCCGTCGACGTCGGCGACCACGTCGCTGTACGGGTTGTCGTAGCGCTCCAGCCAGCGGATCGCGTCCTCGCGTTCGTCCTTCAGGTTGTAGCCGACGAAGCGCACGCGCCGGGTGTAGGCGAAGCGCGCGATCACCGGGTGCTCGACCCGGCATTCCGCGCACCAGCTGCCCCAGACGTTCAGCACGAAGGGCTTGCCGTGCAGGTCGGCCAGTTTCAGGCGCTTGCCGGGTTCGTGCAGCAGCGGCAGGTCGAAGGCGGGCGCCGGCTTGCCGATCAGCGGCGACGGCAGTGCTTCGCGGTCGCCGTCGGCGGAGTGGCGCACGCCGTAATACAGCAGCGCGACCAGCGCGACGAACAGCAGCGCGCCGGCCGCGATGGCGCCGGTGCGCGCATGGCTGCGCGGGGCGGGGGCATTCATGGGGATTCCTCGGGCTTGCGCCTGAACCGCCGGTCGGTCGCGGCGACGAAACCGCCGAGCGCCATCAGCAGCGCACCGAGCCAGATCCAGCGCACGAACGGCTTGACGTGCACGCGCAGCGCCCAGGCGCCGTCGCCGAGCGGTTCGCCGAGCGAAACGTACAGGTCGCGCAGCAGGCCGGCGTCGATGCCGGCTTCGGTCATCACCTGGCCGCCGGCGGCGTAGCCGCGCTTCTCGGGGTGCAGGGTCGCGATCCGGTCCGAGCAGCGCTGCAGGATGTCGATGGTCCCATGGTCGGCGATGAAGTTGGGGCCGGTGCGGCGTTGCACGCCCTGGAACTCGAAACAGAGCCGGCCGACGGATACCTGCTCGCCCGGCTTCACCGCCTGCTCGCGCTGCTGGCTCAGCGCATCGGTCAGCAACGCGCCGACCACGAACACGGCGATGCCGGAATGCGCCAGGACCATGCCGAGCATCTCCGCGGTGAACTTGCCGTTCGCCTTCAGCCGCGTCCACACGAAGCGCAGCGTGCCCAGCGCCACCCACAGCGATGCGGCGACGCCGGCGGCGGTTTTCCATTTCCCCTGCGGGGCGAGGAAGTACGCGGCCGCCGCTGCGACCAGGGCTAGGACGAGCCACGGCGCCAGCATCGCCAGCGGCCTCGACGCCTGTTCGCGCTGCCACTTGGTCAGCGGGCCGAACGGCAGCAGCGCGACCAGCGGCGCCATCAGCACCAGGAACAACAGGCCGAAGTAGGGCGGGCCGACCGAAATCTTGCCGAGGTCCAGCGCGTCGGCCAGCAGCGGGTACAGCGTGCCCAGCAGCACCATCGCGCAGGCCGCGGCCAGCAGCAGGTTGTTCACCAGCAGCAGGGTTTCGCGCGAAGCGGCGGCGAAGGGCTTGGCGGAAGCGCGCTCGCCGTCCTGCATCCGCGGCGCGCGCAGCGCGTACAGCAGCAGCGAGCCGCCGATGACGAGGGCGAGGAACACCAGCACGAACAGGCCGCGCGCCGGGTCGGCGGCGAATGCGTGCACGCTGGTCAGCACGCCGGAACGGACCAGGAAGGTGCCGAGCAGCGACAGCGAGAACGCGGCGATCGCCAGCAGCAGGGTCCAGCCGCGGAAACTGCCGCGCTTCTCGGTCACCGCCTGCGAATGCAGCAGCGCCGCGCCGACCAGCCACGGCATGAAGCTGGCGTTCTCGACCGGGTCCCAGAACCACCAGCCGCCCCAACCGAGTTCGTAGTACGCCCACCAGCTGCCGATGGCGATGCCGAGGGTCAGGAAGCCCCAGGCGACGTTGGTCCACGGCCGCGTCCAACGCAGCCAGCGCGCGTCGACTTCGCCGTCGAGCAGCGCGGCGATGGCGAACGCGAACGGCACCGAGAAGCCCACGTAGCCGAGATACAGCATCGGCGGGTGGATGACCATGCCCGGGTCCTGCAGCAGCGGGTTGAGGTCGCGGCCCTCGATCGGCGCCGGCAGCAGGCGCTCGAACGGGTTCGAGGTGAAGATCAGGAACGACAGGAAGCCGACCGCCACTATCCCCATCGTGCCGAGCACGCGCGCGACCACGCGCCCGGGCAATGCCCGCGAGAACGTCGCGACCGCGGCGGTCCACAGCGCCAGCACCATCGCCCACAGCAGCAGCGAGCCTTCGTGCGAGCCCCAGACCGCGGTGTAGCGGTAGACCAGCGGCAGCAGCGAGTTGGAGTTCTCGGCGACGTACTTCACCGAGAAGTCCTGCCGCACGAAGGCGGCCGTCAGCACGGCGAAGGCCGCCAGCACGCAGGACAGTTGCGCGTAGGCCGCCGGCCGCGCCACCGCCATCCACGCCGGCCTGCCGCGCTGCGCGCCGGCCAGCGGCAGCACGGCCTGCAGCAGCGCCACCAGCAGGGCGAGGATGAGCGCGACTTGTCCGAGTTCGGGCAGCATGTGGCGTCGGCCTACTTCGCGTCGTTGCCGGTTTGCACGTCGTGCTTGCGGTGCGCGATGCCCATCTTGTCCGCGACTTCCTTCGGCATGTAGTTCTCGTCGTGCTTGGCCAGCACTTCGGTGGCGACGAACACGCCGTCCCGCAGGTTGCCGGTGGCGATCACGGCCTGGTCCTCGCGGAACAGGTCGGGCAGGATCCCGGTGTAGACCACCGGCAGTTGCGCGTCGCCGTCGGTGACGCGGAAATGCGCTTCCAGCGAGCCGGGCGCGCGCCGGAACGAGCCCCTTTCGACCATGCCGCCGAGGCGGAAGCGCGCGTGCCCGCCGTCCGGTTTCGCCGCAACCTCGCCGCGCAGCACCTCGCCGGGCGTGTACAGGTAGGTGATGTTGCGCTTGATCGCCATGCTCAGCAGCACCGCGGCGACGGCGGCCGCGGCGACGACCAGCAGCACGGCCAGCAGGCGGCGGCGGCGGGTCGGGTTCATCGCTGCAACTCGCCGGAGGCCGCGCGCGGCGCGGAACGCGCGCGGCGCGCCCTGGCCGCGCGCAGCAGGGCGCGGACCTGCAGGCGCGGGGCCAGGTAGTCCCAGGCCAGCACCGCGACGAACACCGCGTAGGCGGCCACGACGTAGGACAGGTAGCTCATGCTTCGCCCCCGGAAAGTTTCGCCACCCAGTCCTTGCCGGATTCGCGGCGCAGGTTGTCGGCGCGTGCGCGCTGCAGCAGCGAGGCGAGGAACCAGCACAGCATGCCCGCGTACATGATCCAGAACGGCGCGACCATGCTCGGGTCGATCTTCGACTCGCCGAGCAGGCTGATGGTCTGGCCCTGGTGCAGCGAGTTCCACCACACCACCGAGTACTTGATGATCGGCAGCAGCACCACCCCGACGATGGCGAGGAAGCCGGCGGCGCGCGCGGCATTGCGGCGGTCGTCGATGGCGCCGTACAGCGCGATCACGCCCAGGTACAGGAACAGCAGGATCAGCTCGGTGGTCAGGCGCGGGTCCCAGTCCCACCACGTGCCCCACATCGGCTTGCCCCAGATCGAACCGGTGACCAGGGTGATCACGGTGAAGCCGGCGCCGACCGGCGCGCAGGCCATCGCCAGGATTTCGCACAGCTTGATCCGCCAGACGAGCGCGATGGCCGCGTACGCCGCCATCGCCGCGAACACCATCAGGCTCAGCATCGCCGCCGGCACGTGCACGAAGAAGATGCGGAAGCTGTCGCCCTGCTGGTAGTCGGCCGGGACCACGAACAGGCCCTGCCACGCGCCGATGCCGAGCAGCGCGATCGCGGCGGCGAACAGCCACGGCGACCAGCGCGCGGCGAAACTGTCGAAGTAGGGCGGCGAACCGAGTTGGTGGAACCAGCGCAGGACCGGATTCATTCGGGAGTGGGTCATTCGGTCGCGTTTCGAAACTCGGTTCAGTCCAGGGCGATGCGCAGCGCCGCCGCCGCGGCCAGCGGCGCCAGCACCAGCGCCACGGCCAGCCCGGCGCCAAGCAGCAGCCACGCGCTGCCGGCGTCCAGTCCTTGCCCGGCGGCGGCCACGCCGCCGGCACCGAACACCAGCACCGGCACGTACAGCGGCAGTGCCAGCAACGCCATCAGGATACCAGAGCGCTTCATCCCCACGGTCAGCGCGGCGACCACCGCGCCGAGCAGGCCCAGCAGCGGCGTGCCCAGCCCCAGGCCCAGCAGCAGCACGCCGAGCTGGTCGCGCGGCAGGTACAGCAGTTCGCCGAGCAGCGGCACGGCGAGCAGCAGCGGCAGCGACGTGGTCAGCCAGTGGCTGAACACGCGCACCGCGACCAGCCAGGCGAGCGGCACCGGGGCCAGCAGCCATTGTTCCAGCGAGCCGTCCTCGGCGTCGCCGCGGAACAGGCTGTCCAGCGCCAGCAACCCCGCCAGCAGCGCCGCGACCCAGATCGCGTACGGCGCGATCGCACCCAGCAACCGGCGATCGCCGCCCAGCGCCAGCGCGAACAGCACCACCACCAGCACCGCGAACAGCAGCGGCTGCAGCGCGTCGCCACGGCGTCGCCACAGCAGGCGCAGGTCGCGCAGCAGCAGCGCGCGGGCGGCGGCGGACAGGGAGGGGGAGGTCATGCGGCGGCCCGCAATTCCAGCAGCCGGGTCCGCACCGGCGGCGCGGCGTAGGCGCCGTGCGTGGTCACCAGCGTCGCGCCGCCGTCGCGCAGGTGCACCGAAATCATCCGGTTGACCAGTTCGATGCCTTCGAGATCGAGGTTGGCGTAGGGCTCGTCGAGCAGCCACAGCGGCGCCGGCGATAGCCAGAGCCGCGCCAGCGACAGGCGTTTCTTCTGCCCGGCGGAAAGCTGCCGCGCCAGCGCGTCCTCGTAGCCGGCCAGGCCGACGACGGCCATTGCGGCGTCGATCGGGACGCTCGGCCGGCGTCCGTGCAGGCCGCACAGGAAATCGAGGTTCTGCCGCGCGCTCAGGTCGGCCTTCAATGCCGGCAGGTGGCCCAGGTAGGCGACCGCGCGGGCGCGTTGCGCGGGCTCGGGTTCGCGGCCTTCGATTTCGATCGTGCCGGTTTCGGCGTGCAGCAGACCGGCCAGCACCCGCAGCAGCGTGGTCTTGCCGGCGCCGTTGCCGCCCTGCACCAGCAGCGCTTCGCCGGCATCGAGCGAAAAATCCAGCGGGCCGAACACCGGCGCGTCGTTGCGCGAGTAGCCCAGGTCGCGGGCGCGCAGCAGCGGCGGATGGGGGGGCAGGCTCATCGCCCGCATTGTATCGGCTTGGGCGGCTCAGCCGACCCAGTCGGTGTATGGGTGCTCCGGGAATCCCGGCGGGCGCGGCGCCAGCATGCGCAATCGCACCGGTTCGCCATGGCGCCAGCACAGCGTGCCGAGCTGGCCGAACTCGCGCGCCAGCGCATCGGCCCGGTCCACCGGTACGTCCAGCGCCAGATGGCCGCGCTCGACGCCGCCGCCGTCCGCGTCGCAGCCCAGGGCAGGGTAGGCGGCGTAGCCGGCGCCGGACAGGCGCGCCAGCAGCCGTTCGCCGGCGGCGAGGTTCCGCGCGGCATCGACGCTGCGCGAGGCGGGATTCCACGCGGTGATGAACAGATAGCGGTCCGCGACCAGCTGGCGTTCGACGTCGTCGGCGGTCTGGCCGACCTGGAACAGCCATTCGCGCTTGCCGAGGGCGACGAAATAGTGCGCAAGCAGGTATTCGCCTGCCAGTGCGGCGATTCGCCCGGGATCAACCCGTTCCAGGCCGGGAACGCTGTCTTCGCCCATGGCCCATCATCGCGCGTCGCCGACATTGCGTAAACTGCGAAGCCCCGCGACTTTCGACGGATCGAGCGATGCTGCAGACCAAGCTGCCCAAGGTGGGCACCACCATCTTCACCGTGATGTCGCAGATGGCGGCGGAGCACAAGGCGGTGAACCTGGGCCAGGGCTTCCCCGATTTCGCCGTGCCGCAGCGATTGGTCGACGAGCTGGACCGCGCCATGCGCGACGGCCACAACCAGTACGCGCCGATGACCGGCGTGCCGGCGTTGCGCCAGGCCATCGCCGCCAAGGCGCTGGCCTGCTACGGCGCGCAGGTCGACACCGATGCCGAGATCACCGTGACCAGCGGCGCGACCGAGGCGATCTTCAACGCGATCCATGCGGTGGTGCGTCCGGGCGAGGAAGTGGTCGTGCTCGATCCGGCCTACGACTGCTACGAGCCGGCGATCGACCTGGCCGGCGCGAAAGCGGTGCACGTGCCGATGGACCCGCGGACCTTCGCCGTCGACTGGAGCCGGGTACAGGCGGCGATCACGCCGAAGACCCGCATGTTGATGGTCAACAGCCCGCACAACCCGTCCGGCGCGATGTTCGGCGAAGCCGACCTGCGCGCGCTCGCCGATATCCTGCGCGGCACCGACATCTTCCTGTTGTCGGACGAAGTGTACGAACACATCGTGTTCGACGGCCGCCGCCACGAATCCGCGTTGCGTTACCCGGAACTGCGCGAACGCGCCTTCGTCGTGTCCAGCTTCGGCAAGACCTACCACTGCACCGGCTGGAAGATCGGCTACGCGATCGCACCGCCGGCGCTGAGCGCGGAATTCCGCAAGGTCCACCAGTACAACGTGTTCTGCAGCTTCGCCCCGGCCCAGCATGCGTTCGCCGCGATGATCCGCGACGAACCGGAGCACTACGAGCAGCTGGGCGCGTTCTACCAGGCCAAGCGCGATCATTTCCGCGAGCAGTTGCTCGCGACGAAGCTGAAGCCGCTGCCGGTGCCGGGCGGGTATTTCCAGCTGGTCGACTATTCGGCGGTCAGCGACCTGCCGGACCTCGAATTCGTCAAGTGGCTGACCGTCGAGCACGGCGTCACCGCGATCCCGCTGTCGCCGTTCTACGAGAACCCGCCCGCCGGCCAGCGCCTGGCGCGGCTGTGCTTCGCCAAGAACCCGGCGACGCTGGACGCGGCGATCGAGCGCTTGAAGAAGCTGTAATTTTTTTGGCTGCCCGTTTCCGCTTCCGCGGAAATGGCGTCGGAGCGAACACCATGCAGGACCTGCGCATTTCCCTCGTCCAGGGCGAAACCCGCTGGCACGACCCGGCCGGCAATCGCGACTATTACGGCGGCCTGATCGTGCCGCTGGCGGGCAAGACCGACCTGGTCGTGCTGCCGGAGACCTTCACCAGCGGCTTCTCCAACGACGCCATCGACAGGGCTGAGGGCATGGATGGGCCGACCGTGGCGTGGATCGTCGAGCAGGCGAAGCGGCTCGACGCCGCGGTCACCGGCAGCGTGCAACTGCGCACGGAGCAGGGCGTATTCAACCGCCTGCTGTGGGCCACGCCGGACGGCGGGCTGGCGCACTACGACAAGCGCCACCTGTTCCGCTATGCCGGCGAGCACAAGCGCTACGCCGCCGGCAGCGGACGGCTGGGCGTGGAGTGGAAGGGTTGGCGGATCAACCCGCAGGTCTGCTATGACCTGCGCTTCCCGGTGTTCTGCCGCAACCGCTACGACGTCGAACGGCCGGGGCAACTCGATTTCGACCTGCAGATCTTCGTCGCCAACTGGCCGGCGTCGCGCGCCCATGCCTGGAAGACCCTGCTGCGCGCGCGCGCCATCGAGAACCTGTGCTACGTGGCCGCGGTCAACCGCGCCGGTCGCGACGGCAACGACCTCGACTATTCCGGCGACAGCGCGGTCATCGACTTCCTCGGCCAGCCGCTGCTGGAAATCCCGGAAGGCGAGGCGGTGGCGACGACGACGATTTCCGCGGCCGACCTCAAGGCCTGGCGCGAACGCTTCCCGGCCATGCTGGACGCGGACGACTTCGAGCTGCGTTGAAATCCCGGTTCAGTCCGGAGGCTGCTGCGGCAGGATCTGGCAAACCGCCTGGCACAGGACCAGCACCTTGCCGTCCGCACCGCGTGCCTCGCCGGACAGGAACAGTTGGTTGCGGGTGCGCTCGACCAGCCGCGCGGTGCAGGTGATGTGGGCATGCTCGCCGGTCACCGGGCGCAGGTATTGGGTGTTGAGCGATGCAGTCGCGTTGGGCGGCGCGACCAGGTAGGAGAACGGCCCCAGCGTGTTGTCCAGCGCGGCGACGATGAAACCGCCCTGCATGTGGCCGATCGGATTGCGGTAGCGCGGCAGGACCGGAAAGCGCACGGTCAGCGACTGGCCTTCGACGTATTCGACGAATTCGCCCTGCATGTCGAGCAGGCAGGGCGGCGGGATCATCAGCCCCAGTCCGGTCGGGAACTTCGACTGCAGCAGGGCATTGATGTCGGGGGCATGGTCGTTCATGGCATGCAGTCCGTCGGCATTCGATCATTTTCCCCGGATGTAGATCGCGCCGGGCTTTCCTTCCGTATCCAGGCGCTCGTCTACCACGTAGGCAGGGTGCGCGGCCACCAGGTCCTTGAGCTTCCTGTAACCATAGGTACGCGGGTCGAAATCCGGAGCGAGCCGGATCAGGTTGCTGCCGACCGCGCCCAAGTGGGCCCAGCCTGCGTCGTCCGAGGCGGCTTCCATCGCGCCCCTGAGCAGCGCATCCAGCTTGCTGTCGCCTTTCAGCGAACTTCCCTTGGGCGCGTCGCCCTTGGCGGCCGGCTTGTCGCCGAGGTTCTCGGTGTAGATGAATTTGTCGCAGGCGGCGACGAATGCCGTGGGGGTCTTGCGTTCCCCGAACCCGTATACGGTCAGGCCCTGCTCACGGATCCTGGCCGCCAGCCGGGTGAAGTCGCTGTCGCTGGACACGATGCAGAAGCCGTCCAGGCGGCCGGTGTACAGCAGGTCCATCGCATCGATGATCAGCGCGCTGTCTGTTGCGTTCTTGCCGGTGGTGTAGCTGAACTGCTGGATGGGCTGGATCGAATGATCCAGCAGTCCCGATTTCCAGCCGGAGAGATGGCCCGTGGTCCAGTTGCCGTAGGCACGGCGCACGCCGGCATTGCCGTATTTGGCGATCTCGGCGAGCAGTTCGGATATCCGCTTGGGGTCGGCGTTGTCCGCGTCGATCAACAATGCCAGTCTTGCGGCCTGTCTGGGATCTGCCATCGCGCGTTTCTCCGATAGGGGTCAGCGGTAGCCCGCCGCCTGCAGTTCGAACAGCTCGGCATAGCGCCCGCCCTGCGCCATCAGCTGCTCGTGGGTGCCGCTGGCTTCCACGCGCCCCTCGTTGAGGACCAGGATGCGGTCGGCCATGCGCACGCTGGAGAAGCGGTGCGAGATCAGCACCGCGGTGCGCTCGTCGGACAGTTCCTTGAAGCGCTGGAACACCTCGTATTCGGCGCGCGCGTCCAGCGCCGCGGTCGGCTCGTCGAGGATCATCACCTGCGCATCGCGCATGTAGGCACGGGCGATCGCGATCTTCTGCCACTGGCCGCCGGACAGATCGACGCCGTCCTTGAAGCGGCGGCCGATCGGCTGCTCGTAGCCCTTCGCCAGCGAGGCGACCACCTCGTCGGCCATGCCGCGTTCGGCGGCGTGGCGGATGCGCTCGCGGTCGTCCATCGCGTCGATCTGGCCGACGCCGATGTTCTCGCCGGCGGTCAGGTTGTAGCGGACGAAATCCTGGAAGATCACGCCGATGTTGGCGCGCAGTTCGTCGATGTCGTAGTCGCGCAGGTCGCGGCCGTCGAGCAGGATGCGGCCCTCGTCCGGGTCGTACAGCCGCGCCAGCAGCTTGACCAGCGTGGTCTTGCCGGCGCCGTTCTCGCCGACCAGCGCCAGCACTTCGCCCGCCTTCAGCTCGAACGACAGGTTGCGCACCGCCCAGCGCTCGGCGTCGGGATAGCGGAAGCCGACGTCGTCGAACACGAAACCCTGCCGGATCGGCTTCGGGAACGGCGCGGGATTCGCCGGCGATCTGATTTCGGGCTCGATCTCGAAGAACGAGAACAGGTCGTCGAGGTACAGCGCCTGCCCGGCGACCTGCGAGAAACCGATCAGCAGCCCTTCCAGCAACTGGCGCAGGCGGCGGAAGCTGCCGGCGAGGAAGGTCAGGTCGCCGATGCTGAAGTCGCCGCGCACGGTGCGCCAGCAGATGTAGGCGTAGGCGACGTAGTAGCCCAGCGTGCCCAGCGCGGCGAGCAGCGTGCCCCAGACCGCGCGGCGCCGGGCGAGGGCGCGGTTGGCCAGGTAGAACTTGGTCGCCAGCGTGCGGTAGCGCTCGATCAGGAAGCGGTTGAGGTTGAAGATCTTGACCTCTTTCGCCGTCTCCACGCTGGCGCCGGCCTGGCGGATGTATTCGAGCTGGCGCCGCTCCGGCGTCCAGTGGAAGTTGAGCGAATAGCCCGCCGCGTTGAAATGCGATTCGCCGACGAAGGCCGGGACCAGCGCGATGGCGAGCAGCACGATCAGCCATGGCGCATAGACCAGCAGGCCGGCGCCGAAGCTGATCACGGTGATCGCGTCCTGCGCCTGCCCGAACAACTGGCTCATCAGGTTGCTGCGTCCCATGGTCTGCCGGCGCGCGCGTTCCAGCTTGTCCTGCAGGTCGGGGTCCTCGAAGTCCTCCAGGTCCAGCGTTGCCGCGTGTTCCATCAGGCGGATGCTGGTGGCGTTGTTGAACAGCTCCGACAGCAGGCCGTCGGCGTAGCTGACCATGCGCCCGAGCAGGTCGGACAGGATCGCCAGCGCGAACTCGGCGACCAGCAGCCACAGCAGGTGGTCGAGCTGGCCGCTGCGCCAGGCGTCGGGGATCGAATCGAAGCGCAGGCCCAGGTCGACCAGGCGCACCGCTTCGTCGATGATCAATTTCCCGATGTACAGGGTGACGATGGGCAGCAGCGCGCGGACCAGGCGCAGGCCGATGCCGAGCAGGGTCAGGCCGGGGCTGGTTGCCCAGATCTGCCTGAGGAACGGCGGCAGGTTGCGCATCGCGTCGAAGCGCTCGCGCATGCTGGGCTTGTTGCTGCGCTGGCTGGGCTGCGGCTTGGGGCCGTTGCCTCCGCTGTCCTTGCCCGAAGCCGGGATCGCCGTGTCCGCCATGCCGGCATTGTGCACGGATGGCGGTGGGGGCGCGAGCTACCTCGCGGCCTGCGGCGCCGCGGCGGGCAACGTGTAGCTCAGGTCGTAGGAATGCACGCCGTTGGCGATGGTGATCGTCAATTCGCCGTCGATCCCGGCCAGTCCGCCGGTGCCCGAGCCCGGCACGACCAGGATCGACCATTGCTCCGGTTTGCCGTCGCGCATCAGCGCACGGTGGACCAGCCCGAAACTGCCTTCGCGGCCGTCGAGCCTGCCGCTGACCGTCTCGATGGCGACGTAGGCGCCTGCGGTCGTGCCGTCGCCGAGGGCGAGCATCTCGCCGTGGCTTTCGCCTTCCAGCGCGCCATGGAATTTCTTGTCCAGCGCCAGCCGCGCCAGGCCGGCGGCCTTCGCATCGTCGTTGTCGGGCTGCTGCGGCTTGACCTTGACGTCGAAGGTGCCGGTGGCGTGCATGGGCGTGGTCTCCTTTACTCCCGCCGCGGATACTGGAGCGGCGAGCAGCAGCAGGCAAGCGGCGAGGATTTTCATCGGGGTGCTCCGGCAGGGCGCCCGGACACGATACGCGCGTTTCGGGCCGACAGCGGGGGCCGTGCATTCGCTCATGTTTCGGTCGCGTGGCGGCTACGTTGCCGGGAAATGCCGGCGGCGGCATGTGTCCGGAACACGGCAGTGGCTTAAAATGACGGGGATTTCCCCGTCAGCCGCCGAGCCAGCCGTGAGTTCTTCCACCCAGTCCGTGTCCCATGCCCCGGTTTCCATCAAGCAGGAAGATCTGATCCAGTCGGTCGCCGACGCCCTGCAGTACATCAGCTACTACCATCCGGTCGACTACATCCGGAACCTCGCCGCGGCCTACGAGCGCGAGCAGTCGCCCGCGGCCAAGGACGCGATGGCGCAGATCCTGATCAACTCGCGCATGTGCGCCGAGGGGCATCGCCCGATCTGCCAGGACACCGGCATCGTCACCGTGTTCCTCGAAGTCGGCATGAACGTGCGCTGGGACGACGCCACGATGGGCGTCGAGGACATGGCCAACGAAGGCGTGCGCCGCGCCTACAACCATCCGGACAACAAGCTGCGCGCCTCGGTGCTGGCCGATCCGGCCGGCAAGCGCCTCAATACCCGGGACAACACCCCGGCGGTGGTCAACGTCAAGATCGTGCCGGGCAATACCGTCGACGTGATCGTCGCGGCCAAGGGCGGCGGTTCGGAAGCGAAGTCGAAGTTCGCCATGCTCAATCCGTCCGACTCGATCGTCGACTGGGTGCTGAAGACCGTGCCGACCATGGGCGCCGGCTGGTGCCCGCCGGGCATGCTTGGCATCGGCATCGGCGGCACCGCCGAGAAGGCGATGCTGCTGGCGAAGGAAGCGCTGATGGAGCCGATCGACATCCAGGACCTCATCGCGCGCGGCCCGTCGAACCGCCTCGAAGAACTGCGCCTCGAACTGTACGAAAAGGTCAACGCGCTGGGCATCGGCGCGCAGGGTCTGGGCGGCCTGACCACGGTGCTGGACATCAAGATCAGGGATTACCCGACCCACGCGGCCAACCTGCCGGTGGCGATGATCCCGAACTGCGCCGCCCCCCGCCACGCGCATTTCACCCTGGATGGCAGCGGCCCGGTCGCGTTGGACCCGCCGTCGCTGGAG
The DNA here is from genome assembly GCF_010211755.1 of Pseudoxanthomonas sangjuensis. Lineage (GTDB taxonomy): Bacteria > Pseudomonadota > Gammaproteobacteria > Xanthomonadales > Xanthomonadaceae > Pseudoxanthomonas_A > Pseudoxanthomonas_A sangjuensis. Next base: position 27,730 of record NZ_PDWR01000013.1, on the reverse strand, counting down.
GACTGGCCGAAGCTGACCTACAACCCGCAGAACGCGCGCCGGGTGAACCTCGATACGCTCACCCGCGAGGAGGTCGCCGGCTTCAAGCCGGGCGAAGTGCTGCTGCTCAATGGCAAGCTGCTGACCGGCCGCGACGCCGCGCACAAGCGCATGGTCGACATGCTGAACAAGGGCGAGCCGCTGCCGGTCGACTTCAATGGCCGCTTCATCTACTACGTCGGCCCGGTCGATCCGGTGCGCGACGAAGTCGTCGGCCCGGCCGGCCCGACCACCGCCACGCGCATGGACAAGTTCACCGAGCAGGTGCTGGCGCAGACCGGCCTGCTGGGCATGATCGGCAAGGCCGAACGCGGCCCGGCGGCGATCGAGGCGATCCGCAGGCACAAGTCGGTGTACCTGATGGCGGTCGGCGGCTCGGCCTACCTGGTGTCGAAGGCGATCAAGGCGGCCAGGGTCGTCGGCTTCGCCGACCTGGGCATGGAGGCGATCTACGAATTCGAGGTCAAGGACATGCCGGTGACCGTCGCGGTCGATTCCAGCGGCGAGTCGGTGCACCAGACCGGCCCGCGCGAATGGCAGGCCCGGATCGGCAAGATCCCGGTGGGGGTGGCGTAAGGGGGCGGGATGGGGGCTTTCCCCCCCGGATTGCCCGGCCCGGGCCGGGCAATCCGAACGCTTGTCGTCCGGATAGTACCGGTCGTCGCCAGAATCAGGGTGCCGGTCACAACAAAAGCCGGTGACCTGTCATGCTGATCGGTTGACATCGTTTTGCCCGTTCAGCGACTATCCCCAATGTAATTTGGGGAGTGACGCCGGGGGATATGCATGTCGATCCGCCTCGAACGCGGGTTCACGCTTGTCGAGCTGATGATCGCCGTGGCCGTGCTGGCCATCCTTGCCGCGGCCGCCACTCCCAGCATGGGGGCGATCATCAACAACAACCGGTTACGGGCTGCGACCAACGAAACCGTCGCCACGCTGCAGTCGGCGCGACTCGAAGCGATCCGCGGCAACCGCCGCGCCGTGGCCTGCATGAGCGCCGATCCGGATGCCGCCTTGCCCGCCTGCAACCCCGCAGGCTCGAGCGGCTGGATCGTCTTCCTGGACGCGGATCGCGACGGGGCCCTGGGGGCAAACGAACGGTTGCTGCGGCGGGCCAGCCTGCCGGGGCAGGTGCGGATGCTGCCCAGTGCCGCATTCGCCAACGGGGTCGCCTTCAATGCCGATGGCTTCGCGCGGGACGCGGGGGGCAACCTGCTCAATGCCACCGTCAGCCTGTGCCTGCCCACGACGCGTCCCCAGGAAAACGCCCGCCTCGTGAGCATCGGCTCGGGAAGCAGGATCCGCTCCAACAGGGTAAACGCCGCCGGCGAATGCCCCACACCGGGGGACAGGCCGTGAAAAACAGCAACGACAAGTCGCGGCTTCGCCGCATGCGTGGACGACGGGAGTTCGCCGGGTTGCGGCATGCCCGCGGCGCCGGCCTGATCGAGGCCCTGATCGCGATCATCGTGCTGGCCTTCGGCGTACTCGGCATCGCCGCCCTGCAGATGACCGCGTTGCGCAACAGCCAGAGCTCCCTGGAACGCAGCCAGGCGACGATAGCCGCGTACGCCATCCTCGACGCGATGCGCGCCAATCGCGAGGAGGCGATCATCGGCAGGTACAACCTCACGACGATGACCTGTTCCCCGCCCGACCGGGGCACGCTCGCCATGAACGATCTCGCCGACTGGATCGCTTCGCTGAAGGGCACGGTGGGCAGTTCGGCGTGCGCCACGGTGGTGTGCGGCAGCGTCGAATGCGAAGTCACCGTGCAATGGGACGACACGCGCGCCAACGGCGACCCGGCGCAGAGGATCACGACGGTGACGCGCCTATGAGACGGGAATCCTGCGCCAGCAACCGCGCCGCGCGCGGCTTCAGCCTGGTCGAACTGATGATTTCGCTGGTGGTCGGCCTGCTGGTGGTCGGGGCCGCGATCGCGGTTTTCGCGGCCAACAGCCGTACGTATGCGGCCACCGAAAGCCTGGGCCGGGTCCAGGAGAACCTGCGCGTGGCGTTCGAGCTGGTCTCCCGCGACGCGCGCGAGGCGGCGGGCAATCCCTGCGAAAGGAGCCTGCCGACGTACAACGTGCTCAACGACCCGGCGAACCAGTGGTACACCGATTTCGGCACCGGCATCCGCGGCTACGGCGGCGCGCAAGCGTTCCCGGACGCCGCCTTCGGCACCGGCGAAGGCCAGCGCATCGCGGGCACGGACGCCATCGAACTGAAATCGGCGGTGTCCGGCGTCAACATCGTCAGGCACGTCCCCGCGTCGGCCCGGTTCGAGGTCAGCACCGTCGATCACGGGCTGTTTCCCGGCGACATCGCGCTGGCCTGCGATTTCGGCGAGGCCGCCGTGTTCCAGGTCACCAATGCCCAGACCGGCATCAACAACAACATCGTCCACAACGATGGGATCGGGAGCCCCGGCAACTGCAGCAAGGGGCTGGGTTTCGGCAGCCCGGTGAACTGCACGACCAATGGCAACCAGTACGCCTTCGGCTGCTACCAGGGGAAGTATTCGGGCGCCGGATGCGACGGCGACGAAGACGGGATCAAGGACGAACCCGAAGACCTCTGGCCCGCGTTCCTGGCCAAGGTGCATGCGGAGCGCTGGTACATCGGCGCCAACGCCAGCGGCGGTCGCTCGCTGTACCGGTCCAGCCTGCGCAACAACGCGGGGGTGCTGGCGGTGGAAAACGACGAGATCGCCGACGGGGTGCGCGACATGCGCCTCAGCTACCTGCTGGCCGGCGCCACCGGCTACGTCGATGCGGCGGCGGTTCCCGCGGCCGACTGGGCGTCGGACAAGGTGATGGCGGTGGCCATGGACCTGACCCTGGAAGGAACCGAACCCGTCGGCACCGACGGCGGGGGCCTGCAGCGGAACCTGCAGCTCGTCGTCACCATCCGGAACCACGCCCCATGAACGCACCGCGCCCGATGCCGCTTCCCGTTGTCCGCGCCCCCGCCTTGCAGGAGGGCGCCGCCACGCTCGCGATGGTGCTGATCCTGTTGCTGGTGGTGACCCTGATCGCACTGGCCAGCGTGCGGGGGACGGTGATGGAAGAACGCATGAGCGCCAGCACCCGGGATCGCGGCCTGGCCTTCCAGGCGGCGGAAGCGGCGCTGCGCGAGGGCGAACTCGTCGCGGCGAGCAAGCCTGCATTGCCGGTTTCCGGCTGCGTCGCGGGACTCTGCGCGGCGCCCGATCCGGCGGATGCGCCGGTGTGGGACGACCCGTCGGTCTGGGCCGGTGCGCCGGAGGCGGTGGTGACGCTGGGCGGGCAGACGGCCCGGCCGAAGTTCATCGTCGAGCTGCTGGCCGACGACGTCCCGCCCGCGGCCAGTTGCACCACCAGGAACGTCATCGGCGAAAACGCCTGCAGCGGCACGGAACGCCGTTACCGGATCACCGCGCTCAGCCGCGAGGAAGGCCGGGCGGAAGTGATGCTGCAATCCATTTACGCGGTTCCCTGATCGGAGCACGAGTTCGATGAGCATTCGCAGACCCAGCCCAGAATCCGGTTGCCGGCCGTTGCGCGGCCGCGTCTTCGCCGGCGCCGTGGCCTTCGTCGCGACGTTGGCCGCTGCGCCGGGGTATGCGGTGGACATTCCCAACGTTCCGTTGCAGTCGCAGGCGGAGTACCCGGCGGCCAACGTCCGCTTCATCCTCGACGACTCGGGCTCGATGAACCTGATCGCGATGCCGGCGGCGCTGTCGGATCGCCGTTATTCGAATGGAACCGGCGCGACCGACGACCTCGACGACAGCCTGGTAACCCACGCGTCGTACGGGCACAACACCATCTACTACAACCCGGCCACCAATTACCTTCCCTGGATCAAGGCCGACGGCACGCGATACACGGGCGGGACGTCGTTCACTTCCGCGTACCGGCATACCGCGCTCCTGACCGACGCGGTGGACCTGTCGTCCAGTCCGCAGACTTTCTATGTTCCGATGTCTGCCGCGGCCTCGACCAGTACCGACAACGCCGACTTCTACCGCTACCAGATCCGGAATGTCGGCGGCACCGTGCGGGTGGTCAGGAGCGAATGGGACCGACGCCGGACCAACAATCGCGGCGTCGCCAACGCCGGTTGCGCGGATTACGCCTTCAACGGCAACGGCTACGACTGGCGCAATTGCACCTTCGCCACGCCGACCGGGCGGAGCGATGCCGGCGAGATGACCAATTACGCGACCTGGTATTCCTATCACCGCAGCCGCATGAAGGTGGCCAAGGCCGGGGCGAGCGAGGCGCTGAGCCGGGTTGGCGAGAAGTTGCGCGTGGGCCTGGACACCATCAACCGCAACACCACCGGGATGCCGTACGACATCCCGGTGGGCACCGACGATGGCCTGTTCAGGGGAAGCAACAAGTCCGGTTGGTACGACCGCCTGCAATCGGCCGTGGGCAACGACAGCACCCCGTTGCACCGCGCGCTGCAGCGGGCGGGCAATTACTTCTCGCAAAGCGGCGCCAGCGGGCCATGGGGGCCGCAGGCGGCCGCCGACCAGCTCAGCTGCCGCCAGAACTTCGCCATCCTGACCACGGACGGTTTCTGGAACAGCACCAGCGGATACAGCAACGTGGGAGATGCCGACGGCACGGCGGGCCCGACCATTACCGATGCGTCCGGCAGGAACTCGTATGCCTATGCGCCGAGGAATCCGTACCAGGACAATTTCGTCGAAACCTCGACCAGATCCCGCGCCGACACCCTCGCGGACGTGGCGATGTACTACTGGAAACGCGATCTGCGCACCGATCTCGAGAACAACGTCCCGCACTCGCAGGACGACCGGCCCGACACCGACCCGGCGTTCTGGCAGCACATGGTGACGTTCGGGGTGTCGATCGGGCTGAAGGGCAGGCTGGACCCGAAGACCGACCTTCCGTCCATCGCCAATGGCACCAGGCACTGGCCCGACCCCATCAACGGCGGCGAGAACGCCGACCGCATCGACGACTTGTGGCATGCGGGCGTCAACGGCCGCGGCGGTTTCCTGGTCGCATCCAACACCAGGGAATTCACCGATGGATTGCTGGAGGCGTTCGCCACCATCGCCGAACGCCTGGGCTCCGCTTCCAACGTCACCGCCAACAGCACGTCGTTCATCTCGAATACGCGCGTCTACCAGGCCAGTTATGTCTCCGGTGCCTGGAGCGGCGAACTGGCGGCCTACGACGCCTCGGAGAGCGGCGTGGCCGATGCCGCCAGCTGGGAAGCGTCGACGCTGATTCCGACCACGGGCCGCACCGTGCTTACCTGGAACGGCACCGGCGGCGTGGCGTTCCCGACCGCGGCGCAGACCGCATCGCTCGACCAGTCCACGCGCGTGGTCGCGCCGGTAAACGGAGCAGACAACGCGGCCTACATCAAGGGCGACCGCAGCGGGGAACAGCAGAACGGCGGCCAGCTGCGCGACAGGACCACGGTTCTGGGCGACATCGTCGATTCGTCGCCGGTGTACGTGAAGGAGACGGAAACGATCTTCGTGGGCGCCAACGACGGCATGCTGCATGCCTTCAACGCACTGACCGGCGTGGAGCGCTTCGCCTACGTGCCGGGCAGCATCGATTTCCAGAAGCTGGCCACGCTGAGCAACCCCAGGTACACGCACGAATATTTCGTCGACGGGCCGCTGGTCGTTTCGTCGCGCACGACGACGCCGGGCAGGAACTACCTGGTCGGCACGCTGGGGCGCGGCGGCAAGGGCGTCTACGCGCTCGACGTCACCAATCCGTCGAACTTCCGCGCCAGCAACGTGATGTGGGAACTCGGTGGCGGCAACAACATGGGCTACGTCCTGGGCGAGCCGTTGATCGCCACGCTCAACGACGGGACCCGGGCAGTCGTCTTCGGCAACGGCATCAACAGCGTCAACGGCCATGCGGTCCTGTACGTCGTGAACCTGTCGACCGGCGCCGTGATGCAGGAGATCGATACCGGCGCCGGCGGCGACAACGGCCTTTTCTCGCCGCGCGGCTGGGACGAGGACGGCAATGGCACGCTCGATTACGTCTTCGCGGGCGACCTGAACGGGAACGTGTGGAAATTCGACTTCTCCGGCGGCGCCACCGGAAGCGTGGCGTTCTCCGGCCGGCCCCTGTTTTCCACCGGCGCCGCGCAGCCGATCACGGCCGACCTGGCGCTCGCACGCGACCCGGCGACCGGGAAACGCTGGGTCTTCGTCGGCACCGGCAGCATGCTGACGACCGCGGACCTGACCGATACTTCGATCCAGTCGATGTACGGCCTGATCGACGACGAGCCGAATCCCATCGCCAAGTCGCAGCTGCAGCAGCGCACGATCGCCGTGGTGGATGCGACGACCGGCAACCGCGGCTTCGAGCCCAACGGTACGCTGCCGGCCGGAAGACGCGGCTGGTACCTGGATCTGTCGGCACCGGCGGCGGGCGAGCGCGTCATCAACAGGCCGCTGGTGGACGGGCCGGTCCTCTTCTTCGCCACCGTGATCCCGCCCACCAGCAATGCCTGCGATGCGGGCGGAAAGGGTTATCTCAACGCGCTCGACGCCTTCAGCGGCACCAGCCTCGCCACGCCCTTCTTCGATGCCAACGGCGACGGGACGTTCAACGACCAGGACAAGCTGGCGACAGGCAACGGCGACAACGTCGCGGTCGGGTCGATGGATCCCGGGGTCGGCATGCTGACCAAGCCGATCATCATCCGCGGTCCCGGGCGTTCGATCGCCGTGGTGGGCGGTTCGTCGGGCGGCAAGGCCGATCTTCCCGTCAATCCGTCCGGCACCGCGCCACGCCGGGTTTCCTGGCGCGAACTCCTGCGGAACTGACATGAACGGCTTCGGCAATGGCGGTATCGGCTCGACCGGGAAGCGCGCGCGCGGCCTGCCCGCGCGCGCGCGCCACGGATTCACCCTGATGGAGCTGATGATCGTAGTGGCGGTGATCGCCATCCTCGCGGCCATTGCGATACCCAGCTACGAGTGGGCATTGGTGAAGGCGCGGCGCAGCGCGGCGCAAGGCTGCCTGACCGAGCAGGCGCAATACATGGAACGTTACTACACCACCCGGATGACCTATGCCGATGCGCCGGCCCCGGCCTGCTCGAACGAGGTCTCGCCGTTCTACGACATCGATTTCGTCGGCGTCCCCGATGCGGCCGGATACACCCTGCGGATCGCCCCGCAAGGCCGCCAGGCCGAAGCGGAAACCCGATGCGGCACGATGACGATCGACCAGACCGGCAGGAAGACCGCGGCCACCGACGATTGCTGGAGATGATCCGCAAGCGCAGGCGGCGCAACGGAGCGGCATGCGCCGGCGGCAGGAGGGGATGGCGATATCCCGCCGCTCCTGCGCGATCCTTCTCGCACGCCATTCCCGCTTCGGCGAGAATGGCGACCCCAGACACCCAGGAGAGCCCGATTGTCCGTCGTCCTCTACGGTTCCCGAAGCACCGCCTCGCTGGTCGTCCACTGGCTGCTGATCGAATTGGGCATCGAGCATGAACTACGCCTGCTCGATTTCGACAGGCGCGAGCAGAAATCGCCCGATTACCTGAAAATCAACCCGCAGGGCAGGGTGCCGGCGCTGGTGATCGACGGGCAGGTGCTGACCGAATCCGCGGCCATCGCGATGCAGCTGGCCGACCTGCATCCCCGGGCCGGCCTGGCGCCCGGGCTGGGCACGAAGGAGCGCGGCGACTACTACCGCTGGCTGTTCTTCTGCGCCTACACGCTGATGCCGGCGTACCGCAGCTGGTTCTATCCGGACGAACCGGCGGGGGATGCGAACGTCGACGCGGTCAAGGCCAATGCGCGCATCCTGATCGAGTCGGCATGGCAGCAGGTCCACGAACACCTCGCCGCGAACGGCCCATACCTGCTCGGCGAAAAGAGGTCCGCCGCCGACTTCGTGCTGACCATGCTGATGCGCTGGTCGCGCAACATGCCGAAACCGACCGATACATGGCCGGCGTTGCACGCGCATGCGCAGCGGATGAAGGCGTTGCCGTCGTTCCGCGAGGTTTACCGGCGCGAAGGATTGACCGACTGGACGTAGGGGCGCGGCGCGGCACGCCCCTGCGCTTCGCGGCCGGGCATCACGCGACGTAGTCGTCGTACTTCCTGCCGCCCTGGAACGGCATCAGGTGCTGGGCGAGGATGCCGTTGGGCACCGTTTCCAGCTTCATCACGCCGTATTCCTCCGGCCAGCTGCCGTCCTTCGGCAGCTTGAACGTGCCCATCAGCGCATCCACCAGCGGCAAGTGGATGGCGTAATTCACGTCCAGGTAGTCCTTGTGCCGCGCGTGGTGCCAGTGGTGGTAGCGCGGCAGCACGACCAGGTATTCCAGCCAGCCGAAGCGGATGCCGAGGTTGGCGTGCGCCACCACCGCCTGCAGGCCCACCATGATCACGTAGGCGTTGACCGCGGCCGTGGAGAAGCCCAGCACCAGCAGCGGCAGCAGCACCGCGCTGCGGGTCAGCACGATCTCGACGAAATGGATGCGCGAGCCGGCCAGCCAGTCCATCTCGCGGCTGGAATGGTGCACCGCATGGAAGCGCCATAGCCACGGGACGTTGTGGTAGGCGCGATGCAGCAACGCCTGCGCCATGTCGGCCGCGAACACGGCCAGCAGGAATTGCAGCCATACCGGCAGCGACTGGATCGCGGCCTTCAGCGCCGGGAACGCGGCGAGGCCGGCGATGGTCGAGGTCGACGCGGTGACCAGGATCAGGATGAACTGCACCAGCACGTGGCTGATGAAGAAATAGGCCACGTCGGTGCGCCAGCCGGGGCGCAGTGGCGAGAGTCGGCGGCGCGCGAGGTAGTGTTCCAGCGGCACGAACACCAGCGCCGAGAAGAACAGCGAGATCAGGAACCAGTCCAGGCCCAGGGAATAGGGCGTCTTGCCGATCGCGTCGAACTGCACGTTGGTGCCGCCCAGCAGCACCGCCAGCGTCGCGCTGCCGACGCCGACCAGGGCGACGCGCTTGCCGTGGCCGCGCAATACCGCCAGGGTGCCGAGCACGAACGCGGCGACCAATCCGACCAGCAGCAGGTTGCGGGCGAACTGCTCGCCGTAGACGGCGCGGAATTCCTTGCTGGTCAACAGCTCCGGGAAATGGAAGCACAGCACGGCCAGCAGGCTGAGCAGGCCGAGCAGGGCGGAGGCATAGGGCAGGAACAGTCGATGCGTGAGCAGCATGGTCGGTCGGTCGGTTTTCCCCGGCCGGAGCATAGCGGAACATCGCCCGCCTTGGGCAAGGCCGCGCAGGCGCGTCCGCTCAGAACCACTCCAGCAGCGAGATGCCCAGGCCGACGTAGGTCGCCTTGTGGTTGTAGTCGATCAGGCTTTCGCCGTAACCGTGGAAGACCTGCAGGTGCCCGCGCAGGGTACGGTCGATCGGGAAGCCCCAGTCCAGTTGCAGCGCGCCGTGCGAGTCGTCGCCGGTGCGCAGCGAATGCCGGCCGAGCACGCTGAATTCGTGCCCGTTGTTGCTGTACACCAGCATCGCGTCGGCGCGGCCGACGTAGTCCTCGATGTCGGGGTTGTCGTCGTCGCTGCCTTCCGGCACGCGCCACCACGGGCGCACGACGAAGGCCCAGTGTTCGCGGTCCAGGCCGATGCTGGCGATGATCCGGTTCCAGCTGCGCGACAGCGGAGCGCCGCGGCCGTTGGACTGGTGGTTGATGCCGATGCCCGTCATGCGCCCGTGCCAGCCGCCCAGCGAATAGCCGTTGCGGAACACCAGCATCACTTCCGGCTCGTAGTTGGTCTCACGGAACGGGCGCGACTCTTCGCCGTTGAACACCTGCCAGCGCGAGCTCTGCGTGTACGCGGTCCACAGGTCGCCGTTGTCGCCGAACAGGTTCTCGGCGATCTTGGTCTTGAAGCTGAGCTGGAACTTGGCCTCGGTCGCCTGCAGCCGCATCGGCTCGGCGACGGTGTTGTCCGGGTTCGGCGACGACGGCGTCTCGTTGGTGTCGTCGGTCCAGAACGCCGGGAACAGGTACACCGGCTTGTAGCCGCGCAACTGGAAGGTGCCCAGCTTGGAGTCCTTGGCCAGCTCCCAGCGGCTGTCGAGCAGCGAGCCCCTGCCGGCATTGGCGATGGCGTCGCGGTAGGTCGGGTCGTTGCGGAACAGCGCGCCGAGCCTGCGCTTCGTGCGCTGCTGCGCGGTTTCGCCCTGGTCCCCGGCGGCTTCCCGTTCGGCCTGTTCGCGTTCGTCGCGCGCCACCAGGCCGGCATAGGCGGCCGTCGCGTCGGCCGCCTCGGTCTGCCCCGGCTTGCGCTTCAGCACCGCGTCGTAGCAGGCCAGGCGCAATGCGTCGGAATCGATGCTGACGCAGGCCTCCGGCGTGGCCGGCGCGGGGCTGTATTCCTGTGCCCGGGCATCGATGGCGCAGGCGGCCAGGACGAGCGCCGGGAAGCGGATCGGATAAAGGTTCATCGACGGCGAGATTCTCACACCAGCCAGGCGATGACGAACAGCCCGACCATGGCGAAGGCCAGGCCCAGCTTCAGCATCGCGCCGAGGGCGATGCCCAGCCAGGTACCGAAACCCACCTTGGTCGCCTGCCGCCATTCCTTGCCGTGCCACAGCTCGCCGAGCAGCGCGCCGGCGAAAGGGCCGACGAAGATGCCCCAGGGAATGAAGAACAACCCGGCGAAAGTGCCCAGCACCGAGCCGAGCAGGGCCTTGCGGCTGGCGCCGACCCGCTGGGCGCCCACGGCGGTGGCGAACAGGTCGGCCGCGACCGACATCAGGGTCATCAGCCCCAGCACGACCAGGGTCAGCCAGTGGATGTGCCGGAAATGGTCGGCCCAGGCCGCCAGCAGCATGCCGGCGAACACCAGCGGCAGGCCCGGCAGGGCCGGCAGGACCACCCCGATCAGGCCGATCAGCACCATCGCGGCGGCCAGGAAGTACCAGAGTTGTTCGATGGACAAATGAAGTTTCCTTTCAATTCAATGGGTTGGAGGATGGAATCAAGCGCGGCAGGTGATTGACTTTTTCATAAATGCCGCGTTAATGTGGTTTCGCTGCGCTTGTCAAGGGTCACCGGTAATTGTGGCCTGATGCGGTTGGATCGAACGATCTGCTACATCGTTACACGCTTCCTCCTTGCAACCAGCCGCCGCGACCCGGCGTTCCCACCGTCAGTCCAGGGAGTAAGTCAACGATGTCCGAACGTGAAAACGGAACCGTGAAGTGGTTCAACGATGCCAAAGGCTTCGGTTTCATCAGCCGCGAAAACGGCGAAGACGTGTTCGTGCACTTCCGCGCCATCCAGACCCAGGGCTTCAAGAGCCTGAAGGAAGGCCAGAAGGTCAGCTTCACCGTGGTGCAGGGCCAGAAGGGCCTGCAAGCCGACGCGGTGCAGCCGCTCTGAACCCGGTGGCCTGAGGAGCGAAGCCGGCGTCGCGCCTGCGCGCGATGCGGGATTGCAAAAAACCCGGCTTGCGCCGGGTTTTTTGTTGCCACAAGGGATGCCGTTCAGTTCTGGAACGGGTTGTTTTCGGCGAAATATTCGTGGCTGTCGGCATTGTTCAGCGCAGAGTCCGGGTTGCTCAGCGCCAGGTTCTTCGCGCCGGACTGGCCGTAGACAATGTCGTCGGTGCCGGCCACGACGTCGAAGTGGCTGGTCTCGTGGATCAGCGTGCCCGCCTTGGAATCGGTGCCGGTCAGCGGCGCCTTCCAGAACACCTTGCAGACGAAGATCTCGTACGGACGGGTCGGGTAGACGTAGGCGTAGTAGTTCTGGTTGCACTTGCAGTTGATCTTGATCTCGCCGTTGCTCTGGTCCAGCGCCGCGTCGATGCTGGCGAAGTGGTTCCTGGCGAGGTTGGTGCGCTGCGTGGTCGGGGTGCCGAACCAGGTGGTGTAGCGCGGGCCGGGCGAACTGAAGTTGTAGTTCTTCGCGTTCTCGGCATAGTTGCGGGCGGCGATCACCGCATCGCCGGCGGTGGCGATCTGCGTGGTCGAGCAGTTCGCGTAGCTGACGCCGTTGACCACGGTGTCGCCGGAGCCGGGTTTGCCCTTGCCGTTGCTGCCGGACTTGGCCGCGCCCAGCACGTCGAGGCCGTCGACCCAGACCCGCGCCTTCCCGCTGCGCAGCACCATCGGGCTGTTGCGGAAATCGCGCAGCATGCGGCCGTCGGACAGCGAGGCGTGCTGCAGCGGCGAAATCATCTCGATTTCGTAGGCACCGCTCTTTTCCATGGCGTAGGAGCCGGACAGGTCGACCACGGCGCGATAGCTGCCGCCCGGCGGCAACACGACGAAGTCCGCGGCTTCCGGCAGGCCGCGCTTGACCAGCATGCCCTCGTAGGCCACCGGCTTGCCGTTCAGGCTGACCCTGAACAGCGGCTTCTCCGGCGAATCGGACGGCAATTCCCATTTCGGCACGCGTACCGCCTTGAACCCGGTATTGGTGACGACGACTTCGATGGCGCCCTGCAGGTCGCCGACCTTGCCGGCGACGGGGGAAATGCGGACCTGCAGGGGGTTGCTGTCGGCATTGCGCGGCGCGGCGATCACCGCGGCGATGGCAAGCGAGATCAGGCTGGTACCAACGGCAAGACGGAACGGTTTGAACTTCATGTTCAATTCCTCTCGTATCAGGGGTTGGATTGGAATGGTCCGCGCGGCGGACGGCTGACTCTACTCCCAAAACGGCCGGTTCGACGTCTGGCGGCCAGCGACGTGCTAGCCTCGCCGGCATCTCGGGTCGGGAGTGGTTGCCGTGGGCAGGAGCAGGGTGCGGATGGCAGGCATGACCGGGCTGTTTTCGTTGCTGGCCGCCTGCGGCGGCACGACCGCGCCGCCCGGCGAACCCGGACCGCCCGCGGGCGAGGCGCCTGCGGCCAAGATGCCGGCCCCGCAGCGGCTGCGCGGCGAAGCGGTGGTCGGCAAGGACGGCTACGGGGTCACGCCGTGCGGCAGCCAGCGGCAGCGGATCGTGCGCTTCGCGCCGGATGCGCAGGCATTCGTCGATCGATTCCTCGAGCCCGGCGGACGGCTCGAATTCTTCCTCGACGGCTGGGCCAGCGAACAGGGTGGCCAGTTGGTCGTCGAAGCGGTGGAGCGCGTCCACACCGAAGGTCCGCGCTGCGACCGCGAACCGGAAGACGCGGCTTTCGCCGCCCGCGGCAACGAGCCGTTCTGGGCGTTGTCGCTGACCGCGGCCGGCTGGGCGCTGCAACGTCCCGGCGCCGAGCCGCTGCATGCCGACGCGAAGGCGGCGAAGGTCGGCGACGGCTATGCCTGGGCATCCACCGCGCCCGCGGCCCTGGTCGAACTGAGCCCCGGCTTTTGCGCCGATGGCATGGCCGATGCGGCCACCGCATGGCGGGCGAAGCTCACGCTGGATGGCGAGACGGGGAACGGCTGCGCCTGGCGCGGCATGCAGCCATTGCCGTAGGGGCACGACAGCCGGATGGCCGGCAATCCAGGGCCGCGCCCCCGCGGGGCGTTCCTACAGGTCGGCGGGCACCAGCTTGCCGTCGACCACGCGCACGCGGCTGTTCAGGCGTAGGCTGCCCCGTTCCTCCTGGCGCACCACCACGCGGCGGCCGTCGTCCATGCGCACGTGGACGTTGTAGTCGAGGTCGCCGCTGACCGGCTTGCTGGCCACCGAGCCGACGATGCCGCCCAGGACCGCACCCTGGGCTTTGCCGGCGGCGACGGTTTCGATGTGCACGACGGTGCCGCAATCGCCGCAGACCGACGGGCGTGCGGGCGGTGGCGCCGGTTGCGGCGCGGGTGCCGTGCTGGTGGGGGATGGCCCGGCCGGTTTCGGGCCCACGCCCTGACTGCCGGCACAAGCGGCCAGCACGAGGGCGGAAGCGGCGGCGAGGAGGGCGGATTTCGGATTCATGCGAATGCGCGGCCGGATCGGTCTGGGGACATGGCTCGGCATCCTGCCGGTTCGCCGGTGAACCGGGTGGCAAGGCTCAATGGCGGAAATCCTGGTGGCAGGCCTGGCAGCTTTCCTTGGCGGATTCGACCAGCTTGGCCGCGCCGGCGCAATCGGTGGGCGGGGCGGCCAGCGCGGCGTCGAGCTTGGCGCGGAACTGGCTGGCATGCTCGGTGAAGCGCTGGTCCTCGGCCAGGTCCGGGAAGGCCAGTTCCAGGTCGTTGCTCATCGCGCGCAGCGTGCGCACGTGCGGTACCGAATCGGTGGCGGCGCACCGGTTCTGTTGCACGGTCCGCTGCAGCAGGCCGACGTGCTTGCCCATCACCTGCATCACGCTGTGCGGGAAGTGGTCGCTGCGCTGGTCGATCGCGCGCATCGCCATCACCGTTGCGACCGCGCCGACCACCAGGCCGAGCAGGAACAGGAACAGGTAGCGGGACGCGTTGGACTTCTTGGCGGGCAATTCGGCAGACATGCGGCGGGCTCCTTGTCCAGATGGGTGCCGGCGAGGCTGTGCCAGCGGCCCCGTACAATAACCGGATGGACGCAATCGACAAAAGCCGGCCGGGGAAAAGCCCGGAATGGCGCGACCGCTTCGCCGGCATCGACCGCCTGTACGGGCGGGGTGCGGTGGAGAAATTCGCGCGCAGCCGCGTCGCCGTGGTCGGCCTGGGCGGGGTCGGCTCGTGGGTGGCCGAAGCGCTGGCGCGTTCCGGCGTCGGCCACCTGACGCTGATCGATGCCGACGACATCTGCGTATCGAACACCAACCGCCAGTTGCCGGCGCTGGCCGGGCAGTACGGGCGCAACAAGGTCGATGCGATGGCCGAGCGCTGCCGGGCGATCAATCCATCGATCGAAATCGACGCGGTGCCGGCGTTCGTCGTCGCGTCGAACCTGGAGCGACTGCTCGACAAGGGCTACGACCTGGTGCTGGACGCCTGCGACAGCTTCCGCACCAAGGTGGAGATGGCCGCCTGGTGCCGGCGGCGCAAGCTGCCGATCGTGGTATCGGGCTCCGCCGGCGGCCGCACCGACCCGACCCAGGTGCGCGTGCGCGACCTGTCGCGCACCGAGCACGACGCGCTGCTGGCGCTGGTGCGCAAGAAGCTGCGCGGCGAATTCAATTTCCCGAAGAACCCGCAGCGCTACTTCGGCGTGCCGGCGGTGTATTCGCTGGAAAACGTCAAGTATCCGCAGACCGACGGCAGCGTCTGCGGCCTGCGCCCGCAACTCGGCGCCGACGCGGCGCTGAAGCTGGACTGCGGCATCGGCCTCGGCGCGGCCACGCACATCACCGGCACCTTCGCCTTCGCGATGGTCGGCAAGGCGCTGGAACTGCTGCTGAAGGGAAAGCCGGTCAGCGCGCCGGCAGCCTGAACAGCCGCTCGGCGTTCGCGCTGGTCGCGCGCGCCAGTTCCTCCGGCGCGATGCCGCGCAACGCGGCGAAGGTCCGGCAGATGAAGTCCAGCCGCGCCGGCTCGTTGCGCTGGCCGCGGATTCCCGCGTCCGGCTGGTCGGGCGCGTCGGTTTCCAGCAGCAGGAATTCCAGCGGCATCGTCGCGACGAGCCGGCGCAGGCGTTGCGCGCGCTCGTGGGTCGCGGGCCCGCCGAGGCCGAGCAGGAAACCGTGGTTCCACAGTTGCCTGGCCTGCTCCTCGCTGCCGGAATAGCTGTGCACCACGCCGCGCAGCTTGCCGACGCGCCGCACCGCGGCGATCACCGCGTCGACCGCGCGCCGCGCATGCACGATCAGCGGCAGGTCGTATTCGCGCGCCACCTCCAGCTGCCCTTCGAAATACTCCTGCTGCGCCTGCGGGTCGAGGCCCTCGACGAAGAAGTCGAGCCCGCATTCGCCGACCGCGAGCGGCTTCTCGCGTTCGATCCAGTCGCGCAGTTCGCGCAGGTGCCGCGGCCGGTGTTCGGCCAGGTACATCGGGTGCAGGCCGTAGGCGGGAAACAGGCCGGATGACGCCTGGCCGGGCTGCGCGGCGCAGATGTCGCGAAGCTTGGGCCAGCCGGCGGCGGCGACCGCGGGCACGACCTGGCGCATCACGCCGGCGGCCCGCGCGCGGCCGATCACCGCGGCGCGGTCGGTGTCGAATTCCTCCGCGTCGAGGTGGCAATGGCTGTCGACGAGCGGTTCCGGGACGGGCACGGCGTCAGGGGGTGTCGCGATCTTCCCGCTGGCCCGGGATCGCCGGCGGTTGCGCCTGTTGCTTGCGGTTCTTCCAGCTGGCGAAAAGCAGGGTGCCCAGGCCAAGCAGGATCTCGTCCACGCCCGGAACGAAATCCGGCACGAACAGGTCGAAGACGAACAGCGTGGCGGCCAGCCAGAACAGGGTGGGGAAGCGCAGCTTCCCGGCCCAGGTCAACAGCGGTTGCAGCAGGGGGTTGGCCATCGTGATCCGCGCCTCGGTTTCGGCTGGCCACAAACTAGCATGCCGCGCCTATTCATGTCGGCTTTGGTTTGTCCGACGGAAGTCAGGTTTTCGTTCAGGATTTCCATGCTGCAATGGCGCCGCCACAACAAGGGTCCACCCGCCCCCGGAGAACGACAATGAAGAACACCACCACCCTGCTGATTGCTGCTGGCGCCCTGCTGGTTGGCGGCGTCGCGACAGCGGCCTTCATGAACAACCGCAGCTCGGCGCAAGTCGAAGCCGCCGCCGATCCGGCGCTGGCGATGGACGACGCGGCCGCCAATGGCCAGATCGAGGCCGGCGCGCTGCAGTACGCCGAAGTGCTGAAGGTGACCCCGGTCACCGCCAAGGAACAGGTCTACGCCACCGTGATCGGCAGCGAGGCGGTGCGCGAAACCAGCACCACGAACACCCCGCACGAAGTCTGCGAGGACGTGGGGGTGCAGGACCGCGCGCCGGAGCGCGACGGCAACGTCGGCGGCACCGTGGCCGGCGCGGTCATCGGCGGCGTGCTCGGCAACCAGATCGGCAGCGGCAACGGCCGCAAGGCCGCGACCGCGGCGGGCGCCGTGGTCGGCGGCATCGTCGGCAACAAGATCGACAAGCGCCACGTCGGCGGCCAGGTGACCACCCGCACCGAACGCCAGTGCCACACCGAGACTTCGACCTCGCAGACATCGAAGGTCACCGGCTACAACGTGACCTACCGCAACCCGGACGGCACCACCGGCACCATGCGCACCGACAGCAAGCCGGGCAGCCGCATCGCGCTGGGCAACGTCGACCAGGTGCAGGGCTACGACGTGACCTACCGCTACAACGGCGAGGAGAAGACCATCCGCATGGACGAAAAGCCGGCTTCCGACCGCCTGCCGGTGGTCGACGGGCAGGTGGTGGCGGCGGTTCCGACCGGCGAAAGCCAGGGCTGATCCGCCGGCGTCCTTCGCCGATTGATGCAGTGCACGAGGCCGGCGCAATGCCGGCCTCGTCGTTTTCGCGGGATGCGGTGGGGGTTACGGCGCCCCGGCACCGCCGAATACAATGGCGTGATTCCCAACCGACGGTCCTTCCATGGCGCTCAATCCCTACGACCTGTACGACGTCCGTTCGTTGTTGTCCGAGGAAGAGCGCGCGGTGCAGGATTCGGTGGCGCGTTTCGTCGACGAGCGCGTGCTGCCGATCATCGGCGAGTGCTTCGAGCAGGGGCGCTTCCCGAAGGAGCTGGTCCCGGAGATCGCCGGGCTCGGCCTGCTCGGTTCGACCCTGCCGGAGCAGTACGGCTGCGCCGGCCTGAACTACGTCAGCTACGGCCTGATCTGCCAGGAACTGGAACGCGGCGACAGCGGCCTGCGCAGCTTCGCCAGCGTGCAGTCGTCGCTGTGCATGTACCCGATCCATGCCTACGGCAGCGAAGAGCAGCGCCAGCGCTGGCTGCCGAAGATGGCCGCGGGCGAGGTCATCGGCTGCTTCGGCCTGACCGAGGCGCATGGCGGCTCCGACCCGGCCAGCATGAAGACCCACGCGAAGAGGGATGGCGGCGACTGGCTGCTCAACGGCAGCAAGATGTGGATCACCAACGGCAACCTGGCCGACATCGCCATCGTCTGGGCGCAGACCGACGACGGCATCCAGGGTTTCGTCGTCGAGAAAGGCTTCGCCGGCTTCACCGCGCAGGAAATCAAGAAGAAGATGAGCCTGCGCGCCTCGGTGACCAGCGCGCTGTTCTTCGACAACGTGCGCGTGCCGGAGGCCAATCGCCTGCCGAACGTGAAGGGCCTGAAGGGTCCGCTGGGCTGCCTCACCCAGGCCCGCTACGGCATCACTTGGGGCCCGATCGGTGCCGCCATCGCCTGCCTCGACGAAGCGCTGAATTATTCGAAGGAACGCATCCTGTTCGGCCGCCCGGTCGCGGCCACGCAGAGCGCGCAGCTCAAGCTGGCCGACATGGCGCGGCGCATCACCACCGCGCAACTGCTGTCGCTGCAACTGGGCCGGCTGAAGGACGCCGGCACGATGCAGCCGCAGCAGGTGTCGCTGGCGAAGTGGAACAACTGCCGCATGGCCATCGACATCGCGCGCGAATGCCGCGACCTGCTCGGCGGCGCCGGCATCACCACCGAGCACGCCGCGATCCGCCACGCGTTGAACCTGGAATCGGTGATCACCTACGAGGGCACCGAAACCGTGCACCAGCTGGTGATCGGCCGCGAGCTGACCGGCCTCAACGCGTTCTGACGCCGCTGCTCGGGCTCGCTGGCGAGGGCAGGGCATGGGCATCGTTCTTCCGGCCGCACCGGTACCTGGTCCCACGCTGGAAACCGCGCGGCTGGTCCTGCGCCCGCCATGCGCCGACGACTTCGAGCCATGGGCCGGGTTCATGGCCGACGAACGCAGCGCCCGCTACCTCGGCGGCGTCCAGCCGCGCGCAGTGGCGTGGCGGGCATTGGCGGCGATGATCGGCGCATGGCACCTGCGCGGTTTCTCGATGTTTTCGGTGATCGAGAAGGCCAGCGGCCGCTGGATCGGCCGGCTGGGGCCGTGGCAACCGGAGGAATGGCCGGGCACCGAGGTGGGTTGGGGCATTGTCCGCGACGCGGAAGGCCGCGGTTATGCGACCGAGGGCAGCACCGCGGCGATCGACTGGGCCTTCGATGCGCTGGGCTGGCGCGAGGTGATCCACACGATCCAGCCCGGCAACGAGCCGTCGAAGGCGGTCGCGCGCAAGCTCGGCTCGCGTTACCTGCGCATGGACCGGTTGCCCGCGCCGCACGGTTTCGAAGTCGAGGTCTGGGGGCAGGACCGCGGGGAATGGATGGCGCGCCGCGCCGGGAGGAACGGGTGATCGCGATCCATGGCTATTCGGTTTCCGGCAATTGCCACAAGCTGCGCCTGCTGCTGGAACAGATGGGGCGCCATCCCGGCCGGGATTACCGCTGGATCGAAACCGACAGCGCGCATGGCGCGACCCGCACCCCGGAATACCTCGCCAAGAACCCCAACGGCAAGGTGCCGATGCTGGAACTCGACGACGGCCGCGTGCTGGTCGAATCGAACGCGATCCTGCATTACCTGGCCGAAGGCACCGCCTTCCTGCCCGACGACCCCTGGCAGCGCGCGCAGGCGTTGAGCTGGATGTTCTTCGAGCAGTACAGCCACGAACCCTACATCGCCGTGGCCCGCTTCATCCGCGGCTGGACGCCGCTGGATTCGCCGCGCCGCGCCAACGAGTTGCCGCGCTGCCTCGAGCGCGGCAACCAGGCGCTGGCGGTGATGGACAAACACCTGCAGTCGAGCGACTGGTTCACCGGCCCGCGCTACGGCATCGCCGACATCGCGCTGTTCGCCTACACCGGCGTCGCCCACCACGGCGGCTTCGAGCTGGCCCGATACCCGAACGTTTCCGCCTGGCTGGCGCGCGTGCGCGCAACGCCGGGCTTCGTCGAAATGCCGGCGCCGGCGCCGGAAAACGCGGCGTTGCTCGCCGCTTCCGCATGAACCCGAGGAGTCCTTGATGAGTTCCGCCATTCCCGCGCGCATGCGGGGCGTCAACCGCGCCGAGATCTGCGACCAGAACTTCAGCGAATTCGTGCGCGGCTGGAACGGCCGCGCCGCGGCGAAACCGGCCGCGGGCGAGGCGGTGCTGCCGGGCAGCGCGCTGGACGCGCGCGGTTTCGTCGAGCTGTTCGAATCGCAACTGATCTCGCGCCACCTCGACCTGATGGCGCGGGTGCTGCGCGTGCAGAACAAGGTCTTCTACACCATCGGCAGCAGCGGGCACGAAGGCAATGCGATGGTCGCGCGGCTGACCCGGCATACCGACCCGGCCTTCCTGCATTACCGCAGCGGCGGCTTCATGGCCGAGCGATTCCGCAAGCTGCCGGGCATGGATCCGGTGATGGATTCGGCGCTGTCGTTCGCGGCTAGCGCGGAAGACCCGGCTTCCGGCGGACGGCACAAGGTCTGGGGCAGCAAGCCGTTGTGGGTGCTGCCGCAGACCTCGACGATCGCCTCCCACCTGCCGAAGGCGCTGGGCACGGCGATCGCGATCGAACAGGCCAAGCGCATCGGCCATGCCTTGCCGATACCCGACGACAGCATCGCGATCTGTTCGTTCGGCGACGCATCGAGCAACCACGCCACCGCACAGACCGCGTTCAACGCCGCGGCGTGGACCGCCTACCAGAAACTGCCGGCGCCGGTGCTGTTCGTCTGCGAGGACAACGGCATCGGCATCTCGGTGAAGACCCCGGACGGCTGGGTCGGGCGCAATTTCCGCAGCCGCCCCGACCTGGACTATTTCCACGCCGACGGCCTCGACCTCGCCGCCGGCTACGCCGACGTGCGGCGCGCGGTCGAGCACTGCCGCAGCACGCGCCGCCCGACCTTCCTGCACCTGCGCACGACCCGGATCATGGGCCACGCCGGCACCGACTTCGAAGTCGAGTGGCGCAGCATCGAGGAACTGTGCGCGGTCGAGGCGAGCGATCCCCTGCTGCGCAGCGCAGCCATTGCGCTGGAGTCGGGGCTGTATTCGAAGGACGAACTGCTGGAACTGTACGAAGCCATCCGCAAGCGCTGCTTCGCCGCCGCGGAAGAGGCCGACCGGCGCCCCAAGCTGACCACGCTTGAACGGGTCGTCGCGCCGCTCGCGCCGTACACGCCGCAGGCCGTTGCGCGGGAAGCCGCGCGTGCGGCGCCGGAGGACAGGCGCGCCGCCGTGTTCGGCGGCGCGGACAAGTTGCCGGAGAAGCTGCCGCCGCGGCACCTGGCGATCCAGATCAACAACGCCCTGCACGACCTGCTGTGCAAGTATCCCGAAGCGCTGCTGTTCGGCGAGGACGTGGCGCAGAAGGGCGGCGTGTACACGGTGACCAAGGGCCTGCACAAGGCGTTCAAGGGCAACCGTGTGTTCAACACGCTGCTCGACGAGACGACGATCCTCGGCCTGGCGCAGGGCTACGCCAACCTGGGCATGCTGCCGCTGCCGGAAATCCAGTACCTGGCGTATTTCCACAACGCCTGCGACCAGATCCGCGGCGAAGCGGCGTCGCTGCAGTTCTTCAGCAACGACCAGTACCGCAACCCGATGGTCGTGCGCATCGCCGGGCTGGGTTACCAGCGCGGCTTCGGCGGGCATTTCCACAACGACAACTCGATCGCCGCGCTGCGCGACATCCCCGGCCTGGTCGTCGGCTGCCCGTCGCGCGGCGACGATGCGGCGACGATGCTGCGCACGCTGGCGGCGCTGGCCAAGGTCGACGGGCGCGTGTCGGTGTTCCTCGAGCCGATCGCGCTGTATATGACCAAGGACCTGCACGAAGCCGGCGACGGCCAGTGGCTGTTCCCGTACCCGGCACCCGGCGAGGCGATGCCGCTGGGCGAGGGCCGCGTCTACAACGCAAAGGCCGACGACCTGGTCGTGTTCACCTACGGCAACGGCGTGCCGATGAGCCTGCGCGCGGCGAAGCGGATCGAGGCCGAGCTGCACTGGAAGGTGCGCGTGGTCGACCTGCGCTGGCTGGTGCCGCTCAACGAGCGGTTCATCGCCGAACAGGCCAGGAACGCGAAGCGCATCCTGGTCGTCGACGAGGGTCGGCATTCGGCCGGCGTGGGCGAGGGCATCGTTACCGCGATCGCCGAAGCGGGTTATCGCGCCCGTCCGTTCCAGCGCGTGGTCGGCGCCGACACCTACACGCCGCTGGCCGGCGCGGCGTTCCTGGTGTTGCCGGGCGAACAGGACATCGTTGCCGCGGCGCAGCGGCTGGCCTGATATTCTCCGGCCCTCATCGACAGGGAGAACGGCATGGCCAAACCGAAAGTCGCGGTGATCGTCGGCAGCCTGCGCAAGGGCTCGTTCAACCGCCAGCTGGCGCGGACGGTGGAGAAGCTTGCCGGCGACGCGCTGGAATTCGTCCATGCCGACATCGGCGACCTGCCGCTGTACAACCAGGACGACGACGCGGATTTCCCCGCGGCATCGGTCCGTTTCAAGCAGGTCGTCGAATCCGTCGACGCGCTGCTGTTCGTCACGCCCGAATACAGTCGCTCGGTCCCCGGCGTGCTGAAGAACGCCATCGACATCGGCACGCGGCCGGCCGGGAAGAATTCGTTCGCGGGCAAGCGCGCGGCGGTGATCGGCACCTCGCCCGGCGCGCACGGCACGGTGTCGGCGCAACAGCACCTGCGCAACGTGTTGTCCGCGGTCGGGCTGGCGGTGCTGCCGCAACCGGAAGTCGCGATACAGCACAAGGAGGGATTGTTCGACGACGGCGGCGAACTGGTCGACGAGCGCACGCGCAAGTTCCTGCAGACGTTCCTGCAGAAGTTCGTGGACTGGCTGGCCTGAGATCGATCCCCGCTGCCACCGGGAGAGGGTTGGGGCGAGGGGAGATCGAGATTGCCCTCGTTCGGGCCGCACCGCTCCGTTCGCCCCCCATCCGACGCCTTGTGCCACTCTGGTCCAGGCATCCGGGGGCAGGCCCTTCTCCCGTTGGGGGAAGGAATCAGCGCTGCAAGCCTTCGCTCAACGGCCGCTCGTGCAAGGCGATGCCGCCTGCACTCAATGCGACTTGGGTGCGTTCCAGCGGCAATACCGCCAGCGCCTGCCACGGTGCGGCCGAAGTGGCGCTGACGATCCTGCCGATCTTGTTGCCATCGGATTCGACCTCCGCATCCGCGGCGACCGGCGCGTCCGCCTCCAGCAACGCCAGCCCGCGCTTGGCCTGGCCGAGGAAATGCGTGCGTGCGACGATCTCCTGGCCCGGATAGCAGCCTTTCCTGACGCTGAAGGCGGGCAGGCGCTCCAGCGACAGTTGCTGCGGCGTCCATTGCTCGCGTTGCGATTCCGCCAGTCGCGGCAGGCCGTGGGCGAGGTCGAAGGCGAACCAGCGGGTGATGGCTGGGACATCATCCGTCGCCGCGGACGAGGCGATGCGCAGGCTGCGTGCGCCGCCGTCCGCGGCGAAATCGAGTTCGATGGCGTCGTCGGCCTGCGCCAGTACCGCCCCGGCGGCCCGCGCCGGTTGCGCGAAGCGACCCTGCACGGAGAGGTCGTTGCGGACTTCGATCTTCAACTTTCGTCGAAACACGAAACGCCGCAGCTGTTCCGCGAGCGTCGCGGCGGGGTAGTCCGGCACCAGCAGGAGAACGCGGTCTGCGGCCGGGCGCAGCAGCGCGAACAGCGCAATGACGCGCCCCTTCGGCGTTAGCCACGCATTCCATTGCCATTGTCCGGCCGGCAACGCGGTCACGTCGTTCGCGAACTGGGCGTGGGCGAAGGCGGCGGCGTCCGGTCCTTCCAGCGCAACGACGGCGTGGTCGGGGAGGGCGAAGAAGTGCGGAATGTCGGGCAGGTTGTCAGCCACGGGTGCGCGGGACTAAAATTTTGTGCGTCGCATGATAGGACAAACCCCTCCCAGCGCCGAAGCCGCGCCCGGAACGCTGAAGCCCGAAACGGCCGATGCGGTTCGGGAAGCCGTGCCGCCCAAGGAAGTCGGCGGGCGCGAAGGCCCCGAGCCCACGCGCTACGGGGATTGGGAAAAGAACGGGCGCTGCATCGATTTCTGAGCGGCGCCAGCCCAGCCAACGCGGTTGCATCGGGGGAGTCATTCGATGCCGCCGCCCAGCCGAGACAACGAGTCAAGCGCATGGCGACCCGTCCACGTCCGCTTTCGCCACACCTGCAGGTCTATCGCTGGCAGGTGCAGATGGCGACCTCCATCATCCACCGCGCCACCGGCATCGTCCTCGCACTGGGCGCGTTGCTGATCGTCGCCGCACTGGCCGCGCTGGTTTCCGGTCCGGAATCCTGGGCCTGCGTTTCCGGGCACGCCGGCGCCTGGTACGGCAAGGCCTTCCTGTTCCTGTGGACCTGGGCCTTCACCTTCCATCTGCTCAACGGCATCCGCCACCTGTGGCAGGACGCGGGCATGGGCTACGACAAGTCCGCCTTCGTCCGCAACGGCTGGCTGGTTTCCGTCGGCAGCCTGCTGCTCGCGCTGCTGGTCTGGGTCGCGGTCTACGCGAAGGGAGGCGTGGCATGAGCCGGTTCCGCACACCGCTGAAGAACGCCCGCGGCCTGGGTTCGGCGAAGGAAGGCCTGCACCACTGGATCATCCAGCGCATCACCGCGGTCGCGCTGGTCTTCCTGGGGTGCTGGTTCGTGTATTTCGTCGTCGGCCTGGTCGGTTCCGACCGCGTCGCCGCCACCGAGGCGATCGCCAGGCCGTGGAATGCGGTGCTGCTGATCGCCTTCCTGATCAGCGGCTTCTGGCACGCCCAGCTCGGCCTGCAGGTGGTGCTGGAAGACTACGTGCACTCGCCGCTGTCCGCGGCGGTCCTGCAGCTCGCGGTGCGCTTCGCCTGCGTACTCGCCGCGCTGGCCGGCATCTTCGCCGTGGTGCTGATCGCCCTGGGCCGCGTCTGACGCGTCCGTCTCGCCGGGAAAACACCGAATGACTTCCGCATACAAGATCACCGAACACAAGTACGACATGGTCGTGGTCGGCGCTGGCGGCGCCGGGCTGCGCGCGACCTTCGGCCTCGCCGCCAAGGGCCTGCAGACCGTGTGCCTGACCAAGGTGTTCCCGACCCGCTCGCACACCGTCGCGGCGCAGGGCGGCATCTCCGCCGCGCTGGCCAACATGGGCGAGGACGACTGGCGCTACCACTTCTACGACACCATCAAGGGGTCGGACTGGCTGGGCGACCAGGACGCGATCGAGTACATGTGCCGCGAGGCGATCCCCGCGGTGATCGAACTGGAGCACCAGGGCGTGCCGTTCTCGCGCACCGAGGAAGGCAAGATCTACCAGCGCCCGTTCGGCGGCATGACCACGCGTTACGGCGAAGGCCCGCCGGCGCAGCGCACCTGCGCCGCCGCCGACCGCACCGGCCACGCGATGCTGCACACGCTGTACCAGCAGTCGCTGAAGCACGACGCGCGCTTCATGATCGAATACTTCGCGCTCGACCTGATCTTCGACGAAGAGGGCGTGTGCCGCGGCGTGCTGGCGCTGGACATGGCCGAGGGCTCGCTGCACCTGTTCCGCGCGCACGGCGTCGTCCTCGCGACCGGCGGCTACGGCCGCGCGTATTTCTCCGCGACCTCGGCGCACACCTGCACCGGCGACGGCGGCGGCCTGGTCGCGCGCGCCGGCCTGCCGCTGCAGGACATGGAATTCGTGCAGTTCCACCCGACCGGCATCTACGGCGCCGGCTGCCTGATCACCGAAGGCGTGCGCGGCGAAGGCGGCATCCTGCGCAACAGCAACGGCGAGCGCTTCATGGAGCGCTATGCGCCGCACTACAAGGACCTGGCGTCGCGCGACGTGGTGTCGCGTTCGATGACCATCGAGATCCGCGAAGGCCGCGGCGTCGGCGAACACAAGGACCACATCCTGCTCGACCTGACCCACCTCGGCCCGGAAGTGATCCACGAGAAGCTGCCGGGCATCGCCGAGAGCGCACGCATCTTCGCCGGCGTCGACGTCACCAAGCAGCCGATCCCGGTGCTGCCGACCGTGCACTACAACATGGGCGGCATCCCGACCAACTATCACGGCGAAGTGGTGCGCAAGGTCGGCGACGATCCGGACGCCGTGGTGCCGGGCCTGTACGCGGTCGGCGAGGCCGCCTGCGTGTCGGTGCACGGCGCCAACCGCCTGGGTTCGAACTCGCTGCTCGACCTGGTGGTGTTCGGCCGCGCCGTCGCCAACCGTTGTGCCGAGACGATCAAGCCGAACCGGCCGCACAAGGTGCTGCCGGCCTCGGCCACCGACAAGGCGCTGGGCCTGCTCGACAAGCTGCGCAACGCCAACGGCTCCACGCCGACCGCGGTGATCCGCGACCGCATGCAGCGCACCATGCAGTCCGACGCGGCGGTGTTCCGCACCGAGAAGTCGCTGCAGGAAGGCTGCGCGAAGATGGCGGAGATCTTCGCCGGCTTCGACGACGTGAAGGTGTCCGACCGCTCGCTGGTGTGGAACTCGGACCTGATCGAGACCTACGAGCTGAACAACCTGCTGCTCAACGCGGTGGCGACGATCAACTCGGCCGAACAGCGCCACGAGAGCCGCGGCGCGCACGCGCGCGAGGACTACCCGGAACGCGACGACGCCAACTGGCACAAGCACACCCTCGTCACCGTCGACGAGAAGGGCAAGTGCAGCTTCGATTACCGTCCGGTGCACATGTACACGCTCAGCAAGGACGTGGACGTGGTACCCCCCAAGCCGCGCGTTTACTAAGCCAGGGCGAGAGACAGACAGATGGCCGAATTCGCACTCCCGAAGAATTCCCGCATCGGCAAGGGCAAGCACTTCCCGGCGCAGGGCGCGAAGAACGTTCGCACCTTCAAGATCTACCGCTGGAACCCGGACGACGGGCAGAACCCGCGCACCGACACCTACGAGATCGACCTCGACAAGTGCGGGCCGATGGTCCTGGACGCGCTGATCAAGATCAAGAACGAGATCGACCCGACGCTGACCTTCCGTCGTTCCTGCCGCGAGGGCATCTGCGGTTCGTGCGCGATGAACATCGACGGCACCAACACCCTGGCCTGCACCAAGGCGATTTCGGATTGCGGCAAGGCCGAGGTGCCGATCTACCCGCTGCCGCACATGGACGTGGTCAAGGACCTGGTGCCGGACCTGACCCACTTCTACGCGCAGTACGCGTCGATCAAGCCGTGGATCCGCACCCAGACCCCGCCGCCGCCGGACCGCGAGCGGCTGCAGTCGCCGGCCGACCGCAAGCAACTGGACGGCCTGTACGAATGCATCCTGTGCGCGTGCTGCTCGACTTCGTGCCCGAGCTACTGGTGGAACGGCGAGCGTTACCTGGGCCCGGCGATCCTGCTGCAGGCCTACCGTTGGATCATCGACTCGCGCGACGAGGACACCGGCGAGCGCCTGGACGATCTGGAAGACCCGTTCAAGCTGTACCGCTGCCACACCATCATGAACTGCGCGCGCACCTGCCCGAAGGGCCTGAACCCGGCCAAGGCGATCGCGGAGATCAAGAAGCTGATGCTGGCGCGCGCCGCATAAATTCGCTCGTCATTCCCGCGGAGGCGGGAATCCAGTGACTTTGTTTTTGCTTCAAAAGAAACCCGCTTCACGGCGGGTTTCTTCGTTTGGCAGGATGGGGCGGGTCATGACCCGCCCGCTTTAGATTTCGCGAGGTGGCGGGTCGGGACCCGCCCTACCCGGGCTGCCGCACATGGACGTGGTCAAGGACCTGGTGCCGGACCTGACCCACTTCTACGCGCAGTACGCGTCGATCAAGCCGTGGATCCGCACCCAGACCCCGCCGCCGCCGGACCGCGAGCGGCTGCAG
>NZ_PDWR01000012.1 GCF_010211755.1 Pseudoxanthomonas sangjuensis | reverse complement strand
GTCGGGCGGTGGCGGCATGTCCGGCGGCGGCGGTGCTTCGGGAAGTTGGTGAATGGGAGCCGGGTAGACGATGAGACTGTTGCGCCACCTGTTCGCCCGTTCGGCCCGCGCGCTGTTCCCCGAGGACAGCCTGCACCGCATCGCCGATGCGATCGCCGCGGGCGAGCGCCGGCACACCGGCGAAGTGATGTTCGCGGTCGAATCCGAGTTGCCGGTCGGCCAGGTCCTGCGCGGCGTGCAGGCGCGCCAGCGCGCGCTGGAGGCCTTCGCCCGCCTGCGCACCTGGGACACCGCGGCCAACAACGGCGTGCTGGTCTACCTGTTGCTGGCCGACCATCGCATCGAGATCGTTGCCGACCGCGGCCTCGACGGAAAGGTCAGCGCCGAGCAGTGGCGCGGCGTGTGCCAGCTGATGGAGGAGCGACTGCACGCCGGCGAGCCCGAGGCGGCGGTCGTCGCCGGCATCGAGTCCGTGTCCGACCTGCTCGCCGCGCACTTCCCGCAGGACGGCGGCGCGCCCGACGAGGACGAATTGCCGAACCGCCCCTATATCCTGTGACCGATGGCCCGTCCTTGCCGGCGTAGGCTTGGGGCAAAATAACCATCGACATTCCCAGCCGGCCGGCCGCATGCCCTATCTCCACCAGCTCGACCCCATCGCTTTCTCCCTCGGCCCGCTGAAGGTGCACTGGTACGGCATCGCCTACGCCGTGGCCTTCGTGCTGGCGTGGTGGCTGGCCCGCCTGCGCATCCGCGCCGGGCGCCTGCCCGGGATCGACCAGGAAGGCCTGTCCGACCTGATGTTCTACGGCATGCTCGGCGTGGTCCTCGGCGGCCGCCTCGGTTACATCCTGTTCTACGACCTGCCGGCGTACGTCGCCGAACCGTTGAGCGTGTTCAAGGTCTGGCAGGGCGGCATGAGCTTCCACGGCGGCCTGCTCGGCGTGCTGGCCGCGGCGGCATGGTGGACGCGCAAGCATCGCCTGCATTTCTTCGATACCGTCGATTTCCTCGCGCCGCTGGTGCCGTCCGGACTGTTTGTCGGCCGCCTGGCCAATTTCGTCAACGGCGAGCTGTGGGGCAAGTACACCGGCACGAAGTGGGGCGTGATCTTCCCGACCACCGACCCGAACGTGGTCGACCTCAAGCTCAGCGCCGCGCAGCTGCAGGCGCAATACGCCGCCGGCGCGCTGGACCAATTCGCTCGGCATCCGACGCAGTTGTACGAAGCGGGGTTGGAAGGGCTGGTGATGTTCGCGGTGCTGTGGTGGTTCTCGCGCAAGCCGCGCCCGCGCTACGCGGTGTCGGGGCTGTTCGCGTTGCTGTACGGCGTGTTCCGTTTCGTGGTGGAATTCGTCCGCGTGCCCGACCAGCAGCTGGATTATCTTGCGCTGGGCTGGGTCACGATGGGCCAGTTGCTGAGCCTGCCGCTGGTCCTGCTCGGCCTGTTCCTGCTGTGGCTGTCGCGTCGCGCGCCGACCGTGCAACCCGCCGGAGGCGGTGCATGAGGCCATTCGCCGGAGGCAAGGAATGAAGCAATACCTCGACCTGCTGGGGCACGTGCTCGAGCACGGCGCCGAGAAGGGCGATCGCACCGGCACCGGCACGCGCAGCGTGTTCGGCTGGCAGATGCGCTTCGACCTCAACGAGGGCTTCCCGCTGGTCACCACCAAGAAGCTGCACCTGCGCTCGATCGTGCACGAGCTGCTGTGGTTCCTGAAGGGCGAGACCAACATCGCCTACCTGAAGGAGAACAAGGTCAGCATCTGGGACGAGTGGGCCGACGAGAACGGCGAACTCGGCCCGGTCTACGGCAAGCAGTGGCGCAGCTGGGAAGGCGCCGGCGGCCAGCAGATCGACCAGATGAAGTGGCTGGTGGACGAGATCAGGCGCAACCCGGACTCGCGCCGCCTCGTGGTCAGCGCCTGGAACGTGGCCGACCTGCC
Organism: Pseudoxanthomonas sangjuensis; assembly: GCF_010211755.1. Lineage (GTDB taxonomy): Bacteria > Pseudomonadota > Gammaproteobacteria > Xanthomonadales > Xanthomonadaceae > Pseudoxanthomonas_A > Pseudoxanthomonas_A sangjuensis. The sequence goes on along the minus strand of NZ_PDWR01000012.1, from coordinate 89,952 downwards.
GAAGATGGCGCTGATGCCGTGCCACAACCTGTTCCAGTTCTACGTGGTCGACGGCAGGCTCAGCTGCCAGCTGTACCAGCGCAGCGGCGACATCTTCCTCGGGGTGCCGTTCAACATCGCCAGCTACGCGCTGCTGACCCACATGGTGGCGCAGGCCACCGGGTTGGGCGTCGGCGACTTCGTGCACACGCTGGGCGACGCGCACCTGTATTCGAACCATTACGAACAGGCGCGCGAACAGCTCGCGCGTACGCCGCGCAAGCTGCCGACGCTGCGGCTGAACCCGGACGTCGCCGACCTGTTCTCGTTCTGCTACGACGACATCGAGATCCACGGCTACGATCCGTACCCCGCGATCAAGGCGCCGGTGGCGGTGTGAGCCGATGCCGGCCCCTCGACCACGCGTCTCGTTGATCGCGGCGCTCGACCGCAACAGCGCCATCGGCCGCGGCAACGCGATGCCGTGGCATTTGCCGGACGATTTCCGGCACTTCAAGGCGCTGACGCTCGGCAAGCCGATCCTGATGGGGAGGAAGACCGCGGAGTCGCTCGGCCGTGCCTTGCCCGGGCGACTGAACCTCGTGCTGACCCGCTCCGGGCGCGTGCCGTTCGAAGGCATGCGTGCGGTCGGCTCCATCGACGAGGCGATGCGGATCGCGGAGGAACAGGGCGCCGAAGAACTGTGCGTCATCGGCGGCGCGGAAATCTATGCGCTTGCCTTGCCGTTCGCGGACGTGCTGCACCTGACCCATGTCGATGCCGAAGTCGAAGGCGTCGATGCGTTCTTCCCGGGATTCGATCCTTCGCCATGGCAAGTCGTGTCGCGCGAGACGCATCCGGAGGATGCGAAGCATGCGTTCGATTTCGAGTTCGTGGATTACGAACGCCGCTGACGGCGTTCAATCCTTCGGCAACTCGCCCTTCGGCGGTGGCGGCACGTCGCGGCCCGGCACCTGCACGACGCGCAGTTCGTCGGTATCCAGTTGCAGCGCGGTCAGCTTCCCACCCCAGACCGCGCCGGTGTCGATCGCGTACACGCCGTGGCCGATCATCAGGCCCAACGTCGACCAGTGCCCGCAGACGATGTTCAACTCGCGCTGCACGCGGCCCGGCACCTCGTACCACGGGTACAGGCCGCTGGGTTGCGAACCCGGCGCGCCCTTCTCCTCGATCGCGATGCGCCCGCGCGGGGTGCAGTAGCGCATCCGCGTCAGCAGGTTGATGATCGCGCGCCAGCGGTCGTGGCCGCGCAACTGCGGGCCCCAGTTCGGCTTGTCGCCGTACATGTTGCGCAGCAGCTTGTGGTAGCCGTCGCCGCGCAGTTGCTTCTCGACTTCGGCCGCGTGGCGCTCGGCCATCTCGATGGTCCACTGCGGGGCCAGCCCGGCGTGCACCATCATCCAGCCGAGTTCGCGATCGACGTGCGCCAGTTTCTGCATGCGCAGCCAGCCGAGCAGTTCATCGCGGTCCTCGGCCAGCACCACGCGCTGCAGGTCGGGGTTGACCCTGCGTTGTTCCTCCGGAGTGCGCGCGCCGACCGCCAGCAGCGACAGGTCGTGGTTGCCGAGCACGACGACGCTGCGTTCGCGCAGCGAGTGCACCAGGCGCAGCGTCTCCAGCGACTGCCCGCCGCGATTGACCAGGTCGCCGCAGAACCACAGGGTGTCGCGCGCGGGATCGAAGCGGATGCGTTCCAGCAATCGTTGCGTCGCGTCGTAGCAGCCTTGCAGGTCGCCGATCGCCCAAACGCTCATGCGCGCCCCATCAGTGCAGGGTCCGCGGGATCGACAGCGAGAACGGCGCGATCGGCGCGTCGAAGCGGGTGCCGTCGTCGGCCAGCATGCCGTAGCTGCCGCGCATCACGCCGTGCGCGGTGTCCAGGACCGCGCCCGAGGTGTATTCGTAGTCGTCGCCGGGACGCAGCCACGGCTGCTCGCCGACCACGCCTTCGCCGCGCACCTCCTCGACCTTGCCATTGGCGTCGGTGATGATCCAGTGCCGGTCGATCAGTCGCGCCGATATCCGCCCGCTGTTGTGGATGCGAATGGTGTAGGCGAACACGTAGCGGCCGTCCTCGGGCACCGACTGCTCGGCGAGGAAACGGGTGGCGACGTCGACGTCGATGGCGTAGTCCGGACTGTCCATGCGCGACAGTCTATCAACAGCGCCTAGCCCGGCAAGTTCGCCAGCTTCACGAAGCCTTCCACCTCGATCTGCTCGGCGCGCGCATCGGGGCGCAGGCCGGCGGCTTCGATCTGCTCGGCGGTGCAGGTGCCGGACAGCGCGTTGCGCAGGGTCTTCCTGCGCTGGCCGAAGGCGGCGCGGACGACTTCCTCGAAACGCTTCGGGTCGCGCACGCCGATTTCGCTTGCCGGCTTCGGCAGCAGCCGCACCACCGCCGAATCGACCTTCGGCGGCGGCCGGAACGCGCCCGGCGGCACGGTGAGCAGCGGCACGACCCGGCAATGCGCCTGCAGCATCACGCTGAGGCGGCCGTAGACCTTGCTGCCCGGTTCGGCGGCCATGCGGTCGACGACTTCCTTCTGCAGCATGAAGTGCATGTCGACGATCGCGGCGGCGTGTTCCAGCGCATGGAACAGGATCGGCGACGACAGGTTGTAGGGCAGGTTGCCGACCAGGCGCAGCTTGCGGCCGTCGCTGGCGAGCCGGGTGAAGTCGACCTCGAGCACGTCGCGGTGGATCACTTCCAGCGTGCCGTGCGCGCGGGCGGCTTCGGTCAGCGGGAAGATCAGGTCGCGGTCGAATTCGATGACGGTCAGCTCGCCGTGGCGGTCGAGCAGCGGGAAGGTGATCGCGCCCTGGCCGGGGCCGATCTCGACGAGGCGGTCGCCGGGCTGCGGGTTCACCGCGAGCACGATCTTCTCGATGAAGCCGCGTTCGTGCAGGAAGTGCTGGCCGAGCTGCTTCTTGGCGGCGCCGAAGGTCCTGGCGGGCGAATGGGGGTTCACAGCAGTTTCGCCCCCAGCGGCACGTCGCGGTCGGGCACGCACAACGCGACGTTGCCGTCGGCGTCGTGGAAGCCGGTGACCAGGCATTCGGACATCAGCGGACCGATCTGCTTCTTCGGGAAATTGACCACGCCGACCACGAGGCGTCCGACCAGATCGTCGGGGCGGTAGTGCGCGGTGATCTGCGCGCTGGATTTGCGCACGCCGATCCCGTCGCCGAAATCGACCTGCAGCACGTAGGCGGGCTTGCGCGCTTGGAGGAACGGTTCGGCCGACAGCACGCGGCCGACGCGCAGTTCAACCCTCGCGAAATCGTTCCAGTCGATCAGGTCCATGCGGCGAGTTTACGCCGCGTCGCCACGAACCGCGCGCAGGTCGCGACCGCGGCGAACAGGCTGGACGGATCGGCGACGCCCTTGCCGGCGAGGTCGAGCGCGGTGCCGTGGTCGACCGCGACGCGCGGGTAGGGCAGGCCCAGGGTCAGGTTCACCGCCTGCTCGAAGCCGCTGTACTTCAGCACCGGCAGGCCCTGGTCGTGGTACATCGCCAGTACCGCGTCGAAGCCTTCGAGCTTGCGCGGCAGGAAGGCGGTGTCGGCCGGCAGCGGGCCTTCGAGCCGCATGCCTTCGTCGCGCAGCGCGGCGATCGCCGGCGCGATCGTGTCGATTTCCTCGCGGCCCATGTGCCCGGCTTCGCCCGCGTGCGGGTTCAGGCCGAGCACCGCGATGACCGGTTCGGCGATGCCGAAATCCTTCCGCATCGCCGCGTGGACGATGCGCAGCGCGCGCTCGATGCCGTCGCGGGTGATCGCGTCGGCGACCTCGCGCAACGGAAGATGCGTGGTCGCCAGGGCGACGCGGACCACGTCGTTGGCCAGCATCATCACCACGTCGCGGCCGGCGCGCTCGGCCAGGCGCTCGGTGGTGCCGGTGTAGGCGATGCCGCCGGCATTGATCGTGGCCTTGTGGGTGGGGCCGGTGACGAGGCCGTCGAATTCGCCGCGCAGGCAGGCATCGGCGGCGGCATCGAGCGCGGCGATCACCGCGGCGGCGTTGCGCGGGTCGGGCCGGCCGAAAATGCTGGCGACGGCGTTCGGCAGCGGATGCAGCGGCAGGTCGCCAGGGGCGGTGGCGGTTTCGTGTCCGTCGAGCAGGCGCAGCGGCAGGCGCAGGGCCGTGGCGGCGGCCTGCAGCGTGTCGGCGTCGCCGAACGCGACCAGCCTGTGGCTGGCGTGCGGCTGTTGCGCCAGCCGCACGCAGAGTTCGGGGCCGACGCCGGCCGGCTCGCCCGGTACCAGCGCCAGCCTGGGCAGCACGGTCAGCCGCCGTTGTCGCCCGTCGCCGGCGGCGTTACCGGGGGCGCGGGCGTTGGGGCGGGGGTCTTCGCGCTGGCGTCGTGCACGCTGACGTAGGCTTCGCCGCGCATTTCCCGCAGGAAGCGGTTGTACTCGTCCTCCAGCTTGCGCCGGCCGATGGTTTCGCGCACCTGCGCGCGCTTGTTCTGGTCGGTGACGTCGGTCTGGCGCACGCCTTCGCGCTGCACGATGTGCCAGCCGGCCTCGGTGCGGAACGGCTGGCTGACCTGGCCGTCCTGGATCGCCGCGACCTGCTGGCCGAAGTCCGGGCCGAAGGCGTCGAGCGCGAACCAGCCCAGCTCGCCGCCGCTGCTGCGGGTGTTGGGGTCTTCCGACGATTCCTTCGCCACCGCGGCGAAGTCGGCGCCGCCGGCGATGCGCGCGCGCAGCGTGTCGATCTTGGCCTTGGCCGCCGCCGAATCCTGCACGTCGGTGACGCGCACCAGGATGTGCCGCGCCTGGTATTCGGTGACCTGCTGCGTCGCGCCCTGTGCGGCGTCGCGGGTTTCGACCAGCTTCAGCAGCTGGAAGCCGCTGGGTCCGCGGATCGGGCCGACGACCTGGCCGGGCGACATGCTGCGCAGCGTGTTGACGAAGGCGGTCGGGATCTCGTCGACGCTGCGCCAGCCCAGGTCGCCGCCTTCCAGCGCGTTGGGGCTGTCGGAGTAGCGCACCGCGGCGGCGGAGAAGTCCATCTCGCCCTTGTCGATCAGGCCCTTGATGCCGTCGATCTTCTTCTGCCCGGTGGCGATCTGCTCGGCGGTGGCGCCCTCGGGCAGGCCGACCAGGATGTGCGCCAGGTGGTACTGCACGCCGTTGCCGGACTGCTGCGCCAGCGCGGCGTCGACTTCCGCCTCGCTGACCTGGATCCGGCTCTGCGCGAAGCTCTGGCGCAGGCGCTGCACCACGATCTCGTCGCGGATCGAATTGCGGAAATCGTCGAACGACATGCCGTCCGCGGCCAGGCGCTGGCGCAGGCCGTCGACGTCGAGGCCGTTCTGCCGCGCGACCGCGGCCACCGCGTTGTTCAGTTCGTCGTCGCCGACGCGGATGCCGCTGTCGTTGGCGCGCGCCACCTGCAGTTTCATCAGCACCAGGCGCTCGAGCACCTGCCGGCGCAGCACGTCGGCCGGCGGCAATTGCCGGGGGTTGTTGGCGTACTGGGCGCGCACGTTGTGCTCGGCGCGCTCCAGTTCGCTCTGCAGGATCACGTCCTCGTCGACCACGGCGGCGATGCGGTCCAGTGCCTGCAGCTGTTGCGCGGCCAGCGGCGCGGCGGCCAGCAGCAGAGCGAAGACCGGCGCACCGGCGAGACGGAGCGCGGGAAAGTTCTTGCGGGAGTTCGTCTTGTTCATGCTCGGGCGCTTCTCAGGGAAGCATGTCGGGGTCGGAATCGTCGTCGTCGGGATCCGGCGTGGTGTTGCTCGGCGGCACCAGGTACAGGTCGTCGCGGTAGTAACCGAGGATAGCACGGCGCAGCACGCGCTCCGTGTCGCGACCGGCCGAACCCAGGCCCTTCAGCACGAATTCCACGCCGATCGAATTGTTGAGCTCGCCCTCGCGGTTGCGCACGTAGCGGCGCGCCAGCACGCGTACCGCGAGGCAGCAGCTGTCCCACTGCACGCCGGCCAGGGCTTCCAGCAGCTTGGGGTCTTCGGTCGCGGTGTTCAGCAGGGAATAGTAGTAGCGGCCGACCACGCTCCAGTTCGGGCTGATCGGGTACAGGAAGGAGAAGTCGGCCTGCTTGAGCTGGTAGTTGCCGGTGGAGGGGTTGCGCCGGTGGCGGTAGGTCAGGTTGATCACGCCGTCGTCGGGGAACAGGTAGCGCGCGCGCGCGCTGGCCAGGTCGTCGCGGCGGTACTTCGGGTTCCACTGGTAGGAAGTGCCGATGGTCCAGCGGTCGGTCGGCGCATAGCTGATGTCGGCGACCCAGGCCGATTTGCCCTGTTCGATCGGCGCTTCCCTTGTCGACAGGGTGACCTGGGAGTCCTCGAAATAGCGGATCTGGCCCAGGCTCACCGCCAACCGTTCATGGCCGTCGGCCTGGCGCAGCAGGCGGCTGGACAAGGCCAGGGTCAGCTGGTTGGCATCGGTCTGCCGGTCGGGGCCGGTGTAGCGGTTGTCGCGGAACAACTGGCCCCAGCTGAAGGTGAATGCACGGGTGTCGAACACCGGCAGGCCGTCCTGCTCGCGGTAGGGGGCATTGAGGTAGAACAGGCGCGGTTCCAGCGTGTGCAGGTAGTGCTGGCCCTTGATCTCGGTATCGCGGTCGAAGTACAGGCCGGCGTCGAGCGAGCCGATCGGCAGGCTGCGCGTCGGCCTGGCGTCGCGATACGGTGCCAGTTGTTCCGGCGTGACGGCGCTTCCGGCAATGCCCAGTTCGGTGGCGGCGCGGGAGCGGGCGATGCTGTTGGCCAGGCCACCATCCAGCTGATAGCCGGTGTAGCGCCACGCCATGGTCGGGGTGATGTACCAGGCCGCGCCCTGCAGCGGCATCGAGACGTAGGGTTTCAGGTCCAGGCGGCTGCCGCCGTCCCTTTCGTCGTGCTGGAAGCGTACCGCCTCGCTGTGCAAGCCGGCGGCGAACCAGTGTCCGAATGGCTGTTCCCAATCGAAATACAGTCGTGGCTGGCGACGATAGGGCAGGTTGGCCTCGTTGAGCGTGTAGTCGGCCGATTGCCATGAATTGGCCATCACCCCGGCGCTCCAGTAGTGGCCGAGCCCGTACAGGCCAACCGTACTGTTCAGGCGAGCGGCGGAAACGCCGTACAGCGAATTGCCCGAATCCTCGAGATAGCGCGGATCGCTGATCCACGCCAGGTTCGCCCGCGCCTGCCAATGGCTGTCGATGTTGTGGCTGCCGGAGAAGCGCAGCATGCCGCGGTTGTCGGTCCGCAGCGGGTCGTTGCGCGGGTCGTAGCGGTTCGGGTCGCCGACCGGCAGGGCCGCGTCGTCGATGCGGCGCTCGACTAGGTCGTCGTGCGGGATCCAGGTGCCCTCCAGCCTGCCCTTCCCGCCCGGGTACAGATAGCGGAACTGGGCGCCAAGCTGGACGCCGCGGTTGCTCATCCAGCGCGGGGTCAGGGTGGCGTCGTAGTTCGGCGCCAGGTTCAGGTAGATCGGCTGGCGCCAGTCGAAGCCGTTGCGGCCGGAATGGCTGATCGACGGGTACAGCAGGCCGGTATGGCGGCGATCGTCGATCGGGAACTTGATCCACGGCATGTACAGCACCGGCACCTTGCCCATGCGGATGCTGGCGCCGTGGGCGACGCCCCAGCCTTCGTCGGTGTCGACGTCGATGCGCCGCGCGCGCAATTCCCAGTGCCGGTCCTCGGGGTCGCAGGTGGAATAGGTGGCACCGGTCAGGCGGCCTTCCGCGCCGCCCATCTCGATGCGCTCGGCGCCGCCGTTGCCGCGACGCGAGACCAGCTGGTATTTCACGTTCTCCAGCTGGTGGCTTTCCGTTTCCTGGTTGCCGTGCAGCCGTTCGGCGACCACGCGCATCGCCGAGTCCTGGTATTGCACGCTGCCGGTGGCGATGTAGGTGCTGTCTCCCTGGTTGTATTCCAGGTTGTCGGCGTGCAGGTACTTGTCGCCCTGCTGCAGGGTGACATTGCCGTTGTATTCCAGGGTCTGGTCGGTACCGGACTGCGAGTCGCCCTCGATCACGGTCGGCAGTCCGGCGCGTTCGGCGCGGGCCTTGGCCGGATCGGCGGCAGGTGGCTGGGCGCCGGTGAACGCGGGTATGGCGTCCTGGACCGGGCACAGCCCCCAGTTGTCGGGCTTGCGGTCGGCCGCCAACGCCGGCAGGGCGGCGGCGATGGCCAGGGGAATGGGCAGCAGGCGCAGGGAGGAACGCACGCGATGCGAAAGTCCGGGGTGAAAACGCCGGTTAGCTTGCCGCATGGGCCGCACACGGGCAATGAAGTCCATGCCCCGGCGTCGGGCTGGGTTCATTTGCGCCCTGCAAGCCCTTGACCGGAATGGATCGGCTCAACGCAGTTCGGCCACATGGGCGGCGCAGGCCTCGCGCAGGGCCTGCAGGTCGTAGCCGCCTTCCAGCAGCGAGACCACGCGCCCGCCGGCATGGCGGCGGGCGAGCGCGCGCAGTTCGCGGGTCAGCCAGGCGAAGTCCTCGGTCTCCACCATCAGGTCGGCCAGCGGGTCGCGCATGTGCGCGTCGAAGCCGGCGGAAACGAACAGCAACTGCGGCTGGAAGTCGTCCAGCAAAGGCAGCATCTCGTCGGCCCAGACGTTGCGGAAGCGGAAGCCGCCGCTGCCCGGTTGCAGCAACGCGTTGTGGATGTTGCCGGCGCCGCGTTCCCCGGTCAGGCCGCTGTGCGGGTAGATGCCGGATTCGTGCGTGCTGAAGTAGGCCACGCGCGGCTCGGCCCAGAAGATCGCCTGGGTGCCGTTGCCGTGGTGCACGTCGAAATCGACGATCGCCACGCGCTCCAGCCCGTGCTGTTCGATGGCATAGGCGGCGGCGACAGCGACGTTGTTGAACAGGCAGAAGCCCATCGCGGCCAGCGCGGTGGCGTGGTGGCCGGGCGGGCGCACGGCGCAGAACGCGGTGTCGGTTTCGCCGTTCATCACCGCGTCGACCGCGGCCACGCCGGCGCCGGCGGCGCGCAGCGCGGCAGTGCGGGACGCGGGGACCATGACGGTGTCGGGGTCGAGCATGCGGTAGCCGTCGAAGTCGGCTTCCAGCACGGTCTCGATGTGCTCCGGCCCGTGCACGCGCTTCAGGTCGCCGAGCTTGGCCAACGGCGCTTCGCGCCAGTCGAGGTCGTCGAAGTTCCCGCGCAGGCCCTCCAGTACCGCCTCCAGCCGCGCCGGCCGTTCCGGGTGGTCCGGGCCGGTGTCGTGCAGCAGGCAGGCGGGGTGGGTGAAGACGATCATTGCGGCGAGGTTGACACGAAATCCGGGCCGGCGGAATTGTCGATTCGTCGCAGCCGCCTTTACGGTCCGTTATCCCGGCTCGCTATTTGTCCGGCTTTCCCGTGGAGCGGGATTTATGCTCACCCGTGCCGCCGCTCGTGCTTCCACAACACCTCGCCCTGCCCATCCACCCGCGCCAGCACGCGCGACAGCACGAACAGCAGGTCGGACAGGCGGTTGAGGTAGCGGATCGCTTCGCCGCGCACTTCCTCGTGGCGCGACAGCGCGACGGTCGCACGCTCGGCGCGGCGCACGATGGTGCGGGCCAGGTGGCAACGCGCCGCGGCCTCGCCGCCGGCCGGCAGGATGAAGTCCTTCAGCGGCGGCAGGTCGTCGTTGTAATGGTCGAGCTGGCGTTCCAGCGCCTCGATGTCCGCCTCGAAGATCGCCGCGTGGCCGGGGATGCACAGTTCGCCGCCCAGGTCGAACAGCTGGTGCTGCACCTTCGTCAGCAGGTCGCGGATGCCATTGGGTACCTTCGGCGCGGCCAGCACCACGCCGATCGCGGAATTGGCTTCGTCCACCGTGCCGTAGGCATCGACCCGCAGCGAGTCCTTGCCGGTGCGCGTGCCGTCGCCGAGGCCGGTGCTGCCGTCGTCGCCGGTGCGGGTGTAGATTTTCGACAACCGATTGCCCATGCGCACTCCGGCTTTTTCCGCCCTCTCCCCCGAGCGGGAGAGGGAAACGCACGCGGAGCGTGCGAGGGAGGAGGCCCGGCTTTTCGCGCGCAGCCCGCGGCGCTCGCGTCCCCTCATCGGCCCCTAAGGGGCGCCTTCTCCCGCGAGGGGAGAAGGGATGAAACAATCAAACCGACCTGCGTTGCGGCTTCGCCAGCCGCGCGACCTGCTGCACGCCGACATGGGCGATTACCGCCAGGCCGGTGTAGATGGCGGCGGTGCGCAGGTACGGCAGCAGCCAGTCGGTGTAGTTCTTCCACCAGCCCGCGACGGTGGCCGGCTGCGGCACGCTGTCGCTGAGCCAGTAGAAGCTGCCCTGCGCGAACAGCTGGCAGACCACGACCGATGCGACCAGGCCGCCGGCGACCGCAGCCAGCGACTTGCCCGGGTTGGCTTCCGAATACGCGCGGCGGGCGAAGCTGCCGCCCAGCCACAGCGCCAGATAAGCGGGCACCAGGAACCAGTAACCCGGCGACACGCAGTAGTGCGACCAGAAATCGATGCCCTGCGCGGCGATCGAGAAATAGTCCGCGCCGACCGCGACCGCCATGAACAGCGGGAACGCCCATTTCGTCCAGTTGCGCAGGTAGAAGCCGGCGATGAAGAACACGCCCCACGACGCGTCCGGTACCGGCGCGAAGTGGTAGAACAGGTAGCTGCGGGTGGCCGCCATCAGCGACAGCAGCAGGACGAGGACGACGGCGCGCTGGGTGTTGGTGTTCATTCTTCCGGTCGGGTTGCGGGTGGCTCCGGGACATTCTAGCCAATTACCGCACCCACCGTAGGAGCGGGCCATGCCCGCGGCCGCGAGACCGCCCGCCGCGACGAACCGGCCCGCGAAGCGCCCGGGATGGCGGTCGGGGGCAGGGCCCGCTCCCGCGGGAGCGACCGGTATCATGGGCGCATGACTGAACGACACGATGTCCTGATCGTCGGCGGCGGCCTGGTCGGGGCCAGCCTCGCCATCGCGCTCGACCGCTGTGGCGTCGACGTGGGCATGGTCGAGGCCGCCCCGGCCGGTGCGCTGCCGTCGGTTTTCGACCAGCGCAACCTCAGCTTCGCCGCGGCCACGGTCAATGCGCTGACCGCGCTCGGTGTGATGCAGAAGCTGCGCGCGCCGAGCGGGCCGATCCGCCGCATCCACGTCAGCCGCGAAGGCGACTTCGGCCAGGTGAAGCTGGACGCCGCCGACTATGGCCGCGAGTGGTTCGGCCAGGTCGTCGTCGCCCGCGACTTCGGCGAGGCGCTCGAAGCCCGGCTCGGCGAACTGTCGAAACTGACCCGCTACCGCCCGGCGCGCTTCGTCGGCCTCGCCGCCGGCACTGGCGATGCGCGCGGGGTCCGCATCGCCGATGCCAGCGGCGAACGCGAGATCGCCGCGCGCCTGCTGGTCGCCGCCGACGGCACCCGCAGCGGCGTGCGCGAGGCGCTGGGCATCGCCGCCGACGAGCACGATTACCGGCAGACCCTGTTCGTCGCCCGCGTGCGTGGCGAACGCGCGCCGGACGGCACCGCCTACGAACGCTTCGGCGACCACGGCCCGACTGCGCTGCTGCCGCGCGGCGACCGCCACTACGGGCTGGTCCATGGCGTGGCCCGCGACGACGCCGGCGCGGTCGCCGAACTCGGCGAAGCGGCGTGGCTGGAACGCATCCAGCAGGCCTTCGGCTGGCGCGCGGGTCGTTTCGTTGCCAGCGGCGAGCGCAGCGCCTACCCGATCATCCGCGTCGTCGCCACGCGCACCATCGCGGAACGCGCGGTGCTGCTGGGCAACGCGGCGCAGACGATCCACCCGATCGGCGCGCAGGGCTTCAACCTCGGCCTGCGCGATGCGCTGACCCTGGCCGAACTGGTCGCCGAAGCCGCCGATCCGGGTTCCGCCGAACTGCTCGAGCGCTACGCGCAGCGCCGCCGCGAGGACCGTGCGCGCACGCTGAAGTTCTCGGACGGCCTTGCACGGCTGACTTCCAACGACGCCCCGCTGCTGCGGCCGCTGCGCAGCAGCGGCCTGTTCGCCGCCAGCCACGTGCCGGCGGTGCAGTCGATGCTGGTCGGCGGCGCGATGGGTTTCCGCGGCGACGTGCCGGCGCTGTGCCGGGAGGACGCCGCATGAGCGCACAGCCGAGGAACCGGCGCGGCCGGCTCGATGCGGTCGTGGTCGGTGGCGGCGTGGTCGGTTCGGCCTGCGCGCTGATGCTGGCGAAGCAGGGCCTCGGCGTCGCCATCGTCGAGGGCCGCGAACCGCCGCGCTGGTCGCCTTCGCAACCGGACCTGCGCGTCTATGCGTTCTCGCCGGACAACGCGGCGCTGCTCGATGCGCTCGGCGTGTGGCCGTCCGTGTGCGAGGCGCGCGCGCAGCCGTACCGGCGCATGCGCGTATGGGACGCGGCAGGCGGCGGCGAGCTGGTGTTCGATGCCGATTCGCTGGGCCGCGCGCAACTGGGCTGGATCGTCGAGAACGACCTGCTGGTCGACCGGCTGTGGTCGGCGCTGTCCGCGGCCGGCGTGCGCGTGCATTGCCCGGCGCGGGTCGAATCGTTCGAGCAGGACGACGACGGCGTCCGCGTCCGTCTCGACGACGGCAGTCGCGTCGATGCGCGCATCGCCATCGCCGCCGATGGCGCGAACTCCACGCTGCGCGGGCTCGCCGGCATCGAAACGGAGGCGCACGACTACGCGCAACGCGGCGTGGTCTGCTTCATCGAAACGGAGAAGCCGCACGAAGACACCGCGTGGCAACGCTTCCTGGCCACCGGGCCGCTGGCCTTCCTGCCGTTCGCCGGAGGCCGCACCTCGATCGTCTGGACCTTGCCGGACGACGAGGCCGCGCGCGTGCTGGAACTCGACGACGAAAGTTTCGACCGCGAACTGGCCGCGGCCAGCGCCGGCATGCTCGGCGCGGTGCGCGTGGCGTCGAAACGCGCCGCCTTCCCGCTGCGCCGCCAGCTCGCCACGCACTACGTCGCCGGCCGCGTGCTGCTGGTCGGCGACGCCGCGCACACGGTGCATCCGCTGGCCGGGCAGGGCGTCAACCTGGGCCTGCGCGACGTGGCCGGCCTGCGCGAGCTCGTCGTCGACGCGCAGGGCAAGCGCGTCGACTGGGCCACGCCGCACCGCCTCGCGCGCTGGGCGCGCACGCGCCGCAGCGAGAACACGGCGGCCGCCTGGACCTTCGACGGCATCAACCGGCTGTTCTCCAACGACGAGATGCACCTGACCCTGCTGCGCGGCCCGCTGCTCGGCCTCGCCGGACGGCTGCCGCCGCTGACCAACCTGCTGTGGCGCAAGGCCTCGGGTCTGTAGCAGCGGCGCAGGCCGCGCCGCCGCGATCGGCGCTTGCGGACCATTCCGCCGGGCCGCCCGGTTTCCGGCCGCGGCCCACGCCGCTGGTGCAAAGGACATCGCTTAACGATTCCTGCGCTAGTCTGTGCGCCGCTGCAGGACCGAAACGAGGTGTCGCATGCCGAATACGGTTCCCCCGCGCTCGCCCGCGCGCCGTCGCACGCTGCAATCGCTGGCCCTGGCCGGCGTGTCGCCGTGGCTTCCCGCCTTCGGCAAGTCGAAGCCGGAACGCAAGCTCGGCGTGGCCCTGGTCGGGCTGGGCGGCTATGCCGGCAACCTGCTGGCGCCGGCGCTGCAACTGACGAAGCACTGCCGGCTGGCCGGCATCGTCACCGGTTCGCCGGAGAAGATCGCGCCGTGGCAACGCAAGTACGGCATCCCCGACAAGAATGTCTACGACTACGGCAACTTCGAGCGCATCGCCGACAACCCGGACATCGACGTCGTCTACATCGTACTGCCGACGTCGATGCACGCCGAGTACACGATCCGCGCCGCCGGCACCGGCAAGCACGTCTGGTGCGAGAAGCCGATGGCGATGACCGCGGCCGAGGCGCGGTCGATGATCGACGCCTGCACGAAGAACAAGGTGCGGCTGGCGATCGGCTATCGCCTGCAGCACGAGCCGATCACGCAGCAGGTCGTCGCCTGGGCGAAGGAGAAGCCGTACGGAAAGCCGCTGAAGCTGCGCGCCGAGGCCGGCTACCGCGGTTACAGCGAAGGCTACGACCCGGACAACTGGCGCCTGGACCCGAAGCGTGGCGGCAACCCGCTGTACGACATGGGCGTGTATGCGATCAACGCCGCGCGCTACGCCAGCGGGCTGGAGCCGGTCGCGGTGACCGCGAAGGCGGAGGTGAAGCGGCCAGAGATCTTCCGCGGCATGGAAGAGACGATGCGCTTCCGGCTGGAATTCCCCGGCGGCCTGTTCGCCGATTGCATGACCAGCTACGGCGAGAATTCGAACATCCTGCGGGTCGATTGCGAGAGGGGGTGGCACGAGGTTTCGCCGTTCCAGGTCTATTCCGGCAACCGCGGCCGGACCAGCGACGGCAAGGCGCTGGATGCGTCGCTCGGCCCGCAGCCGCGCATGCAGGCGAAGCAGATGGACGACGACGCGCTGGCGCTGATGCAGGGCGCGCTGTTCATCGCGCCCGGCGAAGAAGGCCTGCGCGACCTGCGGGTGATCGACGCGACCTTCGCCTCGGCGAAGGCGGAGGGGAAGCGGGTGGAGATCGCGCGGGGCTGAATCAGCCGGGGATGAAGGGAAACACGATCTTCAGCAGTCCCTTCAATCCGCCCTCGGCGGTGCTGGCGATCGCCTTGGCGCCGAGGCTGTTGAGCGCGTTGCGCGCGTCTTCCCAGCGCAGTTTGGTGATGTCCTTCTTCAGCAGGTCGGCGACCTCCTCGGAGGCCGGGGCGAGCTTCTTCAGTTCCTTCGCGATCTTCCCGGCGTCCGGCTGCAGGTAACCCCATTTCTCGGCGATCTTGAGCAGCGTGTCGAAGCGCACCGCGACGACTTCGCGGTTGCGTTCGTACACCGGCAGCGCGCCGACGTCGAGGATGGCCTGGTCGAAGCGCTGGGCGTCGTCGGGGTGTTCGATGCGCACGGCGAGGAAGCCGTCCTTGCGGCTGCGTTCGCTGACGTGCTTGGCGCCGCTGCGCAGGTTGGCCTCGGTCAGCACGTTGGCGACGATGCGGCGCAGCGCGGTGTCGTCGTCCTCGGGCACGAGGGCGCGCCAGCGGGCGTAGCCGTCGCGGCGCAGCGCCTTGACCTTGGCCGGGGTGACGCGCAGTTTCGCGGCGACGGCGGCGTTGCCTTCGTCGCGGCCGATGGCGCCGTCGCGTTCCAGCAGGACGAAGATCAGCAGTTCCAGGTCGCGCTTGGTCAGCGACTGGAAGCCCTGCAGCAGGGTCAGGCGCAGGAATTCGTCGGCGAACGCGGCGGGGTTCTTGAGTTCGATGGGGTTCTGCATGGCGGGGCCTCCACTAGGCGGATAGCTTGCCATGGCGAGGTTGCAGAGAGTGAGACCGGATATTGCTGTTCTGAATGGTCAGGTATGGCGTTGAAAATGAATGCTGGTCAGAACTGGTAGGGCGGGTCTCGACCCGCCTTGCGCGATCTTGCAGGATGCTCAATGGCGGGCCATGACCCGCCCTATGCTTCAATGGTTCTACGAATTTTCGAATCTTTCGGGGGCGGCATGAAATTTTCGTCGTTGGCGATAATCGCATTCCTTGTGGCAGTCGCCACTTTTCCTGTGCACGGGCAGCAGGCCGAACCGGACGATCAGCCGCCTTCGGTCGAACCGAACTACGTCGCCGATCCATCCTCGCTGGACCAGGAAAAGATCGCGTGGATGCAGAAGAAGCTGCTCGACTGGCCGCAACTCGCCCGCTACCGCGACGACAACGCCAGGCTGCCGGCAGAGGAAGAGGGCAGGGTCGTGTTCTACGGCGACTCCATCACCGACGGCTGGGGCCGCGTCGACGGCACCGAATTCTTCCCCGGCAAGCCCTACGTCAACCGCGGCATCTCCGGGCAGACCACCGCGCAGATGCTGCTGCGCTTCCGCCAGGACGTCATCGAACTCAAGCCCGCAGCCGTCGTCATCCTCGCCGGCACCAACGACATCGCCGGCAACACCGGTCCCGCGTCGCTCGACATGATCGAGGACAACCTGCGCTCGATGGTGGAGCTCGCCAAGGCCAACGGCATCCGTGCTGTCCTCGCCTCGGTCCTGCCCGCCAGCGCCTATCCGTGGCGACCCGGCTACAAACCCGCCGCGAAGATCCGCGCGCTCAACGAATGGATCCGCCAGTACGCGAAGGACAAAGGGCTGGTTTATCTCGATTACCACTCGGCGATGGCCAACGCCGAGGGCGGCCTCGATCCGAAGCTCGCGGCCGACGGCGTGCATCCGACGCCGGAGGGCTACAGGGTGATGGCGCCGCTGGCGCAGAAGGCCATCGATGCCGCGTTGAAGGAAGATTGAACAGGGCGCTGTGCGGTCAGGACGCCAACGCGTACGCCGCCAGCCCGAACGACAGCAACGCCGCGGTCACCGAGATCCACGCAAGCAACTGGGCCGACTGTACCCGCTTCTCGACCCGCTCCGCGCCGAGCTGCAGCACCTCCAGCGTCTTCTGCATGTCCGCGGCAAGCTTGCCGATCGAATCGGCGTTGGTCGCGGCGGCGTTCTGCAACTCCGCGATCTGCTCGTTGAGTATGTCGATGCGCAGCTGCTGCGAATTGTCCGCCTGCGGCGGCGTGCGCGTGAACAGCGGCTTGGCCATGCGGATGATATCCGGCAGGTAGGGCGCCGCGACGGCGATCCAGGAGCTTGCCATTTCCGGTTTCCTCATTGCCTTGGCGTCGCAAACACGGTGATCTCTTCGCGATCATGGTAAAGCTGTTTCGCGCGCGCGGTCAGCGGCTTGCCGGCCTTCTGCGCGAACAGGTCCAGGCAAAGCCGGGTTTCGTCCCAGCGCTTCTTCATCGGCAGTTTCAGGTTGAACACCGCGTGCCGGCACCAGCCTTCGCGGAACCACGCGGCCATGCGCTCGGCCACGCGGCGCGGCTGTTCGACCATGTCGCAGACCATCCAGTCCAGCGGCCGCGGCGGTTGCCAGTGGAAACCGTCCTCGCGCAGGTGCGTGACCAGCCCGGTGTCGAGCACGTGCTGGCGCAGCGGGCCGTTGTCGATGCTGCTGACGCGGATGCCGTGCCGGGTCAGCACCCAGGTCCAGCCGCCCGGCGCGGCGCCGAGGTCGGCGGCGGCCATGCCCGGTTTCAGCAACGCTTCGCGTTCGCGCGCGTCGAGCAGGACGAGGAAGGCTTCTTCCAGCTTCAGCGCCGAACGCGATGGCGCGTCCGGCAGCAGCTTCAGCCGCGGGATGCCGAGCGGCCACGGCGCGCTGTCGGCCGGATCGGCGACGGCGAGGAAAGCGTGGTCGCCATCGACGAAGGTCACGTGCAGGCGCGGCAGCTTCGGATTCTCCTTCTCGGTCAGCAGCCCGGCCTTGCGCAACGCCGGCCGCAGCGCGTTGCCGAAACTGCGCGCGAGGCCGGCCAGCGGCTTGGCGGCGTCGGAGTCCGGATGCTCCACCCATGCGTCGCCGAAACGCCCGCGTCCGCGCATCGCCTCCAGCATCGGCGCGATGCGGTCCTTCGGGTCCAGGCCGCGCAGTTCGGCGATCAGCGCGAGCTTCTGCCGCGCGAAGACCAGCTCGCGCCAGCGCAAGGCGGAAGCGATGCGCGCGTCGTCGCTGGCGAACACCGCGTAGCCGTCGTTGCGGCTGGCGCGCGCATAGCCGGCGATGCCGGCCTGTGCGGCGCGCTCGGTCAGCTCGGCCGCCAGTTCCGGCTCGAAGCCCTGGCGGCAGTAGCACAGCAGGCCGTCCATCAATAGCGCTGGCCGCCGTGCTCGCCGTAGGCGCGCAGCACTGCGCGCGCCTGCTCGCGCCGGATGTCGCGCACGACCTCGATGCCGCGCTTCTCCAGTTCGCCGATCCAGTCGGCGGGCAGCGGGCCTTCGTCGAATTCGGTCAGCTCCATCACGTCCTCGGCGCGCGCGCCGATCAGCAGGCGGTCGACGCCGGCCCAGACCGTCGCGCCATAGCATTGGCAGCACGGTTGCGCCGAGGTCGCCAGCGTCACCGGGCCGTCGTAGCGGTCGTTGATGCGGAACGCCTGCAGGCGTTGCTGCGCCAGCAGGAAGGCCATGTTCTCGGCGTGCGCCAGCGACGCGTTCTGCGGCACCACGCGGTTGACGCCGACCGAGACGATGCGGTGCTGCGGGTCGAACACGGCCGCGCCGAACGGCCCGCCGCTCGCCGCCTCGACGTTGATGCGCGCCAGTTCGATCGCCAGCGCGACCTTGTCCTCGTCGCCGGGATACGTCGCCGCGGCGTCGATGCGTTCGTGCACCCATGCCGGCAGCGTGAGATGGACCTGCGCGTACAGCATCAGCGCACCGGCACCGCGTTTTCCATCACCACGCCCGCGCTTTCGCACCGGTTCGCGACGCACTTGCACGAGTCGATGTTCCTGAAGCCGCACACGCCGACGCGGCCGCTGGCGCGGCATTCCGCCTGCACGCCGGCGGGGTCGGTGGGGCTGTCCTTGTTGACGCACATCGGGTAGTAGCCGCAGCAGTTGCCGACGTCCTTGACCGCGCAGTCGGCGTCGGTCCGGCACGTGAGGTCGAGCTCGACCTTGCCCGACCTGACCCGCGCCGGCGCGTCGGCTTGCGGCGGTGGGGCCGGCAACGGCGTCATTTCGGCGGGTGCCGCCGCGGTTCCGGCGGGCGGCGCGGCTTCCGGCGCGGCGCAGGCGGCCAGCGCCAGCACGAGGAGCAGGGCAAGCATCCGGCGCATGGGCATCTCCTTGGTCGCGGCGGGCGATGCGGAAATTCTAAGTCAGGTGCGGCGCAGCGCGCGGTAGGGCGGCGTGGCCATCACCATTTCGGCCAGCGAGTAGGCCAGTTCGCGCTCGGCCATCACCGCGCCGTCGGCGCCGTGCTCCAGCAGGTGCTTCACCTCGGCGTCGCTGTGCGCGCGCGCCAGCAGGGTCAGCGACGGGTTGATCGCGCGCAGCTTGGCGATGGCCTCGCCGGCCTCCAGCGGCTGCGGGATCGCCAGCACCACGATCTTGGCGCGATCGGGGTGCGCTTCGGCCAGCACCTTGTCGGCGGCGGCGCTGCCGCGGATCGCGGGGATGCCGGCGGCATGCGCGTGTTCGACGTGGTCGCGGTTGTCGTCGATGACGATCACCGGCACGCCGCGTTCGCGCAGCACGCGCACCAGCGAACTGCCGACCCGGCCATAGCCGATCACGATGGCGTGATCGCTCAGTTCCAGCGAAGGGCCGGGCGGCGCTTCGGGTTCGGCCGGCCGCGGCGCTTCGGCCTCCTGTTTCGCCTGCCAGCGGTCGACCGCGGCGAACATCAGCGGGTTGGCGATGATCGACAGCAGGGCGCCGGCCAGGATCAGGTCGTGGCCGGCCTTCGGCAGGATGCCCAGCTCCAGGCCGAGCGCGGCGAGGATGAAGGAGAATTCGCCGATCTGCGCCAGGCTGACCGCCACGGTCAGCGCGGTCAGCTTCGGCTGGCGGAACGCGCGCACCAGCACGTACGCGGCCAGCGACTGCCCGACCAGGATGATGCCCAGCACCGCCAGCACCTGCCACGGGTGATCGAGCAGCACGCGCGGGTCGAACAGCATGCCGACCGAGACGAAGAACAGCACCGCGAATGCGTCGCGCAGCGGCAGCGAGTCGGCGGCGGCCTTGTGGCTCAGTTCCGACTCGTTGAGCAGCATGCCGGCGAAGAACGCGCCCAGCGCGAACGACACGCCGAACAGCTGCGCCGACACGAAGGCCACGCCCAGCGCGATCGCCAGCACGCACAGGGTGAACAGTTCGCGCAGGCCGGTGTGCGCCACGCGCGCCAGCGTCCACGGGATGGCGCGGCGGCCGACCAGCAGCATGAATGCGACGAACAGGCCCAGCTTGAGCAGCGTCCACGCCAGCGACTTCAGCGTGCCGGCCAGGCTGCCGCCGTCGCCGTGCGCGGCCGAGGCCAGCACCGGCAGGAACACCAGCGCCAGCACCATCGCCAGGTCCTCGACGATCAGCCAGCCGATCGCGATGCGCCCGCGCCGGGTGTCGAGCAGGCGGCGTTCCTCCAGCGCGCGCAGCACGACCACGGTGCTGGCCACCGACAGCGCCAGACCGAACACGAAGCCCTCGAACGGGTTCCAGCCCATGCCCCAGGCCAGCGCCCAGCCGAGCAGCGTGGCGACGGCGATCTGCGCGATCGCGCCGGGGATCGCGATGGTCCTCACTTCCAGCAGGTCTTCCAGCGAGAAGTGCAGGCCCACGCCGAACATCAGCAGCATCACGCCGATTTCCGACAACTGGTTGGCCAGCGCCTGGTCGGCGATGAAGCCGGGGGTGAACGGGCCGACCACCACGCCGGCCAGCAGGTAGCCGACCAGCGGCGACAGCCGCAACCGGTTGGCGAGCGCGCCGAGCACGAAGGCCACGGCCAGGCCCACCGCGATGATGCTGATCAGGTCGGTGTCGTGGTGCATCGGTCGGTTTCGTATTGCAGGAGGCGCAGTGTCGCCGATGCGCGGGTTCCGCCGCAAACCTCCGCGGCCCGTGGCGTTTGACTCGCGCCGGGGCCATGGCCAGACTCGGCCGCGGAGAATCCGACGAGGGGATGGTCATGGTGGACACGCAAGCAAGCGCGCTGGCGAAGCGCGCCGCACTCCTGTTGTTGCTGTCGCTGCCGGCGTTCGCGGCGGTGGCGGCGAACCCGGTGCAGGTGCGCCTGGACGCGTCGATGGCGCAACCGGCCGCGGGCCGGCTGCTGGTGTTCGCGATCCCCGCCGCCGAGGCGGAGGCGATGGCGAAGGACGGCAAGGTCGACAAGGTCGATGCCAGCCTTTCCCGGCCAACCCTGGTCAGCGTCGCCGCGACCGAGGTCGCGCACCTGGCGCCGGGCGGCGCGGTCGCGCTGGATACCGACGCGCTGGCGTTCCCCGCCGGCTTCTCGGCGCTGCCGAAGGGCGACTACTACCTGCAGGCGGTGCTCGACCGCAACCACGACTACAACTACGGCGGCCGCGGCGCCGGCGACCTGGTCAGCAAGGTCGTCGCGACGCGACTGCCGGCGAAGAAGCCGCCGGTCCTGTCGCTGGACGAAACCCTGCCGGCGCGCGGCGGGCCGTGGCAGATGCCGGCGCAGGCGATGAGCGAAGCCACGAAGAAGCACCTCGACGCCGCGCGCGAGCACGCCAAGCCCTTCGCATTCGCCAGCCCGGCGCTGGCCGCGTTCTGGGGCCGCGAGGTGCGCATGCGCGGCTGGGTGCTGCTGCCGCCGGATTACGCAACGGGCGAGGGCCGCTATCCCACCGTCTACTTCACCCACGGCTTCGGCGGCAATTTCGACCGCCTGAGCGCCAGCGCGGCGATGTACTACGGCGCGATGGCCGAAGGGCAGATCCCGCCGATGGTCTGGGTGTTCCTGGACGAATCCGGCCCCACCGGCACCCACGAGTTCGCCGATTCGGTCAACAACGGCCCGTGGGGCCGGGCGCTGACCGAAGAACTGATCCCGTGGCTGGAAACGCAGTACCGCATGGACGGCAAGCCGTCCGGGCGCTTCCTCACCGGGCATTCGTCCGGCGGCTGGGCCACGCTGTGGCTGCAGGTGGCGTACCCGAAGCTGTTCGGCGGCACCTGGTCGACTTCGCCCGATTCCAGCGACTTCCGCGACTTCACCGGCCCCGACATCTACGCGGCCAACGCGAACGTCTACCGCAAGCCGGACGGCTCGGCGTATCCGCTGGTGCGCGGCGACGGCAAGGTGATGGCCACGTTCGAACAGTTCGCCAGACTCGAGCGCGTGCTCGGCGAATACGGCGGGCAGATGGCCTCGTTCGACTGGGTGTTCTCGCCGCGCGGCGCGGACGGCCGGCCGCAGCCGATGTTCGATCGCGACAGCGGCGCGGTCGATCCGCAGGTCGCCGCGTACTGGCGCGAGCATTACGACATCGCCTACCGGCTGAAGACGCAGTGGCCGGCGCTGAAGCCGGACCTGGACGGCAAGATCCACGTCATCGTCGGCGACGCCGACACCTTCTACCTGGATGGCGCCGCGCGCAGGCTGAAGGAAGTGCTGGACGGCCTCGGCGCGAAGGCCGAGGTGCGCTTCGTCCCCGGTCGCAGCCATTTCGACCTGTACGCCGAGGGCGACGACCGCCAGGCGCTGGCGAAGAGGATCGCGTGGGAGATGTGGGCCGTCGCGCGGCCCGGTTCCGCGCTCAGGCCGCCGGTGCGGACGCAGCCCGAGGCCGGGGCCGCGCACTGAACCGGGACAAGGCGGGAACCCCCGCGGATGCGGGGGTTCCCGTTCCGTCGCGCCGGGTTCGGCTCACCACTTGTAGGCGGCGCGCGCGTACAGGTAGGCGCCGTTGAAGCCGGTCGGCGACTGGCTGCTGTAGGGGAACTGGCCGCTGTTGGAGTTGGCGAAGATCGTTTCGTCCGGGTACTCGTCGAGGATGTTGTCGCCGCCGATGGTCAGCGTCCAGTTCGCGTCCGCCTTGAACGCGACGGACGCGTCCAGCAGCCACTTGGCGCCGTAGGTCTGGTCGTTGGCCGGGTTGCTGGAATTGCGGGTGGTGAACTCGCCGTAGCGGGTCGCGCCGAGATTGAAGTCCCAGCGCTGCAGGTTCCAGGCCGCGCCCAGCGCCAGCTTGTCGCGCGGGAAGCCTTCCTCGATGCGGCCGCGTTCGTCGCGGCCGATGCGCTCCAGGTTGGCGCCCAGCGCCTCCAGTTCCTCCGGGTTCGGCGCCACGCGCGTCACCTCGGTCTTGTTGTAGTTGTAGCCGGCGGTCAGGTTCAGCGTGCCGGACTGCAGCGGCAGCGCGTAGGTGCCGACGAGGTCGACGCCCTTGGTGGTGGTGTCGATGGCGTTGGTGAAGTAGCGCGCGCTGGTGACGCCGTTGATGCCGAGGCCGGCCAGCAGTTCCTGCGCGGCGGCGTTGCCGGCCAGCGGGATGTTCGACGACAGCACGATGCGGTCGTCGATCCCGATCCGGTAGGCGTCGATGGTCACGTACAGGCGGTCGACCGGCTGCAGCACCAGGCCCAGCCCGGACGACAGCGAGGTTTCCGCCCGCAGCGGGTCGGCGCCCAGCGCCTGCGCGGCGGCGCTGGCGGCGGGGAAGGTGCCGGATTCGAAGAACTGGCCGTTGACGGAGTTGCTGGTCACCGCCTGGTAGTTCTGCTGCGCCAGCGACGGCGCGCGGAAACCGCTGGCCACGGGGCCGCGCAGCGCGACCTTGTCGCTGAAGGCGTAGCGCGCCGACAGCTTGCCGGAGGTTTCGCTGCCGAAGTCCGAGTAGTCCTCGTAGCGTCCGGCGGCGCCGGCGGAGAACCTGTCGGTGATGTCGGCTTCCAGCCCGGCGTACACGGCGTAGTTGTGGCGGTCCGAATGCACGGCGTTGAGCGGGGTGAAGCCGGCGAAGCCCTGCGCGCCCGAACCGGTGTAGGAATCCGGATGGCCCGGCGACTGGTTCCACTTCTCTTCGCGGTATTCGGCGCCGAACGACAGCGTCGCCGGATAGGCCAGGCCCCAGTCGAGGGTCTTCGAGAAATCCGCGTTCAGCGCGTTCTGGGTGTATTCCAGCGCGCCGTCGTAGAAGCGCGACGGGCTGTCCGCGCCCAGGCTGTAGTTGATGCTGTTCTGGGTGTGGAAGAACAGGTGGTTGTAGCCGTAGTCGTAGCTGACGTCCCAGTTCCAGCCGCCGTCGGTGCCGCCTTTCGCGCCAAGCACCAGCGAGCGGTCCTGCGACAGCTGGTTGATCTCCGGCACGTAGCCGTCGGGGTAGACCTGCGCCAGCAACGCGCCCTGGCCGCTGTGGTTCGGCGAACGGTAGAACGCGAACGAGGTGATGTCGCGGTTGCCGGCGATCGCGGTGGCGTAGGCGCTGGCGTTGTCGCTGAAGTCGAAGGCGGCGTTGGCGGACACGACGCCGGCATCGACCTTGGGGTCGCCGTAGACGAAGGCGACTTCGCCGACGTCGGGGTTGTTGCCGGTGTTCGGCGCGGTGCCCTGGTACGGGCCGGCGCGGTCGGTTTCATCCTGCCTGGCCAGCTGCGCGGCCACGTGCAGCTGGCCGCGGCCGTCGGCGAAGCCGACGCCGGCGTCGCCGGACAGTTGCAGCAGCGCGCCGTCGCCGGCCGAATACTGGCCGGCGTCGACCGCCAGGCTGCCGCCCTTGCCCGAGCCCTTCAGCACGATGTTGACCACGCCGGCGATGGCGTCGGAACCGTATTGCGCCGAGGCGCCGTCGCGCAGCACTTCGACGCGTTCGATGGCGGAAACCGGGATCGCGTTCAGGTCCACCGCCGACGAACCGCGGCCGATGGTGCCGTTGACGTTGACCAGCGCCGAGACGTGGCGGCGCTTGCCGTTGACCAGCACCAGCACCTGGTCCGGCGACAGCCCGCGCAGCTGCGCCGGGCGCACGCCGCTGGTGCCGTCGGTGATGGCCGGGCGCGGGAAGTTCAGCGACGGCAGCGCGCGCGCCAGCGCGGTGGCCAGTTCGGTGGTGCCGGTGGATTGCAGCGCTTCGGGGGTGATGATGTCGATCGGCGACTGCGATTCGGCGACGGTGCGGTCGCTGACGCGGGTGCCGGTGACGATCACCGTGTCCAGCGTGCTGGCTTGCCTGTCCGCGGCGCCGTCCTGGGCGAAGGCGGGGGCGGCGATCAGGGCGGCGGCGATGGCGGAAGCCAGCGGGGAAATCTTGCGGGGCATGGAAGGACTCCGGAAACGAGGGGGGAGGGGGAGCGGGCACCGGCGCCAGGTCGGGTCGCCGGGCCGGGCGGGTCGAATCGTGTCGCCATGAGGCGGTTCGAACCCGGGGCACCGAAGTCAAATAATGGTTAAGCGATAGAATTGCGTCGCAGGAATCCTGTTCATCTGCATATTCTTTCCGGTTATTAGCCAGCAATCCCGATGATTTCCTTCCGCAATTTCGCCCTGCGCCGGGGCGAACGCCTGCTGCTGTCCAACGTCGACCTGGCCCTGCACGCGGGCTACAGGGTCGGCGTGGTCGGGCGCAACGGTGCCGGCAAGTCCAGCCTGTTCGCCGCGCTGCGCGGCGAAATCGAGGCGGACAAGGGCGACATCGAGGTTTCCGGCCGCCTGCGCATCGCCAGCGTCGCGCAGGAAACCCCGTCGCTGCCGGACGCCGCGATCGACTTCGTGCTGGGCGGCGACACCGAGGTCGCCGCGGCGCTGAAGGCCGAGGCCGATGCCACTGCCGCCGAGGACTGGGACGCGGTCGCCGCCGCGCACCTGCGCATCGCCGAACTCAACGGCTACGACGCCGAGGCGCGCGCCGGCCGGCTGCTGCACGGCCTCGGCTTCCCCGCCGACACCCATCGCAGGCCGGTGTCGGCGTTCTCCGGCGGCTGGCGCGTGCGCCTGAACCTGGCCCGCGCGCTGATGATGCCGTCGGACCTGCTGCTGCTCGACGAGCCGACCAACCACCTCGACATGGACGCGGTGCTGTGGCTCGAGCAGTGGCTGCTGAAGTATCCGGGCACGCTGCTGCTGATCTCGCACGACCGCGAGTTCCTCGACAACGTCGCCACCCACACGCTGCACCTGCACGGCGGCGGCGCGAAACTGTACGTCGGCGGCTACACCGACTTCGAACGCCAGCGCGCGGAACAGTTGCGGCAACAGCAAATCGCGTTCGAGAAGGAACAGGCCGAGCGCGCGCACCTGCAGAGCTTCATCGACCGCTTCAAGGCCAAGGCGAGCAAGGCGCGGCAGGCGCAAAGCCGGATGAAGCGGCTGGCCAAGCTCGCCGGCACCGAGGCGGTGCGCGTGGAGCGCGAGTTCCGCATCGAGTTCGCACCGCCGCCGAAGCTGCCGCACTCGCTGATCCGCATCAACCATGGCGAAGCCGGCTACGGCCGCGACGCGGTGATCCTGCGCGACGTCGGCTTCGGCCTGGAGGCCGGCGACCGCATCGGCCTGCTCGGTCCCAACGGCGCCGGCAAGACCACGCTGGTGAAGACGCTGGTCGGCGAGCTGTCGCTGCTGGCCGGCGAGCGCAGCGCGCACCCGGACCTGCGCATCGGCTACTTCGCCCAGCACACGGTCGAGTCGCTGCACGAAGGCCAGTCGCCGATCGACCACTTCCGCGAGATCTCGCCGGACGCGCCGACCCAGGCGTTCCGCGATTTCCTCGGCAAGTGGAACTTCCCCGGCGACCGCGCGTTCGAGCCGGTCGACGGCTTCTCGGGCGGCGAACGCGCGCGCCTGGCGCTGTCCCTGATCGCGTGGCAGCAGCCGAACGTGCTGCTGCTCGACGAACCGACCAACCACCTCGACCTGGAGATGCGCGAAGCGCTGGCCGAGGCGTTGAGCGACTTCGACGGCGCCATCGTCATGGTCAGCCACGACCGCCACCTGATCGGCCTGGTCTGCGACACGTTCTGGCGCGTCGCCGACGGCGCGGTCGAGCCGTTCGACGGCGACCTGGACGAATACGCGGCGTGGCTGCGCACGCGCCCGGCGGCGCAGGGCACCAGGCAGAAGATGGCCGAGCTCGCGCCGGCGCCGCCGCCCAAGCCGGTGTCCGCGCCGGCGAAGAAACCGCCGAACCCGCACAAGCTGGCCGAGGCCGAGGCGAAGGTGGCGAAGTTCGAGGAAAAGCTCGCCGCCATCGACGCGCAGCTGGCCGATCCGCAATTCTTCTCCGATGCGGCGAAGCTGGCCGAACTGGGCCGCGAGCGCGAAGCCGTGCAGCGCGGGCTGGAAGCGGCCGAGCAGGCGTGGTCGGCGCTGTACGACGCCGCTTAACCATTCCCTAAGCCGCCAGCGATTAGGAATTGGCGGGAACTGCCCCCCCCCACGGAAGGACCGCATGAGCAAGGAACTGGTCTACCTGCTGCTGATCTTCGCCCTGCTGGTGATCCCGCGCGCGCTGCAGCGCTGGAAGATCCCGGCGCCGCTGACCTGCCTGGCGTTCGGCATCGGCGCGATGCTGTGGCTGGGCGAGCGCACGCACGACCCGGTGATCGTGCTGCTGTCCACGCTGGGCATTTCCTCGCTGTTCCTGTTCGCCGGCCTGGAAGTCGACCTGGCCGAACTGCGCCGCGGCCTGTGGCCGCTGCTGGCGCACCTGGCCGTGCGCGGCGCCACGCTGGCCGGCACGGCGTGGCTGGCGTGGCGCTATTTCGACCTGCCGTGGCAGCCGGCGGCGTTGCTGGCGCTGGCCCTGCTGACTCCCTCGACCGGCTTCATCCTCGACACCCTGGCCCGGCTGGGCCTGGACGCGAACGAGCGGTTCTGGGTCACCAGCAAGGCCATCGCCGGCGAAATCCTCGCCCTGGCCGCGTTGTTCGTGGTGCTGCAGGCCGGCGACCCGCTGCGCATGGGCCTGTCCACCGCGGCCATGCTGGCGATGCTGGCGGGGCTGCCGCTGTTCTTCGTGGCCATGGGCCGCTGGGTGGCGCCGCACGCGCCGGGTTCGGAATTCTCGCTGCTGGTGATGGTGGGCATGGTCGCGGCCTTCATCACCTACAAGCTGGGCGTGTACTACCTGGTCGGCGCCTTCATCGCCGGCCTGGTCGCGCGCCTGCTGCAGGCGCGGATGCCGTCGCTGGCCTCGCACGACAACCTGCACGCGCTGCGCCTGTTCGCCTCGTTCTTCGTGCCGTTCTATTTCTTCGAGGCGGGCACCAAGGTGCCGGCCGGGGCGCTGAGCGTGGACGCGCTGGCGATCGGCCTGGCCATGACCCTGCTGGTGCTGCCGCTGCGCATCGGCATGGTCTGGGTGCAGCGGCGGTTGCTGTTCGGCGAAAGCGCGCGCAGCAGCCTGCGCGTGTCGTTGGCGCTGACCCCGACCCTGGTGTTCACCCTGGTGCTGGCGGCGGTCCTGCGCACGCGCTTCGCCGTGCCCGACGCGTTGTTCGGCGGCCTGTTGCTGTACGCCGCGTTGAATACCCTGCTGCCGTCGCTGGTGTTCCGTTCGCCGTTCGACATCGATCCGATCGAGAACGAGCCGAGCGAGCCGCGCGCGCCGGCGGCCGGCGGTGCGGCCGCGACGCTGCTTCCCCCGGGAACCTCGGAACTGCATGCCGGCGGCGGGAAGTCCGCGCCACCGGATCCTTGACCCCGCCGCCCGCGCCGCACCACGGCCGGACGGGCCGCATCGGGGTCACTTCGCGATCAGCACCAGCACCGAGCGGCCCTGCAGGCCGTAGCTCGTCCATTCGCCGCCGATGAAATCCTCGGTGCCGGGCAGCTTCACCGTCCCGCCGCCTTCGTTCCACGTCGCGGTGTCGGTGACCCGGTACCATTGCTTGCCGTTGCCCGGCCACGGCAGCGTGAAGTTCACCTGCCCGGACCAGCCGTTGTAGGCGACGTAGATCGCGCTGGCCGGATCGCCGAATTCGCTGCCATCGATGCGCCAAGCGATCGCGTGGTTGTTGACGTCGTTGAAGTAGGCGGCGTCGGCCTGCGCGCCGTCCGGCCTGAACCAGCGCAGCTGTTCCATCACGTTGCCGTTGTTGTCCGCGCCCGAATAGAACGCGGACGGGCGCAGCGACGGATGCGCCTTGCGGAACGCGATCAGACGTTGGGTGAAGGTCTGGAAATCCGCCTCGTAGCCGTCGCGGGTCCAGTACAGCCAGTTCGCCGGCGAATCCAGGTTGTACGGATTGTTGTTGCCGAACAGCGTGCGCAGCGCTTCGTCGCCGCCGGTGAGCATCGGCACGCCGGCGCTGAGCAGCTGCAGGGCCATGCCGGTACGCGCGGCCTTGCGCTGGTCGGCGGCGACGCCGCCCTGGTTCCAGCTGTTGTTGTTGTCCTCGCCGCCGTCGGACGGTCCGTACGGCCAGGCCTGGTTGTTCTGCTTGCTGTTGTAGGCGTACAGGTCGTTCAGCGTGAAGCCGTCGTGGGCGACGAGGAAGTTCACCGAATGCCACGGCTTGCGGCCGTCGTCCCCGTACAGGTCGGACGAACCGGCGAAGCGCGTCGCCAGCGTGCCGGTGGTGACGGTTTCGACGCCGAGCTTGTTCTGCTTCTTGCGGACGGCATCGCGGAAACCGCCGTTCCATTCCGACCACCCGCTGGGGAAGCCGCCGACCTGGTAGGAGTTGCCGCCGATCGCCCACGGCTCGGCGATCAGGTCGACGCCGCTGCCGCCGGCCGCGGGGCGCGGCGGCAGTTCGGCGACGATGCGGTTCAGCGCATTGCCGGAATCCATCTTGTCGAAGTTGAAGCAGCCGTGCTGGCAGGTGTTGCCGAGCACCGAGGCGAGATCGAAGCGGAAGCCGTCCACGCCCAGCGCGTCGCGCCAGTACGCCAGCGAGTCGACGATCAGGTCCTGCGCGATCGTGTTGCGGGTGTTGTAGTTGCCGCCGACGCCGGTGTTGTCCCACGAATGCTGGTAGTCGCCGGTCAGCGAGTAGTAGGTTGGGTTGTCGAGGCCGCGCCACGACAGGACGTTGTAGACGCTCACCCCATCGGTGCCGCCCCACGCGCCGCCCTCGCCGGTGTGGTTGTAGACCACGTCGATGTAGACCTTGATGCCGGCATCGTGGAAGGCCTTGACCATCGACTTCCATTCGCGGGTCGGGCCGCCGGGGCTCTTGTCCGACGAATAACGGCGGTCCGGCGCGAACCAGTTCAGGGTCATGTAGCCCCAGTAGTTGTCGCCGCTGTCCGAATCCGGGTCGATGTCGTTCTGGTCGTTCTGGGTTTCCTGCACCGGCAGGAACTCGACCGCGGAGACCCCGAGGCCGGCGAGATACGCGGCCTTCGTCGCCGCGCCGGCATAGGTGCCGCGCAGCGCCACCGGCAGCGAGGTGTCGTTCATCGTCAGCCCGCGCAGGTGCACCTCGTAGACGATGTCGTCCTTGAAGGCGCGGGTCGGCTTGGTGCCGGTGGAAGTGGCGTCCGCCGCCAGCACGATGCCCTTCGGCGCGCAGGCGCCGCTGTCCTTGTTGCGGTGGCTGGCGCCGCTGGCGTAGATCGTGCCGTCGGTGCAACTGGCGGTCTGGGGGTCCTGGCTGATTTCGACCGCATAGGGGTCGAGCAGCAGCTTGTTCGGGTTGAAGCGGTTGCCGCCGGCGTCGACGTCGCTGACGAAGCCCGTGCCGCTGCCCTTGGTCCAGCCGCTGTTGTAAGGCCAATTCGGGCCCCACGCGCGGTAGCCGTAGTAGACCGTGCCGGTGATGCCGTACGAGTTCCGCAGCGTGGCCACCGAAACCGTCTTCGACCAGACGTTGCTCGCGGCGTCCTTGGTCAGCACGTAGCGCACCCTTTCCTGCGCGCCGGACGCGGTCTTGTACAGCCACACCTCGATGCGGCTGGCCCGCGACGAATAGACGCGGAAGGTGATGTTGCCCTGCGACGCGTCGTATTTGGCGCCCAGGTTCTGCGCGTTGATCGCCGCCTGCACGTTCGCCGATGGCGCGAACAGCAATGCCGCGAGGGACAGCAACAGCGGGAGGAACAGCCACGACAACCGGTTCCGCATGACGTCGTCCTTTTCGGGAAGTGGATATGCGTGGGGGCGGGCAAAGTATCGGGGACGGTGCGGGCGCAACATGGGCGGCTGCATTCGTATTCATCGCGGGCCCCAATCCCGCGGGCGCCGGGCGCGGCCCCCCGGTCGCGGCGCCGGAAAGGCTTGAAAACGCGGCGTTTGCCCTAAAATCGGCGGCAGCTTCCATTCTCCGCCAACGCCCGCCATGCCGATCTATGCCTTCGAATGCGCCGAATGCGGCCATCGTTTCGACCGCCTGCAGAAGCTGTCCGATCCCGACCCGGAGAACTGCCCGTCCTGCGGCAAGCCGGCGATCAGGCGCCAGTTGACCGCGCCGTCGTTCCGGCTGGCCGGCGGCGGCTGGTACGAGACCGACTTCAAGAAGGACGGCGACAAGAAACGCAACCTCGCCGGCGACGGCGCCGGCGGTGGCGAATCGAAGCCGGCCGAATCGAAGCCGGCCGAATCGAAGCCGGCCGAATCGAAGCCGGCCGAATCGAAGCCGGCCGAGTCCGCGCCGGCGAAGGCCGAGAGCAAGCCGGCGGCGACGTCGGGCTGAGCCGCGCTCAGTCCTTCAGGAAATACTCCACCGTCGTCACCACGCGCACGGTCTTGACTTGCGGGCTGCCGCGGTCGCGGTCGGTGATCGACACCACGCCCTGGTTGGCGCTGCGGATGCCTCCCAGCCGCGCGCCGGAATCCTTGGCGAACTGTTCGGCCGATTTGCGCGCGTTCGCGGTCGCCTCGGCGATCAGCGCCGGCTTGATCTCGTTGAGCCGGGTGTATTCGAAATCCGGGCCGCCGCCTTCCTCGGCGTTCAGCATCACGCCCTTGCCGACCAGGTCGCCGCTGCGGCGCAACGCCGCCAGCGCTTCGGCGACGCGGTTGCTGCGCAGGGTCACGGTGTTCGAATAGCGGTAGCGCTCCGGCGGGCGGTTGTCGCCGTACGACCAGGCCCAGCGGTCCTCGAGCCGCGGTGGCGAGACCACGATCTCGTCGTCCTTGAAACCGGCCCCGGTCAGGAAGGCGCGGATCGTCGCGTTGTTGCTTTCCAGCCCGGCCTGCACCGCGGCCAGGTCGTTGCCGACCACGGTCTGCGCCAGCGGCCAGACCACCAGGTCGGCGTCGACGATCTTTTCCGCCGAGCCCTTGACCGTGACGAAGCGGTCGGCGGTGCGCAGCCGCGCCATGCCCTGCGCGGCGAACCAGCCGGCGGCGGCCAGGCCGGCGGCGACCAGCAGCGCGGCGATCAGGTTGCGATGGTTGGAAGCCGTCTGCATGCGATGTCCCCCGGGGCGTCGGCCGCTAGCTTAATCCCGCGGCGCGCAGGTTGCGCGGGCCGGTGCCGGCGGCGGCGCGCCGGGGTCAACCGTGCGTGGCCTGGGCCACGCGCGCATTGCGGTCGCGCACCACGGCCATGCGGTCGACCTGGATGAACTCGGTGTAGTCCAGCCAGGCCCGGACTTCCAGGCCTTCCACGCTCGTGTCCAGCCACAGCGGCAGGCGCAGGAGGTCGCCAGCCTGCGCGCCCGGCTGTATCCATTCGCGGGCATGGATGACCCTGCCTTGCGACGACACCGCTTCCAGCCAGAACGGATGCGCCGGCAGGTCGCGCGCGCGCAGCAGCAACTGGTAGCCGCCGGCGCGCATGCGCTGGTCCTCGACGCCGATCGTCAGCGGCCGGCGCGGCCGCGGCCGCGGCACGTCGGTGTACGCCGGCGACGCGCTGACCTGCACCCCGTGCCGCAACTGCGCGCCGGTGTACAGCTGCAGGTTGTCGTTGCGGTCCCACAGCGCGGCGCACCACTCGCCGCGCAGCGAATCGTCGAGGAAGGCGGTGCAGCGGTCGACGTAGGCCAGCACGTTGTCCGGCTGGCGGTCGATGAACTGGCGCGGCGCGTCGTTGAGCACCATCGCGCGGATGTTCCAGTCGCGGTCGTATTCCAGCATCAGCGGCGGCTGGATCCGCTGCCGGCCGACCACGACCCGGCCGTCGTCGTCGACGCGCAGGGTGCGCGTGTCGGTGCCGGTCCACAGCTGGCGGGCGAAGGCCAGGTAGCGCGGGTAGTCCTTGCCGCCGTCGCGGCTGGCGGCGGCGCTGGCGCTGGCCGTGGCACCGGCAGCCAGCAGCGAACGGCCGAAGCCGAGCGCCTGCTTGTCCGGATCCAGCAACTGCAGCAGGGTCGCGCCGCTGTCCAGCGTGCTGCCGCCGCGGGCGATGCTGCGCGGCCGGATGCCGGGGCCGAGGAACAGCAGCAGGTTCTCGCGGTGCAGCCCGGCCAGCACCTCGCTGAGGTCGTTGGGCATGGCCAGATGGTCGGAGGCGACGACGATGATCGTGTCGTCGGCCCAGGGGCTGCGGCGGATCCTTTCCACCAGCCGCGAGATCAGTCGGTCGCTGCACTTGAGCGCCTTCAGCAGGCCGATGTCGCCATAGGGGCTGTCGTAGCGGATGTCGCGGCAGCTCACCGGCAGGTGCCCGGCCGGGTGGTGCGTATCCATGGTCAGCGCGGTCAGCAGGAACGGCCGGCCGGCGCGCGACAGCTGCTGGAAGCTGTCCCAGGCGTCGTCCAGCAGCACGTCGTCGTGCACGCCCCAGTTGGAGAAGTGCCGCCGCGATACCCCGGCGGCGCGGTAGTCGTTCTTTTCCTTGACCCGGTCGAAGCCGTGGCTGGCCAGGAACGCGCCCTTGGCCGCGAAATCGGCGTCGGCGCCGCCGAGGAAACGGGTGGCGTAGCCCTGTTCCTTCAGGTAGTCGCCCAGGCAGTGCGCGCCGGGCAGGAACTGGTCCATCCGCCCCATGCTGTTCTCGTCGCCGGGCGCGGTGGTCAGCGGCACCCCGCACATCGACGCCACCAGCCCGGCGATGGTCCAGCCGCTGCCTTCGGCCGAGGCTACGTCGCGGAAATCCAGCGCTTCGCCGGCCAGTCGCGACAGGTTCGGCATCAGCCCGGGGAAGGCCTGCGGATCCAGGTAGGTGCGTTCCAGGCTTTCGCCGTAGATCCAGACGATGTTCTTGCGGTTGCGCAACGGCACGGCCGGTTGCCGGTATTCGGCGGCGACCGCGGCGGCATCGGCCGGGCGCAGCGATCGGGCGATGCGCTGGCCGTCCGTGTACAACGGGCTGAACCGCACGGTGAGCGCGAAGAGGGCGACGAACCCGGCCAGCGCCAATGCGCCGCGGCGGCCGCCGCCGCGGGCCGGGCTCAGCCACGCCAGGCCCAGCGGTACCACCAGGGAAACCGCCGCCAGGGCGAGGAAGGCCGCGATCTGGTCGCTGAAGTCGCTGATCCCGGCGCCGTCCACGCCGGCGCGCAGGTGGTACAGGGTGGCGGCGTTGATGCCGTCGCCGCTGAGCCGGTCGACCAGCCACCAGGCGCTGAGCGCCAGCAGCAGCAGGGCGAGCAGCGCCGCCTTGGTCCAGATCCATTTGCGCGAAGCGGCCAGCAGGCAGAGCAGGGCCACGAGGGCCAGCGGAAGCAGGGGGTGCATGCGTTTCCCGGGTAGGAGTCAGGGAAGCCACCGTGCCGCCGCGGGGGCGGCGGCCGAGGGCCGTCATGGCCGGCCACGGTGCGGCGGCCGACGGGCGCAACATGCCCAAGTCCACATGAAAGAAATGTTGCGGCGGGCCGCCATGGGCCGGCGGAGGGCGCGGAAAAGCCGCAAAGGCTGGCCGCAAGTTAAACTACGCGGCTTGACCAGCCTTCGGCCGTTGTAAATCCATCCGGCGCCGGCCGGAACGTCTTTATCCGGAGTTTCCCTTGTCCATGCGTACCCATTACTGCGGTCTCGTCGACGAGACCCTGATCGGCCAGGCCGTCACCCTGTGCGGCTGGACCGACGTCGCCCGCAACCTCGGCGGCGTCTGCTTCATCGACCTGCGCGACCACGAAGGCATCGTCCAGGTCACGGTCGAACCCGACAACGCCGAGGTGTTCGCCGTCGCCGCCGGGCTGGGCTACGAGGACGTGCTGCAGGTCGAGGGCACGGTACGGGCGCGCCATGCGGTCAACGACAAGATCCGCACCGGCAAGGTCGAAGTGGTCGCGACGAAGATCGTGGTGCTGAACAAGGCCGCGCCGCTGCCGTTCCACGCCCACGAGAACGCCAACGAGGAAATCCGCCTCAAGTACCGCTACCTCGACCTGCGCCGCCCGGAGATGCAGCGCATGCAGCGCACCCGCATCAAGCTGGTGCAGGCGTTGCGCCGCTGGCTGGACGCGCGCGGCTTCCAGGACATCGAGACCCCGATCCTGACCAAGGCCACCCCGGAAGGCGCGCGCGACTTCCTGGTGCCGGCGCGCATGCACCCGGGCGAGTTCTACGCCCTGCCGCAGAGCCCGCAGCTGTTCAAGCAGATCCTGATGATGGCCGGCTTCGACCGCTACTACCAGATCGCGCGCTGCTTCCGCGACGAGGCGCTGCGCGCCGATCGCCAGCTCGAGTTCACCCAGCTCGACATGGAATTCGCCTTCGTCCGCGAGCGCGACGTGCAGGACACCGTCGAGGACCTGATCCGCGCCGCGTTCAGGGAAACCATCGGCGTCGAACTCGACGCGCAGTTCCCGCGCATGACCTGGGCCGAGGCGATGCGCCGCTACGGTTCGGACAAGCCGGACCTGCGCATCGCGCTGGAACTGGTCGACGTCGCCGAGCTGGTCAAGGACAGCGAATTCAAGGTCTTCGCCGATGCCGCCGCCGACGCCGACGGCCGCGTCGCCGCGCTGCGCATCCCCGCCGGCGCCGCGCTGTCGCGCAAGCAGATCGACGACTACGCCGCGCACGCGGCCAAGTTCGGCGCCAAGGGCCTGGCCTACGCCAAGATCGCCGAGAACGGCGAGCTGACCTCGCCGATCGCCAAGTTCTTCCCCGCGGAAGCCTTCGCCGCGCTGCTCCGCTACGTCGGCGCCGGCAACGGCGACATCGTGTTCTTCGGCGCCGGCAAGTACAACAAGGTCTCCGATTTCATGGGCGCGTTGCGGCTGAAGGCCGGCAAGGACTTCAACCTGGTCGCCGAAGGCTGGCGCCCGCTGTGGGTCACCGACTTCCCGATGTTCGAATGGGACGAGGAAGAGCAGCGCTACGTCGCCCTGCACCATCCGTTCACCGCGCCGGCGGTCGACGACATCGCCGACCTGAAGGCGAACGCGAAGACCGCGGTGTCGCGCGGCTACGACATGGTGCTGAACGGCAACGAGATCGGCGGCGGTTCGATCCGCATCCACCGCCCGGAGATGCAGAGCGCGGTGTTCGAACTGCTGGGCATCGGCGCGGAAGAGGCCGAGGCCAAGTTCGGCTTCCTGCTCGACGCGCTGAAGTACGGCGCGCCGCCGCACGGCGGCATCGCCTTCGGCATCGACCGCATCGCCGCGCTGATGGCCGGCACCGAGTCGATCCGCGACGTGATCCCGTTCCCGAAGACCACCAGCGCACAGTGCCTGATGACCGGTGCGCCGTCGCCGGTGCCGGACGCGCAACTGGCCGAGGTGCACGTGCAGGTGCGGGCGAAGCAATGACGGCGGGATCCGGGTCGTTGGTTCCTGGTTGATGGCCCAGGCCGGCAACCGTCTGTTTCCGACAACCGACAACCACGAACCAGCGACCGATTCCATGGACTTCGCCATCCGCCGCGCGACCCCGGACGACGCCGGAACGGTGACGAAGATCGCCGCGGCGACCTTCACCGAGACCTTCGGCCACCTGTATCCGCCGGAAGACCTCGACTTCTTCCTGCGCACCAGCTACGCCATCGAGGCGCAGCGCAGGGACCTCGAAGACCCGCGCAAGGCGATGTGGCTGCTGGAGAAGGGCGGCGTCGCCGTCGGCCACGCCTTCGCCGGTCCGTGCGGGCTGCCGCATCCGGACGTGGCCGAGGGCGACGGCGAGCTGAAGCGGCTGTACGTGCTGCGCGAATTCCACAACGGCGGCTGGGGCGGCAAGCTGTTCGAGACCGCGCTGCAATGGCTCGAACGCGACGGCCCGCGCACGCTGTGGATCGGCGTATGGTCGGAGAACTTCGGCGCGCAGCGCTTCTACATGCGCCACGGCTTCGAGAAGGTCGGCGGCTACAAGTTCCCGGTCGGCAAGACCCTCGACGACGAGTTCATCCTGCGCCGCGCCGCTCGCCAAGCCGCCTGACATTGGCGACACTCGCGCGGTGACCCGGCGCGTCCTGCTCATCCATGGCCTGCTCAACGCCAACTGCTGGCTGTGGCGGCTGGCCTCGCGCCTGCGCGCGCAGGGCTTCGCGACGGAGATCTTCGGCTATTCCAGCCTCCTCGACGGCCCGGAACGGGCGATACCGGGGCTGGTCGAACGCCTGCGCGAGGAGCCGTTCGATGCGCTGGTCGGGCACAGCCTGGGCGGGCTGATCGCGCTGGAGGCGTTGCGCCGCGCCCCCGGCCTGCCGGTGGCGCGGGTGGTCTGCCTGGGGTCGCCGCTGCGCGGCAGCCATACCGCGCGCCGCCTCGCCGCGCGTGCCTGGAGCCGCCCGCTGCTCGGCCGCAGCGCGGGATTGCTGCAGAGCGGGCTGGGCGAGTGGACCGGCCCGGCCGAGGTCGGCATGGTCGCCGGCGACGTGGCGCGCGGCGCGGGGCGGCTGTTTTCCCGCATCGACGGGGCGTCGGACGGCACCGTCGGCCTCGACGAAACCCGCCTGCCGGGGCTGGCCGACCACTGCGTCGTCCACAGCAGCCATACCGGGCTGGTGTTTTCGGCCGAGGCGGCGGGGCAGGCGGGGCAATTCCTGCGCGAAGGCCGCTTCCGGCGCTGATCGGCTAAAATTGCCGCTTCGCAACAGACCACCGCTGGATTGACACATGGGTCGTGGCCCCTCCATCGAAGCGCGCAAGAACGCGTCCGACGCCAAGCGCGGCAAGATTTTCACCAAGATCATTCGCGAGATTTCGGTTGCCGCCCGCAAGGGCGTGCCGGATCCGGCCAACAACCCGGCGCTGCGTACCGCCATCGACAAGGGCCTGGCGGTCAACATGCCGAAGGACACCATCGAGCGCGCGATCAAGAAGGCCAGCGGCGAGCTGGAAGGCGTCGAATTCGAGGAAATCCGCTACGAAGGCTACGCGCCCGGCGGCGTCGCGGTGATCGTCGACTGCCTGACCGACAACCGCGTGCGTACCGTGGCCGACGTGCGCCACGCCTTCGGCAAGTTCGGCGGCAACCTCGGCACCGAAGGCTCGGTCGCCTTCATGTTCAAGAAGCTCGGCGTGCTCAGCTTCGCCCCGGGCGCCGACGAGGAGAAGATCACCGAGGCGGCGATCGAGGCCGGCGCCGACGACGTCGTGGTCTATCCGGACGACGGTTCGATCGACGTGATCACCGCGCCGGAATCGTTCGAATCGGTGAAGTCCGCGATCGAGGCCGCGGGCCTGAAGCCGGACCTGGCCGAAGTCACCTTCCGTGCCGACAACGACATCGCCGTGTCCGGCGAGACCGCGCAGCAGGTGGTCAAGCTGCTGGGCTGGCTGGAGGACATGGACGACGTGCAGAACGTCTACTCGAACGCCGAGCTCGGTG
Source organism: Pseudoxanthomonas sangjuensis (assembly GCF_010211755.1). Lineage (GTDB taxonomy): Bacteria > Pseudomonadota > Gammaproteobacteria > Xanthomonadales > Xanthomonadaceae > Pseudoxanthomonas_A > Pseudoxanthomonas_A sangjuensis. Next base: position 52,048 of record NZ_PDWR01000012.1, on the reverse strand, counting down.
CCGACGCCTACGCGTAAGGTGCAGGATCCAGTCGAATGAAATCGCTGCCGTCCATGGCGCCAATCGTGCGGCTTCGGACAGTCCTGCCCGGTCATGCATGGCCGGGCAGCCGGGTGCGCAGCGTGCGCCTCGAGGGCGCCCGCTAGCATGCGCACCCGAATCCTCGGCATCGACCCCGGTTCGCAGAGGACTGGCATTGGCATCATCGACGTCGATGCGGCGGGACGCACGCATCACGTCTATCATGCGCCGCTGGTGCTGCTGGGGGCCGACGGTTTCCCGCAGCGGTTGAAGCTGTTGCTGCAGGAACTGACCGGGGTCATCGAAACCTGGAGGCCGCAGGAAGTGGCGATCGAGAAGGTGTTCATGGCGCGCAATCCGGATTCGGCGCTGAAGCTGGGGCAGGCGCGCGGCGCGGCGATCGGCGCGGTGGTGCTGCGCGACCTGCCGGTGCACGAATACGCGGCGCGCGAGATCAAGCTGGCCGTGGTCGGCAAGGGCGGCGCCGAGAAGGAACAGGTCCAGCACATGGTCGGGCTGATGCTCGGCCTCAAGGGCAAGCTGCAGGCCGACGCCGCCGACGCGCTGGCGGTGGCGATCACCCACGCGCACGGGCGCGCGACGGCGAACCGCATCGGCGTCGATGCGCGCACGGCGTGGAGCCGGAAATAACAGGGGGAATGGCATGATCGGTCGCCTGCGCGGCATCCTCGCGTCCAAGTCGCCGCCCTGGCTGGTGATCGACGTCGGCGGCGTCGGCTACGAGCTGGAGGCGCCGATGAGCACCTTCTACGACCTGCCCGACCTCGGCCGCGAAGTCGCGCTGTTCACCCACTACGCGCAGAAGGAGGACAGCGTGTCGCTGTACGGCTTCCTGCGCGAGGGCGAGCGCCGCCTGTTCCGCGACGTGCAGAAGGTCAGCGGCATCGGCGCGAAGATCGCGCTGGCGATCCTGTCCGGCGTGCCGGTCGACGAGTTCGCGCGACTGGTGCAGGCCGGCGACGTGGCCGCGCTGACCAAGATCCCCGGCGTCGGCAAGAAGACCGCCGAGCGCATCGTGGTCGAACTGCGCGATCGCGTCGGCGACTTCGGCGGCGCGGCGCCGGGCCTGACCGGCCTGCCCGGCGACCCGCAGTCCGAGGCGACCGTCGCCCTGCAGCAACTGGGCTACAAGCCGGCCGAGGCCGCGCGCATGGCGCGCGATGCCGCCAAGGCCGGCGACGATGCCGCCGCGATCATCCGCAAGGCGTTGCAATCGGCGCTGCGCTGAGCGCCGCCGGGCCAGTACCAGCAGGGTTTGGAACACCGCATGTCCAACGCTTCCCACACGGCCTCCCATCCCGACAGCCACGGCAAGGCCGGACTGGCCGGGCTGGTGCTGGCGGCCATCGGCGTCGTGTTCGGCGACATCGGCACCAGCCCGCTGTACACGATCAAGCAGGCGTTCTCGCCGCACTACGGGCTGGTCGCCGACCACAACACCGTGCTCGGCGTCCTGTCGCTGATCTTCTGGTCGCTGATGGTCGTGGTGACGCTGAAGTACGTCGCGATCATCATGCGCGCCGACAACGACGGCGAGGGCGGCATCATGGCGCTGATGGCGCTGGCCCAGCGGACGTTCCCGTCCGGTTCGAGGACCGCCTACGTGATCGGCATCGTCGGCATCTTCGGCGCCTCGCTGTTCTTCGGCGACGGCGTGATCACCCCGGCGATCTCGGTGCTGTCGGCGGTCGAGGGCGTGGAGGTGGTGGCGCCGCAAATGCACGCGCTGATCGTGCCGCTGACGGTGACGATCCTGGTCGCGCTGTTCGTGATGCAGCGCTACGGCACCGAGAAGGTCGGCAAGGTGTTCGGCCCGGTCACGATGCTGTGGTTCGCGATACTGGCGGTGCTGGGCGCGGTCAACATCCTGCACGACCCGGAAGTGCTGAAGGCGATCAACCCGTACTGGGCGGTGAATTTCTTCGCCACCCACGGCTGGCACGGCGTCTTCATCCTCGGCGCGGTGGTGCTGGCGGTCACCGGCGGCGAGGCGATCTACACCGACATGGGCCACTTCGGCGCCAAGCCGATCCGCTACGCCTGGTACTTCTTCGTGCTGCCCGCGCTGATGCTCAACTACCTGGGACAGGGCGCGCTGGTGCTGGAGCACCCCGAAGCCATCCGCAACCCGTTCTACATCGGCGTGCCCGAATGGGGGCGCATCCCGATGATCGTCCTGGCCACGGCGGCGACGGTGATCGCCTCGCAGGCGGTGATCACCGGCGGCTTCTCGGTGGCCCGGCAGGCGATGCAGCTCGGCTACATCCCGCGCATGATCGTCAAGCACACCTCGAAGCACACCATCGGCCAGATCTACATCCCGGCGATCAACTGGTCGATGATGCTCGTCGTCATCGGCCTGGTGCTGGCGTTCCGCAGTTCCAGCAACCTGGCGGTGGCCTACGGCATCTCGGTGTCGGCGACGATGCTGATCGACACGGTGCTGCTGGCGCTGGTCGCGCGCGCGCTGTGGCCGAAATGGCGCGTGTGGGTGCTGCCGCTGTGCGCGTTCTTCGTGGTCGGCGACGTCGGTTTCGTCGTCGCCAACGGCGCCAAGCTGCTGCAGGGGGCATGGTTCCCGGTGGTGCTGGGCGTCGTCCTGTTCACGATCATGCGCACCTGGCGCCGCGGCCGCGAGCTGCTGCATGCGGAAGTCCGCAAGGAAGGCATCCAGCTCGACACCTTCCTGCCCGGGCTGATGCTGGCGCCGCCGGTGCGGGTGCCGGGCACCGCGGTGTTCATGACCGCCGACAAGAACGTGGTGCCGCACGCGCTGATGCACAACCTCAAGCACAACAAGGTGCTGCACGAGCGCAACGTGTTCCTGACCGTGGAAACCCTCAACGTGCCGTACGCGCCGAAGGAGAAGCGGTTGAAGATCGATCCGATCGGCGACGAGTTCTACCGGGTCGTGGTCAAGTTCGGCTTCATGGAGACGCCGGACGTGCCGCAGGCGCTGATGCTCAGCTGCGACCGCGGCGGGCCGCTGTTCGACCCGATGGAGACGACCTACTTCGCCAGCCGCGAAACCGTGGTCGCCAGCGCGCGCCGTGGCATGCCGATCTGGCGCGACAAGCTGTTCGCGCTGATGCACCGCAACGCCGCGCCGGCCACCGGCTTCTTCCGCATCCCCGGCAACCGGTTGGTGGAGCTGGGGTCGCAGGTGGAGATCTGAAGCCCGGGAGACGGGAAACGGGAGACGTGAGACGATAAAGCCATGCTCCGGATCGTTCCGTCCCCCGTTTCCCGCCTCCCGTTCCCCGTCGCATGAGCGAAGACCGCATCATTTCCGCCGGCGCCACCCGCGAGGACGACGCCCTCGAGGCCAGCATCCGCCCGAAGCGGCTGGACGAATACCTCGGCCAGCAGCCGGTGCGCGAGCAGCTGGGCATCTACATCGAGGCGGCCCGCGGCCGCGGCGAGGCGCTCGACCACGTGCTGATCTTCGGCCCGCCGGGGCTGGGCAAGACCACGCTGAGCCACGTCATCGCCAACGAGCTCGGGGTCAACCTGCGCGTCACCTCCGGCCCGGTGATCGAGAAGGCCGGCGACCTGGCCGCGCTGCTGACCAACCTGCAGCCGCACGACGTGCTGTTCGTCGACGAGATCCACCGCCTGTCGCCGCTGGTCGAGGAAGTGCTGTACCCGGCGATGGAGGATTTCCAGATCGACATCATGATCGGCGAGGGCCCGGCCGCGCGCTCGATCAAGCTCGACCTGCCGCCGTTCACCCTGATCGGCGCGACCACCCGCGCCGGCCTGCTGACCGCGCCGCTGCGCGACCGCTTCGGCATCGTGCAGCGGCTGGAGTTCTACACCGCCGACGAGCTGACCCGCATCGTGCAGCGTTCGGCGCGCATCCTCGGCATCGAGTGCGCGGCCGAGGGCGCGGCGGAAATCGCCAAGCGCTCGCGCGGCCCCCCGCGCATCGCCAACCGCCTGCTGCGGCGCGTGCGCGACTACGCGCAGGTCAAGGCCGGCGGTCGCATCGATGCCGCGGTCGCGGCGGCGGCGATGGCGATGCTGAAGGTCGATCCGGAGGGTTTCGACGAGCTGGACCGCCGCCTGCTGCGCATCATCGTCGACAGCTTCGACGGCGGCCCGGTCGGCGTGGACTCGCTGGCCGCGGCGCTGTCGGAAGAGCGCGGCACGCTCGAGGACGTGGTCGAGCCGTACCTGATCCAGCAGGGCTTCCTGGTCCGCACCGCGCGCGGGCGCATGGCCACGCGCAAGGCGTACCTGCACCTCGGGCTGAAGCCGAAATCGGCGGCGGCGGACCTGTTCGACGCCGCCGGCGGGGAAACCGGGGGCGGAGCCTGAGCGCGATGCCGGATTGCCGAAAACGTGGACTGCGTCATGGCCGATAACCGGGTGTTCAGCCTTCCGACAAGGGTTTACTGGGAAGATACCGACGCCGGTGGCGTGGTCTACCACGCGCAGTACCTGGCCTTCCTCGAGCGCGCGCGGACCGAGTGGCTGCGCGCCATCGGGCTGGGGCAGGAGAAGCTGCGCGAGGAGCACGACGTGGTGTTCGTGGTGCGGGAAATGCAGATCGATTTCCTGAAACCGGCGAAGCTGGACGACCTGCTCGAGGTGCGCGCGGAACTGCGCCAGTGCCGCAAGGCCAGCTTCGTGTTCGCGCAGTCGATCGCGCGCGACGGGACCGTACTGCTGACCGCGACGGTGCGGGCGGCGGCGGTGCGGGCCTCGGCGTTCAACCCCGTCGCGATCCCCGATGCGTTGTACCGGCAACTGAAGGCGCTGGAAACGCCTGGTTGAAGCCGGACCTCCCCCGAACGAACCGAAAGAATGACTGAGGAAAACGGATGATCGCGATGCCCACGGCCCTGCTGGCCACCGTGACCGAAGCGCTGCCGGAAGACGCGGCCTCGACCGCCGCGGCGGCCGCCGCCGAGGCCGCGCACGGCAGCATCAACTACTTCGAACTGGTGGCGAAGGCGAGCCTGCCGGTGCAGTTGATCGTGGTGCTGCTGTTGCTCGGTTCGCTGATCAGCTGGGTGATCATTTTCCGCAAGGCGCGCGTCTTCAAGCTGGCCGACCGCGACGCCGACGAGTTCGAGGGCCGCTTCTGGTCCGGCGCCGAGCTGCACAAGCTGTATTCGGCCGCGGCCGACCGCAACCGCGTGGTCAGCGGGCTGGAAGCGGTGTTCGAGGCCGGCTTCCGCGAATTCACCCGCCTGCGCGACAAGCGCGTGCACGACGGGCGCGCGCAACTGGAAGGCGCGCAGCGCGCGATGCGCGCGACCTACGTGCGCGAGGTCGGCCAGTTGGAGCGCAACCTCGAGCTGCTGGCCAACATCGGCTCGACCGCGCCGTACGTGGGCCTGGTCGGCACCGTGTTCGGGATCATGGTGACGATGCACGACATGCTCCGCAGCGGCGAGCAGGCCGGCATCGCCTCGGTGGCGCCGGGCATCTCGGAGGCGCTGTTCGCCACCGCGATCGGCCTGTTCGTGGCGATCCCGGCGGTGTGGGCCTACAACCGCTTCACCACGCGCGTGGACCGGCTGTCGGTGCGCTACGAGACCTTCGCCGAGGAATTCAGCTCGATCCTGCAGCGCCAGGCGACGCACGAGTAACGGACCCGATCCGCCATGGCCTCCGGAATCTTCCACCGCAAGCGGCACAAGCTGAAGTCCGAGATCAACGTCGTGCCGTACATCGACGTGATGCTGGTGCTGCTGGTCATCTTCATGGTCACCGCGCCGCTGCTGACGCTGTCGGTCGACGTCAAGCTGCCGTCGTCGACGGCGAAGGCGCTGGACAGCAAGCAGGAGCCGATCATCGTCATCGCCTACCCGGACGGGCGTTTCGGCCTGCAACTGCCCGGCGACAAGCAGCCGCGGCAGGTGGACGAAGCGGGGCTGGCGACGTTGCTCGCCCCGATCAGGGAGCAACAGGGCAACGACCTGCGGGTCCTGCTCGCCGGCGATGGCGAAGCCCCGTACCAGCGCGTCATCGACGCCACCGAGGCGCTGAAGAAGGCCAAGGTGACCAACGTCGTGCTGTGGACCAAGCAATAGGTTGGCAGTGAACGCCGGAACGCTTCCGCGCAACAACGGCTACGACGAAGAAGGCATCGGCCGACCGCTCGCCTTCGCGATCGGCCTGCACGTGCTGCTGGCGCTGTTCCTGTGGCTGTCGTCGTGGCTGAAGTGGGACCACGACGTTTCCTCGGCGGCGGGCGCGACGATCGAGGCGACGATGGTCAGCAGCGCGGCGGAGGACCGCGCGGTGCAGCGCGCGTTGAACGCCGAGCCCGTGGTCCCGCCGCAGCCGGAGCCGGTCGAGGAGGAAGCCGCGCCGCCGCCGCAGCCGCTGCCCGAGCCGGTGCCGCAGGATTCGCCGGTGCCGCGGCAGGTGGAGGCGCAGGAACGCATCCCCGTTCCCGACCAGATCGACCAGGAAGAGGCGCGGCGCGAGGCGATCTCGCAGGAGAAGCTGCGCCAGGAACAGGAAGCCAAGCGCCGCCAGGAGCAGATCGACCTGACCGAACGCCAGCGCCAGGAAGAGGCCGAGAAGCGGCAGCGGCTGGCGCGGCAGCAGGAAGAGGAGCGGCAGCGGCTGGCCGAAGAGGAAAAGCAGAAGAAGCTGGCCGAGATCCGCCGCAAGCGCGAGCAGGCCGCGCGCGAGGCGCAACTGGCCGAGCAGAAGCTGCGCCAGCTGGCCGACGCGCGTTCGCGCAACGCCGCCGCCACGGCCCCGGCCGCCGCCACAGGTCCGGTCGGGCAGGGCGGTACCGACGATGGCCTGCTGGCGCAGTACGTCGCGGCGATCCAGGCCGCGGTCAGCCAGCAGTGGACCCGGCCGGATTCGGTGCCGCTGGGCACCAAGTGCCGCGTCATCATCAAGCAGTTGCCGGGCGGCGAGGTCATCGACGCGCAGGTGCAGCCGGGCTGCGCGATGGATCAGGCCGGGCGGGACTCGCTGGAGCGCGCGGTGCTGAAGGCGCAGCCGCTGCCATACCGTGGCTTCGAGCCGGTGTTCAGCCGCCAGCTCAACTTCAATTTCGTCGCGCAGGATCGCTGACCCGGCCGATATTTCCCGGTTTTCGTTCACAATTGCGAAAACGTTCACGCTCGGGCTGGTATCCCTAGCCGGCCCCAAAAATCACACGACGTGCCCATGAAGACACTGCCGCGCTGGCTCGCCGCAATCGCCCTGGTCCTGGTTCCGCTGGCCGCTTCGGCGCAGCAGCAGGGACTGGAAATCGACATCATCGGCGGCAACGCCTCGGCGTTGCCGATCGCCGTGGTGCCGATGCCGTACCAGGGGTCGGCCGCGGCCCCGCAGACCGACGTGGCCAAGGTGGTCGCCGCCGACCTGAACCGCTCCGGCCAGTTCCGCACCCTGCCCGAGGGCGCCATGGTCGAGCATCCGGTCCGGGGTGGCGAGATCAACTACCCGACCTGGAAGGCGCTGCGCCAGGACTACATCGTGGTCGGCCGCGTGGTCGACGGCGGCGATGGCGGCTACCGGGTCGAATACGAGCTGTACGACATCGCCAAGCAGGAGCGCCTGCTCGGCCTGGCGCTGACCGCGCGCGCCAACGCGATGCGCGACGTCGCCCACCAGATGGCCGACGCCATCTACGAGAAGATCACCGGCGTGCGCGGCGCGTTCTGGACCCGCATCGCCTACATCACCCAGACCGGCGTCGGCAGCGCCGCGCGCTACACGCTGATGGTGGCCGACTCCGACGGCTTCAACCCGCAGACCATCGTGCGTTCGTCCGAGCCGCTGCTGTCGCCGTCGTGGAGCCCGGACGGGCGCAAGCTGGCCTACGTCAGCTTCGAACGCGGCAATTCGTCGATCTACATCCAGGACGTGTCCACCGGCGCGCGCGAACTGGTCGCCGCGTTCCGCGGCATCAACGGCTCGCCGGCGTTCTCGCCCGACGGCCGCAAGCTGGCGCTGACCCTGTCGCGCAGCGGCAACCCCGAGATCTACGTGATGGACCTGGGCAGCAAGGCGCTGACCCAGCTGACCAACCAGTTCGGCATCGATACCGAGCCGACCTGGAGCGCCGACGGCAATACCCTCTACTTCACCTCCGACCGCAGCGGCGGCCCGCAGATCTACCGCATGCCGGCCTCGGGCGGCAGCGCCACGCGGGTGAGCTTCCAGGGCAGCTACAACGCCTCGGCCAGCGTGTCCTACGACGGCCAGAAGATCGCGCTGGCGCAGGGCAGCGGCAACACCTACCGCATCGTGCTGATGGACAGCAGCCTCGGTTCGCCGCGCTGGAACACGCTGTCGCCGGGCTCGCTGGACGAATCGCCCAGCTTCGCGCCGAATGCCAGCATGGTGCTGTATGCGGCGCGCGAAGGCGGGCGCGGCGTGCTGTACGCGGTCTCGGCCGATGCGCGCGTGCGCCAGCGCCTGGTGCTGGCCGACGGCGACGTGCGCGAACCGGCGTGGGGGCCGTTCCGCACCCCGCGCTGAGGCCATGCTGCAGTGAACAACCGGAATCCGGTGCAGGTTCCGGGGTCCGGTTCGCACAAGCTGAACCGATTCCGGAGTAGACTGCCGAGCGTTTTCCACCCCGCTGAACCCGAGGATTTTTCCCCATGAACACCAGCATTCGAGTCATCGCGCTTTCGATGTTGTCCGTGGCCGTCATCGCCGGCTGCAAGAAGCAGGTCAAGGAAACCCCGCCGGCCGAAACCCCGGCCCCGGTCGCCACCACCCCGGCCCCGGTCGACGACGGCCTGTACGGCCCGGAGGACCTGGACACCGACGCCTGCCTGCGCCAGCGCGTGATCTACTTCGATTTCGACCAGGATGCGCTGAAGCCGGAATTCCAGGCCATCGTCGGCTGCCACGCCAAGTACCTGCGCGACCGTCCGTCCTCGCGCATCACCCTGGAAGGCAATGCCGACGAGCGCGGCAGCCGCGACTACAACCAGGGCCTGGGCGAGCGCCGCGGCAACGCCGTGTCGTCCGCGCTGCAGGCCAACGGCGGCTCCGGCGGCCAGCTGAGCGTGGTCAGCTACGGCGAAGAGCGCCCGGTCTGCACCGAGTCGAACGAGGAGTGCTGGGCCCGCAACCGCCGCGTCGAGATCATCTACACGGCCAAGTAACCGTTCAGGCGGGAAAGGCAAAGATGGCTCGCGGCGGGTATCCTGCCGCGAGCCATCCGTTTTTCGGCCCTCCGTTCCAGCCCTGCGATAACCGACGACCATGAATCCGTTCCGTCCGCTCCACACGTCGCTCGCCCCCATGCTGCTCGTTCCCGTGCTGCTCGGCCTCGGCGCCGCGCCGGCGCACGCGCAGCGCGTCAGCCTGGCCGACCGCGTGGCCGCGCTGGAGCAACGCGCGGCCAACGACCGCGGCAACGTCGACCTGCTGAACCAGCTGGACCAGCTGCGCAGGGAGGTTGTCCAGCTGCGCGGCATGGTCGAGCAGTTGCAGAACGAGAACGAGCAGCTCAAGCAGCGCAACCGCGACCAGTACCTGGACCTCGACAGCCGCCTGAGCCGCATCGAGGGCGGTGCACCGCCCTCCGCTGCGCCGCCGGTGGCCCTGCCCGCGCCGCCTTCCGCGGCCAATGCGCCCGCGGCGGCGCCCGCCGTGGCCGCCGACAGCGCGCCGTCGGTGCATGGCGATGTCGGTGCGATGGCCCAGGCCGGCGACGAACGCGCCGCCTACAACGTCGCCTTCGACGCGCTGAAGGCCGGCAACTACGTCGATTCGGCGCGGTTGTTCACCAGCTTCCTCGAACTGTACCCGGGCGGCGTGTACGCGCCGAACGCGCTGTACTGGCTGGGCGAGAGCTATTACGTCACCCAGAACTACCAGCTCGCCGCCGACCAGTTCAATACCTTGCTGGGCCGCTATCCGACCCACGACAAGGCGCCGGGCGCGCTGCTGAAGCTCGGCCTGTGCGAATACGGCCTGGGCAAGGTCGAGCAGGCCGAGAGCACGCTGGCCACCGTGGTCAGCAAGTATCCCGGCAGCGACGTCGCCCGTACCGCCGACGATCGCCTGAAATCGATCCAGTTCGGCCGCAGCATCCGCTGATTCGCGCCGCAGAGCGGGGCTTGCCCCGCTGCTCTCGCCGTTTCCGACATGCAAGCCAAGGCAGCGGGGCAAGCCCCGCTCTACAATGGGCGCATGGACTTTTCCGTTCCCAGCGAAATCGTGCAGTCGTCGCTCGACCGGCTGAAGATCACCGAGGTCTTCCTGTCGCTGCAGGGCGAGGCCGACGCCGTCGGCTGGCCGACCGTGTTCGTGCGCCTGACCGGCTGCCCGCTGCGCTGCCAGTACTGCGATACCGCCTACGCCTTCCACGGCGGCAAGTGGCGGGAGATCGACGACATCCTGGCCGAGGTCGCCGGTTACGGCGTGCGCCACGTCTGCGTGACCGGCGGCGAGCCGCTGGCGCAGAAACGCTGCATCGGCCTGCTGAAGCGGCTGTGCGACGCCGGCCACGACGTGTCGCTGGAGACGTCCGGCGCCATCGACATCGCCGCGGTCGACCCGCGCGTGTCGCGCGTGCTCGACATCAAGACGCCGGGCTCGGCCGAGGCCGGGCGCAACCGCTGGGAAAACCTGCCGCTGCTGACCGCGCGCGACCAGGTCAAGTTCGTGCTGTGCGGCCGCGCCGACTACGAATGGGCGCGCGACGTGGTCCGTGAGCACGGGCTGGACCAGCGTTGCGACGTGCTGTTCTCGCCGAGCAAGTCGGAACTGCCGGCGCGCGACCTGGCCGACTGGATCGTCGCCGACCGCCTGCCGGTACGCTTCCAGATGCAACTGCACAAGCTGCTCTGGAACGACGAGCCGGGCAGGTAAGAAGCTACACAATCGTTTTCGCCGACGTGACGGAATTTGGTAGACGTACCACTACAGTGGTCTCCATGGGATATCCCGGAAGGGTGCAGGTTCAAGCCCTGTCGTCGGCTCCTTGAGTTGCTGCCGCGCCGTATTCCTGTCTCGCTGGATGGCGGGCAGAAATGGTTATGACTCCCTCTAAATCTTTAATTTCAAGTTTAATGCGATGAAAAAAGCAGTCGTCCTCGTCTCCGGCGGCATGGATTCCGCCGTCGTCCTCGCCATCGCCCGCGAGCAGGGTTTCGCCGCCCACGCGCTCAGCGTCAGCTACGGCCAGCGCCATACTTCGGAACTGGAGGCCGCGGCGCGCGTGGCGCAGTCGCTCGGCGCGGTCGCGCACAAGACGGTGAACGTCGACCTGCGCAGCATCGGCGGCTCGGCGCTGACCGACGACATCGAGGTGCCGGTCGATACCGACAAGGATCCGAACGCGGCGGCCATTCCCGTCACCTACGTGCCGGCGCGCAACACGGTGATGCTGTCGATCGCGCTGGGCTGGGCCGAAGTGCTCGGCGCCAGCGACATCTTCTGCGGGGTCAACGCGGTCGATTACTCGGGCTACCCGGACTGCCGGCCGGAATTCATCGAGGCCTTCGCGAAGCTGGCCAACCTGGCGACCAAGGCCGGCGTCGAAGGCGCGGGCCTGCGCGTCCAGGCGCCGCTGATCCGCCTGAGCAAGGCCGACATCGTCCGCGAAGGCGCGCGCCTGGGCGTGGATTTCGCGCAGACCGTGTCGTGCTACCGCGCCGACGCCGACGGCCGTGCCTGCGGCCACTGCGATGCCTGCCGCCTGCGCGCGCAGGGGTTCGCCGACGCCGGCGTGGCCGATCCGACGCGCTACGCATGATTTCGCGATGCTGCGCGGCGTGGGTTAGAATTCGCACCCCGGCGCAAGGCCGGGACGCGTTTTCTGCAACCCGGGCCGTTAGCTCAGTCGGTAGAGCATCGGACTTTTAATCCGCTGGTCGTTGGTTCGATTCCAACACGGCCCACCATGCAGGACGCCGCCGGGCATCCGGCGAACGGATGCGAAAAGCCCCGCGAAGCGCGGGGCTTTCGGTGCATGTGCGGTCGGCGAAGTGCGTGCGCATCTTCAGCGCCGCGGACCGCCCGCCGGGGGCGGCGCCATCGGCCGCCGGCCGCCGCGGTAACGGCCATCGGGCCCGTCGTACTGGCCGACGCTGATGCTGACCCCGACTTCGCGGGCTTCGCCGTCGTCGTTGTAGTAGGTCTTGCAGCCGTGCAGGTTGACCGCCTGCCAGTTGCTGTTGCCGCCGCGGCTGGCATGGCCGATGCCGGCGGCGACGCTGCCGTGCAGCTCGCCCTGGCACTGTTCCTCGCGCGCCGTCGCTTCCCCGCGCTCCTTGGATTCGGCGGAAGCGGGAACGCCGCTGGTGTCGCCGTACCAGGTACCGGGCGGATCGTTGCGGTAGTCGGCCGCGGACCGGGGCAGGCTCAGGTCCAGTTTCCCGGCGCTGGTCGCGGCGTCTGCGCCGGCGGGCCTGTCTTCGGCCAGTGCCGGAACGGCGACCAGCAGGCAGGCAAGCAGCGGAAGGGCAGTCTTCATGTGCGGATACCACCTGTGGTCGTGCGGCGGACGGGAATGCCCGCTGCCGGCAAGCTAGCAAGCGCCGCTTGAACGCGTGCTGTCGCGCCGGCTAGCCGTGTTCGCGCACCACTTCGACCAGCCGTTCGCCATAGCGGGCCAGCTTGCTGCCGCCGATGCCGCCGATCCGCGCCAGCCGGTCGAGCGAGGTCGGGCGTTCCTCGGCGATGGCGCGCAGCGTGCTGTCGTGCAGGATCACGAAGGCCGGCACGTTCTGCTCGCGCGCCAGCCCGGCGCGCAATTCGCGCAACGCATTGAACAGCGCCAGGTCCTGCGGCAGCACCGACAGGCCGGTGCGCTGCCCGCTGCGGTCGCGTTTGCGCGGTTGCTGCCGGCGCATCGTGATCCGGCGTTTGCCCTGGAGCACTTCACGGCTGGCTTCGGTCAGGCGCAATGCGCCGTAGCCCTCGGCATCGACCGCGAGCAGGCCGGCGGCGACCAGCTGGCGGAACACGCCGCGCCATGCATTCGCGTCGAGGTCGGCGCCGATGCCGTAGGTGCTCAGCTTGTCGTGGCCGAACTGGCGCACCTTCTCGCTTTCGCCGCCGCGCAGGATGTCGATGAGATGCGCCGCGCCGAAGCGCTGGCCGCTGCGGTAGACGCAGCTCAGCGCCTTCTGCGCGGCGACGGTGGCATCCCAGGTCGCCGCCGGCTCCAGGCAGTTGTCGCAGTTGCCGCAGTCGTGCGGATAGGCTTCGCCGAAACCCGCGAGCAGCACCCGGCGCCGGCATTCGGTCGATTCGCAATAGGCCAGCAGCTGGTCCAGCTTGATCCGCTCCAGCCGCTTGCGCTCTTCGCTCGCCTCGCCCTGCTCGATCATCTGCTTCAGCAGCACCACGTCGCCGAGGCCGTAGCACAGCCAGGCCTCGGCGGCTTCGCCGTCGCGGCCGGCGCGGCCGGTTTCCTGGTAATAGCCTTCCATCGACTTGGGCAGGTCGACGTGGGCGACGAAGCGCACGTCGGGCTTGTCGATGCCCATGCCGAAGGCGATCGTCGCGACCATCACCACGCCGTCCTCGCGCAGGAAGCGGCGCTGGTTGGCGGCGCGCACCTCGGCCGGCAGGCCGGCGTGGTAGGGCAGGGCTGCGAGGCCGTGGTCGGCGAGGAACTGCGCGGTTTCCTCGACCTTGCGGCGCGACATCGCATAGACGATGCCGGCCTCGCCGGCGCGCCCGCGCAGGAAGTCGAGCAACTGCCGCCGCGCATTGTCCTTCTGCACCACGTGGTAGCGGATGTTCGGGCGGTCGAACGAACTGACGAAACGGCGTGCATCGTTCAGTTGCAGCCGCTCGGCGATCTCGCGCTGGGTGGGTGGGTCGGCGGTCGCGGTCAGGGCGATGCGCGGCACGCGGGGCCAGCGCTCGTGCAGCACGGTCAGTTCGCGGTATTCGGGGCGGAAGTCGTGGCCCCATTGCGAGACGCAGTGCGCTTCGTCGATGGCGAACAGCGCGATGTCCGCCCGGTCCAGCAGCGACAGGAAGCGCGGGGTCAGCAGCCGTTCCGGCGCGACGTAGAGCAGGTCGATGGCGCCGGCCAGCAGCCCGCGTTCGACCTTCGCCGCGGTCTCCGCGTCCAGCGTCGAATTGAGGTATTCGGCGCGCACGCCGAGCTGGCGCAGCGCCTCGACCTGGTCCTGCATCAGCGCGATCAGCGGCGAAACGACGATGCCGCAGCCGTCGCGCAGCAGCGCCGGCACCTGGTAGCACAGCGACTTGCCGCCGCCGGTGGGCATCAGCACCAGCGCGTCGTTGCCGGCGGCGACGTGCTCGACGATGGCCTGCTGCGGGCCGCGGAAGGCGTCGTAGCCGAACACGTCGCGCAGCAATCGCCGTGCGGGCGGCAGGTCGGGGGAAGTTTCGGTCATGCGATCAGTTCGACCCGCCGGGGCGGCGGGTCAGTCGGGGTGCGGCCCGGCGGAACGTCGGGAAACGCCGGGGGAGCGCCTCATTCGAGCAACGAACGCAGCATCCACGCGTTCTTCTCGTGGACCTGCAGGCGCTGGGTCAGCAGGTCCACGCTGGGATCGTCGCCGGCCTTGTCGGCGAGCTGCAGCGCCTTGCGCGCGGTGCGGCACACGGCTTCGTTGCCGGCGACCAGCTGCCGCACCATTTCCATCCATTCCGGCGCGTCGCGACCGGCCTGTTCCACGACCGTGGACAGCCGGGCGTACTCGGCGTAGGAGCCGGGCGCCTTGAAGCCGAGGGCGCGGATGCGCTCGGCGATCTCGTCCAGCGCGGTCCATTCCTCGTTGTACTGCTCCATGAACATCAGGTGCAGCGAGTTGAACATCGGCCCGGTGACGTTCCAGTGGAAGTTGTGGGTCTTCAGGTACAGCGTGTAGCTGTCGGCGAGGAAGGCGGACAGGCCATCGGCGATCTTCTTGCGGTCGCCGGCGTCGATGCCGATGTCGATCGCGGGCGTGCCGGCGGCGGAAATCGCGGGCTTGCTCTTCGGCTTGGCCTTGGCCATGGGGCGCTCCTTGGGTTCGGGTCTCGATGCCACATCTTATATGGCGGCACAATAGCGCGCTTCAACTTCCCGGACCGATGGCCGTTCCGGCTTATTTGCATTGATGGAACCGATGGAATCCCCTTCCCGAACGACCGGGCTCGAGGCCGGCCGCCGCGCGATCGCCCGCGCGCTGAGCCGCGACCACGGCCGCCTGCACGGCCTGTGGTCGCGCTGGCAGCGCCAGCAGAAGGACGCCGCCGCGCAGGCCGCGTTCGCGCAGGCGCTGGCCGCGTCGCTGGCGGCGCGGCAGGCGCGCGAAGCCTCGGCGCCGGAAGTGACGCTGGACGAGGCGTTGCCGATCGCGCGCGAGGCGGAAAGCATCGTCGCCGCGATCCGCGGCCACCAGGTCGTGGTCGTCGCCGGCGAAACCGGCTCCGGCAAGACCACGCAGTTGCCGAAGCTGTGCCTGGCCGCCGGCCGCGGCGCCGCCGGCATGATCGGCTGCACCCAGCCGCGCCGCATCGCCGCACGCGCGGTGGCGCGGCGCGTGGCCGAGGAACTGAAGGCGCCGGTCGGCGGCGCGGTCGGCTACCAGGTGCGCTTCACCGACAACGTCGGCGACGACACCCGCATCAAGTTCATGACCGACGGCATCCTGCTGGCGGAGATCGCTTCCGACCGCTGGCTGTCCGCCTACGACACCATCATCGTCGACGAGGCGCACGAGCGCAGCCTCAACATCGACTTCCTGCTCGGTTACCTGAAGCAACTGCTGCGCAAGCGCCGCGACCTGAAGCTGATCGTCACTTCCGCGACCATCGACACCGAGCGCTTCGCCCGCCATTTCGACGGCGCGCCGGTGATCTCGGTCGAAGGCCGCACCTACCCGGTCGAAGTCCGCTATCGCCCGCTCGAAGGCGAGGTCGACGGGGAAGGCGAGGCGCGCGAAAGCGATCGCACCGTCAACGACGCCATCGTGTCCGCCATCGACGAGATCACCCGCCACGACCCGCGCGGCGACGTGCTGGTGTTCCTGCCGGGCGAGCGCGAGATCCGCGACGCGCACCAGTCGCTGGAACGGCGCAAGTACCGCGAGACCGAAGTGCTGCCGCTGTACGCGCGGCTGTCGGCGAAGGACCAGGACCGCGTGTTCAACCCCGGCACGAAGCGGCGCCTGGTCCTCGCCACCAACGTCGCCGAGACGTCGCTGACCGTGCCGCGCATCCGTTACGTGGTCGATCCCGGCTACGCGCGGGTCAAGCGCTACAGCCCGCGGCAGAAGCTCGACCGCCTGCACATCGAACCGATCTCGCAGGCCAGCGCCAACCAGCGCAAGGGCCGCTGCGGACGCATCGCCGAAGGCATCTGCTACCGGCTGTACGCGGAAGCGGATTTCGCGTCGCGCCCCGAGTTCACCGATCCGGAAATCCGCCGTTCGTCGCTGGCCGGCGTGATCCTGCGCATGCTGCAGCTCGGGCTCGGCCGGATCGAGGACTTCCCGTTCCTGGAACCACCGGACGAACGCGCCATCGCCGACGGCTGGCAGCAGTTGTCCGAACGCGGCGCCGTCGACAAGGAGCGCAAGCTGACCGGCATCGGCCGGCAGATGGCGCGCCTGCCGGTGGACGTGAAGCTGGCGCGGATGCTGGTCGCCGCGCAGGCGAACGGCACCCTGCGCGAGATGCTCGTGATCGCGTCGTTCCTCGGTATCCAGGACCCGCGCGAACGCCCGCCGGAAGCGCGCGAGGCCGCCGACAACGCGCACGCGAAGTTCGCCGACCCGCGTTCCGAATTCGTCGGCATCCTGAAACTGTGGGAGGCCTACCGCGCCGCGCACGAGGACCTCACCCAGTCGAAGCTGCGCGACTGGTGCGGCAGGCATTTCCTCGGTTTCCTGCGCATGCGCGAGTGGCGCGAGCTGCACCGGCAACTGCTGTTGCTGTGCGAAGAACTCGGCTGGAAGCCGAACGGCGGTTCGCCGCTGCTCGACGAAGGCGCCACCGAGAAGCAGAAGCAGGGCGCCTACCTGTTCCTGCATCGCGCGCTGATCGCCGGCCTGCCGACCCAGGTCGGCCACCGCACCGAAAAGGGCGACTACACCGGCCCGCGCCAGCGCCGCTACCACCTGTTTCCCGGCTCGGCGCTGGCGAAGAAACCGCCGCCGTGGGTACTCAGCGCCAACCTGCTCGACACCGCGCGCGTCTGGGGCCTGACCAACGCCGCGATCGAGCCGGACTGGGTCGTCGCCGAGCTGCCGCACCTGCTGGCGCGCAAGCATTTCGATCCGCACTGGTCGCGCGCGCAAGGCCACGTGGTCGCGTCGGAGCAGATCGGCCTGTTCGGCCTGGTGCTCGCCCCCAACAAGCCGGTGCATTACGGTCGCATCGACCCGGTCGGCGCGCACGACATCTTCGTGCGCCAGGCGCTGGTCACCGGCGAAATCAACACCCGGGCGGGCTTCGTCGCCGACAACCTGAAGGCGCTGGAGCAGGCGCGCGAAGAGGAAGCCAAGCTGCGCCGCGCCGGCATCGTCGCCGACGAGGACTGGCAGGCGCGCTGGTACCTGGACCGCGTGCCGCCGGACATCCATTCCGCCGCCGGCCTCGATGCGTGGTGGAAGTCGCTCGCGCCGGACAAGCGCCGTGCGCTGCACTGGTCGCCCGCCGACCTGCTGCCGGGCGAGGGCAGCGAGGAAGACCGTTATCCGAAGTATTTCGCGCTCGGCGACGCGCGGTTGCCGCTGCACTACAAGTTCGAGCCGGGCGCGCCGGACGACGGCGTGACGCTGGAGGTGCCGCTGCACCTGCTCAACGCGCTCGATCCGGCGCGGCTGTCGTGGCTGGCGCCGGGCTTCGTCGCCGACAAGGCCTCCGGCCTGATCCGCAGCCTGCCGAAGGCGCAGCGCCGCCATTACGTGCCGGCGCCGGATTTCGGCCGCGCGTTCTTCGAGGCGTTCCCGAAGCCGGGCGCCGACGACATCCGCGGCGAACTCGCCCGCTTCCTGTCGAAGGCCACCGGCGCGCCGGTCGCGGCGATCGATTTCGACGAGGCCGCGGTCGAGCCGCACCTGCGCATGAACCTGCGCCTGCGCGACGACAGGGGCAGGGTGATCGCCGAGTCGCGCGACCTCGATGCCTTGCGCGCGCAGTTCGGCGAACGCGCCGGCCATGCCTTCGCCGCGCGCGCGGGCCGGGCGATGGCGGCCGAGGGCCTGCGCGAATTCCCGCGGCAGCCGATTCCGTTGCAGGTCCCCGGCGAGGCCGGCGTGCCGGCGTACCCGGCGCTGGCGGACGAAGGCGAATCGGTCGCGTTGCGCATGTTCGCCGACCGCAACGAGGCGGACGCCGCGCATCCGCAGGGCGTGCGCCGCCTGCTCGAGATCGCGCTCGCCGACAAGGCCAGGCAGGCGCGCAAGCAGTTGCCGGTGTCGCCGAAGACCGGGCTGCTGTACGCGGCCATCGAATCGCAGGAACGGTTGCGTGGCGACCTGGTCGATGCGGCGATGAATGCGGTCCTCGCGCAGGGGCTGGGCGGGATCCGCGACCGCGCCGCGTTCGACGGGCGTCGCGACGAGGCGGGAAAGAAGCTGTTCGGCGAGGCGATGGAGCGGCTCAAGCTCGCCGAAGGCATCCTTTCCCTCGCCGGCGAGCTCAAGCCGCAGCTGGAATCGCCATTGATGGGCTGGGCGAAGGGCAACCTCGACGACCTGCGCGAACAGCTTGCCGCGCTGGTGCGCCCGGGCTTCCTGCGCGACACGCCGGCCGACGCGCTGGCGCAGTTCCCGCGCTACCTGAAGGCGATGATCCTGCGTTGCGAGCGTGCCAAGCGCGACCCGACCCGCGACCAGCAGCGCATGCTCGGGCTCAAGCCGTTCGCCGACGCGCTGAAGGACGCCGCGGCGCGGGGCGTCGCGGCGAAGCCGGAGTGGCAGGCCTTGCGCTGGGAGCTCGAGGAACTGCGCGTTTCGCTGTTCGCGCAGGAGCTCGCCGCGCGCGGCGGCGTGTCGGCGAAGAAGCTGGCGCAACGCCTCTCGGCGCTGAAAGCGGGCTAGGATGCCGCCATGGGCATTCCCCGCGACGAACCGACCAGGCTGCTTTCGCATCCGGCGCTGCAATCCCTGCCGCCGGCGGTGCGCGATGTGTTGCGGGCCGCGCTGGAGGCTGCGCCACCGGCACCGGCCGCGGGCAATGAGATCGCCGAAACCCTCGACATCCTCGCGCAGCTGTCGGCCGATGCGGAAACGCTGGTCGCCGCGCTCGGTTTCGCGTTGCCCGAATGGCCCGCGGACTCGCGCAAGGCGGTGCTGGCGAAGCTGCCGGGCGTGGCGCCGCTGCTCGAAGGCCAGGCCGCGGCCGGGCAGGTCTGGGCGCTGCATGCGGAAAACGCGGCGCCCGGCCGCGGCGGCAACAGCGAGGGCCTGCGCCGGCTGTTGCTGGCGATCGTCCGCGACCTGCGCGTGGTGCCGATCCTGCTGGCGCGGCAACTGGCGAAGATGCGCGCGGCAGCGAGGCTGCCCGAAGGGCAACGCCGCGAACTGGCGCTGCTGACCCGCGACATCCACGCGCCGCTGGCCAACCGGCTCGGCATCTGGCAGCTGAAATGGGAGCTCGAGGACCTGGCGTTCCGCCATCTCGAGCCGGATACCTACAAGCGGATCGCGAAGCAGCTCGACGAGAAGCGGGCCGAGCGCGAGCGCTACATCGAGCGGGTCAAGCGCGAGCTGCGCGTCGAACTGGAGAAACACGGCATCGCCGCCGAAATCAGCGGCCGGCCGAAGCACATCTACAGCATCTGGCGGAAGATGCAGCGCAAGCAGGCGTCGATCGACGAGCTCTACGACCTGCGCGCGGTGCGCGTCGCGGTGGACGACGTCGCCGCCTGCTACGCCGCGCTCGGCGTGGTCCACGCGCTGTGGGCGCCGATCCCCAGCGAATTCGACGACTACATCGCGCGGCCCAAGGCCAACGATTACCGTTCGCTGCACACCGCGGTGGTCGGCCCGGAGGGGCGCACGCTGGAAGTGCAGATCCGCACCCACGAGATGCACGCGCAGGCCGAACTCGGCGTGGCCGCGCACTGGAAATACAAGGAAGGCGGCAAGGGCGGCGACAAGGCCTTCGAGAAGAAGATCGCGTGGATGCGGCAGTTGCTGGAGCAGGGCGACGAAGTCGGCGGCGGGCTCGATGCCGAGCTGGTCGAGGAGCGCATCTACGTGCTGACCCCGAAGGGCGAGGTGATCGACCTGCCGACCGGCTCGACGCCGCTCGACTTCGCCTACCACGTGCACACGATGGTCGGGCACCGCACCCGCGGCGCCAAGGTCAACGGCCGCATCGTCCAGCTCAACCACAAGCTGCGCAGCGGCGACCGGGTCGAGATCCTCACCGCGAAGGAGCCGGAGCCGCGCCGCGACTGGCTGCTGCCGGCGAACGGCTTCCTCGCCAGCGGGCGTTCGCGCGACAAGGTGCGCGCATGGTTCCACAAGCTCGACAAGGCCAACAACGTGCAGGCCGGACGCGACATGCTCGAACGCGAGCTCAAGCGCCTCGGCCTGCACCAGCACGATCTCAACACGGTGCTGAAGCGCTTCCACGCCGACAACGTCGACGACCTGTACGTGCAGGTCGCGCTCGGCGACACCGGGCCGAACCAGGTCGGCCGCGCGCTGCACGAGGAAGCGCAGGCCAGGCTCGCGCAGCCGGTCGTCCATCCCGCGGTCTCCAGCGCGTCGCGCCGCGTTCCTTCGCGCGCGCCCGGCGCGGAGAAATCGCGCTTCACCGTGCAGGGCGTCGGCAACCTGCTGGTGCAATTGGGCAAGTGCTGCCAGCCGGTCGCCGGCGAACCGATCGCCGGTTACCTGACCCGCGGCCGCGGCGTCACCGTGCACCGCGCCGATTGCGCTTCGCTGCGGCGCCTGGCCGCGCTCAACCCGCAACGGGTGCTGCCGGTGGAATGGGGCGTGGCCGGCGGCGGCTACGAGGTCGACGCCGAGGTCACCGCGATCGACCGCAAGTGGCTGCTGAAGGACGTGACCAACCTGATCGCGCAGGAGGACGCGCACGTGCTGGCCATCCACAGCGAGAATTTGCGCAACAGCGGACGCATCCGCCTGCGCCTGCGGCTGAAGGTGGCCGACTACGGCCAGTTGTCGACCCTGCTGGGCAAGCTGGACGCGCTGCCGGGGGTCGAGGCGGCACGGCGCCCGGGGTGAAGACCGGCGTTCAGGTGCAGGGCTTATCCTTGCGCGCGTGAACGACAAGCGCGGAAAGAACGCCAGGCAACGCGTCGAGCCGACGATGGGCGGCTGGGATACCGTCGAGTTCCGTTCGGCCGAATATGAGCCGGCGCCCGGCTGGCGCAACCGCCGGGCGTGGCGCCGGGTGCTGTGGGTGTTGGCCGCGGTGTTCCTGGTGCTGTTCCTGTTGCGCAAGCCATTGGCCGATGCGTTCTGGCCGGGCAGCCAGGTGCAGCAACTGCTGCAGTCGGCCGATGCCGCGCTGGCGGCGGGCAAGCTCGACGCCGCCGACGGCAGTGGCGCGCGCCAGCTGTACGAGGCCGCGCAGGCGCTCGACAACGACCGCAGCGAGGCGCGCGCCGGCCTGACCCGGGTGGCGAACGCGGCGCTGGGCCAGGCGCGCGCGGCGCTGCGCGCGAACCGCCTCGACGAGGCCGAGCGGGCGCTGGCGCTGGCCCGCGAACTGCAGGCGCCGCTGGTCGAAACCAACGCGGTCGCCGATGAATTGCGCCGGCGCGACGCTTCGCACGCCGGCCTCGACCAGTTGCTGCGGCAGGCGCGGGAGGCGCAGGCCGCCGGCCATCTCGATGGCGATCCGGGCGCGGCGTTGCCGCTGTATTCGCGCATCCTCACCCTGCAACCGGACCACACCGCCGCGCTGGAGGGGCGCGAGGACGCGCTGACCGACCTGCTGCAGGAAGCGAAAAAGGCGCTGGCCGCCGGGGAAATGCAGCGCGGCGCGGCGCTGGTCGCTGCCGTGCGCGGCTACGACCCGGGGCACATCGACCTGCCCGACGCGCAGGCGCGGCTGTCGGCCGCGCTGGAAGCCGCTTCGAAGCGGGCCGATGCCGACCTGCGCAACGGCCGGCTGGAACGCGCGGCGGCCGGTTATCGCGCCCTGGCCGAGGCCGCGGGCGACAACGCGCAACTGGCCGGGCCGGCGCAACAGGGCCTGGCCCGCGTTGCCGCGGCCTATGCGGACAAGGCGCACCGGCTGGCCGGGGATTTCCGTTTCGCCGAAGCCGAGGAGGCGCTGGCGCAGGCGCGCGAGATCGCGCCGCAGGGTGCCGAGGTCGCCGCCGCCGGGCAATACCTGCAACGCGTGCGCAAGTCGCACGCGCAGGAGGCGCCGGCCACGCCGCCGTCGCCGCAGCGCCGGCAGCGCGTGCAGGCGCTGCTCGCGCAGGCCGATGCCGCACAGGCGCGCGGCGACTGGCTGACGCCGCCGGGCGAAAGCGCCTACGACCGGCTGCGCGCCGCGCAGGCGCTGGCGCCGGGCGATCCGGCGGTGTCGGCCGCGGCGAAAAAGCTGCTGGCGTCGGTGCGCGGTTGCTTCGAAGGCGGACTCAACGCGAACCGCCCGGCCCTGGCGCGTACCTGTTACGACGCCTGGGCGGCGATGGCGCCGGGCGAGGCGACGCTGGCCACGGCGCGGCACCGGCTGGCGCTGAAATGGCTGGCGGTCGGCGACGAGCGCCTCGGCGCCGGCGACATCGCCTTCGCCGAGCGGGCGTCGCGGCAGGCGCGCGAACTCGATCCGGGCGCGCCGGGGCTGGCGCAGTTCGCGCAGCGGGTGCGCGACGCGCGGGCGGGGCGCAACTAGCCTTCGAAGAAGAGGCGCCGCACGGTGCCGCGCGCGGCCTCCAGCGAAAAATGCGTGCGCACGTTGTCCAGGCCGTTGGCGGACAGCCGGTTCCACAGCGCTTCGTCCCGGTACAGTTCGACCACGCGGTCGGCGAACCCGGCCGCGTCGTCGGCGACCAGCACGTCGTAGCGGTCCTGCAGGTGCATGCCTTCGACCGCGCAGGAGGTCGCCACTACCGGCTGGCCGTGCGCCATGCTCAGGTTGACCTTGCCCTTCACCCCGGCGCCATAGCGCAACGGCGCCAGTGCGACGCGCGCGCCGTCCATGTACGGCGCGATGTCGGGCACGTGGCCATGCACGACGACGCCGTCCAGCGCCGACAACGCGAGGATTTCCGGCGGGCAATCGCCGCCGATGCAGTGGAAGCGCACGCCCGGCAGGCGCGAGCGGACCGGCGGGAAGACCGCGTTCGCGAACCACAGCACCGCATCGACGTTCGGTGGGTGGCGGAACCCGCCGACGAAGACCAGGTCGTGGCGTTGCGCGAACGGCAGGCCAGGGCCGCGCACCTCGTGCAGGTTCGACAGCACCTCGACGCGCGCGTCCGGCAGCCTTTCGCGCAGCCAGTCGCGTTCGTAGGCGCTGACCACCACGGTCGCGTCGACGGTGGCGGCGACCGCCAGTTCGGCCTTGGTCGTGGCTCGCGCCGTGCGCCGCAGCACCGCATCGTTGCCGAGATCGGCGGCGCGCTGTTCGCGCAGGCCATGCAGGTCGACCGTGTCGAACACGATCCGCGCCTGCGGCGCGTGCCGGCGGACCAGCGGCAGCAGCGGCGTGGCCACGTAGTGGCGGCTGAGCATCACTACGTCGAAACGGGCGCCTTGTCGCTGCAGGAAGCGCGCGACTCGTCCGGCCCAAGGCTTATACCAGGTCTCCACGCCCAGCCGCTGCAGGGGGAGCAGGCAGGATTCCAGTCCGGCGGTATGCAGCGGGAGGAAGCATGCGTGCGCACCTTCGTCGTGCAGCAGGCGCAACAGGTTGAGTAAGCGCATCGAACCGGAGTCCCGGTCGGGTTGCGGTGGCAGCGCATCCACCACCAGTACCTGTAGCTGGCGGCGGTGCAGGTTTGCCGGTTCTAGAGTCGTATCCGGCAGCAATTGCGACGCCAGTGCCCGCTTCCATTTTTCGGCGAAAATCTTCGCGTTTCGCGCCTGGTAAGCCTTGGTCCCGCTCGACGTGTCGGTGCCGGCGGTGGTGCCCTCCTTGTGCACAACGCGCGCTTCTGGCTGGTACAGAACGCGCTTGCCAGCGGCGCGTACTGCAAAAGCCAGGTCGGTGTCTTCGTAGTACGCCGGCGTATAGCGCGTGTCGAAACCGCCGAGCGATTCGAACAGCGCGCGCGGGATCGCGATCGCTGCGCCGGAGCAGTAGTCGGCGTCGCGCACGTAGCCGAAGCGCGGGTCGTACGGCGATTCGAAGCGCCCGTAGTTCCATGCCGAGCCGTCGGAGAACACCACGCCGCCGGCCTCCTGCAGGCGGCCGTCCGGATACAGCAGCTGCGCGCCGGCAAGACCGACATTCGCGTGCAGGTCGAAAGTCGCCAGCAGCGCGTCCAGCCAGCCAGGCTGTGGCACGGTATCGTTGTTGAGGAAGACCAGGTACTTGCCGTGCGCCTGCGCCGCACCACCGTTGCAGGCGGCAATGAAGCCCTCGTTTCGCGTACGGCGGCTGTAGCGCAAGCCCTCGATCTGCGGCATCCATACGACGGTTTCATCGTTGGAACCGTCGTCGACGACGATCACCTCGATGCTGGCGGCGGGAGAGTGTTCGGCGATCGCCCGCAGGCAGGCAAGGGTATGCCTGGCCTGGTTATAGACGGGGATGATGATGCTGGCCGACGGCTCCGGGTCGCGGGGCAGGGCGAAGGGGGCGAAAGGCGTGTCGGCGGGCTGGTAGAGGTCGCCACGCAACCCAAGCGCGACCTTGGCCGGGTAGAGCCGGCGCGCGATCCGTTGCCATGTGGTGCCCAGGTCGTCCTCGCGCAGGCTGGTGACTAGGCGGCGCAGCAGGAACCGCGCATTGGCCCACCCGAAGCGCGCATCGGCAAGGAACGGCATTATGTGAACGACTCCCGCAAGGCATGGACCGGTTCCCGGCCGCGCCACCACGGGCTGCGCTAGACTCGCCGGAGTCCCCATTGTCGCATCCCCGTGGCCCAGTACGACGAAGAAGACGATTACCTCGACGACGAAGACGAGGGTGGAACCCGGGCGCCGGCCTGGCGCGACTGGTTGCTGAAGGGAGCGTTGGCGGCGCTGGGCCTCGGCCTGGGCTTCCTGGTCCCGTACGTGTTCTACCTGAACCACCAGGTCAGCGAGAGGTTCGGCGCGCTGCAGTGGCAGGTGCCGACCCGGGTCTACGCGCGGCCGCTGCAGCTGGCGCCGGGGCTGGCGATGGACGCGCAGACGCTGAAGACCGAACTGGACGCGGCCGCGTACCGCGACGACGGCAAGGGCGCCGCGCCGGGCACCTATGCGCGCGACGGCGGACGCTTCACGATCTCCAGCCGGGGCTACATCGACGTCGACGGTCGGGTCGCGCCGCGCCGGGTGCAGGTGGCGCTGTCCGGCGGCCAGGTCGCTTCGCTGCGCGATGCCGATCGCAAGCAGGGCCTGAAGGCGGCGCGGCTGGACCCGGCGCGGATCGCCACGCTGTACGGGCAGAAGCAGGAGGAACGCCGGCTGGTCCGGCTCGAGGACGTGCCGGAGAAGCTGGTCACCGGTCTGCAGGCGGTCGAGGACCGCGACTTCAGCCGCCACCACGGCATCGACTTCAGCGGCATGGCGCGCGCGTTGTGGGTCGCGGTCAAGTCCGGCGGCCGCATCCGCCAGGGCGCGAGCACGCTGACCCAGCAACTGGCGCGCAGCGGCCTGCTCGGCATCGGCAAGGAGCAGACCCCGGTGCGCAAGTTCAAGGAAATCATCTACGCGCTGATCCTGGAGGCGCGCTACGACAAGCACACCATCCTCGAGGCCTACTTCAACCAGGTCTACTGGGGCCAGCGCGGCAGGCAGGCGATCCACGGCGTGTCGGCGGCGTCGGAATTCTGGTTCGGCCGCGACCTCGACTCGCTCAGCACCGAGCAGATCGCGCTGCTGATCGGCATCGTCAAGGGGCCGTCGTACTACGATCCGCGCCGGCATCCCGAGCGCGCGCTCGACCGGCGCAACCTGGCGCTGGACAAGATGCACGAAAGCGGGCTGATCGGCGATGCCGAATACCAGCGCGCACGCGCCGCGCCGCTGGGCGTGACCGAAGCGCCGGGCCTGCTCGCCGCGAACCGCTTCCCGGCCTACGTCGACCTGGTCCGCCGCCAGCTGGCGCACGACTATCCGGAGAGCGCGCTGCAGGGCGCGGGCCTCTCCGTGCTCACCGGCATGTCGCCGTCGGCGCAGGCCTATGCCGAAGGCGCGGTGGCGCGCACGATCAAGTCGCTGGAGCACAAGACCCGCCCGCCGCTGCAGGCGGGACTGGTGCTGACCGACGTGCACCACGGCGACGTGCTGGCCGTGGTCGGCAACCGCGACGTGGCGCAGCCGGGCTTCAACCGCGCGGTCGAGGCCAAGCGCCCGGTCGGCTCGCTGCTCAAGCCCTTCGTCTACCTGCTGGCGCTGGCGCGGCCGGACAACTGGTCGCTGGCCACCTGGGTCGACGATTCGCCGGTGACCGTGCAACTGGGCAAGAACCGCAAGTGGCAGCCGGCCAACGCCGACAATCGCAGCCACGGCACGGTGCGCCTGGTCGACGCGCTGGCGCATTCGTACAACCAGGCCACGGTGCGCGTGGGCATGAAGGTCGATCCGAAGCGGCTTTCCTCGCTGCTGCGCGTGCTCGCCGGCATCGAGGCCGAACCGAACCCGGCGCTGATCCTCGGCTCCACCGACCAGAGCCCGTACGCGATGGCGCAGCTGTACCAGTTCCTCGCCTCCGGCGGCGAGATCCAGCCGCTGCACGCGGTGCGCGGCGTGCTCGACCCCGATGGCAAGCTGCTCAAACGTTACGACAAGGCGCCGGCGCCGGCGCAGGAAGGCGATTCGATCGCCGCGCACCTGATCACCGTGGCCCTGCAGCAGGTGGTCAGCAGCGGTACCGGCCGGCAACTGCTCGGCGACGGCCTCGGCCGGCTGTCGCCGGCCGGCAAGACCGGCACCAGCAACGACGGCCGCGACAGCTGGTACGCCGGCTACACCGGCGACCACCTCGCGGTGGTGTGGATGGGCAACGACCAGAACCTGGAAACCGGCCTGTACGGCGCCACCGGCGCGATGCGGGTGTGGTCGGGGATCTTCTCGCGCCTGCCCAGCGCGCCGCTGCGGGTATCGGGCAAGGGCCTGGACTGGCAGTGGGTGGTGGGCAGCAACAGCACCGATGCCGGTTGCCCGGGTGCGCGCCGCCTGCCGTTCGTGGCCGGTTATGCGCCGCCGTACCAGCCGTGCACGTTCGGCGCCGAGCCCGGGCCGGCGCAGGAAGGCGGCGGTTGGCGCAGCTGGTTCGGCTTGCCGCCGAAGCGGGAAGAAACGCCGCAACCGCAACCCGAAGGGGAAACGCCATGAAACGCTGCGCCCTCGTCGCCTGCATGGCGGTATTGTCGGTGCCGGCCTGCGCGCCGGTGCAGCCGGTCAAGCCCGCCGCGCCGGCGGTGTCGCCGCAACAGCGCCTGTCCGCGGTGCTGGCCGCGGCCGGCGGCGACGACAAGGAGTTGTCGGTGCAGCCATTGCGCGATCCGGAAGTCGAGGACCTGCGCATGAGGGCGGCGCAGGCGATGTCCGCGCACGACTACGCATCGTCCGCCGAGGCATTGAACCAGGCGCTGCTGATCGTCGCCGACGACCCGGCGGTATTGCAGGAACGCGCCGAGGTCGCGCTGGTGCAGGGCGAGTACGAACGCGCCGAAACCCTGGCGCAGCGGGCCGTTGGCCTGGGCTCGGAAGTCGGCCCCTTGTGTCGCCGCCACTGGGAAACGATCCGCCAGGTGCGCCAGGCGCGACTGGATGAAGCATCGGCGCAGCCGAAAGTGAAGGATGCCGCCAAGCAGGCCGGTCAGGTAGCGTTCCTGGCGATGCAGGTGGCGGAGGCCACGGGCAAGTTCGAATCCTGCACCGTGCCGGGCGTCAACCGCATGTAGCGCGCAAACGCCGGACAAAGAAAAGGGCCTTGCGGCCCCTTCTTCCACACAACCCTTTGATTTCAAATGGTGGCCGGGGAGGGAATCGAACCCCCGACACAGGGATTTTCAATCCCTTGCTCTACCAACTGAGCTACCCGGCCAGAGAAACCGGATTGTGCCGCGGCAGGCGCCGCGAAAGATGCGGAATGATACGGATACAGCTGGCGGACGGCAAGCCGGATGTTCGCTGAATGTGCCTTCGGCGGCGATCTCCCGGCCGCGTGCCGCGGAGGCATCATTTCCCCGGATCGTCAGGAACGCCCGGGAGAAAGTCATGAAGCGCCAGATTCCGCAGTTGGGTTTGACAATGGGATTGATCGCCGCCATCGCCGCCTGCTCCAGCTATCCGAAGCAGACCGATGCCGAGCGGCTGGCCCTGTATCGCGAGCACGCCGGCGAGCCGGTCAAGGACTTCCATTATTTCAGCAGCGGCCTGAGCGGCTGGACCCCGCTGGGCGACGAGGCGCTGGCGGTCTGGACACGGCCCCGCCAGGCCTATCTGCTGGAGCTGACCGGCCCGTGCATGGACCTGGACTATGCGCCGGCGATCAGCATCAGCAACCTGATGGGCCAGGTGTCGGCGCGCTTCGACAACGTCTACGTCCATGGCGGCGGCTCGTCGCACTTCCGCATACCGTGCCGCATCGAGACGATCCGCCCGCTCGACGTGAAGGCGCTGAAGCAGGCCGAGAAGGAGTTGCGCGAAGCGAAGGTGGTCGAGCGCGAGGCTCAGCCTTCCGGCACGTAGCCTTCAGGCTTCTCCGCGCCGTCGCCGAACAGGAACTTCTCCATCTCGCCCTCGAGGAAGGCGCGGTGCTTCGGATCGCGCGGCGACAGGCGGTTCTCGTTGATCAGCATGGTCTGGTGCGCCAGCCACGCGGCCCAGGCGTTCTTGCCGACGTGGGCGTAGATGCGCTTGCCCAGTTCGCCGGGCCACGGCACGAAGTCGAGGCCCTCGGCCTCGCGCTTCTCGCATTCGCAGAACACCATCCTCGCCATCGCGGTCATGCTTCCAGCAGTTTGCGGATCGGCGCCGGCAGGCCCAGCGAAACCAGTTCGCCGCGCGCGACCCAGCGCATCCCGTCATTGTCGCGCACAACTCCGCGCAACGCGACCTTGCGCAGGCGCAGCGGTTGCAGGCGCAGGCGGAAGTGGGTGAAGGCGTGGACGACGACGGGCAGCGCCTCGGCGCGGCCGTAATCGCCGTGGACCGCCTCGTCGAACCATTCGCGCATCGCCGCGTCGCTGTCGGCCTGCGGCAGCGTCCACAGCGAGGCCCAGATGCCGCTTGGCGGGCGCCGCTGCAGCAGGATTTCGCCGGCGGCGTTCTCCAGCCACAGCGCGACGGCTTCGCGCTCCGGGATCGCCTTGCCCGGTTTCGGCGTCGGCAGCGCGTCGGTCAGGCCGTCGCGCAGGGCGGCGCAGTCTTCCTGCAGCGGGCACAGCGCGCACGCAGGCTTCGAGCGCGTGCACAGCGTCGCGCCGAAATCCATCTGCGCCTGCGTGTAGTCGGCAAGGCGCGACGAAGGCAGGTGCGATTCGGCGAGCGACCACAGCCGTTTTTCGATGGCCGGCAATCCCGGATGGCCGGCGATGCCGTGGTAGCGCGCCAGCACGCGCTTGACGTTGCCGTCGAGGATCGGGAAACGATCGTCCCAGGCCTGCGCGAGGATCGCGCCGGCGGTGCTGCGGCCGATGCCGGGCAGGGCGAGCAGGGCGTCGAAGTCGCGCGGCAGGTCGCCGCCGTGCAGTTCGACGCAGCGCTTCGCCGCGTCGTGCAGGTTGCGGGCGCGGGCGTAGTAGCCGAGGCCGGCCCAGTGCGCCATCACTTCGTCGGTCGCCGCGTTCGCGAGCGCGGTTACCGTGGGGAACGCTTCGACGAAACGCAGGAAGTACGGGATCACCGTCGCCACCTGGGTCTGCTGCAGCATGATTTCCGACAACCACACGCGGTAGGGCGTGCGCGGATGCTGCCAGGGCAGGTCGTGGCGGCCGTGGCGGTCGAACCACGACAGCAGGCGTCCGGCGAAAGTTTTTGCGGGGGCGGTGCGGGCCGCGGCCGGAGGCATGGCAGTCGCGGCTTACGCCGCTCCCGCGGGTGAGGAGCCCAGGGCTTCCGGCAGCAGGGCGTCGACGAAGGCTTCGGCGTCGAACACGCGCAAGTCCTCCGGGCGTTCGCCGATGCCGGCGAAGCGGATCGGGATGCCGAATTCGCGGGCCAGCGCGAACACCACGCCGCCCTTGGCGGTGCCGTCGAGCTTGGTCACGACCAGCCCGGTCACCTGCACCGCGGCGTTGAACTGGCGCAGCTGCGACAGCGCGTTCTGGCCGGTGGTGCCGTCGATGACCATCAGCACCTCGTGCGGTGCGGCCGGGTCGAGCTTGCCGAGCACGCGGCGGATCTTGCCGAGTTCGGCCATCAGGCCCTGTTGCGTGTGCAGGCGGCCGGCGGTGTCGGCGATCAGCACGTCGATGCCGCGCGACTTCGCCGCCTGCAGCGCGTCGAACGCGACCGAAGCCGGGTCGGCGTCCTGGCCCTGCGCGATCACGGCGACGCCGTTGCGTTCGCCCCAGGCCTGCAGCTGCGCGACCGCGGCGGCGCGGAAGGTGTCGCCGGCGGCCAGCATCAGGCTGCGGCCTTCGTCCTTGAAGCGCCTGGCCAGCTTGCCGATCGTCGTGGTCTTGCCGACGCCGTTGACGCCGACGGTCAGCACGACGAAGGGTCTGGCGCTCGCATCGATGACCAGCGGCTTCGCCACCGGCTTCAGCAGCGCGACCAGGTCGGCGCGCAGCGCGGCGAGCAATGCGTTCGCATCGGCGAATTCGCGCGCCTTCATCCGCTTGCGCAGGTCGTCGACGATCTCGCTGCTGGCGGTGACGCCGACATCGGCGGTGATCAGCGCGGTTTCGAGTTCGTCCAGCAGGTCGTCGTCGAGGATCGGGTTGCGGCCGATCAGTTCGGCCACGTCGGTGTTCAGCAGCTTGCCGATGCGCTGCATCCAGCCGAGCCTGCCGGCCGGGGCGGGAGCGGGTTCGAGTGCTGCCCCGGCCTCGGGCGTTGCTTCGGGTCTGGCGTCCTCGGGGCTGGTCGGTACCGCGTTGTCGGCGGGCGTATCGGGCTTCTTGCGGCGGAACCAACTGACCATGGCGGGGAAATCGCGGCGAATGAGCGAATGTTACCACCCGCTTTCGCAGCATCCCGATGAATCGCATGCCCGGCTCGGTCCGCATCATTGGCGGTCGCTGGCGGGGTACGAAACTGGTCGTGCCGGACCGTCCCGGCCTGCGCCCCAGCGGCGACCGCGTGCGCGAAACCCTGTTCAACTGGCTGATGCCGAAGCTGCCCGGCGCGCGCGTGCTGGACCTGTTCGCCGGTACCGGCGCGCTGGGGCTGGAGGCGATGTCGCGCGGGGCGTCGAGCGCGGTGCTGGTCGAGCGCGACGCGGCACTGGCCGCGAACCTGCGCCTGGTCGTGGACCGGCTCGGTGCGCGCGACAGCGTCGAAGTCGTCCAGGGCGATGCCCTGGCGTGGCTGCCGCAGCAGGCCGACGGCGGTTTCGACATCGCCTTCGTCGATCCGCCGTTCGCACGGGACCTGTGGCGGCCGGCGCTGGCGGCGCTGCTGCCGAAGCTGGCCGCCGACGCGTGGCTGTACCTGGAATCGCCGGCCGGCGTGGCTCCGGAACTGCCCGAGGACTGGGTGCCGCACCGCGAGGGCCGTACCCGCGAGGTGCGCTACGCCCTGTTCCGTGCCGCGGCGGTGCATGGCTGATACACTGCGCGCCGACGCAACGGCGGTGTTTGCAGGATGACGACAGCACGCAACCGGATCGCCGTTTACCCCGGCACCTTCGATCCGATCACCAACGGCCATGTCGACCTGGTCGACCGGGCCGCGCCGCTGTTCGAGAAGGTCGTGCTGGGCGTGGCGCAGAGCCCGTCCAAGGGACCGACCCTGCCGCTGGAACTGCGCGTGTCGCTGGCGCAGGAAGCGCTGTCGCACCACGCCAACGTCGAGGTGCGCGGTTTCGACACGCTGTTGGCGGATTTCGTCCGCACGGTCGGCGGCGGCGTGCTGCTGCGCGGCCTGCGCGCGGTGTCCGACTTCGAATACGAATTCCAGATGGCCAGTATGAACCGGCACCTGATCCCGGAGGTGGAGACACTGTTCCTCACCCCGGCCGAGCAATACGGCTTCATCTCGTCGTCGCTGGTGCGCGAGATCGCGCGCCTGGGCGGCGACGTATCCGGCTTCGTGCCGCCCGGCGTGGTCGCCGCGTTGCGCGAGCAGTGGAAGCAGCGCAACGTCGCCTGAGGAACGCAGGCGCGGCACACGGACGTCGCGGTCCGCAACAACAACCGATCCAACCATGACTCACCGGAGGGGAAAACCAATGAATGCCATTACCCGCTTGCTGCTGATCGCCTGCATCGTGCTGCCGTTCGCCGCGTGCAAGAAGCAGGAAGCCGCCGCGCCCGCCGAGGCCGCGCCGGTGGCGGCGCCGACCAACGGCGACGACAACGCGTGGAAGGACTACCTGCGGGACGTGATCCCGCGCAACATGGGCAACATCAGCAACCAGCCCTTCGTGTATTACCTGACCAGCCAGGCCGATCCGGAATTCCAGGACAAGTACGACCGCCAGCTCGACCAGGTCAAGACGGCGTTGGGCCGCGGCGTCGTCGGCGGCAACCTGATCGCCTTCGCCTCGCCGGAATCGGCGAAGATGGCCGAGATCGTCGAGGCCGGGTTCAAGGATGTGCCGGCGGACACGATGAAGGGCGTGCGCATCCTGTTCATCGGCCAGGCGACCGAGAAGGACCGCGTCGCGGCCGCGGTGGCGCCGTCGGGCGCCGACTTCGTGTTCATCGAAGCCAAGTAACCGCCGGTTCCAGGCCCTCTCCCGCGCGCGGGAGAGGGCGCCGCGGGCGGATGGGGGCCCGTGGAATCGAGCGTTTGCGGGGCGCGACGAATCGTTGCCCCGGATCGCATTAGACTTGTCCCGAACCCCACACGGCCTTCTTCCGCCCGCGAGCGGACGAAGGATGATCCCGCCCCATGTCGCTGAAGATCAACGAACTCTGCGTCAACTGCGACGTCTGCGAACCGGTCTGTCCCAACAAGGCCATTTCGATGGGCGAAAGCATCTACGTGATCGACCCGGCGCTCTGCACCGAGTGCGTCGGCCATTTCGACGAGCCGCAGTGCGTGGCGGTGTGCCCGGTCGAATGCATCGACCCCGACCCCGAACGCCCGGAAACGCAGGAAGACCTACTGGCCAAATTGCGCCGCCTGCAGCACGACCACCCCGAACTCTACGAAACCACGGAGCCCACGCCCAGATGAAACCGCGCGCCCTTGGCTGGCTGCTGATCGCCTTCCTCTCCACCCCGGCCGCATGGGCGGCCGACGCGGCTTCCGGCACGGCGCAGCATCCGCCCGGCGCAGCCATCGCCTCGGGGCACAAGCTGGCGACCGACGCGGGCATGCAGATCCTCGCCGAAGGCGGCAACGCCTTCGATGCGGCGGTAGCGGTGTCGTCGACGCTCGGCGTGGTCGAGCCGATCAGTTCCGGCCTCGGCGGCGGCGGCCTGTTCCTGCTGCACGACGCGAAAAGCGGCGACGACCTGTTCCTGGACGGGCGCGAATACGCGCCGGCGGCGGCCACGCCGGAGAAATACCTCGACAAGGACGGCAAGCTCGATCGCGACCGCGCGCAGAACGGCCCCTGGTCGGCCGGCATCCCCGGCCTGCCGGCGCTGCTGGTCGACCTGGCGGCGAAGCACGGGCGCCTGCCGCTGAAGCAGTCGCTGCAACCGGCCATCCGCATCGCCCGCGAAGGTTTCCCGGGGTACCCGCGCATGGCGCGCGGCTACCGCCAGCGCATGGACGTGATGCGCCGCTATCCGGGCACGCGCGAAGTCTACGAGCGCAACGGCAAGCCGATCGCCGAGGGCGACGTGTTCAAGCAGCCGGAGCTGGCGCACACGCTGGAGCTGCTGGCGGAAAAGGGTTTCGACGGCTTCTACCGCGGCGAAACGGCGAAGAAGCTGATCGCCGGGGTGAAGCAGGCCGGCGGCCACTGGACCGAGGACGAACTCGCCGCGTACGCGGTGAAGCAGCGCACGCCGATCAGCTTCGACTACCACGACTGGAAGATCACCACCGCGCCGCCGACTTCTTCCGGCGGCATCGCGCTGGCGCAGATGCTGCAGATCCTGGAGCCCTACGACCTGCAGAAGATGGACGCGGCGCACCGCGTGCACCTGGTGGTCGAGTCGATGCGCCGCGCGTTCCGCGACCGCACCTTCTTCCTCGGCGATCCCGATTTCACCGCCATCCCGCAGGCGGTGCTGACCAGCCGCGACTATGCGCAGGGCCTGCGCGCGACGATCCATCCGGACAGGGCGACGCCGAGCGACCTGCTGTCGGGCAAGGAAACGCCGCTGGAGGACGAAGAAACCACCCACTTCTCGATCATCGACGGCGAGGGCAACCGCGTCGCCGGCACGCAGACGGTCAACCTGCTGTACGGCTCGGGCCTGATCCCGAAGGGTACCGGCGTGCTGCTCAACGACGAGATGGACGATTTCGCGCTGAAACCGGGCACGCCGAACGCGTTCGGGGTGATGGGCTTCGAGGCGAACGCGCCGAAGCCGGGCAAGCGCATGCTCAGCTCGATGACGCCGACCTTCATGGAATCGGCGGACCAGGTCGCGGTACTCGGCACGCCGGGCGGCACGCGCATCATCACGATGGTGCTGCTGGGCATCCTCGGCTACGACGCCGGGCTGGGCGCGCAGGAAGTCGCGGCGCTGCCGCGCTACCACCACCAGTGGCTGCCGGACGTCATCGAGGCCGAGCCGGGTGCGATCACGGCGGAAACGGCGCAGGCCCTGGAGGCGATGGGGCACAAGGTGGTCGGCGCCGGCGGCGGCACGCTGGGCTCCAGCCATCCGTGGGGCAACCTGCAGACGGTGGCGTGGGACAAGAAGACGAACACGCTGTCGGCGGGCAGCGATCCGCGCAATCCGGTCGGCAGCGGCGAGGTCAGCCTTGCCGGGCCGTCGAACTGAATCCGGGCAGGCGCGAATCATGGACGTCGATGGCAAGGCGATCGTGGCGGCGAAGCGGATCGCCTTCTTCGCATTGCTTGCGCTTGCCGTCTTTGGCCTGTTGTCCATCGGCTCCGCCTGGCTGGGCCACGGGCCGGCCGCGGTCCGGCTGCTCTGGATCGCATTGGCCTCCGGGGCGGTCTTCGTGCTGGCGGCCGTTTTCCTGACGATTTGCGTGTTCGTGCTGTCCGCGGGTTCCCGCGACAGGAAATGAGGGAACTTCCCCGGCCGTCGTCCTGAACGGGGCGACGGGCCTGCGCCGCTTCTCGTGCCGCGGGGCTACGGGTCGAATGGGCGATAATCGTGGCCATTCGCAACGTGGAGAAGCGCATGAAACTCTGGTCGATCATCGGAAATTCGCAGAAGCTCGATGGCGGCGCGATGTTCGGCAACGCGCCGAAGGCGATGTGGGAGAAATGGGCGCCTCCCGACGAACAGAACCGCATCGACCTGGCCTGCCGCGCCCTGCTCGCGTCGCCGCTCAACGGCAAGACCGTGCTGTTCGAAACCGGGATCGGCGCGTTCTTCGAACCGAAGCTGCGCCAGCGCTACGGCATCCAGGAAGACCGCCACGTCCTGCTCGACTCGCTGGCCGCGGCCGGTTTCTCGCACGAGGACATCGACGTGGTCGTGCTGAGCCACCTGCATTTCGACCACGCCGGCGGCCTGCTCGCGCCGTGGGCAGAAGGCAAGGCCCCGTCGCTGCTGTTCCCGAACGCGACCTATGTCGTCGGCAAGGAACACTGGGAGCGCGCGCGGCATCCGCATCCGCGCGACCGCGCCAGCTTCATCCCCGAACTGCCCGGCCTGCTCGAAGCCAGCGGCCGCCTGGAGCTGGTCGACGGCGAGCGTTCGAAGGCGCTCGGCGACAGCGTCCGCTTCGGCTTCAGCGACGGCCACACGCCGGGGCTGATGCTGGCCGAGATCGCCGGCCCCGAAACCGTCGGCGGCCAACCGCATGGCGGCGTCGCGTTCTGCGCCGACCTGATCCCCGGCCGCTTCTGGGTGCACGTGCCGATCACGATGGGCTACGACCGCAACGCCGAACTGCTGATCGACGAGAAGCGCGTCTTCCTCGAGGACAAGCTGGCGCGCAACGTGCGCCTGTTCTTCACCCACGACACCGACTGCGCGCTGGCGCAGGTCACGCGCGACGACAAGGGCAGGTTCGCTACCGCGCACGAACTCGCGTCGTTGCAGGCGAGGCCGCTGGCGGCGTGAGCCCCCTCAGTCGATGCGGGTGCCGAAGATCCGGTCGCCCGCGTCGCCCAGGCCGGGCAGGATGTAGCCCTTGTCGTTGAGGCGTTCGTCGATCGCCGCGGTGTAGACCTCGACGTCGGGGTGCGCGGCCGCCAGCGCCCTCAGTCCCTCGGGCGCGGCGACCAGGAAGATGCCCTTGATCCGCCGCGCACCGGCGCGCTTGAGCATGTCGATGGTCGCGACCAGCGTGCCGCCGGTGGCCAGCATCGGGTCGAGGATCAGCGCATCGCGCTCGTCCATGCGCCCGACCAGGCGCTCGAAGTAGGGCAGCGGCTGCAGCGTTTCCTCGTCGCGCTGCAGGCCGACCACGCTGACCTTCGCCGCCGGGATCAGCGCCAGCACGCCGGGCAGCATGCCCAGGCCCGCGCGCAGGATCGGCACCAGGGTGATCTTCGCGCCGGCGATGCGTCGCACCTGCACCGGGCCGGCCCAGCCCTGCTCGGTCGCCGCCTCGGTCTCGAGGTCGGCGGTGGCCTCGTAGGCCAGCAGCGTGCCGAGCTCGGTGACCAGCTCGCGGAAGCCCTTGGTGCTGAGCGAGGCGTCGCGCAGCAGGCCGATCTTGTGCTGCACCAGCGGGTGGCGGACTTCGACGTGCTTCATGCGGGCTTCCTCGGGCGCGATGCGGGAAGTCTGCAGCAAAGCCCTGGGTCTTTGAAGGCCGGCCCGTGTTCCCGGCCCATGAAAAAAGCCGGCGCTAGGCCGGCTTTTCCCGTGGCATGGACCGGGCGCGCGGGGCTGCCCCGGCGTCAGGCCGCCTGCGCTTCCTGCTTGCGCGGTCCCTCGCGCAGCGCCTTGCCGACCATCGACACCAGCAGATCGAGCTCGTCGCCGTCGATCAGGAAGTGCGGGGTGAAGCGCAACGAGCTGGCGCCGCCATGGATCACGTTGAGGCCGTGCATGCGCAGCCATTCCTCGGTCGAGCCGGCGCCGTAGCACTTGAACTGCGGCGCCAGTTCGCACGAAAACAGCAGGCCGGTGCCCTGGACCTTGGTGATCAGGCCGCCGAGCTCGGCCTTCAGCTGCTCCAGCTTCTGCACCGCCTCGGCGCCGCGCCGGCGGATGTTGTCGCGCACCTGCGGGCTCAGCAGCGCCAGCGTCGTGCAGGCCACGTCGAGCGCGCGCGGGTTGGTGGTCATGGTGTTGCCGTACACGCCCTTGCGGTACAGCCCGGCGGCGCGCTCGTTGACCGCCAGCACCGACAGCGGGTACTGCGCGGCGTTCAACGCCTTCGAGTAGGTCTCCATGTCCGGCGGATCGAGCTGGTCGAAGCCGGGATAGTCGACGACCGACAGCACGCCCTGCGCGCGCAGGCCGGCCTGGATCGAATCGACCAGAAACAGGCTGCCGTGCGTGCGGGTCAGTTCGCGCGCGGCGGCGTAGAAGGCCGGCGGCACGGTGCGGCCGGGGTCGCCTTCGCCCATCACCGGCTCCAGGAACACCGCCTCGACGAACCAGCCATTGGCGTCGGCGTCGGCGAAGGCGCGCTTCAGCGCGTCGACGTCGTAGGGCTCGATCGCGATCACCGAGTCCTCGCCGCGGTAGCTGGCCAGGTACTGCTGGTAGGTCTTGCGCGACGAATCGGAGTACAGCGCCGGGCGTTCGGTGCGGCCATGGAAGCTGCCCTTGACCACCACGCGCTTGATCGTGCGGCCGGCGTGCCGCGCGCCGGGGTCGGTCATCAGCTTGGCGTTGATGTCGACGATGCGCGCGGCCAGGCCGACGGCCTCGGAACCGGAGTTCAGGCACATGAACTTCGCATACGGGTTGCCGCCGCGCGCGTGGCCGATTTCCCTGCGCAGCGCCTGGTCGAAGCGCAGCTGCGACAGCGACGGGGTCATGATGTTGGCCATCGCCTGCGGCTTCGCCATCGCCGCCAGCACGCTCGGCGGGTTGTGGCCGAAGCCGACCATGCCGTAGCCGCCGGCGTCGTACAGCACCGCGCCCTTCAGGGTGACCATCCACGGCCCTTGCGCGGCCAGCGCGACGTACGGCTGCACCGCGTCGTCGGCGTAGAAGTTGACGTAGCCGGCCTGCACCGCGCGCAGCTGCGCCTCCTCGTCGAGGTCGAGCAGGTCGGCGAATTCGTCCTTCAGCCGTGCGTACTCGGCCACGGCGGCGTCGATCGCGGCGCCGAGGGCGGGGTGCGAGGCGGCCAGCCTTTCGACGGTGGCGTCGTCCAGGCCGGTGGTTAGGCGCTGGCCGGCGTGGGCGCGCAGCGGGGCGAGTTTGGCGGTGAGCGACATGGTGTTCTTCCCTCGGCAAATGGCCGGTTTCGGCTCGAAGGCCTCATTATCTGGATATTTGCGCCATTTCACAGGTATGATCCGACCGAATAACGGGGCTATTTCGTCGAAAAGACGACAATTTTGGTCGAAATGAAACTTTCCGCTGCCGACGAACTGCTGCTGTCCGTCCTGCGCGAGAACGCGCGCGCCTCCACGGCCGAGATCGCGCGCCGGCTCGAGCTGTCGCGGACCACGGTGCAGAACCGGATCGAGCGGCTGGAAGCGAAGGGCGTGATCGACGGCTATACCGTGCGCGTGCACGACGACTACGAGCGCAGCCGGATCCGCGCGCACATCTCGATCACCGTGCTGCCGAAGCAGATCGCGGCCGTGGTCAAGGCGCTGAAGGCGATGCCGGAGGTGCGGATGCTGCATTCGGTCAGCGGCGGCCACGACCTGATCGCGCTGGCGGCGACGGCCACGGCCGAGGAGATGGACGTGCTGACCGACCGCATCGGCCTGATCGACGGCGTCGAGCGGACCACGACCTCGATCATCCTGTCGACCAAGTTCGAGCGATAGGGCGGGGTGGTTGCCGCGCCGGTACAATGCGCGGCCAGTCAAGATATCCGTTCGTGCCGAGCGTAGCCCGCGCCAGGCAGGCGAAGTCGAAGCACCGTCCGTCCGCCCCGGCGCTGCGCGCCTGCGCCCAGGGCGAACGGGACAGGGAAAGCCCCGCAACGATGAAGAAGACCGACTTCCACTACGACCTGCCGCCCGAGCTGATCGCGCAGGCGCCGCTGCCGGAGCGCTCGGCCAGCCGCATGCTGGTCGTGCCGCCGGGCGATGCGCCGTTCGACGACCGCCATGTCCGCGACCTGCCGCAGTTGCTGCGCAAGGGCGACCTGCTGGTGTTCAACGACACCCGGGTGATACCGGCGCGGCTGTTCGGACAGAAGGAAACCGGCGGGCGCGTCGAGATCCTGATCGAGCGGCTGCTGCCCGGCAACGAGGCGCGCGCGCAGATCGGTGCGAGCAAGTCGCCGAAGCCGGGCGGCCGCATCGCGCTCGACGGCGGCGGCTCGGCCGAGGTGCTGGGCCGCGACGGCGAGTTCTACCACCTGCGCTTCGACGTGCCTGCCGCACTGGAAAGCTGGCTGCAGCAGGTCGGCCGCCTGCCGTTGCCGCCGTACATCCAGCGCGAGCCCGGCGCGGACGACGACGAGCGCTACCAGACCGTGTTCGCGAAGGAACTGGGTGCGGTCGCCGCGCCGACCGCCGGCCTGCATTTCGACGATGCGTTGCTGGAGGCGTTGCGCGGCATCGGCGTCGAGTTCGGCCACGTGACCCTGCACGTCGGCGCGGGCACGTTCCAGCCGGTGCGGGTCGAGGACCTGCGCGAGCACCGCATGCACAGCGAATGGCTCAACGTCGGCGCCGAGCTGGTCGCGCAGGCGAGGAAGGCGCGCGCCAACGGCGGCCGCGTGATCGCGGTCGGCACCACGGTGCTGCGCGCGCTGGAGTCGGCCATGAAGGACGGCGAACTGAGGCCGTTCGCCGGCGAGACGCGGATCTTCATCTTCCCCGGCTACCGCATCCGCAGCATCGATGCGCTGGTCACCAACTTCCACTTGCCGGAAAGCACGCTGCTGATGCTGGTGTCGGCCTTCGCGGGGCGTTCGCGCATCTTCGCCGCGTACGAACATGCGGTGCGCGAGCGGTATCGTTTCTTCTCGTACGGCGATGCGATGCTGCTGTTCCCGGAGGCGCGCGCATGAGCCGCATGTCGTTCGAACTGCTGAAGACCGACGGCGTCGCCCGCCGCGGCCGGCTCGCGTTCCCGCGCGGCACCATCCAGACGCCGGCGTTCATGCCGGTGGGCACCTACGGTTCGGTCAAGGGCATCCTGCCCGGGAACCTGGTCGAGCTCGGCGCGGAGATCATCCTCGGCAACACCTTCCACCTGTATTTGCGTCCCGGCCTGCAGGTGATCGAGGCGCACGGCGGCCTGCACGGCTTCGCCCGCTGGGACAGGCCGATCCTGACCGATTCCGGCGGCTTCCAGGTGTTCTCGCTGGCGCACCGGCGCAAGCTGACCGAGCAGGGCGTGACCTTCGCCTCGCCGGTCGACGGCAGCAGGGTGTTCCTCGGTCCGGAAGAGTCGATGCGGATCCAGAAAACCCTGGATTCGGACATCGTGATGATCTTCGACGAATGCCCGCCGGTGGAGAAGAACGGCGAGCGCGTGCACCCGAAGGCGGTGCAGAAGTCGATGGAACTGTCGTTGCGCTGGGCGCGGCGATCGCGCGACGAGCACGACCGGCTGCAGAACGACGCGGCGCTGTTCGGCATCGTCCAGGGCGGCGTCTACAACGACCTGCGCACGATCTCGGCCGAAGGGCTGCAGACGATCGGTTTCGACGGCTATGCCATCGGCGGCCTTGCGGTGGGCGAACCGGAGGAAGAGCGCAACCGCGTGCTCGACCACATGCACCCGCTGCTGCCGCAGGACAAGCCGCGCTACCTGATGGGCGTGGGCCGTCCGGAGGACCTGGTCGAGGCCGTCGCGCGCGGCGTCGACATGTTCGATTGCGTGATGCCGACCCGCAACGCGCGCAACGGCCATTACTTCACCTCGTTCGGCACGGTGCGCATCCGCAATGCGAAGTTCGAGCACGACCTCGACCCGATCGAGCCCGGCTGCGGCTGCTACGCCTGCCGCAACGGCTTCACCCGCAGCTACCTGCGCCACCTGGACCGTTGCAACGAGATGCTGGCGCCGATGCTCGGCACCCTGCACAACCTGTGGTACTACCAGCGGCTGATGGCCGGGATGCGCGCGGCGATCGAGGCGGGAACCTTCGACGCGTTCCGCCGGTCGTTCCATGCGGCCCGGGGCGGCGCCGGCGCAGGCCGCGCCTGACCCGGGTGCGGCGGATTTGGGTGAAATCCGTCGCTTTTCGGGCATTCCGGGGCTTGCGGACACCCCCGGCCGCCCTCATGGCATAATTCCCGGCTGTTTTTGGCCCATACGGACCCAATCAAGATGACTCTGCTCGATTTCCTGATCCCCTCCGCCTACGCCCAGTCCGCCGGCGCCGCGCCGCAGGGGGGCGGCCTCGGCATGCTGCTGATGCCGATCATCCTGATCGCCGTCATGTACTTCCTGATGATCCGCCCGCAGATGAAGCGGCAGAAGGAACACCGCGCCATGCTCGACAAGCTGTCCAAGGGCGACGAGGTCATCACCAACGGCGGCATCGCCGGCACCGTGACCGAGATCGGCGAGAACTTCGTCACCGTCGAGATCGCCGACAACGTGCGCATCCGCGTGCAGAAGGGCGCCATCGGCAACGTGCTGCCGAAGGGCACGCTGAAGTCCGCCTGATCCTTTCCCGCTAACGCCAAGGCGCCGGCCGCGCACGTGGTCGGCGCGGGTCATCGCAATGCTCGAATTCCCGCGCTGGAAATACTTCGTCATCCTGCTGGTCGTGGCGGTGAGCGTGCTGTACGCGCTGCCGAACCTGTACCCGCAGGATCCCTCGGTGCAGATCACCCCGAACCGCGGCTTCGCCATCGACGATGCGCTGAACCGGCGCGTCGAAGATGCGCTGCAGTCGGCCGGCGTGTCGGCCAAGGCGGTGGAAAAGCAGGACGACAACCTGCTGGTGCGCCTGCCCTCGCTGGAGGCGCAGACCAAGGCCAACGACGCCCTGCGCCCCGCGCTGGGCGAGGACTACGTGGTCGCGCCGAACCTGGCGTCGACCGTGCCGGACTGGCTGGACTGGTTCCATGCGCGGCCGATGGTCAAGGGCCTGGACCTGCAGGGCGGCATCCACTTCCTGCTGCAGGTGGACCAGAAGGCGGCGCTGGACAAGCGCGTCGAAGGCTACCTGGAAGACGCTCGCGTGACCCTGCGCGAGGCGCGGGTGAGGGACCAGTCGGTCGAGCGCCGCGCCAACAACGACATCGTCGTGACCCTGGCCGACGCCGCCGACGTGGAGAAGGCGCGCGCCGAGCTGGGCAAGGCGCTGCAGGCGTCCAGCGGTTCGGCAAGTTCCGCGCTGGTCGGCGCGCAACCGCTGACCTACAACGTCGAAGGCAACCGGATCACCATCGGCCTGCCGGAAAGCGAACTGCAGCGCATCGCCGGCGACGCGATCGAGCAGAACATCACCACGCTGCGCAACCGCGTCAACGAACTGGGCGTGGCCGAGCCGATCATCCAGCGTCAGGGCGACGACCGCGTGGTCGTGCAGCTGCCCGGCGTGCAGGACACCGCCGAGGCCAAGCGCCTGATCGGCGCGACAGCGACCATCGAATTCCGCGCCGTGGTCGAAGGCAACGCCGCCGAGGCCGTGCGCACCGGCCTCGTCCCGCCGGAAGCCAGGGTCTACACCCTGCGCAACGGCGGCGGCCCGGTGCTGCTGAACAAGCGCGTGCTCGCCTCCGGCGAACAGATGGTCAATGCCCGCGTCGGCACCGACCAGAACGGCCTGCCCGCGGTCGACGTGACCCTGAACAACGTCGCCGGCCAGCGCATGTTCGACTTCACCAGCCAGAACGTCGGCAAGCTGATGTCGGTGGTGTACATCGAGCGCGTTCCGCAGGTGACCGTGGTCGACGGCAAGGAAGTGCGCACGGTGCGGGTGAAGGAAGAGGCGCTGGCGCCGACCCGCATCGCCGGCGTGTTCGGCAAGAACTTCCAGACCACCGGCCTGGACAAGGTCGAGGCCGACAACCTGGCCAAGCTGCTGCGCGCCGGTTCGCTGGCCGCGCCGATGGACTTCGTCGAGCAGCGCGTGGTCGGCCCCAGCCTCGGCGCCGAGAACGTGGCCCGCGGCACCCGCGCGGTGTTGTACTCGTTCCTGTTCGCGCTGCTGTTCTTCACGGTCTACTACCGCATGTTCGGCCTGTTCACCTGCGTGGCGCTGCTGCTGAACCTGTTGATGGTGGTCGCGGTGATGTCGATCTTCGGCGCGACGATGACCCTGCCGGGCTTCGCCGGCCTGGCGCTGTCGGTGGGCATGTCGGTGGACGCCAACGTGCTGATCAACGAGCGCATCCGCGAGGAGCTGCGCGCCGGCGTGCCGCCGCTGGCGTCGATCGCCACCGGCTACGACAAGGCGTCGGGCACCATCTTCGACTCGAACATGACCGCGCTGCTGGCCGGCGTGGCGCTGTACGCGTTCGGCACCGGCCCGCTGAAGGGCTTCGCCATCACCATGATCGTCGGCATCCTGACCTCGGTGTTCACC
Source organism: Pseudoxanthomonas sangjuensis (assembly GCF_010211755.1). Taxonomy (GTDB): domain Bacteria; phylum Pseudomonadota; class Gammaproteobacteria; order Xanthomonadales; family Xanthomonadaceae; genus Pseudoxanthomonas_A; species Pseudoxanthomonas_A sangjuensis. The sequence goes on along the minus strand of NZ_PDWR01000012.1, from coordinate 8,186 downwards.
GCGGTGACCGTGTCGCGCGCGCTGGCCACGCTGGTCTACGGCCGCCGCAAGAAGCTCAAGAGCCTCGCGATCTGACGGGAACACCAGAGAAACGCACATGAAAATCTTCCCGTTGCACCTGATCCCGAACGACACCAACGTCGACTTCATGCGCTTGCGCTGGGTCTCGCTGACCGTGGCGCTGCTGCTGGCGGTGGCGGCGGTCGGGGCGATCGTCTACAACCAGTTCGGCAAGGGCGCCGCCTTCAACTACGCGCTGGACTTCACCGGCGGCACCTCGATCGAACTGCGCTTCGACAGGCCGGCCGACGTTGACGGCGTGCGCGACCGGCTGGAGGCGGCCGGCTACGCCAGCGCGCAGGTCCAGACCTACGGCAGCGGCAGCGACCTGCTGGTGCGCCTGCAGCCGCACAGCGGCGACGACGCGGCGAAGGCCGGCAGCGAAGAGGTGCTCGCGCGCACCGCCGGCGAGGTGGCGAAGGCCGCGTCCACCGCGGACAACGTCGCCGTGGTGAACGGGCAGCCGACCTTCGTCGGCGCGCAGGTCGGCCGCGACCTGGCGCTGAACGGCCTGTACGCGCTGGCCTTCGTGGTGATCGGTTTCCTGGTCTACATCGGCTTCCGTTTCGAGAAGAAGTTCGCCATCGCGGCGATCCTGACCACGCTGCACGACGTGCTGATCTGCGCCGGCTACTTCGCCTGGACCGGGCGCGAGTTCGACCTGACCATCCTCGCCGGCCTGCTGTCGGTGATGGGTTTCTCGATCAACGACACCATCGTGGTGTTCGACCGCGTGCGCGAGAACTTCCGCTCGCTGCGCGTCGATCCGGTCGAGGTGCTGAACCGCTCGGTCAACCAGACCCTGTCGCGCACCATCATCACCTCGTTCGTCGCGTTCCTGACCGTGCTGGCGCTGTACCTGTACGGCGGCGGTTCGCTGGAAGGCATGGCGGTCTCGCAGATGATCGGCATCGTCATCGGCACCATCTCGTCGATCTTCGTCGCCTGCCCGCTGCTGACCATCGGCTTCCTGAAGGTGACCAAGCAGGACCTGATGCCGAAGGCGAAGGACGTGGAGGCGCTGGCGCGCCGGCCGTAGGCCCCGTGCATCGCCGGGAACGAAAAAGCCGCGCACTGCGCGGCTTTTTCGTGGGCGACGGAGAACCGGCCGACCTACTTGTCGAACGCCTTCGCGTAACCCGACGACACGATCAGCTTCTGCAGCGCATCGCTGACCTTCAGATTGCCGGCGACCAGCTGGCGGGTCTCGGGGCCAGTGCCGTCCATGCGCGCGGTATTGGCGCCGCGGAAGTCGCAGACGCGGCCGCCGGCCTCGCGTACCAGCAGCACGCCGGCGGCGATGTCCCAGGCCTTCACGCCGGCCTCGAAGTAGGCGTCGGCGCGGCCGCAGGCGACGTAGGCCAGGTCGAGCGCGGCCGAGCCGCTGCGGCGCACGTCCTCGGCGTCCTTCAGCAGCGCCTTGATGCAGTCCAGGTGCGCGTCGACGCGGGCGCGTTCGCGCGGCGGGAAGCCGGTGACGACCAGTGCGCCGTCCAGGCCCTTGCGTTCGGCCACGCGGATCTTGCGTTCGTTGAGCTGCGCGCCGGCGCCACGGCTGGCGGTGAACAGTTCGTTGCGCAACGGGTCGAAGATCACCGCGTCGCTGGGCTCGCCGTTGTCGACCAGGGCGATCGACACGCAGTAGTGCGGGATGCCGTGCAGGTAGTTGCTGGTGCCGTCGAGCGGGTCGATGACCCAGTGGTAGCGCGGGTTGCGGCCCGGCACCGCGCCGCCTTCCTCGCCGACCACGCCGTAGTCGGGATAGGCGCGCTTGAGTTCCTTGATGATCGCCTTCTCGGCGTCCTGGTCCACCTCGCTGGCGTAGTCCATGCGGTCCTTCTGCACCACGTTCAGCGCATCGAGCTTGTTGATCGAACGCAGCAGCACGTTGCCCCCGGCGCGGGCGGCCTTGACCATGACGGTGACGACGGGATTGAGCATGGCGGACGGACCTCGGACAGGCGGTGCGGGGGCGGGGCGGTGGAAAAGAGCGGCACGGCGCGGCGGCCGGCCCGCGCAGTTTAACATCCCGTCCATGGAAACCCCCGCGAACATCGCCCAGGACATCCGTTTCGTCCTCGTCGGCACCCAGCATCCCGGCAACATCGGCGCGGCGGCGCGTGCGCTGAAGACCATGGGTCTGTCGCGGCTGGTGCTGGTCGCGCCGGAAGAATTCCCCTCCGAGGAGGCGCGCCGCCGCGCGGCCGGGGCGGAGGACGTGCTGGCCGCGGCGGCGGTCGTGCCGGACCTGGCTGCAGCGGTGGCCGACTGCCGCTTCGTGCTCGGCTGCACCGCGCGCAGCCGGCGCGTGCAGCTGGAGGAGCTCGTCCCGCGCGCGGCCGGGGAGAAGCTGCTGGCCCTCGCCGGCGACGGCCCGGTCGCGCTGGTGTTCGGCCGCGAACGCACCGGCCTGACCAACGAGGAACTGCAGCTGTGCCATGCCGCGGTGCACATCCCGGCCAATCCGGAGTACAGCTCGCTGAACCTGGCCGCGGCGGTACAGGTGCTGGCCTACGAGGTGCGGATGGCGTGGCTGGCGCGCGGTCCGGCCGGGGACGGGCCGGCGGGCCGGGATGCGGCGGGCCGGGAACAGCCGGCTTCGCACGCGCAACTGGAGAGCTTCTTCGCCCAGCTGGCCGAAACCCTCGACGAGATCGATTTCTACAAGGGCCGCAGCCCCGACTCGGCGATGCGCAAGCTGCGCCGGCTGTTCCTGCGCGCCGACCTCAGCGAGCGGGAAGTGCGGCTGCTGCGCGGGGTGCTGGCCGATGCCCAGCGCATGGCCCGGCAGGCCGCCGGGACCGGCTGAAGGGGCGGCCGACGGCCCGGATTTCCGCAGCCGTCATCACTGTTCCGCGGCCGGGCTATCGGCTAGGCTATGAGCGGCATTTTTCCGCGGGATTCCATGAAGTTGCGCATAGCCTGGATAGGCCTGGCCCTGGCGTTCTCGGGCATGGTGGCGGATGCCGCCGAACGCGCGACCCCGCCCGCAAGCGGCGACGACCAGCGCATCCTGGTGCTGGGTCGCATCAGCGACGATCCGAAGGCCCATTACGAGCAGCTGAAGCCGCTGCTCGACTACGTGGTGCCGCGCATGCGCGACGTCGGCATCACCGGCGGGCGCATCCTGATGGCGCGCGATCCGCAGCAGATGACCAGCTACCTGCGCCGCAGCCGGGTCGACTGGGTCACCGAGACCGCGGGCAACGCGATGCTGTTGCAGCAGCGCGCCGGCGCCGAGCCGCTGCTGCTGACCGAACGCAACGGGGTCAGTCGCTACCACTCGGTGTTCTTCGCCCGCCGCGACAGCGACATCTCTTCGCTGCCCGACCTGAAGGGCCGCAGCATCGCCTTCCAGAGCACCGCCTCGACCAGCGCCTACATGGTGCCGGCGGCGTCGCTGCTCGACGCCGGGCTGGTCCCGGAAATCCTGCTGTCGCCGAAGGACCGGCCGGCGCCGGACACGGTGGGCTACGTGTTCGCGCGCTCCGAGCAGAACATCGCCGCCTGGGTGCACAAGCGCATGGTCGACGCCGGCGTGGTCAGCAACCTGGACTGGAGCAACCCGCAGCGGGTGCCGGCGGCGTTCCGCCTCGACCTGCGGATCATCGCGGAAACCGAGGATTACCCGCGGGCGCTGGAAGTGGTGCGCGGCGACCTGGATCCGAAGGTGCGCGAACGCCTGCGCGAGGTGCTGCTGCAGGCCGCCGACGACCCGGTCGCGCGGCCGGCGCTGGAGCGTTTCTTCGGCACCACCCGCTTCCTTCCGCTGGATGCGAGGACGCGGCTGGCGCTGGAGCGCCTGCGCAAGGACACCATGCACGTGCGCGAGCAGCTGGAATGAAGAAGCCGCGTTTCGGCCTGCAGGCCCGTTTCCTGCTCGCGATGCTGATCGCCACGGCGGTGGTGTGCGCGTTGCTGGCGGTGCTGCTGATGCGGCAGGCGGGCATGCAGCGCGAGGTCGGCGTGCTCGGCCGCGATGCCGTGCACCAGATGGCCACCGACGGCCTGACCCGGCGCGGCGAAGTGATGGCGCAGCAGTTCGCCGACGCGGTGACCAACCCGCTGTACTACTCCGACCTGGGCGCGATCGGCGCGCTTGCTCGCGGCATCGACCGCCAGCCCGACGTCAGCTACGTGCTGGTCTACGACGCCGAAGGCCGCATCGTCCACGACGGCTCCGACGACATTTCCGCGTACGGCCGGCCGATGACCGACCCGCTGGCCGCGCGCGCCGTCGCCGCCGAGGGATTGCTGACCCAGTGGTCGCCGCAGGTGATGGACGTGACGCAATCGATCAGCCTCGGCGGCCAGCGCCTGGGCGGGGTGCGGATCGGCTATTCGCTGGCCGACATCCACGCCGAGGAGCAGCATGCGGCCGGCTTGCTGCAGGACCGGCTGCTGCAGCTGGGTCGGCGCCACACCGGCTGGCTGGCGGCGCTGCTGCTGGCCTTGGCCGGGGTCTGCCTGTTCGCGATCTGGTACGTGCAGCGCACCCTGGTGTCGCCGATCCGCCTGCTGGCCGATTCCGCGCGCGCGATCGGCACCGGCAACTACGACGGCAAGCCGTTGACCAGCCAGCGCCGCGACGAGGTGGGCGAGCTGGTGCGCGCCTTCGCCGACATGCGCGACAGCGTCGCCCGCCACAGCCACGACGTGCGGCGCATGGCCTACACCGATTCGCTGACCGGGCTGACCAACCGGCTCGCGTTCCGCGAAAGCCTCGACCACCGCCTGCTGATGCTGCACGGCAGCGGTCGCCAGCTGGCGCTGCTGTTCGCCGACATCGACGACTTCAAGCGGGTCAACGACAGCCTGGGCCACGAGGCCGGCGACGAGGTGCTGGTGCAGGTCGCTGGGCGCATCCGCGATGCGGTGGAGCGACTGGGCGGCGACGATTCGCTGGTGGCGCGCTTCGGCGGCGACGAGTTCGTGATCCTGATCCAGAACGGCGACGTGCGCACCGCCGCTGCGCGGCTCGGCGAGCGCCTGGTGCAGGAACTCGGCAAGCCGCTGGCGGTGCAGGGCCGCGAAGTGTCGCTGGGCACGTCGATCGGCATCACCCTGTTCCCGGAAGACGCCTCCGCCGCCTCGGCGCTGATGAAGAACGGCGACGTGGCGATGTACCAGGCCAAGGTCGCCGGCAAGAACTGCTATCGCTTCTACAGCCGGGCGATGAACCAGGCGGTGGAGCGGCGCATGCACCTGGAGCAGGAGCTGCGCGGCGCGTGGGACCGCGGCGAACTGAGCGTGGTCTACCAGCCGATCTACCGGGTCGCCGACCGGCGCCTGGTCGGCGCCGAGGCGCTGCTGCGCTGGCAGCACCCGAGCCTGGGCGCGGTCGCGCCGTCGGTGTTCATCGACGTCGCCGAGCAGAGCGGGCTGATCGAAACCATCGGCCCGCTGGCGCTGCGCGAGGCCTGCGCCGCGGCGGCGGGCTGGCCGGGCGAGGCCGAGGGGCGGGAGCCGCTGTTCGTTTCGGTCAACGTTTCGCCGCGGCAGCTGCGCAAGGGCGACCTGGCCGACCTGGTGGCCGCCACGCTGCACGAAACCGGCCTGCCGGCGCCATGCCTGCACCTGGAACTGACCGAAACCGCGGTGATCGCCGACGAAGCCCATGCCAGCGCGCTGCTGGCGCGGCTGCACCGCACCGGGGTCAAGGTCTGGCTGGACGATTTCGGCACCGGTTTCTCCGGGCTCAGCCACCTGCGCCGGGTGCCGGTGGACGGGGTGAAGATCGACCGCAGCTTCATCGCCGACGTGCTGCGCGACCCCGACGACCTGGCGCTGACCACCGCGATCATCGCGATGGCGCATTCGCTGGGCATCACCGTGGTCGCCGAAGGGGTGGAGAAGGAAGGCCAGCTGCAGCTGCTGCTCGAGCGCGGCTGCGACCTGGCGCAGGGCTTCTGGCTGGGTTACCCGCTGGGCGCGGAGGAGTTCGCGCAATTGCTGCGCGGCGACGGCGGGATGCAGTCGCAGTCTTCGTAGGGCGAAGCGGGCGGGCACCCGTTCCACGAACCCCGGCGGGGCAAGGCATCCATTCAGAGCCAGCGCTGCAGCAGGGACAAACCCAGTTCGAGCAGGCTGCCCGCGGCCGTGCCGAACACGAGCACCGCGGCCGCGCCGGCCAGCCACGAGATCAGCATCAGCACGCCGTCGCGCTCCAGCAGGGCGATGGCGAACAGCAGCAGCAGGCCGCCGAAGATGTAGTTGGTGAACGGGATCGGCAGCCACAGCAGCGCGCCCAGCGCCAGCAACAGCAGGCCGGTGGTCGCGCTGGCCAGCCGGTGGTCCAGCACCCATTCCAGCCGCGGCTTCACCAGCACTTCCAGCCAGCGCAGCGTGCCGGCCAGCATGTTGCGAAAGCGCACCACCGCGCGCCGGTGCGGCGCGCGCGCGGCGAGGATCCGCGGCAGCCACGGCCGGCGCAGGCCGAACAGCAGCTGCAGGCCGACCAGCATCGTCACTGGCCCGCTGATCGCGCCGGCCAGGCCGGGGATCGGGATGAAGGCGGTCAGCACGCCGAGGAACAGCAGCAGGCCGAACGCGCTCTGGCGCAGGCCGGCCAGCAGTTCGCCCAGTGGCAGGCGCTGCTCCGGATCGCCGTCGGCCAGATGGTCCAGCACCGCGCGGGTGCTGGTCCGCGCCGCGCGCCGGTCGTGCCGCGGCCCGGAATCAGTCGGCGTCGGCGTCATCGTGTTCCGGCAGTTTCTGCAGCAGCAGCTTGTCGATGCGCGCGCCGTCCAGGTCGACCACCTCGATGCGCCAGCCGGCCCAGTCGAAGTGTTCGCCGACCTGCGGGATGCGGCCGAAATGCTCGATCACCATGCCGGCCAGGGTGTTGTAGTCGTCCTCGTCGCCGGGCAAGGCCACGCCGCCGAGCAGTTCGCGCAGGTCGTCGTTCGGCAGCGAGCCGTCGACCAGCAGCGAGCCGTCGTCGCGGGTCACCACCAGCGCGTCGTCGGCGGTGTTTTCCGTGGCCTGCAGGCGGCCGACCATCGCGCCCATCAGGTCGCTGACCGTCACCAGGCCCTGGATCTCGCCGTATTCGTCGACCACCAGCGCCAGCGACTGCTGTTCCTCGCGGAAGATTTCCAGCAGCTTCATCGCGTGGGTGGATTCGGAGACGAACAGCGTTTCGCGCAGTTCGCCGAACAGGTCCGGCACGGCCTCGCCCAGGTTGTCGAGCAGGCTCTTCACTTCCAGCACGCCGACCACGTCGCTGTCGTTGCCGCGGTATACCGGGAAGCGCGAGAAGCGCGCTTCGCGCATGGCCTTCAGGTTTTCTTCGTACGGAGCCGCCACGTCCAGCCACGCGATCCGGGTGCGCGGGGTCATCAGGCTGTCGGCGGTGCGGTCGCCCAGGCGCAGCACGCGGTTGACCATGTTGCGCTCGTCGTCGTCGATCACGCCCTGCTCGTGGCTTTCGCTGACCAGCAGGCGGATCTCTTCTTCGGTGACCTGGGCTTCGCCGGCATTTTCCAGGCGCAACAGTTTCAGGAACCCGCGCGTGCTGACGCTCAGCAGCCAGACCGCCGGCGTGGCGATGACCGACAGCCAGTGCATCGGCAGCGAAACGAACGCAGCCAGGCGTTCCGGCGCCAGCAGCGCCAGGCGCTTGGGCAGCAGCTCGCCCAGCACGATGCTGACGAAGGTGATCGCGCCCACGGCCAGCACGTCGCCCGCGGTCTTCGCGTAGTCGCCGAGCGCCGGCACCGCTTCCGCCAGTTGCGCGCCGATCATCGCGCTCAGCGCGTCGCCGCCGAGCATGCCGGTGAGGATGGTGAGCAGGCTGATGCCGACCTGCACCGTGGACAGGAACCGCTCCGGGTTCTCGGCCAGTTCCAGCGCCTTGTCCGCGCCCTTGCCGCGCAGTTGTTTCAGCCGCGGCTTGCGCGAGGTGACCACCGACATTTCGGACAAGGCGAAGAACGCATTGCACAGGATCAGCAGCAGGACGATGGCGAACAGCTCAAGCACGCGCCGTTCTCCAGCCCGTGCGGACAGTCGGGGAAGTACCTGGGCGGCGCTGGCGGGCGGCCTGGCTCTTATACAAATTTCCGAGGCCACGAGAACAAGGCGAATTTAGTGTGCCGTCTTTTGCTTGAAAACAAGCCAATAGG
>NZ_PDWR01000011.1 GCF_010211755.1 Pseudoxanthomonas sangjuensis | reverse complement strand
CCGACACGCCCACGGGAGCGCCGGGCGGCAGGGGGTATGTGGCCGCGGCCCCGCCGCTGTGGGGCCCCGAGACGCGGGGAGGCGCTCTTCTCGCCGGCACCTAGTTGGTGGCCACCGCGGCGTGGGCCGTGTTCGTGCCGGTCGCCTGCGGAAGTTTCGGTTGTGTGTCGTGGGCGGAGAGGCCCGCGCGTTTGGGGTCGTTGCCCCCGTTGCGCCAGGGGGGGGGGGCGGGGGCGCCCGCCTCTCCCGCCTCCTTCTTGCCGCCGCAGGCGGCGAGCGTACAGGCGGCCAATGCCACAGACAGGGTTCGCAGCTTCATTGCACTCTCCAAATCGCCCGCGCGGGCGTCGTCGTTGCCGTTCGCGCCCGGCCCCGCGGCCAGTCGCACCCTTTTCCCACTCCCTATTCCTTCCGCGTCACTTGCCGAGCTCTGCCGCGGTCTCGTCGAGCGATTTCCATGCCTTCTCGAACAGTTCGTCGACCTGCGCGCGATCGATGACCAGCGGCGGCGACAACAGCATGGAATCGTTGGTGGCGCGCAGGATCAGCCCGTTGCGCAGCGCGATGTCCCGGCACAGCGCCCCGACTTTACCGCGTTCTTCGAAGAATGTGCGCCTGGGCTTGTCCGGCACCAGCTCGAGCGCGCCGACCATGCCGGCGATGCGCGCCTCGCCGACCAGGCGGTGCTCGCCCAGCTCGGCCCAGCGCTGGGCCAGGTATGGGGCGATCTCGGTCCTGGCCCGCTCGACGATGCCCTCCTCCTGCAGGATGCGCAGGTTCTCCAGCGCCACCGCGGTGCAGACCGGATGCCCGGAATAGGTCGCGCCGTGGGCCAGTTCGCCGCCCTGCTCCTTCAGCACCTTCGCCACCCGGTCGTTGAACATCGCCGCGCCCAGCGGGATGTAGCCGGAGGTGATGCCCTTGGCCACCGGCATGATGTCGGGCTGGAAGCCGAAGTACTGGCTGCCGAACCATTCGCCGGTGCGGCCGAAGCCGCAGATCACCTCGTCGGCGACCAGCAGCACGTCGTATTTGCGGCAGATGCGCTCGATCTCCGGCCAGTAGGTCATCGGCGGGATGTACACGCCGATCGCGCCCATGATCGGCTCGCCGATGAACGCGGCCACGCGCTCCGGACCGAGTTCGAGGATCTTGTCCTCCAGCCGCTTCGCCGCGGCCAGGCCGTATTCGTCCGGCGACAGCTCGTCGCCGTCGCCGAACCAGAACGGCGGCTCGATGTGGTGGATGTCGGGAATCGGCAACCCGCCCTGCCTGTGCATGCCCTTCATGCCGCCGAGGCTGGCGCCGGCCACGGTGGTGCCGTGGTAGCCGTTGTGGCGGCCGATGAAGATGTTCTTGCGCGGCTGGTCCTGCACCGCCCAGAAGTGCCGGACCAGGCGCAGGATGGTGTCGTTGGCCTCGGAGCCGGAGTTGACGAAGAACGAGTGGTTGATGTCGCCCGGCGCCAGTTCGGCCAGCTTCGCCGCCAGCTCGATGGTCGGCTCGACCGTGCACTGGAAGAAGCTGTTGTAGTAGGCCAGCGTGTCCATCTGCCGCTTCGCCGCTTCGCCCAGCTCCTTGCGCCCGTAGCCGATGTTGACGCACCACAGCCCGGCGAAGGCGTCGAGCAGCTTGTTGCCGTCGGCGTCCCAGACATAGCAGCCCTCGCCGCGGGTCAGGATGCGCGTGCCCTTCTTCGCCAGTACGGCGTTGTCGTTGAACGGGTGCAGGTGGTGCGCCGCGTCGAGCTTTTGCAGGGTCTTGGTGTCGAGGTGTTCCATTGCAATCTCCAATGCCTTGCCATCCGGGCGCAGCGGGGAATCTGCCCTATCGCACGCCGGACGAAGGGGAAAGCGGATCCCCCGCTGCGCCCGGGGTGACGGCAATCAGACGTTCAACAGCAAAAACTCCCGCTCCCACGAACTGATCACGCGGAAGAAGGTTTCGTATTCCTTGCGCTTGATCGCGATGTACGCACGGACGAAGCGCGGCCCGAGCAGCGCGTGCAACGGCTTGCAGCTCTCCAGGTCGTCCAGCGCCTCGCCCAGCGAGCGCGCCAGTTCGTACTTGCCGGATTCCTCGCCGACGCTCTCGGCGGTCGGCGGGCTCGGCCTGAGCTTCTCGCGGATGCCCAGCAGGCCGCAGGCCAGCGTCGCCGCCATCGCCAGGTAGGGGTTGGCGTCGGAACCGGCGAAGCGGCTTTCCACGCGGGTGTTCTCCGGCGTGTCCAGCGGCACGCGCAGGCCGCAGGTGCGGTTGTCGTAGCCCCACTGCACGTTCTTCGGCGAGATCTCGCCGAACACCAGGCGGCGGTAGGAATTCACGTTCGGCGCGAAGAACGCCATCGCCATCGGCGTGTACTTCTGCAGCCCGGCCAGGTAGTGCATGAACAGCGCGCTCTGCCTGCCCGGCTCCCGGCCGGCGAACACGTTGCGGCCGGTCTTCGCGTCGACCACGCTCTGGTGGATGTGCAGCGCGCTGCCGGGCTCGTTCTCCATCGGCTTGGCCAGGAAGGTGGCGTAGATGCCGTGGCGCATCGCCGCCTCGCGCATGGTGCGCTTGAACAGGAACACCTGGTCGGCGCGCGACATCGCGTCGCTGTGGGTGAAGTTGACCTCCAGCTGCGCCGCGCCGGTTTCGTGGATCAGCGTGTCCACGTCCAGTTCCATCGCGTCGCAGTAGTCGTACATCAGGTCGAGGATCGGGTCGAACTCGTTGACCGCGTCGATCGAGTACGACTGCCGCGCGGTCTCCGGCCGCCCGGAACGCCCGGCCGGCGGCAGCAGCGGGAAGTCCGGGTCGGTGTTCTTCTGCACCAGGAAGAACTCCACTTCCGGCGCCACCACCGGGCGCAGGCCGGCGTCGGCGTACGCGGCCAGCACGCGGCGCAGCACATTGCGCGGCGCCAGTTCGTGCGGCTTGTCGTCGCGGGTGTAGCAGTCGTGGATGACCTGCGCGGTCGGGTCGGTGGCCCACGGCACCATGCGCACGGTGTCGGCGTCGGGGCGCAGGTACATGTCCGAGTCCGACGGCGACACCAGTTCGTAGTAGTCCTCGGGATAGTCGCCGGTGACGGTGGTGGCGAAGATGCCCTCGGGCAGGCGCGTGCCGTAGTCGTGGCTGAACTTGTCGGCGGGGATGATCTTGCCGCGCGCGTTGCCGGTGATGTCCGGCACCAGGCACTCGACTTCGGTGATGTTGCGCTCCTTCAGCCAGCGCCGCAGCGCGTTCTCGGTCTGCTCGGGGACGGGCTTGCGCGGGCGTTGGCGTTGGCTCATGCGGTCAGGCCGATGCGGCCTCGGTTCGGGTTTCGGTGCCGGCGGCGTTACGGCGCGCGGCGCGTTTGCGGCAGGCATCGCCGAAGGCGCGGAAGACGCTCAGGTAGAACGGATTCTCGGCGACGCGCCATTCCGGGTGCCACTGCACGCCGAGCAGGAAGCCGCCGCCGTCGGCATCGCCCTTCGAAAGCGAGAACGCCTCGATCAGGCCGTCCGGCGCTACCGCTTCGACCTTCAGGCCGGTGCCGAGCCTGGCCACGCCCTGCCCGTGCAGCGAGTTGACCCGCGCCGACGGCGCGCCGGCGATGCGCGCGAGCAGGCCGCCGGGATTGAAGGTGACCGCGTGCGCCGGCGCGTACCGGCGTTCGAGCGGATCGTCGGGATTCTCGCGGTGGTCGAGGTGGCCTTCCACCTCGTGCACCTTCTGGTACAGGCTGCCGCCGAAGGCGACGTTGACCTCCTGGAAGCCGCGGCACAGCGCCAGTACCGGCACGCCCATCTCCACCGCCAGTTTCGCCAGCGGCAGCGTGGTGGCGTCGCGCGCGGGGTCGTGCAGGTTGCCTTCGTAGCTGGGTTCGTCGCCGTAGTGGTGCGGCTCGATGTTGCTGACCGCGCCGGTCAGCAACACGCCGTCGACCGTGTCCAGCAGTTCGCCCAGGGGCAGCGGCGGCTGCAGGGTCGGCCACAGGATCGGGATGGCCCCGGCGCCATCGACCACCGCGCGCGCATATTTCTCGCCGACGGCGAGGAATGGGTGCGCGCCGATTTGCTTGAGGTCGGTGGGCAGGCCGACCAGCGGCAGGCTGGCCATGGTGGGGGCTCTTGGGAAGCTTGCAGGCAAATTAACCCGGCCGTTTTATTTTTACAACACGCCGGCGACCGATCTTGCCGCCGCAACGCAATTCCGCGAAGAATACGGCCATATCGCGAGTCAGGTGATGAGTATTCTTGACACCCTCCCCGCTCTGTTAAGCTGCCCGCGAGCCGAGCAGAGGCCACCATGACCCGCAATCCCAGCCCGACCGCCACGCTGTCCGCCGCCGATGCCGCCACCCTCCAGGGCATCGACGGCCTGGAGCAGATCGACCTGCTGCTGCCGGACATGAACGGCCTGCTGCGCGGCAAGCGGGTGACCCGCGACGCGCTGGACAAGGTCTACGCCGACGGCGTGTGCCTGCCGATGTCGCTGATCGGCACCGACATCACCGGCAACACGGTCGAGGAAACCGGACTGGGCTACGACATCGGCGACGAGGACCGCATCTGCCGCCCCGTCCCCGGTTCGCTGAAACCCGTCCCGTGGGCACCGCGGCCGATGGCGCAACTGCTGCTGTCGATGGAAGACGCCGCTGGCGGCGCCTTCGAAGCAAACCCGCGCGAGGTGCTGAAGCGCGTGCTCGATCGCTACGCGTCCCGCGGCCTGAAGCCGGTCGTCGCGGTGGAGCTGGAGTTCTACCTGTTCGACCGCCTGCCCGACGCGCAGGGTCGCCCGCAACCGGCGATCAACCCGAACACCGGCGCGCGCAACCGCAGCACGCAGGTCTACTACATGGAAGACCTCAACGACTACCGCGGCTTCACCGACGCGGTCGCCGCGGCCTGCGCCGCGCAGGGCATCCCCGCCGACACCGCGGTCGCCGAGTACGCGCCGGGCCAGTTCGAGATCAACCTCAGGCACCGCGACGACGCCCTGCTCGCCTGCGACGACGCGATCTGCCTGAAGCGCGCGATCAAGGCCATTGCCCAGCAGCAGGGCATGCAGGCCAGCTTCATGGCCAAGCCCTTCGTCGAACAGGCCGGCTGCGGCCTGCACGTCCACGCCAGCGTGCTCGACGCCGACGGCCGCAACATCTTCGCCTCGGGCCCGGACGCGCCGGCCGCCGCGCTGAAGCACGCGATCGGCGGCCTGCAGCGCAGCGCGGGCGATTGCCTGCTGTTGTTCGCCCCGCACGCGAATTCGTACCGCCGCTTCGTGCTCAACGCCTTCGTGCCGTTGAACGAATGCTGGGGCTACAACAACCGCACCGTGGCGATGCGCGTGCCGCACAGCGATGCGAAGAACATGCGCATCGAACACCGCATCGCCGGCGCCGACGCCAACGCCTACCTGGTCACCGCCGCGGTGCTGGCCGGCATGCTGTGGGGCATCGACAACGGCTTCGACCCGGGACCGGCCATCGTCGGCAACGCCTACGAGCAGACCGAGAACAAGCAGCCGTTCTGGCGCGACGCAATCTCGACCTTCGTTGAAAGCGACTTCATCCGCGAACAGTTCGGCGAACGCTTCCGCCACATCTACGGCCAGCAGAAGCTGAAGGAAATGCGCACGTTCTATGCGCAGGTGACCGACCTCGAATACGAGTGGTATCTGCGGGCGGTCTGAACATGGCCGGCGCTTCGACCTACCCGCCCAGCTGGTACGCCGCCAGCGCCGAACTCCTCCCGCAGCAGCCGCGACTGGATGGCCGCATCGACACCGACATCTGCATCGTCGGCGCCGGCTACACCGGCCTGTCCGCGGCGCTGGAACTGGCCGAAGCCGGCTACAGCGTGGTCCTGCTCGAAGCCGAGCGCATCGGCTGGGGCGCGTCCGGGCGCAACGGCGGCCAGGCCATCGCCGGCTTCGGCTGCGGCGAGGAAAAACTCGAAGCGCTGGTCGGTCCCGAAGACGCGAAGCAGATGTTCGACCTGTCGCTGGAAGGCCTGCGCTGGTTGCGCACTCGCATCGCGCGCCACGGCATCGACTGCGACTGGCGCGATGGCCACGCCACCGTGCCGATCAAGCCGCGCCAACAGCGCGACCTGCTCGCCGCAACCGAACACTTCCACAATCATTACAACCACCCGGTCGAATGGTGGGATCGCGACCGCCTGCGCACGCAACTCGCCAGCGATCGCTACCTCGGCGCGATGTACGACCCGCTCAGCGGACACCTGCACCCACTGAAATACGCGCTGGGCCTGGGTGGTGCCGCGCTGGCTGCCGGCGTACGGATATTCGAACGGTCGAAAGCGACACGGCTCGTGCGCGGCGCGAAGCCTTCGTTGAAAACCGCGCATGGCGAAGTCCGCTGCAGCCACGTCGTGCTGGCCGGCAACGCGCTGCTGCACGGCATCGCCCCGGAAATCGAATCGCGGATCATGCCGGTCGGTACCTACATCGCCGCGACGCGACCGCTGGGCGAGGAACGCGCACGCTCGCTGATCCGCAACGACATGGCCGTGGCCGACACCAACTGGGCCCTGGATTACTTTCGCCTGAGCGCGGACCACCGCCTGCTGTTCGGTGGCCGCGCCAGCTATTCGACGCTGCAACCGCCGAACCTGCGCTGGGTGATGCGCCGGCGCATGCAGCGCGTGTTCCCGCAATTGAACGACGTCGATTTCGACTACCTGTGGGGCGGCATGATCGACATCTCGCTGAACCGCGCACCGCACTGGGGGCGGATCGAACCGAACGTGTGGTTCGCGCAGGGCTTCAGCGGCCATGGCGTGATCGCCACCGGCCTCGCCGGCAAGCTGATCGCCGAAGCGATCCGCGGGCAAAGCGAGCGCCTCGACCTGTTCGCGAAGATCCCGCACCGCCCCTTCCCCGGCGGCCGCGCCCTGCGCACGCCGCTGCTGGTCGCGGCGATGGCCTGGTACAAGCTGCGCGACGCATTGTGGTGAAATGGCCCGGATCCCTGCCGGGAGATGCGCATGAACGACGATGCGGCACTGCTGATCGAAGGCGTCGCCATCGAAAAACCCGGGCGCATCGTCTATCCGGGCACCGCGATCACGCGTGGCGACGTGGCCCGCTACTACCATGCCGTGGCGCCGCGCCTGCTGCCAGAGATCGCCGGCCGTCCGTTGTCGCTGCTGCGCTGCCCCGACGGCATCGGCGGCACGCATTTCTTCCAGCGCCATCCCGGCAAGGGCATCGGCGAGCACGTCCGCAGCGTGATGCTGGCCGAAAAGGACGGCGGCGTCGCGCCCTACTTGTACATCGACGACCTGCGCGGCCTGCTCGAACTGGTGCGCATCGGCGCCATCGAACTGCATGCCTGGGGCGCGCACGCGGAAACGCCGGACCGGCCGGACCGGCTGGTCTTCGACCTCGACCCCGGCCCCGGCGTCGCCTGGCCCGCCGTCGTTGCCGCCGCGCGCGAGATCCGCGCGAGCCTGCGCCGCAACGGACTGGAGAGCTGCGTGCGCCTGACCGGCGGCAAGGGCGTGCACGTGGTCGCGCCGTTCGATGCCGGCCCGGACTGGGCGCAGGCCAAGGATTTCTGCGAACGCACCGCGCGGGCTGGCGGAACGCCACCCGGACCGCTACGTCGCCAGCGCGCCGAAGCACCTGCGCCGCGGCCGCATCTTCATCGACTGGCTGCGCAACTACCGCAGCGCGACCAGCATCGCCGGCTGGTCGTTGCGCGCCCGAGACGGCGCGCCGGTGGCCATGCCGCTGCGCTGGGAAGAACTCGGTGCGACCCGCGGCGGCGACCACTACGACCTGGCCGGCGCGATGCGGCGCGCTTCCCGCCTGCGCACGGATCCCTGGGCGCGGATCGCGTCGCTCGGACAACGGCTACCCGGCTGACCGCATCGCACCGCGCGATTGATCCCGATCAATGCGCCCGGCATGCGCCGGGCCGAGACTTCCCTTCGCTACTTGATGCGCGGAGCACGCGCGCGAAGGGGAACTCATGGCTTTGCTCATCTGGCAGGACAACCTGGACACCGGCATCGACATCATCGACGGCCAGCACCGGCGCATCGTCGACATGATCAACCAGCTGCACGCCGCGCAGATGGGGCACAGCAATGCGGTGGTCGGCGACGTGATCGACGAACTGGTCGACTACACGCTGTCGCACTTCGCCTTCGAGGAAGAGCTGATGGAGGAAGCCGGCTATCCCTTCAGCGCGGCGCACAAGCGCGTGCACGAGATCTTCACCAAGCGCGTCGGCGAGTACCAGCTGCGTTTCCGCGCCGGCGAGGACGTCGCCGACGAACTGAAGAGCCTGCTGTCGCGCTGGCTGTTCAACCACATCCGCAGCGACGACAAGGCCTACGCGGAATCGGTCAAGCAGCACCTGAACCGCTTCATCCACGTGCACCAGGAAGGCGGCTGGTTGTCGCGCACGGTCAAGCGGCTGTTCCACTGAACCGGCCACGGCGATCCTCCGCGGGAAGGCTCAATCGGGCTGGGACGACCTTGGCACGAACAGCAGCGCGAGCAGGGTCAGCGTCGCCATCGCCGCGAGGTACCAGCCGACCGCGGCGATGCCGTACTTCTCGCCGAGCCTGGTGGCGATGTACGGCGCGAACGAGGCGCCGAGGATGCCGGCCAGGTTGAACGCCAGCGACGCGCCGGTGTAGCGCACCCGGGTCGGGAACATTTCCGACAGCGTGGTCCCGCACGGCCCGTAGGTCAGGCCCATCGCACCGAGGCCGAGGGCAAGGAAGACGAACGCGCTGGCGCTGCCCGCGCCCTCGCCGAACAATGGCGCGAACAGGAAGCCGAAGGCGATGATCAGCACGGTCGCGACGATCATCGCGTTGCGCCGGCCGAAGCGGTCGGCGTACACCGCCGACAGCGGGATGGTGAACGCGAAGAACAGCACGCCGGCCATCTGCAGCAGCAGGAACCGCTCGCGGTCGAAACCGAGTTTCGTGGTGCCCCAGCTCAGCGCGAACACGGTCATCAGGTAGAACAGCACGAAGGTGGCGATGAGGCCGAAAGTGCCGGCGACCAGGCGCCCCGGGTATTTCGCCAGCACGTCGGCGATCGGCACGCGCACGCGTTCCTCGCGTTCCATCGCCTGCCGGAACGCCGGCGTCTCGGCGATCCGCAGCCGCACCCACAGGCCGACCAGCACCAGGACCGCCGATGCCAGGAACGGGATGCGCCAGGCCCAGGCGAGGAATTGTTCGTCGCTGACCAGCTCGGTCAGCAGCACGAACACGCCGGTCGAGCACAGGAAGCCGATCGGCGCGCCGAGCTGCGGGAACATGCCGTACCACGCGCGCTTGCCCGGCGGCGCATTCTCGGTCGCCAGCAGCACCGCGCCACCCCATTCGCCGCCCAGGCCGATGCCCTGCCCCAGCCGGCACAGCGCCAGCAGTGCCGGCGCGGCGACGCCGATCTGCGCGTAGGTCGGCAGCAGGCCGATGGCGACCGTCGACAGCCCCATCGTCAACAGCGCCGCGACCAGCGTGGCCTTGCGTCCGATGCGGTCGCCGAAGTGCCCGAACAGCGCCGAACCGACCGGCCGCGCGATGAACGCCAGCGCGAAGGTCGCGAACGACTGCAGGGTCGCGGTGGTCGGGTCGCTTTTCGGGAAGAACAGCTGCGGAAAGACGATCACCGCCGCGGTGGCGTAGATGTAGAAGTCGAAGAACTCGATGGTGGTGCCGATCAGGCTGGCGAACAGCACGCGGCCGGGGGAATTAGCGGTCGGGGCGGCGACGGTAGTGGCGCTCATCGGGTCGTGATCGGTCGGAGTCGCGCGATTCTGGCAGATTCGCCGCGCCTTTGTAGAGCAGGGCCTGCCCCGCTGTCTTTCGTCGCGTCGCCACAGAGCAAAGGCAGCGGGGCAAGCCCCGCTCTACGGCAGCATCACGCTTCGAGGTTGATCCAGGTCGCCTTGACCTCGGTGTACTTCTCGAATGCGTGCAGCGACTTGTCGCGGCCGTTGCCGGACTGCTTGTAGCCGCCGAACGGCGCGGTCATGTCGCCGCCGTCCCAGTAGTTGATCCAGACACTTCCGGCGCGCAGCTTGCGGGCGATGCGATGCGCGCGCGAGATGTCGCGGGTCCACACCGCCGCGGCCAGGCCGTAATCGCTGTCGTTGGCGATGCGCAGCGCCTCTTCCTCGCCGTCGAACGCGATTACCGCCAGCACCGGGCCGAAGATTTCCTCGCGCGAGATCGTCTGCCCGTGCCTGACGTCGTCGAACACGGTCGGCTCGATGTAGCAGCCGCCGGCGACCACGTCGGCGCGCTTGCCGCCGAGGGCAAGGCGCGCGCCTTCGTCCAGGCCCTTCCGGATGTAGCCGAGCACGCGCTCGGTCTGCGCCTCGTCGACCATCGCGCCCATCGCCGCGCCCGGTTCCAGCGGGTGCCGCGGCTGCATCCTGCGCCCGGCCTCGACCACGCGGGCGACGAAATCGTCCTTGATCGAACGCTCCACCAGCAGGCGCGACGCCGCGGTGCAGACCTCGCCCTGGTTGTAGAAGATCGCGCTGGCCGCCGAATGCGCCGCGGCCTCGAGGTCGGGCGCATCGGCGAAGACGATGTTCGGGCTCTTGCCGCCGCATTCCAGGTAGGTACGCTTCATGTTCGACAGGCCCGCGCACTGCAGCAGGCGCTTGCCGACCGCGGTGGAACCGGTGAACACCAGCCCGTCCACGCCCATGTGCAGCGCCAGCGGCTCGCCGACTTCCCTGCCGAAGCCGGGCAGCACGTTGAACACGCCGTCGGGAATGCCCGCCTCCGCGGCCAGGCCGGCCAGGCGCAGCGCGGTCAGCGGCGACTTCTCCGACGGCTTCAGGATCACCGAATTGCCGCAGGCCAGCGCCGGCGCGATCTTCCACGCCGCCATCACCATCGGGAAATTCCACGGCACGATCGCGCCGACCACGCCCAGCGGCTCGCGCGTGACCATGCCCAGTTCGCCCGGCCCGGTCGGTGCGACCTCGCCGTAAACCTTGTCGATGGCCTCGCCGCTCCACGCCAGGCAGCGCGCCACCGCCGGCGCGTCGTAGCCGGTGGCGTCGCCGATCGGCTTGCCCATGTCGAGGGTCTCGAGCAGCGCGAGTTCGTCGATGTGCTCCTCGACCAGCTGCGCGAACTTCTGCAGCACCTTCTTGCGCTTGAACGGCTTGGCCTGCGACCACGCGCCGGATTCGAAGCTGCGCCGCGCCGCCTTGACCGCGCGTTCCACGTCCTCGGCGCCGCATTCGGCGACCTCGCCGAGCGAGCGGCCGTCGATCGGGCTGATGCAGTCGAAGGTCTTGCCGCCGGCGGCGTCGACGTACTTGCCGTCGATGAAGGCCTGCGTGCGGATGTCGAGGCCGTCGGCGAGCGTTTGCCAGTAATCGCGGGTGCGTGGAGGGTTCACGGTCGTAACCTCGATGATTTCTTGATCGCCTTTCCGCGAAAGCGGGAATGGCAACGTCAAAACGTCGCCGGCGTGTTCGCGCTGACGATCACCGCTTCGCCGTCGCCGACGTTGCGGAAACGGTGCGGCACCTTGCTCTCGAAATAGTACGCCTCGCCCGCGCGCAGCACGCGCACCTGGTCGCCGACGGTCACCTCGACTTCACCCTGGACGATCACCCCGCCCTCCTCGCCTTCGTGCCTGAGCATGGCGTCGCCGGTGTCGCCGCCCGGCGGCATCACCTCGCGCAGGATGCACATCTGCCGCTGCGGGCGGTGCTGGCCGACCAGGAAGTAATGCAGGCCGTTGCTGCCCACGTCGGGCAGTTCCCCGGCACCGTAGAACGGGCTGTCGGGCGGGCCGGCGTCGAGGTCGAGGGTGAAGAAATCGGCCAGCGAAATGGGAATGCCGTCCAGCACCTTCTTCAGCGAGCTGACCGACGGGCTGACCTTGTTCTGTTCGATCAGCGAGATGGTGCTGTTGGTCACCCCGACCCGCTTGGCCAGCTCGCGCTGGCTCAGGTCCTTGGCCATGCGTACCCGTTGCAGGCGGGCGCCTATGTCCATCTGTCGTTCCCGGATGCAGTTGTCGTGTTGCGGATACTTTACATCCCGGGCAGTCGGGGTCAATTCCGCAAGCCCTTGTTTTTGCAGGAGCGCACCTAGGTGCGACCGTAGAACCCGGCCCTCCGCGGGCAATCCGGCGGATTGCAGGGTCCGAGGCCGCGCCGGCGCGCGCCGCTGCAAGGGAACCCCTTCGTCCCGAGTTGTAAAGTTTTTTCAACACGCTAAGCTTTGCCGGCCACAACCGAACCGTCCAGGAGCCGCTCGTGAGCGCCGATTCTTCTTCCTCCCGCAGCGCCCTGGCCGAGCACTACGCCGCGCAGTCGCAACAGGCGCCGGAATCGCTGGACGCGTTCTGGATGCCGTTCACCGCCAACAAGCTGTTCAAGCAGAAGCCGCGCCTGCTCGCTTCCGCTTCCGGCATGCATTACAAGTCGGTCGACGGCCGCGAGATCCTCGACGCCACCGCCGGCCTGTGGTGCTGCAACGCCGGCCACGCGCGGCCGCGCATCGTCGAGGCGGTGAAGCAGCAGATCGGGACCCTCGACTTCGCGCCGAACTTCTCGATGAGTTCGCCGCTGCCGTTCATCCTGGCCGAGCGCCTGAAGAAGATCACCCCCGGCGACCTCAACCATGCCTTCTTCGCCAATTCCGGTTCCGAGGCGGTCGACAGCGCGCTGAAGATCGCGCTGGCCTACCACCGCGTGCGCGGCGAAGGCCAGCGCACCCGCTTCATCGGCCGCGAGAAGGCCTACCACGGCGTCGGCTTCGGCGGCATTTCGCTGGGCGGCCTGCCGAACAACCGCAAGTGGTTCGGCCCCGGGCTGCCGGCGGTGTCGCACATCCGCCACACCCTGGACCTGTCGCGCAACGCGTTCTCGCAGGGCCTGCCGAAGCACGGCGTCGAACTGGCCGAGGACCTGGAACGGCAGATCGCGCTGTACGACGCTTCGACGATCGCCGCCGTGATCGTCGAACCGATCTCCGGCTCGGCCGGCGTGATCCTGCCGCCGGAGGGCTACCTGCAGCGGCTGCGCGAAATCTGCACGAAGCACGGCATCCTGCTGATCTTCGACGAGGTCATCACCGGCTTCGGCCGCGTCGGCAAGCCGTTCGCCGCGCAGCGCTTCGGCGTGCAGCCGGACATGATCACCGCGGCCAAGGGCATCACCAACGGCTGCGTGCCGATGGGCGCGGTGTTCGTTTCCGATTCGATCTTCGACGCGTTCATGCAGGGCCCGGACAACGCCATCGACCTGTTCCACGGCTACACCTACTCCGGCCACCCGCTGGCCTGCGCCGCCGCGCTGGCCACGCTGGACACCTACGAGGAGGAAGGCCTGTTCGGGAAGGCGATCGAACTAGGCGACTACTGGCAGCAGGGCCTGCATTCGCTGAAGGGCCTGCCGCACGTCGTCGACCTGCGCAACTACGGCCTGATCGGCGCGATCGAACTGGCCCCGCGCGAGGGCGCGCCCGGCAGCCGCGGCTACGACGTGTTCGCCAACGCCTTCAACCAGCAGGACCTGCTGACCCGGGTGACCGGCGACGTGATCGCCCTGTCGCCGCCGCTGATCGTCGGGAAGGCGCACATCGACCAAATCTTCGAACGCCTGGCCGCCAGCCTGCGCGCGGTTTCCTGACGGTAGTTTCAGTTAAAATCAACGCCTTCGTCCCTTGCCGCAGCGCTCCCCACGCGCGAGGCCGCATCGCACCCCGGAGAGAAAAATGCTTGTCGGCGTCCCCAAGGAAATCAAGAACCACGAATACCGCATCGGCCTGACCCCGGCCGGCGCGCGCGAACTGGTCGCCAACGGCCACCAGGTCATCGTCCAGCGCGACGGCGGCAAGGCCATCGGCCTGGCCGACGAGCAGTACGTCAAGGCCGGCGCGCAGATCGTCGACACGCCGGAGGAAATCTTCCAGCGCGCCGACATGGTCATCAAGGTCAAGGAACCGCAGCCGAACGAATGCGCGATGCTGCGCCCCGGCCAGGTCCTCTACACCTACCTGCACCTGGCGCCCGATCCGGAACAGACCAAGGCGCTGGTGAAGTCCGGCGCCACCTGCATCGCCTACGAAACCGTCACCGACCGCAAGGGCGGCCTGCCGCTGCTGGCGCCGATGAGCGAGGTCGCCGGTCGCATGTCGATCCAGGCCGGCGCGCACGCGCTGGAGAAGGCGCAGGGCGGTTCGGGCGTGCTGCTCGGCGGCGTGCCGGGGGTGAAACCGGCCGAGGTGCTGGTGATCGGCGGCGGCGTGGTCGGCATCAACGCCGCGCGCATGGCGATGGGCATGAACGCGCACGTCACCATCCTCGACCGCTCGCTGGACCGGCTGAAATACCTCGACGAACTGTACGGCGACAAGCTGACCACGATCTATTCGACCCGCGATGCGATCGAGGAGCGCCTGCCGTACACCGACCTGGTGATCGGCGCGGTGCTGATCCCCGGCGCGGCGGCGCCGAAGCTGGTGTCGCGCGAGCAGCTCAAGCTGATGCGCCCCGGCTCGGTGCTGGTCGACGTGGCGATCGACCAGGGCGGCTGCTTCGAGACCTCGAAGCCGACCACGCACCAGAACCCGACCTACGAGGTCGACGGCATCATCCACTACTGCGTGGCCAACATGCCCGGCGGCGTCGCCCGCACCTCGACCTTCGCCCTGACCAACGCCACCCTGCCGTTCGCGGTGCAACTGGCGAACAAGGGCGCGAAGCAGGCGCTGCTGGACGACGAGCACCTGCGCAACGGCCTGAACGTGCACGCCGGCAAGATCACCTACAAGGCGGTGGCCGACGACCTCGGCTACGCGTACGTGCCGGCGTTGGAAGCGCTGGCTGCGTAACAGCGAGGAACGCGTGGAGGGGAGCGAGGAGCGGGCGGAAGCGGACTCCTCCGCTCACTTCTCTCCGCTCACTTCTCTCCGCTGCCTTTCGTACACGTACACCGTCGCCGGCGGCACGTTGCGCAACACGAATTCGCCGCGGCGCACCTTCAATCCCAGTTCCGCCACCACCCGCTCCGACACCGGCGCGCGCGGGCCGTAGGTGAACTGCACGAAGCGCCCGCCCTCGCGCAGGCATTCGAACGCCGACGCCACGATCCGTCGCTGCGTCGAACGCTCCATCGACAGGATGCCCAGGCCCGACAGCACCGCGTCGGCCGGGCCGCCCTGCAGGTAGCCGTCCGCTTCCGCCAGCATCGGCAGTTCGCGGGCATCGCCGCGCACCACGCGCACACCCGGGAAACGCCCCTGCAGGTGCCGGGCCAGGTCGCGGTTCAGTTCCAGCACCAGCAGCGCTTCGCCGGCAATGCCGTGCGCCAGCGCCGCTTCGGTGAAGACCCCGGTGCCGCCGCCCAGTTCGATCACGCGTCGCGTGCCCGGCGGCAGCTCGGCCAGCATCGCCGCCGCCAGCTCCGGGCTGGACGGGGTCACCGATGCCACGCTGCGCGGGTGCATCAGCCATTGGCGGAAGAATTTCCAGCGCGTGCGGCGCTGGCTTTCGCAGGCGGAAATGACGCTCATGCGGGCTCCGGTTTTTCCCCACGCTAGCAACCGTTTCGTTACGAAAACGCAAAGCCGCGGCGGCATTGATCCGGCCTACACATTCCCGTGCCGGCGCGGTGGATATATTCGGCCGCTTGTTGACCACCGACGGAGCCGCCGTGCGGCGAAGGCAATTCCTCCAGATGGGCGCGGCCCTGCCGCTGGGCGCACTGCTCGCCGTGCCGCATGCGTCCTGCGCGGCCGCCGCCGCGTTCGACGACGACACCGTACCCGGACTGGCGCGCGAACTCGCCGCGCGCGCCTACGCGCCGCCGGACCGCAGCTTGCCCGGGTGGCTGGAGAAGATCGGTTACGACCAGTACCGCGCATTGCGCTTCCGCCCCGAAGCGGCGCTGTGGCGCGGCACGGGCCTGCCGTTCCAGGCGCAGTTCTTCCACCGCGGTTTCCTGTTCAAGGAACGCATCGACATCCACGTCGTCGAGGGCGGGCGCGCGACGCCGTTGCGCTACCGCCCCGACATGTTCGACTTCGGCGGGTCGCGCGCGCAGGAAGAGCCGTCGCTGGGCTTCGCCGGATTCCGCGTGCACGCGCCGCTGAACCATCCGGAGGTTTTCGACGAACTGTTCGTGTTCCTCGGCGCCAGCTATTTCCGCGGGCTGGCGCGCGGCCTCGCCTACGGCCTGTCCGCGCGCGGCCTCGCGCTGGGCAGCGGCGATCCCGGCCCGGAGGAATTCCCGCTGTTCAAGGCGTTCTGGCTGGAAAAGCCCGCGCCCGGCGCCGACCGCATCGTCGTGCACGCGCTGCTCGACAGCCCCAGCGTCGCCGGCGCCTACCGCTTCGCGGTCGTGCCCGGCGCGGAGACCGTGATGGAGATCGACGCGCGCCTGTATCCGCGCGCGGATCTGCGCAACGCCGGCATCGCCGCGCTGACCAGCATGTACGAATTCGACGCCGCCGACCGCGCCGGCGTCGACGATTTCCGCCCCGCCGTGCACGATTCCGACGGCCTGGCCCTGCTCAACGGCGGCGGCGAACAGGCGTGGCGGCCGTTGAACAACCCGGCCACGATCCAGCACAGCGGTTTCCAGGACCGCAACCCGCGCGGCTTCGGCCTGATGCAGCGCAAGCGCGACTTCGCCGACTACCAGGACGCCGAAGCGCGCTACGAGCGGCGGCCGAGCGCGTGGGTCGAACCGCTGGGCGACTGGGGCGACGGCGAAGTGCACCTGGTCGAGCTGCCGACCGGCGACGAATACCACGACAACATCGTCGCGTTCTGGCGCCCGCGCCAGCCGCTCGCCGCCGGCCGCGAGCACCATTGGCGCTATCGCCTGCACTGGTGCGCCGACCACGCATGGCAGGCCGGGCTGGCCCGCGTGGCCGCGACCCGCGCCGGCAGCCGCGACGGCGCGCGCCTGTACGTGGTCGACCTGGACGGCGGTCGCCTCGATGCGATGGCCGCGAACGCGGAACCGGTGGTCGACGCCTCCGCCTCGGCCGGCGAACTGCGCAACATCGTCGCCTACCGCGTCGCCCAGAACGGCACCTGGCGGATGAGCTTCGAATTCGTCCCGGGCGAAGCGAAGGTGGCGGAACTGCGCGCGCGCCTCGTCGACGACGCGGGACGGCCGCTGTCGGAAACCTGGCTGTCGCGGTGGCTCGCATGACCGCGGCGGCGGTGGCGAGGCGCGCACGGGAAGCGCCCATCGCGGAAATGGACTGGCTGCCGGCGGAAGCGCCGCTGGCGATGCCGGTGCAGGCGCTGCACGAAGGCCGGCTGTCGCCGCGCCGGCTGCCGACGTCGCCGCGCGGCATCGGACTGCGCCGCGCGCTGGTGATCGGCGGCGCGGCGCTGCTGACCCTGGCCGCCACCTGGCAGGTCTGGTGGGCTCTGCGCGACGGCGGCCTGATGGCGTCGGAAGCGGTGCTGCTGGCGCTGTTCGCCGCCCTGTTCGGCTGGGTCGCGCTCAGTTTCACCAGCACCCTGGCCGGTTTCTTCCTGGTACTGCTCCGCCGCGACGTCAATTCGCTGGGCATCCGCAGCGACGACCCGCTGCCGGAGCTGTCCACCCGCACCGCGCTGCTGATGCCCACCTACAACGAGGATCCGCAGCGCCTGCTCGCCGGCCTGCAGGCGGTCTGCGAATCGGTCGCCGCCACCGGGCAGGCGCACAGGTTCGATTTCTTCGTGCTCAGCGACACCAACCGCGCGGCATTGCAATCGGCGGAAGAAGCCGCCTTCCTCGCCTTCCGCGAACGCCTCGGCGACGGCTTCCGCGTCTATTACCGCCGGCGCGACAACAACGTCGAACGCAAGGCCGGCAACGTCGCCGAGTGGGTGCGGCGCTTCGGCGGCGCCTATCCGCATTTCCTGATCCTCGACGCCGACAGCCTGATGAGCGGGCGCACCATCGTGCGCCTGGCCGCGGCGCTGGAGCGCAACCCGGGCGTCGCGCTGGTCCAGTCGCTGCCGGTCATCGTCAACGGGCGCACGCCGTTCGCGCGCATGCAGCAGTTCGCCGGGCGCGTGTACGGGCCGGTGATGGCCTACGGCATCGCCTGGTGGCACGGCGCCGAGGGCAA
Organism: Pseudoxanthomonas sangjuensis; assembly: GCF_010211755.1. GTDB lineage: Bacteria > Pseudomonadota > Gammaproteobacteria > Xanthomonadales > Xanthomonadaceae > Pseudoxanthomonas_A > Pseudoxanthomonas_A sangjuensis. The sequence continues at coordinate 87,126 of NZ_PDWR01000011.1, read as the reverse complement.
CTACTGGGGCCACAACGCGATCATCCGCACCGCCGCGTTCGCCGCGAACGCCGGCCTGCCGGAACTACGGGGGCGCAAGCCGTTCGCCGGCAACGTGCTCAGCCACGACTTCGTCGAAGCCGCGCTGCTGCGCCGCGGCGGCTGGGCGCTGCACATGGCGCCGGGCCTGTCCGGCAGCTACGAAGAAGGCCCGCCGTCGCTGACCGACATGCTGGTGCGCGACCGCCGCTGGTGCCAGGGCAACCTGCAGCACGGCGGCGTGATCGGCGCGAAGGGATTGCACTGGCTCAGCCGCCTGCACCTGGGCTTGGGCATCGCCCATTACTTCACCGCCTTCCTGTGGGGCATGTCGATGCTGGCCGGCCTGGCGATCCCGTTGCAGGCGCGCCTGTCCGCGACGTCGGGCGCGGTGCTGCAGACCGGCGACACGCAGCGCCTGCTGTGGGTGTTCGCGTTCACCCTGTCGGTGCTGCTGGCGCCCAAGGCGCTCGGCTTCCTCGCCACCTGCACCTACCTCCGCCTGCGCCGCGGCTGCGGCGGCGCGTTGCGCTGCCTCACGAGCGTGGTGCTGGAAACGCTGATGGCGGCGCTGATGGCGCCGATCACCATGTACGTGCAGACGCGCGGCCTGGCCGAGGTGCTGGCCGGCAAGGACTCCGGGTGGGAAGCGCAGCGCCGCGACGACGGCAGCGTGCCGTTCGCCAGCCTGGCGCGCCGTTACGGCGGACTGACCCTGTTCGGGGTCTTCGTCGGCATCCTGGCGTGGATGGTCTCGCCGCGGATCGCGGCGTGGATGTCGCCGGTCATCGCCGGGATGGTGCTGTCGATCCCGGTGGTCGCGTTGACCGGCTCGGGCCGCGTCGGCCAGTGGCTGCGGCGGTTGCGGCTGCTGCAGGTGCCGGAAGAAATCGCGCCGCCGCCGGTGGTGGCGCGGGCCGCGAAGTTGCGCGGGCAATCGACGGCATAGGGGCGCGACGCGCCATGCCCGGCCCTTCGTACCGACGCCGCGCCCCTACCGGCGTCGCAGCCGCCAGGCGCGGTGGATGCGCGGATTGCGTTCGAAATCCGGGGGAATGGTCTGCGCGGTGATCTCCTCGCAGTTCGCGAACGCGGCGACGCCGGCTTCGTCCAGCCTGAAACGGCGGAAGTTGTTGCTGAAGTACAGCACGCCGCCCGGCGCCAGCCGCGCCACCGCCGCGCGCAGCAGGCGCAGGTGTTCGGCCTGCACGTCGAAGTCGTCGGCGCGCTTGGAGTTCGAGAATGTCGGCGGGTCGCAGAACACGACGTCGTATTCGCCGCGCTCGGCTTCCAGCCAGCGCACCGCGTCGGCCTGCACCAGCCGGTGCGCCGCGCCGCCGACGCCGTTCAGCGCCAGGTTGTCCGCGCACCACTGCAGGTACGTCGCCGACAGGTCGACGCTGGTGGTCTGCGCCGCGCCGGCCACCGCCGCCTGCACGCTGGCCACGCCGGTGTAGCAGAACAGGTTGAGGAAGCGCTTGCCCTTCGCCTCCTCCGCCATCCGCACGCGCAGCGGGCGATGGTCGAGGAACAGGCCGGTGTCGAGGTAGTCGAACAGGTTGACCTTCAGCTTCGCCCCCGACTCGCGCACCACGATGAACTCGTCGCGCTCGCCGAACCGGCCGTACTTGGAACCGCCCTTGCCGCGCGCCCGCGACTTGATCGCGACCCGTTCCTTCGGCACCTCGAAGACCTCGCGCGCGGCCGCGAGCAATTCGCCGAAACGGCGGCGCACGTCGGCCTCGGGGATCGACGCCGGCGCCGCGTATTCCTGCACGTGGAGGAAAGTACGGCCCTCGCCGCCGTCCTCGGCATAGACGTCGATGGCCGCCGCGTACTCGGGCAAGTCGGCATCGTAGGCGCGGTAGCAGGTCACGCCTTCGCGTCCGCGCCACGACTTCAGCTTCTTCAGGTTCTTGCGCAGGCGGTTGGCGACCATCTGCGCGCCTTCGGAAAGCTCGCGCGGCGCGGCGTCGGCGCGGGCCGGCGACGCGACCGGATCGCAGACGATCAGCGCGCACTCGATCGCGCCGTTGAACAGCTGGTACTTCTTCGCCGCGCGCAGGCCGGTGGCGAAGGCGAGTTCCTCGTTGCCGCACAAGAGGCTTGCGCGCCAGCCCGGCACCGCGCGCTTCAGCGCATCGCCGAGCAGGCGGTACAGCGCGGCGTCGGCGGCAAGGCGTTCGTCGTACGGCGGATTGCACGCCACCAGGCCGCGTTCGACCGGCAATGCCTCGAGCTTCGCCACATCGCGCACCTCGAACCGCAACTGCCCGGCGAGACCGGCAAGCACCGCGTTCTCCTTCGCGCCGCGGATCGCGCGCGGGTCGAGGTCGCTGCCGAAGAACACCGGCTTCAGCGCCGCGCGCCCCGCCTGCTCGCGCGCCACGGCGTCGGCGAACAGGTCGCGCCACGCCTTCGCATCGAAGCCCAGCCAGCGCGTCGGCAGGCGGTTCTCGTGTCGCTGCAATCCGGGCGCGACGTCGGCGGCCATCAGCGCGCCTTCGATCAGCAGGGTGCCGCTGCCGCACATCGGATCGAGCAGCGCGCCGCCGTCGTGGTAGGGCTTTGGCCAGCCGCCGCGCATCAGCACCGCGGCGGCCAGGTTCTCCTTCAGCGGCGCCTCGTTCTGCTCCCTGCGCCAGCCGCGCCGGTGCATCGGCCCGCCGGACAGGTCGATCGACAGCGTCGCCCTGCCCTTGCGCAGGGACAGATTGATGCGCACGTCCGGGTTCTCGACGTCGACCGACGGGCGCGGCAGCGCGAAATTGCGGAACTGGTCGACGATCGCGTCCTTGACCTTCTGCGCCGCGAAGCGCGAATGGGTGATCGCCTCGCCGGACACGTGCGCGTCGATCGCCAGGCTCAGGTCCGCCGACAGATGCTTCTGCCAGTTCACTTCCATCGCGCCGTCGTACAGTGCCTGCTCGTCGGGGCAGTCGAATTCGGCGATCGGCCACAGTACCCGCGACGCGAGCCGCGACCACAGCACCGCGCGCTGCGCGTCGGCCTGTTCGCCTTCGGCGTTGGCGCCGGCGATGGTGGCGCTGGCTTTCTCCGCGCCGAGCGCGAGCAGCTCGTCGGCGAGCAGGTATTCCAGGCCCTTGGCGCAGGAGACGAAGAATTTCACAGGCGACCCAGCAATTCCGCGAACGCTTCCGCCGAAGCGGCGACATGGTCGGACAGGCGATGGGTATCGTCGACCAGCAGCAGCCGCGCGCGTCGCGGCTGCGCCCACTGCACGACTTCGGCGACCGGAATCAGCTCGTCGTCCCAGCCGTGGATGATGCTGGTCGGCACGTCGGCGGCCTGCAGCGCCGGCGCCGGCCCCATCTGCACCGGCGGCGCCATCAGGAACAGTCCCTTCACCGGCACCTGCAACGACGCCTGCGCGGAGATCCACGCGCCCAGGCTGGACCCGGCCAGCACCAGCGGCCCGCGTGCCGCGGCGGCTTCGGCAAGCGCGCGCAGGCGCTCCAGCCGCGCGTACACATCGCCCAGGTCGCTGACCTCGCGGCGCGCGTCCAGGTCGGTGTAGTCGGGGCGTTCGTGGCTCCAGCCGAGCCTTTCGGCGACCTCGGCCAGCGCGGTGACCTTGGTCGCGTCGGGGCCGCTTTCGAAGCCGTGGGAAAGGATGCAGTGGCCGCGGGGCATGCCGGCGGGATTCCTCGTTCGTTGCGCAGGCGCAAATGCTAGCATCCGGGCAGCTGTTCGCCCCCGCTCCCCACAATATCGCCCACCCATGATCGTCGAACCGCTGCCGTACGAATCGAAGCTGCAGACCCGGCCGCTGGAGCGGATCGACCTGGTGGTGATCCACTGCACCGAACTGCCGGACCTGGCCACCGCGCGCGAATACGGCGAACGCATCCTCTACGATTCCGGCACCGGCAACAGCGGCCACTACTACATCGACCGCGACGGCAGCGTGCACCGCTACGTCGAACCGACCTGCATCGCCCACCACGTGCGCGGCTACAACGAACGCGCCATCGGCATCGAACTGGTCAACACCGGGCGCTGGCCGGACTGGCTGGCATCCGGCAGCCAGCGGATGAGCGAGCCATACGCCGACGCGCAGGTCGGGGCGCTGGTCGGCTTGCTGCACAGCCTGCAACTGCGCATCCCGACGCTGCGCCACATCGCAGGCCACGAAGACCTGGACCGCGAGGAAGTGCCTGCCAGCGACGACCCTTCGCTGAAGGTGAAGCGCAAGCTCGATCCCGGCCCGCTGTTCCCGTGGGAGAAGGTGTTGCGGGACGTGAACCTGGAACGCCTGGTTCCCTGAAACGCCCCGGACAGCCCCTCCCCCGCCCGCGGGAGAGAGAAAGGAGGGTTCGTGTGCCCGGTATAATTCGCCAATCCCACGCTGGTACCGCGCCTTGTCCCCCGCCCCCGAACCCGTCGCCTCCGAACTGATCGAACTGCTGTCGCTGGAGCGGCTGGAGGACGACCTGTTCCGCGGCCAGAGCCGCGACATCGGCACCAAGTACGTGTTCGGCGGGCAGGTGCTGGGGCAGGCGCTGTCGGCCGCGCAGGCGACCATGGATCCGGCCAGCGGCCGCCTGTCGCACTCGCTGCACGCCTACTTCCTGCGCGCCGGCGACATCGACGCGCCGATCGTCTACAACGTCGACCGCACCCGCGACGGCGGCAGCTTCTCGGTGCGCCGCGTCACCGCGATCCAGCACGGCAAGGTGATCTTCTTCTGCGCGGCCTCGTTCCAGGCCGACGAGCCCGGCGCCGAACACCAGGCGACGATGCCGGAAACGCCGATGCCGGAAGACGTGCCGCCCACCCAGGTGTCGCCCGAGGCGCTGGCCAAGCTGCCGCCGAAGATCCAGCGCTGGATGTCGCGCAGCGGCCCGTTCGAATTCCGCCGCGTGCATCCGCGCGACGAATTGAACCCGGCCAGGCAGCCGCCGTTCCAGCAGGTGTGGTTCCGCCTGGGCGAACCGGTCGGCGACGCGCCGGAACTGCATCGTGCCCTGCTCGCCTACGCCTCCGATTTCCACCTGCTCGGCACCGCGACTTTCCCGCACGGCATCAGCTACTACCAGCCCGGCGTACAGATGGCCTCGCTGGACCATGCGCTGTGGTTCCACCGCCCGTTCCGCGCCGACGAGTGGCTGCTGTATTCCATCGACAGCCCCAGCGCGCAGAATTCGCGCGGGCTGGCGCACGGGCAGATCTTCGACCGCACGGGCCGGCTGGTGGCCAGCACCATGCAGGAAGGCCTGATCCGCGTGACGCCGCCAACGGGGAAATGAGATGCGCCAGGTCTTCACCAGCCAGCGCATCGAAACCGTCGAGGGCGTGGCCAAGCTGCTCGGCGACGCCGGCATCGAGGTGGCGATCCGCAACGGCCGCTCGTACCAGAGCAAGCGCGGCGGGCAGTTCAGCTATACCGAACCGGTCGCGGCCAACCGGCAACCGTCGCTGTGGGTGCGCCGCGCCGAAGACCAGCCGCGCGCACGCGAGATCCTGCGCGAGGCCGGCCTGCTCGACAGCACCCGTCCCGACCAGCGCGGCAATTACGTGTTCGCCGAACGGGACGAGGAAGCGGCGCCGCACCGCCCGTGGGCCTGGCGCATCCGCATCATGCTGCTGGTGATCATCGCCGCCGTGGCGATGTTCATCTGGCTGCAGCGCAAACCGTCGCCGCAGCCGGCGCCGCAACCGCCCGCCGAAGAGGAAATGCGGGTGCGGATCGTGCCGGCGGGACAATAGCCCCGCGACGAAAAAAGAAGCCCGCGTCGCCGCGGGCTTCTCCGGTGGTTGCAGCGATTAGCGCTTCGGCGCCTCGTCCGGCGGCGGCATGCGGTGGCCGCCATGCGGACCGAAGCCCGGGCCGTCGCCACGCGGGCCCATCGGCCTGATCGCGTCGAACTCGGCCTTGCTCAGCACGCCGTCCTTGTTCGTGTCGGCCCGGGCGAACATCTCGTCGCGGTGCTGCTTCATGCGCAGCTCGAAATCGGCCTTGTCGACGAAACCGTCCTTGTTGGCGTCGACGGTGTCGAAGCGCGCAGCGAAGCGTTCGCTGGCCTTGGCTTCGTCGCGGCTGATCTTGCCGTCGCCGTTCGCGTCGAGCTTGCCAATGAAGCCGCCTTCGCCGCGCGGGCCGTGCCGGCCCATGTGGTCGCGGCCGTGGCCGCGCATCGGGCGCTCTTCCTGCGACAGCTTGCCGTCCTTGTTCTTGTCCAGCTGGTCGAACTTCTCCGCCAGGCGCGGGAACTTGGCCGCCTCGGCCTTGTCGATGAAGCCGTCGCCGTTGGCGTCGATCTTCACGCGGGCCGGCCTGGCGGTGTCGGCCGCCTGCTCGGCGGCGAACGCCGCGCCGGCGCCGGTCAGGGCCACCAGCACGGCCATCATGAGCAGATTCTTGCGGGTCATGGGTCTTGCCTCTCGGTCTTCGTGGCGCGGTTCGGCCACTGGCGACGAAAACGCGCCGGTGCGGCGCCGGTTGACCCCCGGCCCGCGTCGTTCAGTTGGCGGATAGTCGCAACCCCGGCGACGGCCCCGCAGCAGTATGCTGGTCCCGACTCCCGCCCGGTCCTGAGGCCCGGAATCCGCCATGGGCACCGACTTCAACGCCTCGCACGACGACCTGCGCCTGTTCCACACCGGCGAGCATCCGTGCGGCTACTGGCCGCAGCGCACCGCGCGCGACCTGGTGCTGGACCCGCGCGACCCGCGGCTGGCGTCGTTCTACCCGACCGCGCTGGGCTGGGGTTTCCGCCGTTCCGGCGACCTGGTCTACCGCCCGCATTGCCCGCATTGCCGCGCCTGCGTGGCGGTGCGGATTCCCGTCGACGAATTCAGGCCCGACCGCAACCAGCGCCGCTGTGCCGCGCGCAACGCGCATGTCGAAGGCCGCATCGTCGCGGCCGAACGCAACGAGGAACACCTGGCGCTGTACCAGCGCTACCTGGACGCGCGCCACAAGGGCGGCGGCATGGACGGGCACGGCGCGGCGGAATTCGATCAGTTCCTGATCGGCACCTGGTCGGAGGGGCGCTTCCTCGAGCTGCGCGACCGCAGCGCGGAGGGCAACGGGAAACTGGTCGCGGTGGCGGTGACCGACGTGCTGCCGGACGCGCTGTCGGCGGTATACACGTTCTACGACCCGGACTACGAGGCCAACAGCCTCGGCACGCTGGCGATCCTGCGCCAGATCGAATGGGCCAAGCGCGAATGCCGCCAGCACCTGTACCTGGGCTACTGGATCGACGGCCACCGCAAGATGGACTACAAGCGGCGGTTCAAGCCGCTGGAGGCGTTCGACGGGCGGGGTTGGAGGCCGTTCGAGGAGTTGTAGAAACGTAGGGCGGGTCTTGACCCGCCCTACCTGCTTAATTGCTGTGCTCACGAAGATAGGCAATGACCTTCTCGCGACCATCGCCTCCCTGACATGCCGTTTCGATGGCGGTTTCGCCATGTTCGTTGCGTGCGGATACATCCGCGCCGGCCTCAACCAAGAGCTCCACCCCATCAAGCCAGCACCACGAAGAAGCATTCATCAACGGGGTGTATGCACCCGCACCGATGTTCGGGTCGGCTCCGCGCTTCAGCAAGAGTCGAAGGACACTCTTACCTCCATGCGGTCCCGTCGCGACATAAAGGAGCGATTGCCCATTGGAGGCCTTTGCATTCGGATCTCCACCCGCATCCAGATACGCTCCGAGTGCAGAAGCATCGTCAGAATCAACCGCCTCGAACGGACTTTTACCGGCATGTCTGCTGCAGCCACACAGCAGCGGGCCGGCGACGATCACAATCAAGAAGAGGCGCATCACGCAGCGGGGGTCGCCACCCTCGGCCCGAACCCGAATCCCGTCTCGTTCGTCGCCGACACGATCATGCGGATCATGCTGCCGGGCACCATCAACTCGACCTGCACTTCCTGTCCCTGATCGTTCCTGCCCACCAGCGTCATCTCGACGAACGCGCCGCCGGTGTCGATCTCCTGGCAGAAGATGTGCGGCCCCTGCGGCTGGTCGGTCAGGTAGGGCCTGATCGCATCGCCCAGCGCTTCCAGCGCCTGCGGGAAGAAGAAGACTGCGTAGCCGGCGGTTCCGTTCATGCGTTTCTCCGATTGATCCGATGTCTCCCTCTCCCCGTCGGTTACATCGATGGGGAGAAGGTTAAGGCTCATTCCAGTTCGATCCCGATCGCCGCCGCCGCATCGCGCGCGATCGCACGCGCGACGTCGACGTTCTCGCCGCGCGCCAGGGTCACGCCGACGCGGCGGTGGCCTTCCACCTTGGGCTTGCCGAACAGGCGCAGCGCGGTGTCCGGCTTCGCCAGTGCGGCGTTGATGTTCGAGAATTTCGGCACGCCGTGGCCGTGGGCCAGCATCGCGCACGAGGCCGACGGTCCGTACTGGCGGATGTCCGGGATCGGCAGGCCGAGGATCGCGCGCGCGTGCAGCGCGAATTCACTCAGGTCCTGCGAAATCAGCGTGACCAGGCCGGTATCGTGCGGGCGCGGCGATACCTCGCTGAACCACACTTCCCCGCCCTTCACGAACAGTTCCACGCCGAAGATGCCCCAGCCGCCCAGTTCGTCGGTGATCTTCTTCGCGATGTCCTGCGCGCGCTGCAGCGCCAGCGGCGACATCGGCTGCGGCTGCCAGCTCTCGCGGTAGTCGCCGTCCTTCTGCCAGTGCCCGACCGGCTTGCAGAACGAAATGCCGCCGGCATGGCGCACGGTCAGCAGGGTGATCTCGTATTCGAAGTCGATGAAGCCCTCGACGATGCAGCGCCCGGCGCCGGCGCGGCCGCCGGTCTGCGCGTAGTCCCACGCGGCGTCGGCGTCGGCCTCGCTGCGGACGATGCTCTGGCCGTGGCCAGACGACGACATCACCGGCTTGACCACGCACGGCAGGCCGACTTCGGCGATCGCGGCCCGGTATTCGTCCAGCGAGTCGACGAAGCGGTACGGCGACGTCGGCAGGCCCAGCGTCTCGGCGGCGAGCCGGCGGATGCCCTCGCGGTCCATGGTCAGCCGTGCGGCGCGGGCGGTTGGGATCACTTTCTGGCCGAGGGTCTCTTCCAGTTCGACCAGGGTCTGGGTATGGATGGCCTCGATCTCCGGCACGATGAGGTGCGGCCTTTCCTTTTCGATCAATGCCTTGAGCGCGACCGGATCGAGCATGTCGAGCACGTGGCTGCGATGCGCGACCTGCATGGCCGGGGCATCGGCATAGCGGTCGGCGGCGATGACCTCCACCCCGAAGCGCTGCAGTTCCAGGGCGACCTCCTTGCCCAGTTCGCCCGAGCCGAGCAGCAGGACGCGGGTGGCGGACGGGGACAGCGGGGTGCCGAGTGCGGTCATGGGCGAGTCTGTTCCGGAGGGACGCGAAGTTTACCCGGGCCGGCGGGCCAGCCGACGAACGGCACTTGCCGATTGATATCATTTTGATATCTTAATTTTTGAAAACCGGCCAACTGGGCCCCGCCGAGGAGAGCGCCATGTTGCACATCGTCCACCTGATCGAACGCCGATTCCCCGACCGCCCGAAGCGCGCCGTGGCCAGCCTGTTGCTGCTGTCCGCATCCGCACTGGCGCTGGGCATCGGCCTGCTGCAGCTGTGAGTCCCTTCCGGAGAAACCACCCATGAAAGAGATCCCCATCCGCTCCCTGCCCGGCATCCCCTACCTGCTGGGCGTGCTCGTGCTCGCCGCCGCCGCGGTCTGGCTGGTCGCCACCGGCATCGGCCCCGACCCGGACACCTACGGCCCCGCCTCCGGCGGCCGCATCGTCGCCGGCATCCTGCTCGGCGTGATCGCCTTCCTCAGCCTGATCGGCCTGTACACCGTACAACCCAACCAGGCCGCGGTGCTGAGCCTGTTCGGCAAGTACGTCGGCACCGTCAAGGACAACGGCCTGCGCTGGAACAACCCCTTCTACAGCAAGAAGAAGGTGTCGATGCGCGTGCGCAACTTCGAATCCGGCAAGCTCAAGGTCAACGAACTGGACGGCTCGCCGATCGAGATCGCCGCGGTGATCGTGTGGCAGGTGGTCGATGCGTCCGAGGCCGTCTACAACGTCGACGACTACGAGAGCTTCGTCCACATCCAGTCCGAATCGGCGCTGCGCGCGATGGCCACCAGCTACCCGTACGACCAGCACGAGCCGGGCCAACTGGCCCTGCGCAGCCACGCCAGCGAGATCTCGCAGCACCTGAAGGACGAACTGGCCGAACGCCTAGCCAACGCCGGCGTCGAAGTCATCGACGCGCGCATCAGCCACCTGGCCTACGCGCCGGAAATCGCCCAGGCCATGCTGCAACGGCAGCAGGCCAACGCGGTGGTCGCCGCGCGCACCCAGATCGTCGCCGGCGCGGTCGGCATGGTCGAGATGGCGCTGCAGGAACTGCAGAAGACCGGCATGGTGCACCTGGACGAAGAGCGCAAGGCGAGCATGGTCAGCAACCTGCTGACGGTGCTGTGCTCCGACCGGCCGACCCAGCCGATCGTCAACGCCGGCACGCTGTACTAATCGCGCATCCAGGCGCGATGACCCGCACGCCCGTGTGTGGACCGTCCATGGAAAAGCGATCCTGCCATGAGTGAAAAGAAGGCTTATCCGCTGCGCATCAACGCCGATGTCCTGAACGCGGCGCAGCGCTGGGCCGACGACGAATTGCGCAGCCTCAACGCGCAGATCGAATACGTGCTGCGCGACGCGCTGCGCAAGGCCGGGCGCCTGCCGAAGCCCGGCGGCGACAACGACGAGGGGAAAGGAACATGAGCATCCGTTGGCTATACCTCACCGTGGAAGTCCCATCGAGCATGTGGGGCAGCCCCAAGCGCGACGCGCTCCAGGAAGAACTGGACAAGCGCGGCCGCGAAGGCTGGGAGCTGGTCGGCATCATTCCTTCCAGCCCGCACAGCGGCAGCAAGCCGCTGATGATCTTCAAGAAGGGATCGTGATGTCCGCCCCGGCCGCCCTGCCCGCCGCCGCCACGCCGTGGAGGCACGACCTGAAGATCGCCGCGCTGCTCGGCGTGGTCTCGGCGCTGGCCGTGGCCGCGCTGGTGCCCTACCTGGCGCAGTTGATGCCGGACAAGTTCGCGAAACTGCCGGTGCCGCTCTCGGTGGTGATCGCCGCGCAATCGATCCAGGCCCTGGTGCTGATCGGCCTGATGTCGCTGGCGGGCCTGCGCATGGGCCATCGCGTCGGCCTCGGCGCGCCGCTGCTGCAGCGCTGGATCAACCGCGAACCGCTGGCCGTTGCGCTGCGCCCGCTGCAGGCGGTCCTGCTCGGCATCGCCGCCGCGCTTGCGGTCGTCGCCCTGGCCGCGGCGATCGACCCGCTGCTGCCTCCGATGCTGCACCCGCCGGCGAAGGCCGGGGCCGGCCAGTCGGCGTTCAACGGCTTCCTCGCCTCGTTCTACGGCGGCATCGCCGAAGAACTGCAGCTGCGCCTGTTCCTGATGACGCTGGTCGTGTGGCTGGTCGCGGTGCTGCGCAAGGCCGCGCCCTCGCCGCGGGTCTATTGGACCGCGATAGCGATTGCCGCACTGTTGTTCGGCGCAGGCCACCTGCCCGCCGCGCACCAGGTCTGGGGGCTCGATGCGATCGTCGTCGTGCGTACCGTGCTGCTGAATTCGATCGCCGGCGTCGCTTTCGGCTGGCTGTACTGGAAGCGCGGGCTGGAGATGGCGATCCTCGCCCACTTCTGCGCCGACATCGTGCTGCACGTACTCGCGCCGCTGCTGGCCAACGGGGCGCAGGCGTGAACCGGGAGCCGGAACAATTCGCCGTCGTCCCGCCGTCGCCCGCGCTGTACTGGTTCTTCGCGGTACTCTGGCTGGCGATAACGGCCGTGGCGCTCCTGCGCACGGATGCAGGCGCGTGGCCCGCCGACCCGGTGCCGTGGTGGCTGGTACCGCCGTTCGCCGCCGCGCTGCTGGTGGCCGGCCCGATGGTCTGGCTGATGCGCCGGCGCGTTTCGATCGAGGACGGGAAGCTCGTCATCGTCGCCGGCATCAATTCGCGCAAGGTCGCCATCGCCGAACTGGCGCTGGACAAGGCGCGCGTGCTCGGCCTGGACGAGCACGTCGAATTCAAGCCGATGCTGAAGCTGTTCGGCAGCGGACTGCCCGGCTACAAGACCGGCCACTACCTGTTGCGCAACCGCAGCCGCGCGTTCTGCCTGCTGACCGGACACGAGCGCGTGCTGGTGCTGCCGCAACGCGACGGCAAGCTCATCCTGCTCAGCCCGCAGAAACCGCAGGACCTGCTCGCCCGGTTGCGCGAGCTGTCCCTCGGAAGCAACGCGGAACGCTGAGGACGATTCGCATTCCCGGCCGCGGCATTTGATCAAGATCAATGCACGCTCCGGCACGCGCGCCCAGTATCCTGCCAGCATCGTGCCGGAGACCGCCATGCAAGCGTCGCGCACTTCCAGATACCGCCCTTCCCTGGTCGCATTGCACTGGCTGACGCTGCTGCTGCTGATCGGCGTCTATGCCTGCATCGAGTTGCGCGGCATGTATCCGCGCGGCAGCGCGGCCCGCGCGCTGATCAAGGACTGGCACTACGCGCTGGGCCTGGCCGTGTTCGCGCTGACATGGCTGCGACTCGCGTTGCGCGCCACCGGCACGACGCCGCCGATCCTGCCGCAGCCACCGGCATGGCAGGCGGGGCTTGCGCACCTGGTCGCGTTCCTGCTCTACGCGATGCTGCTGGCGCTGCCGGTGCTGGGTTACCTTTCGTTGAACGCCGACGGCCACGCGGTCGTGCTGCTGGGCATCGAATTCCCGCGGTTGATCGCCGAAAACCCGGCGCTGGCCCACAACCTGGAAGAAATCCACGAGACCATCGGCACCGCCGGCTATTTCCTGATCGGCCTGCACGCATCGGCCGCATTGCTCCACCATTACGTGCGCCGCGACAACGCGCTGCGGCGGATGAGCCTGCGCGGCTGACCCGCGGCCGCTCCGCGGCGCGGGGCCCGATCTGGCGCGGTGCGCACGGCGCCGCTAAGCTGCGCCAATGCGCGCCCGCCCCCGTTCACTGCTCAATACCGCCGATATCGAACTGTGGCCCGCGTGGCTGCTGCGCGCGCGCGGCAGCGCCGATGCGCGCACGATCGCACGGGCCGACTGGGTGTTGCGGCGCAAGCGCGACGGCCGCTACCTCGCCGCTTCCCTGCCCCAGGGCCTGCTGCCGCTGTTGCCGCGCTGGATGCGGGGCGTCGACAGCGATGCGGCGCTCGATGCGCTCGCTGGGGCCGATGGCCCCGCAAAAGGCGAACTACCGCTGGACAAGCTGCTTCACCGCCTGCACGCGTTGGGGCTCGATGAAGGCTACGGCGAGCGCACCGGCCTCGACCTGGTCTCCGAGCCGGCATCGCTGGCGCTGGCCGGTTTCGACCGCTATCGCCGCCCGCTGTGGCTGGCCGCCGGCGCCGCGCGCGCGTGGAACTCGATGCATCGCGCGGCACATCGCGATGGCGTCGTGCTCGACGCGATCTCCGGCTACCGCAGCCACGATTACCAGCTCGGCATCTTCGAACGGAAACTGGCGCGCGGCCAGACCGTCGAACAAATTCTCACCGTCAACGCCGCGCCCGGTTACAGCGAACACCACAGCGGCAACGCGCTGGACATCGGCACGCCGGGTGAGCCACCGGCCGAGGAATCGTTCGAGAAGACCGATGCGTTCGCATGGTTGACGAACAACGCCGGCATCTTCGGCTTCCGCATGAGCTATCCGAGAGATAACCCGCACGGAATCGTGTACGAGCCGTGGCATTGGTACTTCGTTGATCACCGAGGATAGCCATGGATTTCGGCAGAACCGAAACATTGTTGGGGCACCTAGCCGATATCGTCGACCTGCAGCCCTATAGCAATTCGGATCGACAGATTCTCAGCCGAACGCTGACGAGCACCTCCCTGCATTTCGCGGCGTCTGTCAGAACCCTATGTCAAGCAGAGTTGGCGCTTGGCGCCGCCGCCGTATTACGCAGCCAATTCGAAGCGCTCGTGAGAAGCATCTGGGTGCTCCACCGCGCTACAGATGCACAAATCGAGAAGCTATCTACATTTCTATCTGCAGAATCGCAGCAAGCCAACAAGAACATTCCTTTACTTAATGAAATGCTGGCGGACTTGGAGAGGATCCCGCAACTTCAAAATCTTCTCGTCTCACTGAAAGAATTCAAAGAAAGCTCTTGGCAACCGCTCAATTCCTTCGTTCATGCCGGCATCCATGCGATTCACTGGACCAAATGGCCGTCCCCGCCAGCACTTTACGAAAACATGTTCAAGTCCAGCAATGGACTAGCAATGCTTGCATTCCAGAATCTGGCGATTCTTACGGGACACCCAACCCTTCAACGCGAAGTAATTGCCGCTTGCGCAAGTTTCTCGAGTTGCCTTCCACCACACCGATAAGCGCGAAGGTTACTTCACTTAATCCTGCGAGCGATTCGTCTTCGACACCGTGACGTCCTGGCCATCGCCATCGGAAATGCGCCACAGGTACAGGCTGGCATAGGTGCGATACGGCCCCCACTTCTCGCCGCGCGCCAGAAGTTCCTTCGGCGTCGGCATTTCCTCCAGCCTGTCGACGCGCTGCGCGCCCTTGCGCACGCCGAGGTCGTCGATGGGCAGGACGTCCGGGCGACCGAGGCGGAACATCAGCATCATCTCCACCGTCCAGCGGCCGATGCCGCGGATCGGCACCAGCGCTGCGACGATCTCGTCGTGGTGCATCGTCGCCATCTGCCGCAGCGTGGGGATGCCGCCGCGCCGCTCGCGCGCGGCCAGGTCGCGCAGCGCCAGGGTCTTGTTGCCGGACACGCCGCAGGCGCGCAGGCCGGCATCGTCGATGCGGCCCAGCGTGTCGAAATGCAGGCGCGTGCTGCCGATCGCCGCTTCGACCCGCCCGACGATCGTCGAAGCGGCCTTGCCGCTGAGTTGCTGGAACAGGATCGCGCGGGCCAGCGCGTCGACCGGATCGAAGGCCTTGCGCCAGCGCGGCTCGGCCTCGATGTAGCCGATCCGCTTCATCCACGCGCCCAGCTTGCGGTCGCGCTTCGTCAGGTGGTCGTAGGCCGCTTCGGTGTCGAAGCCGCGGGCATGTCTTGGCATGCCGGCATGCTAACCGAGGCCTTGTGGCGTTGGCATATCCGAGGCTTGCGCTTGCGCGTCAGCGCCGGACCGCGTCGATCGCCCACACCACCCAGCCGAGGATCAGCGCGATGCCGCCGACCGGCGCGAACTTGCCGCTGACGTCGGCCAGCACGCTCAGGGCCAGGCTGCCGGAGAACAGCAGCGTGCCCAGCAGCAGCAGGTACAGGCCGGTACGACCCATGCGCCGGGTGGTGCCGGCGGTCAGCGCGGTCAAGGCGATGCCGTGGCCGAAGGCGTACAGCGCCGCGGACTGCAGCCGCGACTGCCCGAGCGCGTCGACCTGGCCGTGCGCCGCATAGGCGGCCAGCGCGACGGCGGCGGCGGCCAGCAGGCCGCCGAGGCAGGCGGTGACGGAAGGTTTGCGCTGGCGGCGGTCGTAGAACATCGGTGGAGCCTCGCGAGTGGTCGGCTTCCAGCCGGTCGGCGATTATTTAGCCGGATACGCGAAGCGCCGCAAGATGCGGCGCTTCGGCGGATGCTGCGTATTGTGGGCGCAGTCGCAATTACCTCTGCTTGATCGCCCAGTACACGTCGAACTGGCCGTCGGCGGTGAACGAGCCGTCGACCCCGCTCTTCCACGATTCGTACGGACGCTCGCTGACCTCGTAGCCGTTGGTCAGCGCCCAGGCGCGCAGCGAATTGCGCACCGCGTCCAGCTCGGCCATGTAGCCGGTGTAGGTGGCGTTGGCGGCCTTGTGCGCTTCGGTACGCAGGTACTCGACCGGGGTGCCGGAGGTCGAAACCTTCAGCGGGCCACCGGAGGAGGCGGTGGCGACGGCTTCGTCCTTGGCCTGCTCGTCGGCCTTGTCGGCGGCGTCCTTGGCGTCGCCCGCCGGCTTGGCGGCGCCGCGCTTGCGCACCGGCTGGGCCACGTCGAACGCGTACTTCTCGGTGCCGAAGTCGGTGGTGACGATGCGCACCGGGCCGGCGGCCTCGAGGCCGTTCGACTCCATCACGCGCTTGATCCATTCCTGGTTCTGCTTGATCGAGGCCTTGATCGCGTCGTTGTTGCGGTCGATGTTGCCGGCGTTGACGAACAGGATGTCCTCGGCCGGCACGTCGACGATCTTCAGGCCGGCCAGCTTGCTGCCCGCGACGCGGTAGTCGAAGTTCGGCACCGTGGCCAGCAGGTTGGTCAGCTTGCTCAGGCCGACCTTCAGCGGGTCGCCGACGTGGCTGCCCAGGTACAGGCCCATGTAGCGGCCGATCAGGTTGAAGCCGTAGGTGACGTCGTAGCTCTGGGTGATCTTGACGTTGCGGTTGTTCTTGCCGGTCGGCTCGAGGACGAACGTGGTCTTCTTGTCGGTGCCGGAGCGGCCGTCGACGATGGCGTAGGCCACCTTGGCCGGGCCGCCGAGCGCCGGCGGGGCCTCGCTCTCGACGATCTCCCAACTGCCCTTCTTCCACTGCGGGACGGTGTTGGAGGCGAAATCGACGCGCGCGCCGACGCCGGCGTGGTTGGCATCGCCGCCCGAGTACGACAGTTCCGCCGGATTGTTCGGCAGCAGGCGGCTCCAGTCCTTGAGTCGACGCACGTTGTTCAACGTGTCGTAGACGATGGTCATCTTGCGGTTGGTCTCGACGCTTTCCACAAGGTGGCGCTTGGACGGCAATACCAGTCCAACCACCAGGAACAGCGCCAATACCAGCCCCAACGCGATCAGGAACTCGAGCAAACGGGTCATTCAGCAAATCTCCGGGCCTGTGCCATGGCCGATATAGGTAAAGGCAGACGCGAATCGTAACAGGCCGGGCGGGTCCGGTCAGCCACCCCCACGCATCCTCGCCGGCAGGCCGTGAACGGAATCCTCACAACTGCGCCCCGAGCGTACCTGGATCAGACCAATTGGAAGTCGCGCCAAAGTCGGCCACCGCGCGCGCCGGCGCGTCGCCGGGCCGGGAACCCGCAGTGGCTGCAGTTCGAACGCCTTCGGGACGGCCCGCGTCCTGTCCCTGTCCCCCGGCTTCGAAAGGGCGCCCGCCGCGCTGCGGCGGGCCAGCCATCCCGTCGCTCAGACCAGCTGGAGTTCGAAAGCCTTGAGCACCGCCCGCGTGCGGTCGCGCACGCCGAGCTTGGACAGGATGTTCGAGACGTGGTTCTTGATGGTGCCTTCGGCCACGCCGAGCGAATTGGCGATCTCCTTGTTCGAGAAGCCGCTGGCCATCAGCCGCAGGATCTCGGTCTCGCGGTCGGTCAGCGGGTCCGGGCGGTCCAGGCTGACGAAGTCGTTGCGCATGTGCTCCAGCCCCGACAGCAGGCGCTGGGTCACCGCCGGCTGCACCAGCGAGCCGCCTTCGGCGACGGTGCGGATGGCCCCGACCAGCTGCTCCAGCGACACGTCCTTCAGCAGGTAGCCCTTGGCCCCGGCCTTGAGCCCGGCCAGCACCAGCTGGTCGTCGTCGAAGGTGGTCAGGATGATGCTGGGCGGCAGTTGCCCGGCGCGGGCCAGCGACTGCAGCGCCTCCAGCCCCGACATCACCGGCATGCGCATGTCCATCAGCACCACGTCGGGCTTGACCTGCGGGATCAGCTCGACCGCCTGGCGGCCGTCGGCGGCCTCGGCGACCACCTCGATGCCGTCGTCCAGCGCCAGCAATGAGCGGATACCCTGCCGCACCAGGTTCTGGTCGTCGACCAGGCAGACTCGGATCATGCGGCGCCTCCGGCGATGGTTGTTTCGGTTCGGGACTCTTCCGCGGCGATCGGCGGGAATGCTTCGCCGCCCTCGGCCGGCAGCCACAGCGACAGGCGGAAGCCGCCGCCGGGGCGTGTTTCGATGGCCACGTCGCCGCCGTGCTGGCGCAACCGTTCGCGCAGGCCGCGCAGGCCGTTGCCGGCGACCACGCGCTCGGCGCCGCGGCCGTCGTCGCGCGCCTCGATGACGATGCGGTCGCCGTCGCGACGGCACTTCAGCCACAGGTGGCGGGCGTCGGCGTGGCGCACCGCGTTGGTGATGATTTCCTGGGTGCAGCGCAGCAGCACGTGGGCGCGCTCGGGGTCGCCGAGGGTCAGCGGCTGCTCGATCTCGATGCGGATGTCCAGCGCCGGCACCCCTTCGGCCAGCGGCAGCAGCGCCGCGGCCAGGTCGATGCTGTCGCCCTCGCGCAACTGGCTGACCGCCTCGCGCACGTCGGTCAGCAGCAGCCGCGCCAGCGTGTGCGCCTGCCTGACGTGTTCCTGCGCGCGGCCTTCGGTGATGTGCCCGGCCACTTCCAGGTTCAGGCTCAGCGCGGTCAGGTGGTGGCCGAGCAGGTCGTGCAGTTCGCGCGAGATGCGGGTGCGTTCGTTGACCCGCACGCTTTCGGCCAGCAGCGCGCGGGTCGCCCGCAGTTCGGCGTTGAGGCGGCGCTGCTCCTCGCGCGCCGCGGCCTGTTCGCGGGCGACGTAGGCGGTGACCAGCACGAACGCGGCGAAACCGACATAGAACGTGGACTGGAACACCGCCTCCCAGAAATTGAAGTCCGGCAGGGCCATGAACGCCGGCACCAGCGCCACGAAGGCCAGCACCAGCCACGCCACCGCCAGGCGCAGGCCGAGCAGCCACGGCAGCACCCCGGCCACGATCAGCATCAGCACGCCGCTGAGCCCGGTCTGGGTGTAGAAGCCCACCGCCACCGCCGACGCGGTGAGCACGGCGAGCAGCAGCAGGTCGAGCGGCGCCGGCCACGAGCGGGTGCGCTCGCCCAGCCCGCGGGTGGCCAGCCAGTAGCTGGCGCCGAAGGCCAGGTAGGTGCCCAGCGCCATCGGCACGTTGATGCCCAGCCCGTCGGAACCGCTGGACGGCGGCAGGAACCACGCGTTGCCGACGATCGGGATCCCCACCAGGGCCCAGGTATACAGGCCGGCGGCGCGCAGCAGGCGGGTATGGTTGAGGCGCGACCACATGCCGCCATCTTAGGCCGAACGGCGGCGGCGCACGCTGTCCGGAAGTCATGCCCGGCCACGTACCGCCATCCGCGAGTTAAGAATCCATCATCGCCGCGCGCCGGGGGCCATGCGATAATCCCGCCCGGCCCCGCGGCCCGCACCATCTGGAGAAGTGAATGTCGATCGTCATCCGCGACGTGCGCGAGCACGAGCTGGATTCCGTCCTGGCCCTGAACAACAACGCCGGTCTGGCGATCCTGCCTCTGGACACCGCCCGGGTACGACGTTTCTACGAGACCGCCGAATACTTCCGCGTGGCCGAGCGCGACGGCAACCTGGCCGGTTTCCTGCTCGGTTTCGGCTCCGATTCGGACCACGACAGCAGCAATTTCGCCTGGTTCCGCGAGCGCTACCCGAAGTTCTTCTACATCGACCGCATCGTCGTCGCCAGCCGCCGCCGCGGCGGCGGCGTCGGCCGCGCGTTCTACGCCGACGTGCAGAGCTACGCCGAACTGCGCTATCCCCTGCTGGCCTGCGAGGTGTTCCTCGACCATGGCGCCGACCCGGCGCTGCTGTTCCATGGCAGCTTCGGTTTCCGCGAGGTCGGCCAGCACGTGATGCCGGAGGCCGGCGTGCGCGCCAGCATGCTGCTGAAGGAACTGTGCAGCTACGAATGGGTGCGCGAGACCTACGGCGACGCCCTGCCCGACCAGCCGTGGGCGCGCGGGCGCGCGCTGCCGGTCAGCGAACGGCCGACCGGCACATGAGCGCGACTTCCGCGGCCACCGGCGGCTACGAACAGGCCGGCGAGCTCAAGATCGGCCAGGTCGGCATCGCCAACCTGCGCATCCGCCACCTCGACGTCGGACAGCTGGCGCGCGAGATGCGCGAGCGCGTCGAGCGCGCGCCGAAGCTGTTCGGCCGCGCCGCGGTCATCGTCGATTTCGGCGGCCTGTCGAAGACGCCCGACTTCGACACCGCGCAGGCCCTGCTCGACGGCCTGCGCGACGCCGGGGTGATCCCGGTCGCGCTGGCCTACGGCACCAAGGAAATCGAGCAGCTGGCCGAGCGCCTTGGCCTGCCGCTGCTGGCCAAGTTCCGCGCCCAGTACGAGCGCGTCGACGCCGAACCGGCGCCCGCCCCGGCCCGCGCCGCGGCGCCGGAGCCCTCGCCCGCGCCGAAGCCGGTTGCGCCTGCCGCAGCCGGCAAGCCCGGCCTCGTCCACAAGAACCCGGTCCGCTCCGGCCAGCAGCTCTACGCCGAGAACCGCGACCTGACCGTGCTGGCCGCGGTCGGCGCCGGCGCCGAGGTCATCGCCGACGGTTCGATCCACGTCTACGGCCCCCTGCGCGGACGCGCCCTCGCCGGTGCGCAGGGCGACACCGACGCCCGCATCTTCTGCCGCGATTTCCGCGCCGAGCTGGTCGCCATCGCCGGCAACTACAAGGTGCTGGACGAAATCCCGAAGGAACTGCGCGGCAAGCCGGTGCAGGTGTGGCTGGAAAAGGACCAACTCAAGATCGCGTTGCAGGAATGATGGAGCGAGGAGCGGGCGGAGAGGAGTGAGGAGTGAGTAAAGCCGCTTTCCGCTCACTTCCCTCCGCTCGCTCCTCAACAATAACTACCAAGGAGAACGACATTGGCTGAGATCATCGTAGTCACGTCCGGCAAGGGCGGCGTCGGCAAGACCACCACCAGCGCCAGCATCGCCTGCGGCCTGGCCAGGCGCGGCAAGAAGGTCGCGGTCATCGACTTCGACGTCGGTCTGCGCAACCTCGACCTGATCATGGGCTGCGAGCGCCGCGTGGTTTACGACTTCGTCAACGTCACCCAGGGCGAGGCCACGCTGAAGCAGGCGCTGATCAAGGACAAGCGCTTCGACACGCTGTACGTGCTGGCCGCGTCGCAGACCCGCGACAAGGACGCGCTGACCAAGGAAGGCGTGGAGAAGGTGCTCAAGGAACTGGCCGACGACGGCTTCGACTTCATCGTCTGCGATTCGCCCGCCGGCATCGAGAAGGGCGCCTATCTGGCCATGTACTTCGCCGACCAGGCGATCGTCGTGGTCAACCCGGAAGTGTCCAGCGTGCGCGACTCCGACCGCATCCTCGGCCTGCTCGATTCCAAGACCCGCAAGGCCGAGAGCGGCGAGACGCTGAAGGCCAACCTGCTGCTGACCCGCTACAACCCGGCGCGGGTCGAGGGCGGCGAGATGCTCAGCATCAAGGATGTGGAGGAAGTGCTGGGACTGAAGGCGATCGGCGTGATCCCCGAATCCGGCGACGTGCTCAACGCCTCGAACAAGGGCGAACCGGTGATCCTCGACCTGGAATCGGAGGCCGGCCAGGCCTACGACGACACCGTGGCGCGCCTGCTCGGCGAACAGCGCGAGATGCGCTTCATCACGCTGGAGAAGAAGGGATTCTTCAGCAAGCTGTTCGGGGGTTGATCCATGGGACTGTTCGATTTCCTCAAGGCCAAGAAGAACACCGCGGAGACCGCGAAGAACCGCCTGCAGATCATCATCGCGCAGGAGCGCTCGGCGCGCGGCGGCCCCGACTACCTGCCGCTGATGCGCCGCGAGCTGCTGGAAGTGATAAAGAAGTACGTCAACGTCGACATCGACGCGGTCAGGGTGGACGTGATCAAGGACGGCAGCCACGACGTGCTCGACATTTCGGTCGCGCTGCCGGAAAACTGATCCCGCGATTCGCAGCATAAGCGCGGGGCGCCCCGCCCCGCCCTGTTTCCCGTCACGGAACCGCCGCCGCGGCGACCGCTCCGTTCCCTGCCCTCCCATGCACCGCTTCAGCGAACCCGCCACCGTCATCGACACCGACGCCGCGCCGGTGCTGCGCATGCGCGATATCGCCTTCGGCGACGCGGCCGCGCTGCTCGCCGGTTTCGGCCTGCGCCTGCACCGGGTCGGCGATGGCGAGAAGATCCCCGGCAGCTTCTGGGGCGAACCCGAGGCCGGGGTGATCGCCAGCGACGTCTACGCGCGCGACGACACGCCGGTGCACTCGCTGCTGCACGAGGCCTGCCACCTGATCGTGCTGCCGCCGGAACGGCGCGCCCTTGTCCACACCGACGCCAGCGACTCGGACATCGAGGAAGACGCCACCTGCTGCCTGCAGGTGGTACTGGCCGGACGCCTGCCCGGCGTCGGCAGCGAACGGCTGATGGCCGACATGGACGCGTGGGGTTACTCGTTCCGGCTCGGCTCCACCCGGGCGTGGTTCGAGCGCGACGCCGACGACGCCAAGGCGTGGTTGCGGGCGCACGGCCTGCCGGCCAGCTGATTCGGCCCGGAAGATCGGGGACGTAGCCCCGCCCGCAGCCGCTCCGCAGGCCGTTCCGACAAAATTCCCACAACCGCCCCCGCTGCGGCACACTGGTGGCGATGAACCGTTTCGACGAGGACCTACGCCGGGGCGGGCTGCGGATCATCGCACGCGGCGCCACCCGGCTGTGCGCGCTCGATCCGGACAGCGCGGCGCATTGCCTGAAGTTCGAACTGCCGGCCGAGGCGCGCGGTCGCCCCAGCCTGCGCCAGCGCGTGCGCCGCGCCCTGGCCCGGTACTGGCCGTATTTCGGCGAGAACCGGCTGGAACTGCGCGCATGGCGGCACCTGCGGCAACGCCACGGCGATGGCATCGAAGCGCATTTCGCCGCATGCGAAGGCATCGTCCAGACGCATTGGGGGAGCGCCCTGCGCTGCCGCTGCGCGCGCCTGCCGAACGGACAACCGGCGCGCAGCCTGTACGCGCAGCTTTTCGATGGGGCGCCGGAGCATTCCGCCGATGCGCTGTGCGCCGCGGTCGATGAGTTCGAACGCTTCCTGCTGCAACGGCACATCCCCCTGTTCGACCTCAACGCCGGCAACTTCGTCGTCATTCCGGAAGGAAACGGCGCACGCCTGTTTTGCGTCGACGCCAAGTCGGTGCTCGGCGGCAAGGAATTCCTGCCGCTGTCGCGCTACTTCCCGGTCCTGTTGCGGCGCAAGATCGCGCGTCGTGCGCAACGCCTGCGCCAGCGCATCCGCGAAGCACTTGCCGCCGATCCGGCCCTTGCGCCGCCCCTTGCGGGCCACTAGCCTGCGGTTTCCGGTCCCCGACCACCTGTCCGAGAGCCGTTCGTGAACCACCATCGCCTGTTGACCGTCGCCGCCCTGGGCGCCTGCCTGGCCGCGCTCGCCGCCTGCAAGAAGCCCGAACAACCCGCCGGATCCGCCGCCACGCCGTCCGTGCCGAAAGACGAGAACGCCGACCAGTTCGTCGCCCGGGTCAACGACGAGCTGCGCGAGATGTACCCGGAGCTGTCCGCCTCGCAATGGCTGTCGGCGACCTACATCAACGACGACACCCAACTGCTGGAAGCCAAGTACAACGAGCGCTACCTGGCGCAGTTGAACGGCTGGATAGAACAGGCCAGGCGGTTCGAAGGCCAGCAGATGAAGCCGGAGACCGCGCGCGCGATCCAGTTGCTGAAGCTGATGACCGCGATGCCGGCGCCGAAGGACCCGGAGAAGCTCGCCGAACTGGCGCAGATCGCCTCGCGCATGGGCGGCATGTACGGTTCCGGCAGCTACTGCACCGGCGAAGGCGACGGAAAGAAGTGCCGGCAGATCGGCGAACTCTCGCAGGTGCTGGCCAGCAACCGCGACTACGGCAAGCAGCTCGATGCCTGGCAGGGCTGGCACACCATTTCGATCCCGATGAAACAGGACTACGTCCGCTTCGCCGAACTGGTCAACGAAGGCGCGAAGGAGATGGGCTACGCCGACGCCGGCGAAATGTGGCGCAGCGGCTACGACATGCCGCCGGCGCAGATCGCCGCCGAGACCGACCGCCTGTGGGGCCAGGTCAAGCCGCTGTACGAGCAGTTGCATTGCTACGCCCGCACCCAGCTGGTCAAGCAGTACGGCGCGCGCGGCGAGGTCGACGGCGGCCTGCTGCCGGCGCACCTGACCGGCAACATGTGGCAGCAGGACTGGAGCAACCTGTGGGACCTGATGGAACCGTACAGGGACGCCGGCAGCCTCGACATCACCGGCTCGCTGCAGAAGCAGTACCAGACCGACCTGGAGCGCGAGTTGCAGAAGGCCGGCGCCGATCCGACCGCCGAACAGGCCTTCCTGGCCGAGCGCGCCGCCAAGCTCGACGTGGCCAAGCGCATGACCGAGCGCGCGCAGGATTTCTACACCTCGCTGGGCATGCCCGGGCTGCCCGACAGCTACTGGCGGAAAACCCAGTTCATCAAGCCGCTGGACCGCGACGTGGTCTGCCACGCCAGCGCCTGGGACATCGACATGGCCGGCGACGTGCGCACCAAGATGTGCATCGAGCCGACCGAAGAGGAATTCACCACCATCTACCACGAGCTGGGCCACGTCTATTACTACCTGGCCTACAACAAGCTGCCGCCGATCTTCCAGGGCGGCGCCAACGACGGCTTCCACGAGGCGATCGGCGACACCATCGTGCTGGCGATGACCCCGGAATACCTGAAGTCGGTCGGCCTGGTCGGCGAGCAGCAGCGGAGCAAGGAAGCGCTGGTCAACGCGCAGATGCGCATGGCGCTGCAGAAGGTGGCGTTCCTGCCGTTCGGCCTGATGATCGACCACTGGCGCTGGGGCGTGTTCGACGGCTCGATCAAGCCCGACCACTACAACCAGGCATGGTGGGAACTGAAGGCGAAGTACCAGGGCGTGGCCCCGGCGACGCCGCGCGGCGAGGAATTCTTCGACCCGGGTGCGAAGTACCACGTGCCGGGCAACACGCCGTACCTGCGCTACTTCCTGTCGCACGTGCTGCAGTTCCAGTTCTACAAGGGCCTGTGCGACGCGGCCGGCTACACCGGCCCGCTGTACGAATGCACCTTCTACGGCAACAAGGCCGCCGGCCAGAAGTTCTGGGCGATGCTGGAAAAAGGCGCCAGCCAGCCATGGCAGGGCACGCTGAAGGAACTCACCGGCAGCGACAGGCTCGACGCCGCGCCGCTGCTGGAATACTTCGCGCCGCTGGACGAATGGCTGAAGCAGCAGAACCAGGGCCAGGCCTGCGGCTGGCAGGCGCAACCGGCCGCGGCAAAGGCCGAATCGGCGGCGCCGGCCAGGCAGGGCTGAGACGTCCGCAACCCCGCGATGCACGAAGGCCGGCGCAAGCCGGCCTTCGCATTCCCGCACCGCGACCGCCGCCGCGGGATTCAGGCATTACCGGCCGGCCACCGGCCCTGGCCGGCGCCGGGCTACCTGAAAGGTTCGATCTGGTTCAACGTTCCGCAATAGGGGCACTTGTTGCCGGCCGACTGTTTGGGATAGGGCCCCCTGCCGGCAGTGGCGCAGTTCTGGCACCAGAAGCTGTTGCACTTCTTGCAGCGTTTCATGTTGGCGCCGCTGGTGCGGCATGTCTGGCACTGCGCCATGGCTCCTCCTGCGTTTCCGGTCGACGGCCTTGCCAGCATTGCGTCCGGCGGGCCGCGCGACAATGCGAATTTTTCGCCGCCACGGACCGGCCGCGCCGTTAGCCGGCATCCAGCAGCAGGCCGCGCTCGCGCGCGATCCGCACCAGATCGCCCTGGCTGCGCGCGCCCAGCTTCTCCATCAGGTTGGCGCGATGCCGGTACAGGGTCTTGTCGCTGATGCCGAGATCCGCGGCGATGGCCTTGGGCGGACGGTCCGACAGCAGGCCGCGCAGGGTTTCCCGTTCGCGCTCGGTCAGGCTGGACGCCTGTCGCACCTGGCCGGCGGGCCGGGACAGGTCGCTGCTGAGCACGACGCCGCCTTCGTCCAGTCGCCGCAACAGGGCCGGCAGTTCGTCGTGGGCGACCGCCTTGGTGACGTATCCGTGCGCACCGCTGTCGAGCGCGCGCAATACCAGGCCCGGGTCGTCGTGCATGCTCAGCACGACCCGTTTCGCCGCGGGTGCGGCCACCGCCAGTTGCGGGAGCAACGCCAGTCCGCTGCCCCCGCCGCCAAGGTTGAGGTCGACCACGGCGATGTCCGGCTGCAGGTTGCGCGCCGCCGCCAGCGCTTCGTCGGCACTCGTCGCCTCGGCGACGACGGTGAAGTCCTCCGCGCCCTCGAACAGGCGCTTGAAGCCTTCGCGCACGATGGCGTGGTCGTCGATCAGCAGGATGCGGCGCATGCCCGCACTATAGCCAGCCCGCCACCGCCGCGGGTGAGAAAAAGTCGGGGCCCGTGCGGTCGCGCAGTTGCTAACCTCTGCGCATGCCATCGCCGCCCCATTCCGATACCCAGATCCTGCCCTGGCCTGCGAACGATGCGCGCTGGTGGCAATGGCTGCTGGCCGCGCTGGGCTTTGTCGCCCTGCACGCCGCGCTGGGGCGGGCCGGGTTCTTCCACTGGCTGATCGTCGATGGCGCGGTGTTCACCGCGATGTGGTGCCTGCCCGTGCGCCGTTGGCCGTGGCTGTTCGCCGCGACCATCGCGGCCCGGCTGGTCGGCGGCGCGCTCGTCGGCATCGCGGCCGGCGCGCGCTACGAATTCCTGCGCTACTGGCATGGTCCGGTACCGTTCGTGCTGGGCAACGCGGCCGAGCCGTTCCTGATCGCGGCTGGCGTGCTGTACCTGCGGCAGGTGCGGCTGTCGCCGCGCGGCCCGGCCACGCCGGAACGGATGGCGCAATTGCACGTCGGCGCGCTGATCGCGGCGCTGGCGGTCGCGGCCAAGGACCTGGCCTATGTCGCCAGCGAGGGCATGGTCGGCGACGTCCGCAGCGGCCTCGTCGTCGACATGGTGCCGATCGGCGGCCCAGACTCGCTCGAACTGCTGGCGACGTTCGCGCTGAAGAACCTGATGGGCTGCTTCGTCGGCATCATGCTGGTGGCGCCGTTCGCGCTGTGGCTGGCGTCGCCGGCGCGGCGCGCGGGCTCGGCGCGGATATTGCGCGCGGCCCTGCGCTGGCTGCTGCCGGCAATGGCGGCCTACCTGCTCCTGTCGCTGCGCCTGCCCGGCAGCCTGCTGTCGGAAATGCTGCGCCTGCTGCTACTGACCGCGGTCGTGGTCTTCGCCATGCAGCATGGCTGGCGCGGCGCCGCGCTGGCGGTGCTGGCAGCCAGCATGGCGGTGGCGATCGAGGACCATTTCGGCATACGCGCCTCGAACCCGATCCGCCTGCAGCTGTACATCGCCATCAGCGGCGCGATGGGCCTGCTGTTCGGCGCCAGCATGGACAGCCTGCGCTCGCAGGCGGCGGAACTGCAGTCGGCCATGGACCACGGCAACCGCCTCGCGCGCGAGCTCAGCAACGCCGCCGAACGCACCCTGCAGGCCGAGGAACGCGAACGCCGCCGCCTGGCCGCCGAGCTGCACGACGAATTCGGCCAGAACCTCACCGCGCTGCAGACCCGGCTCAAGCTGGCCGAACCCGAGCTTGTCGCGGCCGGCAGGCAGGCGGGGACCGACGGCCTGTTCGACATCGCGCGCACGATGCGCCAGAACATCGGCCGCGTGCTCGAATCGCTGCGCCCCGCGGCGCTCGACGAAATCGGCCTGTACGCGGCGATCGAGCGCGGCAGCGTGCGTCACCTGGCCGAGGACGCGGGGCTGGAGTTCGAGACCCGCATCGAAGGCGATGCGCGCCTGCTGGCGCTGCTCGGCGGCGCGCAGCGCATCGCCGCCTACCGGCTGGTGCGGGAGGCGGTGCCCAACGTCGTCCGCCACGCCCGCGCCACGCGCTGCAGCATTCGCCTGCGCATCAACCGCCGCCACGGCGACCTGTACGTGTTCATCGACGTGCGCGACGACGGCATCGGCGGCGCCCGCCACCTGCGCCCCGGCAATGGCCTGTCCAGCATGCACGACCGCGTGCTCGCCCTCGGCGGGCGCTTGCACCTGCAGGACCTAGCGCCGGGCCTGCGCGTGCACGCATTGTTGCGCGACGAGCGTGCCCCGTCGTTCCGCTGACCGGCTCCGTCGCCCACCGAGAAATTTTCGCGTTGCCGCCGCGCCGGGCAAAACCGAATCTATCCCTGCAACTTTCACCACGGGGGATAGACCATGAACACCAATGCAACCGCGCCAGCCGCCACGGCACCCCGCAAAGTCGGGTTCTTGCTGGGGCTGAGCATCTTCCTGCTGCCCATCGTTTTCGTCTGGTTCCTGCTGCGCGGCGGCCACAGCAAACTTGCCCGGATCATCGGGTTCGCCTGGTTCGGCCTGATCATGCTTGCCGCGTTCAGACCCGACGACAAGCCGCAGGCGTCCGATCCGGCCGCGCCGCCCCGGCCGGCAGCTGCGACGGCGCCCCCGACCACACCGCCCCCACCCGCCGTGCAGTCCATCCAGATTTCGGCACACGACCTGTACGCAGCCTACGAGCAGAACGAAATCGCCGCCGACCAGAAATACAAGGGACAGGCACTGTCGGTGACGGGCACGGTGGAAAGTATCGACTCCGACATGACCGACGACCCCGTTGTCCGCCTCTCCGCCGGGAACGGCACCTGGATCGAGGGCACGTACATTCCCGGAATCGGCAATGTCGATGTCTATGGGCTCGACGTGCGCGCGGCCGCGGCACTGAACAAAGGCCAGAGCATCACCGTCGATTGCATTTCCGGCGGCGAAACAATGGGCGATCCGCAGCTCCGCGATTGCTCGCTTCACTGAGCAGGCCACGCGAGGACGATGGCAAACGGAGGCCGGCGCAAGCAGGCCTCCGTTCTTCACGAAGAAGCTTGTGGCTCCGTGCCGCTGTCGGGACCCGATTCGACCCCGTTCGCGGATGCGGCGGCATTCGCCTGCATCTCTTCTTCCAGCTTCGCGTCGAACTGCTCCAGGGTCAGCCCTTGCGCCGCGGCTTCGATGACCGCGGTGTCGCGCAGTTCGTCGGAATAAATCATGCGCACCGGCATGCCGTTGGCCTCATAGGTTTTCGCGGCGCGCTTCAGCAGTGCGAACACCTCGGCCGCGCTGTCGCTGCTGCCGGCGATGCGTCCGTCGATGCCCAGGAACCACGCCCCGCCGCGGCGGACGATGCCGGCCACCAGTTCGCCGGCCTGGTTGCGCAGTTCGGCGTGGCCTACGGTCTTGGGCGCATTGGCCAGGCGCTGGTTGCGTTCCTTCTGCGCCTTGCGTTTCTTCGCGTCGCGGCGGGCCTTGGAGTTGATCGACATGGGCTTCTCGAATTCAGGTGAAGGGATTCAAAGCGAATCGGTCGGTTCCAGCGCCGCCGCCTCGCGCGGGCAATCGGGCAGGCTGCGGCCCGCCACGCGCGTTTCCCTGTGCCAGCAGGCCCAGCCGAGCAGGAAGAACCCGGCCATGCCCAGCGCCAGCCACAGCGGGCGATGGCTCAGCAGCGGCGACACCGCGCCGGCGACCACCGCATTGAGGATGAGCTGGATGAAGGCCTGCAGCGACGAAGCCGCGCCGCGATGCTGCGGATACATGTCCAGCACCGCCAGCGCCAGGATCGGGAACACCAGGGCCATGCCGAAACCGGCCAGCAGCAGCGGCAACACCGCCCACGGCAGCGCCAGCTTCGCCGCCAGTGCGCAATAAGCCAGGTTCAGCGCCGCCGCCGTGCCGCAGCAGGCGAAGCCGACGCGGCATTGCGCGGCGCCGGTGATGTGCCCGGCCGCGCGCCCGGACGCGAACGCGCCCAGGGTCATGCCGCCGATGGTCGGCACGAACAGCCAGGCGAAGCCGCGTTCGTCCAGCCCCAGCAGGTCCATCACCAGCACCGGCGCCGAGGCGATATAGAGGAAGATCCCGGCGAACGTCAGCGCACCGGCCAGGGCCAGGCGCTGGAAACGCCGGTTGCCGAGGATCGCCACGTAGTCGCGCAGCATCCGTACCGGCGCCAGCGGCTGCCGCGCGGCTTGGGGGTGCGTTTCCGGCAGCCACAGCGCAACCGCCGCCAACAGCAGCGTCGAGAACGCGACCAGGAACCAGAAGATCAGCGGCCACTGGCCCCAACCCAGCAGCCAGCCGCCGATCACCGGCGCCACCGCCGGCGCGATGCCGAAGATCATCGAGACCTGGCTCATCAACCGCTGCGCATCGTCGCCGGCGAACAGGTCGCGGATCGCCGCGCGGCCGACGATCATGCCGACCCCGGCCGACAGACCTTGCAGCGCGCGGAACGCCAGCAGCGTCGGCAGGTTCGGCGACAACGCGCAGCCGGCCGACGCGACGACGAACACCGCCAGCCCGGCCAGGATCACCCGGCGCCGGCCCAAGGCGTCGGACAACGGCCCGTGGACCACGCTCATCGCCCCGTAGGTCAGCAGGTAGACGCTGACGGTCTGCTGCATGGCCACCGCATCGGTGCCCAGTTGCGCGGCCATCTGCCGGAACGCCGGGAACACCGTATCGATGGAGAACGGGCCGAACATGGCCAGTCCGCCCAGCAGCAGCGCCATCCTGCGCATGGACGCGGGTTTTGCCGGGCTCATCGGATCGGGTGCGGGGCCACGGGAAGACGCATGCACGGATGGCGCGCCGCTAATGCGCCAGGGCGGGCTCGGCCGCCTTGGCTGCCGCCAGCGCGGGTTTCGCCGCTGGTTCCGCCGGTTCCGCTGGCGACACCGCCGGCCGCGTTGCCGGTTGTGCGGCCTGCGTGCGCGTGGCCGGCACCGATTGCAGGCGGCCGACCGCTTCGACCGCGATCGCTTCCGCGCGCTTCTGCTCGGGCCAGTACAGGAACACGAAGTCGCCGATGGTGCCCAGCAGGCGCGCCGTGCCCGGCTGCGCTTCGTGGGCATGCGCCAGGGTGATGCGCACCGCGTGGCCGCCGCCGTTGCGGATGTCCTCGGCCTTGTGCTGCACGTAACCCACCGTCAGCCACAGCGTGGCCCAGATCATGCCCAGCAGGATTCCGGTCGGGAACGAAAACCCCGACCAACCCATCACGCGCTGCAGGAAACCGCCGCGCTTTTCCCGGTACGGGAACACCAGCAGCAGGCGTCCCCACCAGTGGCCGCGCACCCGTTCGTAATACGCCTGCCCTTTTTCCCGTGCGTACTCGTGGAAGTTCAGCAACAGCATCAGCGCCATCGCCAACGCGACGATCAGCAGGTTGACCGGATCGCGCAGGCCGACGGTGATGTAGTCGCTGGGGTCCATGTAGTCCATCACCGGGATGCCGAAGCTGGCGAAGAACCAGTAGCTGGCCCACAGGCCCAGCGCCGACGCGCCCAGGTAGAACAGGGTCAGCGCATGCGCCGGCTCGTGGCGCAGCGCGTCCAGCAGCCAGTCGACCCAGGTGGCGGGGGCCGGCGCGGCAGGTTCGGCGGCGACCGCTTCGGTCGCGGCGGCGGCGGTGGATGCGGGCACGGCCCGGGCTTCGGGCGCCGCAGGCGGCGCTACGGTGGTTTCGGTGGTCATGGGGCCATTCTATCCGGCGCCGGGCCGGGGACCGGCCGGGCTATAATGCCGGGGCAATTCCCGGTGGGAGAAGCGCGGGCCCCGGCCCCGCTGCCGAAGGCGCAAACGCCCGTAATCGCTCAGGCCGAATACCACCATCGCAACAACACTCTGGAGAGACCGGCCCGCCAAAGCATCGGCGCACGCCGGCGCCGAAGGGGCACGAGGCCGGCTTCCATCGGAACGCCGCCTCCAAACTCTCAGGCAAAAGGACAGAGGGGCACCCGCGCGCGGTTTCGCGCGCGATTCCGTCAGCCCCTTCCGGATGCAGCCCATGTCCAAGCCCTCCCTGCGCGACCTCGAACACCCCCAAGCCTTCGTCGAACGCCACATCGGCCCCAACGATGCCGAAGCCGCGCAGATGCTGCACGCGCTCGGCTACGACTCGCTGGACGCGCTGACCGACGCCATCGTTCCCGCCACGATCAAGTCGCCCGCCCCGCTCGACCTGCCCGCCGGCCTGTCGGAAGTCGAGGCGCTGGCGAAGATCCGCGCGATCGCCACCAGGAACGACGTGTTCCGCAGCTTCATCGGCCAGGGCTACTACGGCACCCACGTGCCGAACGTCATCCTGCGCAACATCCTCGAGAACCCGGCCTGGTACACCGCGTACACGCCGTACCAGGCGGAGATCTCGCAGGGCCGCATGGAGGCGCTGGTCAACTTCCAGCAGATGGTCGCCGACCTGACCGGCATGGAGATCGCCAACGCCTCGCTGCTCGACGAGGCCAGCGCCGCGGCCGAGGCGATGACCCTGGCCAAGCGCGCATGCAAGTCGAAGTCGAACACCTTCTTCGTCGCCGACCACGTGCATCCGCAGACCCTGGAGGTGCTACGCACCCGCGCCGAACCGCTGGGCATCGAGCTGCAGGTCGGCCCGGTCGCCGACGCGCTGGACGCCGATGCCTTCGGCGTGCTGGTGCAGTACCCCGACACCTGGGGCCACGTCGCCGACCACGGGGCGCTGGCCGATGCGGTGCACGCGCGCGGTGGCCTGCTCGCCGTGGCCAGCGACCTGCTCGCGCTGACCCTGCTCGCCGCGCCCGGCGAATGGGGCGCCGACATCGTGGTCGGCAACTCGCAGCGCTTCGGCGTGCCGTTCGGCTTCGGCGGCCCGCACGCCGCGTTCATGTCGTGCCGCGACGCGTACAAGCGCTCGATGCCGGGCCGCCTGATCGGCGTCTCGGTCGACGCCGAAGGCAATCCCGCCTACCGCCTCACGCTGCAGACCCGCGAGCAGCACATCCGCCGCGAGAAGGCGACCTCGAACATCTGCACCGCGCAGGTGCTGCTGGCGGTGATGGCCTCGATGTACGCGGTCTACCACGGTCCCGAGGGCCTGACCCGCATCGCCCGCCGCGTGCACCGCTACACCGCGATCCTGGCCGCCGCACTGCGTGGCGCCGGCCTGCGGGTCGGCGACGCCTTCTTCGACACGCTGCGCGTCGATGGCGTCAACGCCGACGAAATCCACCTGTACGCCAGCCACGACCGGATCAACCTGCGCAAGATCGGCCCGGACAGCGTCGGCATCAGCCTGGACGAGACCACGACCCGCCACGACGTGGTCGCGATCGCCAGGATCTTCGGCGTCGGCATCGACGACATCGACGCGCTCGATGCCGCCACCGCCGACGCCCTGCCCGCCGGCCTGGTGCGCACGTCTCAGTTCCTGCAGCATCCGATCTTCAACACCCACCACAGCGAGCACGAACTGCTGCGCTACCTGCGCCAGCTGGCCGACAAGGACCTGGCGATGGACCGCACGATGATCCCGCTGGGCTCGTGCACGATGAAGCTGAACGCGACCGCCGAGATGATCCCGGTGACCTGGCCGGAGTTCGCCGGCATCCATCCGCTGGCCCCGGCCTCGCAGACCCGCGGCTACAAGGAGCTGGTCGAGACGCTGGAAGCGATGCTGGTCGAGATCACCGGTTACGACGCGGTCAGCTTCCAGCCCAACTCCGGCGCGCAGGGCGAATACGCCGGCCTGCTGGCGATCCGCGCCTACCACCGGTCGCGCGGCGAAGGCCATCGCGACATCTGCCTGATCCCGGAATCGGCGCACGGCACCAATCCGGCATCGGCGCACATGGCCGGCATGAAGGTCGTGGTGACCAAGTGCGACGCCAACGGCAACGTCGACGTCGAAGACCTGCGCGCGAACGCCGAGAAGCATTCGGCCAACCTCGCCGCGCTGATGATCACCTACCCGTCCACGCACGGCGTGTTCGAGGAAGACATCGTCGCGATCTGCGACATCGTCCACCGGCACGGCGGCCAGGTCTACACCGACGGCGCCAACATGAACGCGCTGGTCGGCGTGGCCAAGCCGGGCAAGTGGGGTTCGGACGTGTCGCACCTGAACCTGCACAAGACCTTCTGCATCCCGCACGGCGGCGGCGGCCCCGGCGTCGGCCCGTGCGCGGTGAAGGCGCACCTGGCGCCGTTCCTGCCGAAGGCGTTCGGCGGCGAAGGCGGCGGCATGGTCAGCGCGGCGACGCACGGCTCGGCCTCGATCCTGCCGATCAGCTGGATGTACATCGCGCTGATGGGCGCGGCCGGCCTGCGCAAGGCCACCCAGGCCGCGCTGCTCAACGCCAACTACATCGCCAAGCGGCTGGAACCGCACTACGAGACGCTGTACACCGGCCGCAATGGCCTGGTCGCGCACGAATGCATCCTCGACCTGCGTCCGCTGGAGAAAGCCACCGGCATCACCGCCGAGGACGTGGCCAAGCGCCTGGTCGACTTCGGCTTCCACGCGCCGACGCTGAGCTTCCCGGTCGCCGGCACGCTGATGGTCGAGCCGACCGAAAGCGAATCCAAGCACGAACTGGACCGCTTCATCGACGCGATGATCCAGATCCGCGACGAGATCCGCGCGATCGAGGACGGCCGCCTGGACCGCGCCGACAACCCGCTGAAGCATGCGCCGCACACCGCGGCGGTCGTTTCGGCCAGCGAGTGGACGCACGGCTACCCGCGCGAACTGGCCGCGTTCCCGCTGCCGTCGCTGAAGCAGAACAAGTACTGGCCGCCGGTCGCGCGCGTCGACAACGTCTACGGCGACAAGAACGTGTTCTGCGCCTGCATCCCGGTGGATGCGTACAAGGAAGAAACCGAGGCCTG
Source organism: Pseudoxanthomonas sangjuensis (assembly GCF_010211755.1). GTDB lineage: Bacteria > Pseudomonadota > Gammaproteobacteria > Xanthomonadales > Xanthomonadaceae > Pseudoxanthomonas_A > Pseudoxanthomonas_A sangjuensis. The sequence goes on along the minus strand of NZ_PDWR01000011.1, from coordinate 52,566 downwards.
AGAAACGCCTCAAGCCCCCCTCCCCTCGGGGGAGGGGTTGGGCGAGGGTACGGCGAAGCGACATTACCCGCACTCGCGACGTTTCATCCGCGGGCGAAGCACCACCCGCCGAATGGCTACCGGCATGCTGGCGTCGCGACTTCCGCCGAACCCTCACCCGCCCCTTCGGTGCACCCCCTGCCTCCGCGGGGGCAGGCCCTCCTCCCGAAGGGAGAAGGAAAAGCAAAAAAGCCCCGCGCAAGCGGGGTTTCCTTTTGCCCGGCTTCCCCGCGACACTAGGCAATCCAGAAACCCAGCGAACGGATCCCGGATGCACCTCAAACGCATTGCCCTCATCGCGTCGATCGTGTTGGCGTCACCCCTTGCCGCACACGCCGAACAGAACAATCCGAAGGACGTGGCCGCGATCCGGGACGTGGTGGAGAAGTTCCGCACGTCGATCATCAACCGCGACAAGGCGACTTTCGTGGCCTTGTTCTTCTCCGAAAAGCCGGAGCAGGTCGTCTGGCAATTCTCGAACGACGACGCGCGCATCGCCCGGTTCCGGAAAACCAAGCCGGAGGCCCGCAAGGCGCGCCACCTGCCCGGGGTCAATTACCTGACCTTCATCGACTCCATCGTCTCCGGCAAGAACACCAGCGAGGAAGTCTTCAAGGACGTCCGCGTCGACACCGACGGCGAGATCGGTTCGGTCGCCTTCGACTACGAATTCCTCTCCAACGGCAAGCAGACCAACTGGGGCCGCGAAATGTGGCAGCTGGTCCGCACCGAGGAGGGCTGGAAGATCATTTCCGTCATCTGGACGATCCACGATCCCGTCGAAATCGGCTGACGATTCCGTGCCGGACAAAACGAACCCGCCTGCCGGCGGGTTCGTCTTTCGGGCCAGGGAGCGACGCGCCTACTTCGCGTTCTTCTTCAACCACGCATCGATCTGCGGGCGGCGGGCGGCGTTGAGCTTGATCCGCGTCTGGATGCCGGCGATCGCCGATTCGGTGTCGCGGCGCGAGGTCGGCGCGATGTACTTGTCGGCGTAGTCCTTCAGCTTGTCGACCATCTTGATGTCGTCCGATCCCGCGCCCAGGCGCGGGTAGTAGCGCGAGCGCGACGTCGAATCGACCAGCTCGTCCACCTGCTCGCGGTGCGCCAGCGCGAAGTCGAAGGCCATGTCCGGGTTCTCGCGGGACACCATGCCGATCATCGCCGCGCTGTTGGTCGCGCCCGGCTCGCCGGTCAACGCCATGTCCAGCGCCTTCTGCGCCAGGGCCTTGTCCTTCGCCGCGGCCAGCAACTGGTAGTACTGGTCGCGGATCATCGACGAGGTTTCCTTCTGCGCCATCGCGTGCAGCTTGTCCCAGGTGGCGGCGTCGGCGTTGCGCGCGACGATGCCCAGCACGGTGCGGCGCAGTTCGGCCGGCAGCGCGGACGGGTCGGTCTCGGAAGCGGCGAAGCGGCGGCGCGCCTCGGCCAGCACCTTTTCGTCGCCCAGGCCGCTCAGCTGCGCGATCAGGCGCGTACGCAGCTGCTTGATGGCGGCCGAATCGTCCGGCTTGTTCTCCCAGCCCAGCTTCTGCAGCAGTGGCGACAGCCGCGACCGCGCGTAGCGCTTGGCCGGCGCCGCGGCCTTCTCGTCGTCGCCGTACACGCCGACCATGCCGCCGAGCGTGCCGGCCACGATCGACCAGACGTCCGGCGAAGCGTCCAGCGACACGCCCTTGGTCAGGTCGAGCGCGTCGGCGACCGGCTGCAGGCCGGCGCTCGACAGCGCGCCGACGTCCATCATCACGCCGAGCTGGTCGACGGGGGCGAGCTGGTCGAAATTCGCGCTCAGCGCCTGGAACTGCTCCGGCGAATACAGCGTGCGGAAATAGCCCTTCTGCCCGGCGTTGACCAGCACCGGCGCGCCGCAGCCCGGCAGCTCGATGCTGGCATTGCCGTCGACCAGCACCTTGACCGGCTGGCCGCCGACGGCCTGCACCGCGACCGGCACGTGCCAGCGCAACGGCTGCTTGTCCGGGCGGTCGACGGTGAATTCGCCCTGCTCCAGTTCGACGACGGTCTTGTGGTCGTCGCAGCGCGCGCTCGCCTTGATCAGCGGAACGCCCGGCTGCAGGGTGAACTCGTGCGCCACGGTGGCGAACTGCTTGCCCGGCGCCACCTGCTCCATCTCCGCCCACAGGTCGTCGGTGGCGGTGTTCGAGTAAGCGTGCTTCTTGATGTAGCTGCGCACGCCTTCGCGCCAGGCATCGGCGCCGATGTAGTCCTCGAGCATCGAGATCACCGCGGCGCCCTTCTGGTAGGTGATGCCGTCGAAGGCCTGGCTGGCCTGCTCGACGGTTTCCACGTGCTGCACCACCGGATGGGTGGTGGCGATGGCGTCCTGGCCCATCGCGCTGCGGCTGGTCATCGCCGGATCGACGCCGTCGATGTCCCATTCCGGGTGCAGCTTGCGGGTGGTGCGGCCGGCCATCCAGGTGGCGAAGCCTTCGTTGAGCCACAGGTCGTCCCACCACTGCATGGTCACCAGGTCGCCGAACCACTGGTGGGCGATCTCGTGCGCGTCGGTGCCGAAGATGCGCTGCTTGTCGCCGATGGTGGAAATGGCCGGGTCGAACAGCAGCGAGCCCTCGAAGGTGAAGATCGCGCCCCAGTTCTCCATCGCGCTGAAGAACTGGCTGCGGCCCGGCGCGGCGATGTTGTCCAGCTTCGGCAGCGGGAACGGCACGCCGAAGTAGTCGTTGTATTCCTCCAGCACCACCTTGCCGGCTTCCAGCGCGTACGCGGCCTGGTCGACCTTGCCGGTCTGCGCGATCACGCCGATCTCCACGCCGTCCTTCGTCTTGGTGGTGGCGCGCTCGAATTCGCCGACGCTGAAGAACAGCAGGTAGGTGGACATCTTCGGCGAGGTGCCGAAGGTCACCTCGGCCAGGCCGTTGCCCAGTTCCTTGCGCGCCTTGACCGGCATGTTGCTGACCGCCATCTGCGCGGCCGGCACGGTCGCGGTCAGGTCGAAGGTGGCCTTGTAGTACGGCTCGTCCCACGACGGCGCGAAGCGGCGGAAATCGGAGTTCTCGAACTGCGTGTACAGCGCGCGCTTCTTGCCGGCCGGCGTGGCGTAGTCGAGCGCGAAGATGCCGTTGGCCTGGGTGCCGATCTTGCCGGCGTAGTCGGTCGAGAGCACGTAGCTGCCCGGCTTCAGCGGCTTGTCGAAAGCGAAGGTGGCGGTCTGCGCCTCGTTGTCGACGGCGACCTTGGCCGCCAGCTTCTTCTTGCCCTGCACCAGCACGGCGTTGGAGAAGCTCATGTCGAGCTGGTTCAGGGTGATCGACGAGGTGGCTTCCAGCACGTCGATGCCGATGTCGACGTGGGCGTCGTAGTCCATCGTCTCGGCGTGCGGGGTGATGCGGATCGCGTAGTGCGAGGGCTTCACGCTGCGCGGCAGCTGGGTGGTGACCGGCGCGCGGGCGGCGGGCGCGGCATCGGCGGCAAAAGCCGCGGGAACGGCGGACAGGCTGCTGGCAATGACCAGGGCGAGGGCGGTAGCGAGCGGACGACGCATCGTGAGTCCTTGGGATGGCAGGCAAAGGAAGGCCCGCCTGCGCGGGCCAATGGGCGATGGTCGCGCGAACGGGCGCGGCGGAGCACCCCCAAAAGTCATGCCCCGCGGCGACGCGCCCGATCCGGCGGCGGACGGCGGCACTCGTGTTAGGTTTCCACCTTCCCCCGCCATGGAGAAGCGCGCATGACCCCGCCCCGGACGAAGTCGTCATTCAGGAACTGGGGGAGCCTGGCCCTGCTCGCCTTCGCGGCGCTGCCCCAGGCCCGCGCCGCCAGCCCGGGCGACGCGGCCTACGCGGCGGTCGATCCGTTCATCGGCACCGGTGGCGAAGGCCACACCTTCCCCGGCGCCACCGTGCCCTACGGCATGGTCCAGCTCTCGCCGGACACGCAGATCAGGTCGCGCAAGGAAGGCTACGGCTGGGCCGCCGGCTACCGTTACGACGACCGCACCATCGTCGGCTTCTCGCACACGCATTTCTCCGGCACCGGGCACTCGGACCTGGGCGACGTGCTGGTGATGCCGACCACCGGCGCGGTGAAGCTGGAGCGCGGCGACGTGGGCAAGCCGGGCAGCGGCTATACCTCGCGCTTCCGCCACGAAACCGAGACCGCGCAACCCGGCTACTACGCGGTGACGCTGGACGATTCCGGCGTGCGCGCCGAACTGCCCGCCAGCGCGCGGGTCGGCCTGCACCGCTACGCCTCCCCCGCCGGCAAGCCGGCGCACGTCGTCGTCGACCTGCGCACCAGCATGTACGACTACCCCGGCAAGGTGCTGTGGTCGCGGCTGCGCGTGCGCGACGACGGCACCGTCACCGGTTTCCGCGAAACCCGCGGCTGGGCCCCGGGGCGGCAACTGTATTTCGCCATGCGCTTCTCGCAGCCGGTCAGCGGCAGGCAGCTGCACGACACCGAACAGGACGTGGCCTACCGGGGCTTCCCGCCGCCGGGCGAAAAGGATCCGCATCGACGCGCGCAGATCGAAGGCCGGCAACTGGTCGCCGCGTTCGACTTCGACTCGGCGACCGGCAGGCAATTGCTGGTGAAGGTGGCGATTTCGCCGGTCAGCGAGGAAGGCGCCATCGCCAACCTCGACGCCGAGGCGCCGGGCTGGGACTTCGACGGCATTCGCAACGCGGCGAAGCGGCAATGGAGCGAAGCGCTCGGCGCGGTCGATGCGCAGGGCGACGAAGCGCAGCGCAAGCGCTTCTACACCGCGCTCTACCACACGATGCTCGGCCCCACCCTGTTCATGGACAGCGACGGCCGCTACCGCGGCCCGGACAACGCCGTGCACCGGGCGAAGGGCTGGACGAACTACTCGACCTTCTCGCTGTGGGACACCTATCGCGCGCTGCATCCGCTGATGACCCTGCTGCAGCCGCCGCAGCGCACCAACGACATCGTCAATTCGATGCTGGCCGCGCGCCGCGAAAGCGCGTACGGCGTGCTGCCGGTGTGGGCGTTCCACGGCCTGGAAACGTGGTGCATGATCGGCTACCACGCGGTGCCGGTGATCGCAGACGCGTACATGAAGGGCATCCGCGGCTACGACGCCGACGAGGCGCTGCAGGCGATGGTCGCCAGCGCCGACTACGGCCCCTACGACGGCATCTCCCAGTACCGCGAGCTCGGCTACGTGCCGATCGACGAGGAGGGCGAAGCCGCCAGCAAGACGCTGGAATACGCCTTCGACGACTGGACCATCTTCCGCATGGCGCAGGCGATGGGCAGGAAGGACATCGCCGCCGAATTCGGCAAGCGGGCGGCGAACTGGAAGCATGCCTTCGATCCTGCCACCGGCTTCATGCGCGCGCGCGGGCGCGACGGCGGTTTCCGCGAACCGTTCGACCCCACCGCCAGCGGCTACGGCACCGATTACACCGAAGGCAACGCCTGGCAGTATTCGTGGTACGTGCCGCAGGACGTGGCCGGGCTGGCCGCCGCGCACGGCGGCGCCGACCGGCTGCTGGACAAGCTGGACCAGGCCTTCGACGCGAAGGTCGATCCGAAGGTGTTCGAGCACATGGAAGACATCACCGGCCTGATCGGCTGGTACGCGCACGGCAACGAACCCAGCCACCACGTCGCCTATCTCTACGCCCATGCCGGCCAGCCATGGCGCACGCAGGCGCGGCTGAAGCAGATCATGGACACGCAATACGCCGCGCGCCCCGACGGTCTGGCGGGCAACGACGACCTCGGCCAGATGTCGGCCTGGTACGTGTTCACCGCGCTGGGTTTCTACCCGGTCGCGCCGGGCAGCAACGAATACATCATCGGCCGCCCGTTCCTGCCGCGCGCCACGCTGGACCTGCCCAACGGCAAGCGCTTCGCCATCGTCGCCGAAGGCCTCGACGATGCGCACGGCTACATCGGCAACGCCACGCTCAACGGCAAGCCGCTGGAGCGCGCCTACCTGACCCACGCGGAAATCATGGCCGGCGGCGAGCTGCGCTTCACGATGCAGGCGGAACCGGACAAGGCGTGGGCGACGGATCCGTCGCAACGGCCGTATTCGATGTCCGCCCGATGAAGCGCGTTGCCTCGCCATCTTCCCGCATCGCGGCCTTCCTTTTCTGCGCGACCCTGGCGGCGCTCGCGTCCGGGTGCGCGGCACTGCCGAAAGCCCGCGGCGGGGATGCGCCCAACAGCAAGCCGTTCGTGGTGCCGGCACTGCAGGAATGGAGCGGCAGGCACGGCCGGGCGCAACTGGGGCCGGCTTCGCGGATCGTGCTGGATGCGGCCGACGCCGGGGCGCTGCGCGGCGTCGCGGAACAGTTGCAGGCCGATCTCCGCGACCTCTGCGGCTGGCGCGTCGCCGTGCACTCCGGCGCGCCGGCCGCCGGCGACATCGTGCTCGATCTGGATGCGGCGCTGGCGGTCGGGCCCGACACGGCACTGACCCGCGACGAAGGCTACGTGCTCGAGGTCTCCGACAAGGCGACGATCAGCGCACGCACGCCGAAGGCGGTGTTCTGGGGCACGCGCAGCCTGCTGCAGATGCTGGCCGCGCAAGCCGGCGCGGACGGCAAGCTGGTGCGCGGCGCGCTTCCGGCCGGCACCGCGGCCGACTGGCCGAACTACAGGACGCGCGGCTTCCTGCTGGATGTCGGCCGCCAGTGGTTCGGCGAGCAGTTCGTGCTCGACTACGTCCGCCACATGAGCTGGTTCAAGTTGAACACCTTCCAGCTGCACCTCAACGACAACCAGATCAAGGCCCCGGGCGGCGACTGGTCGAAGGCTTACGCCGCATTCCGGCTGGCCAGCGACAACCCGGCGTTCGCGGGACTGGCCGCCGCCGACGGCGCGTACACGCGGACCGAGTGGGACGAACTGGAACAGGTCGCCGCGAACCACTTCGTCACCATCGTCCCGGAGATCGATGCCCCCGCGCATGCGCGGGCGTTCATCGCATTCAAGCCCGGACTCGGGCTGGACGGCGGCAACTCCGATCATCTGGATTTGTCCAAACCCGCAACCACCACGTTCATGGCGTCGGTCTACGACGAATTCGTGCCGTGGTTCAGGGGCCCGGTCGTGCACATGGGTGCCGACGAGTATCCGAAGGAACTCGCCGCCGACTACAGGAACTACTTCAACCGCATGGCCGCCCATATCCGCGAACTGGGCAAACAGCCCGCGGCCTGGGGCTCGTTCGTCTGGATGTCCGGCACCAGCGCCGGTTACGACAAGGACGTGCTCATCGAGGCCTTCTCGAAGGACTGGTTCCCCGGATCCCAGTCCCTGCGCGAGGGCTACCACACCATCAACGCCATCGACAGCTGGCTCTACCTCGTGCCGATGGCGAACTACTACCACGGCCGCGGGCTGGAGGGCGAGAAGCTCTTCAACGAGTGGGAACCCCACGTCTTCGGCAACGGGGACGACATGCCGGCGCGGCACCCGTTGCTGGACGGCGCGATATCGTCGCTCTGGAACGACTGCGCGGCCCCCTTCGGCCTCGACTGTTCCGCTCCCGGAAACGGCTACGGGTGGCGCGAGGTGCACCGGCTGCTCGAGCCCACGCTCGGGCTGCTGGCGCAGAAGATGTGGCGGGGCGTCGAATCCGGGCAGACCTATGCCGAATTCATGGCGGGCGTGGCCCGCCTGGGCGTCGGCCCCGGCGCAGGGTTGAGCGAGGCGCGAAGCGCCGACTGACTCGCGCTATCCGCCCCGAGCGGAGCTGCCGGTGCTCATGGATCGCCGGTGAGGATGGATGCCAGGCAGATCATCGCGGCCCGCAAGCAGATGGATGACAACCAGCACCTCGCACTCATGCGCGACCAGATGGGGCTCTGATGCGGTTACAGTCGAGATTTCCGTCGTAAATCAGGCGGCGTCTCGAAATGCCGTTCGAGTGTCATCGAACGACCACTCCTGGCCTTTAGCGCGGCAGACCGGGATGGAACGAAATGCCCCCCGGCGTCCAGGCAGGGTGACGCGCCCGGGTTTCCCCGGGACAATAGGCAACCTCCCGAAGCTCCGCGTTGCCATGCTCCCCCTGCGCCTGGTCCTGATACCCCTGCTGATCGCGGCCAGCACCGTGCTGCATGTGGTGCCGCTGTTGTTGATCACGCTGGTAAAGGCGCTGCTGCCGTTCGACAAGCTGCGGCTGGCCAGCAATCCCCTGCTCACCGGCCTGGCCGAAAGCTGGATCGGGGCGAACAATTGGATGATCGACCGATTCACCCGTACCCGCGTCCACCTGCAGCAAGACGCGCCGCTGCGGGCCGACGGCCACTATCTGGTGCTGGCCAACCACCAGAGCTGGGTGGACATCGTGGTGTTGCAGAAGGCTTTCAACCGCCGCATCCCGCTGCTGCGCTTCTTCCTGAAGCGACAATTGTTCTGGGTGCCGCTGCTTGGACTGGCGTGGTGGGCGCTGGATTTTCCGTTCATGGGCCGCTACACGCCCAAGCAGGTCAAGCGCAACCCAGAGCTGGCAAAGCGCGACATCGAAACCACCCGCCGCGCCTGCGAAAAATTCCGCGCGATCCCGATCTCGATCATGAACTTCGTGGAGGGCACGCGCTTCACGCCCGCCAAGCATGCGACCCAAAGTTCGCCCTTCCGGCACCTGCTCAAGCCGAAGTCCGGCGGCGTGGCGTTCGTGCTGGACGCGATGGGCCAGGGCTTGCACGCGATCCTGGACGTGACCATCGCCTACCCCGCCGGCAGTCCCTCGATGATCGACTTGCTGGCCGACCGCATTCCCGAGGTCCGGGTGCACGTACGCCAACGCCCGATCCCCGACGAGTTCCTGCAGGGCGACTATCAGAACGACCGTGCGTTCCGCGCGCGTTTCCAGCAATGGATGAACGGCCTGTGGCGGGAGAAGGACGAGGACATGGCGCGCCTGCTGGCGGACTGAGGGCTAACGCATGATGCCTATCCTCCCCGCACACATGGGGAGAAGGAAACCTCTGTCAGGTCAACGCCGGACGCCCCCATTTGGACAAATTTTTGTCCATCTTCAGGCTTCCGGGCCCGGCGCTCCGCCCGTTTTGCCCCGCCGGCACCGCCGGAACCCCGCCCGCGTTTTCTGGCCGGGTTTGCGGCAAGCGCCTAGAATGCCGCCTCCGTTCTCGCCCAAGGCATCCCGCACATGGCGCTCAAGGCGACCGTGGTCAAGGCCGAACTGCAGCTCAGCGACCTGGACCGGCACCACTACGCGACCTACCCCCTCGTCCTTGCCCAGCACCCGTCGGAAACCGACCAGCGGCTGATGGTGCGGCTGGTCGCCTTCGCGCTGTTCGCCGACGAGCGCCTGGAATTCGGCAAGGGCCTGAGCACCGACGACGAACCCGACCTGTGGCGCCGCGACTACACCGGGCAGATCGAGCAGTGGATCGACCTGGGCCAGCCCGACGAGTCGCGCATCCGCAAGGCGTGCGGCCGCGCGCGCCAGGTCGTCGTGGTCAACTACGGCGGCCGCGCGTCCGACCTGTGGTGGGACAAGAACGCGGCCGCGCTGTCGCGGCTGGACAACCTGACCGTCGTCGACATCGATGCCGCGGCGGCGGCGGAACTGGCCGCGATCATCGAACGCAGCATGCGTTTCTCCGCGCTGATCCAGGACGGCGAACTGCAGCTGATGGGCGACGCCGGAACCACGATCACTATCGCCCCACGCACGCGCATGGCGTCGGCCGCGCAGGCGGCCTGATCGCGGAACCGGCATGGGCGGGCATTTCGACGTCATCATCGTCGGCGGCGGCGCTGCCGGGCTGATGTGCGCGCTGACCGCCGGCCAGCGCGGCAGGCGCGTGCTGGTCGTCGAACACGCCAACCGCATCGGCAAGAAGATCCTGATGTCCGGCGGTGGCCGCTGCAATTTCACCAACACCGGCGCCACGCCCGCCAACTACCTGTCGGCCAATCCGCATTTCTGCAAATCGGCGCTGGCGCGCTACACGCCGTGGCATTTCATCGAGATGGTCGAACGCCATCGCATCGCCTACCACGAGAAGGAACTGGGCCAGTTGTTCTGCGACGACTCGTCCAAGCTGATCGTGAAGATGCTGCTGGACGAATGCCACGCCGCCGGCGTGCGGATCGAGACCGGTTGCAGCATCGAACGCGTCAACGACGGCGACAGCGACGAAGCCCGGTTCCGCCTGCACACCGGCCACGGCAATTTCTCCGCGCCGGCATTGGTAATCGCCAGCGGCGGGCTGTCGATACCGAGCATGGGCGCCAGCGGTTTCGGCTACGAACTGGCGCGCCGCTTCGGCCACGCCGTGCTGCCCACGCGCGCGGGCCTGGTGCCGCTGACGCTCAGCGGCAAGCACCAGGAGCGCCTGGCCGACCTCAGCGGCGTCGCGCTGCCGGTGACCGCGCGTTGCAACGGCGCCAGCTTCAGCAACTCCCTGCTCATCACGCACCGCGGCGTCAGCGGTCCGTCTATCCTGCAGATTTCCTCGTACTGGCAACCCGGCGACGACCTGCGCCTGGACCTGCTGCCGGGCCGCGACGCGCTGGAAACGCTGCAGCAATGGCAGCGCGAACGTCCGGCGGCCGAACTCAAGACCATGCTCGGCGAGGTCATGCCCAAGCGCTTCGCCCAGCGCCTGTGCGAGCACTGGCTGCGCAACCTGCCGATGAAGCAGTACAACGCGCCGCAACTGCGCGAGATCGCGCAGGTCCTCGGCGACTGGCCGCTGGTGGCCAGCGGCACCGAAGGCTACCGCACCGCCGAAGTGACGCTGGGCGGCGTCGATACCGACGAACTGTCGTCCAGCACGATGCAATCCAAGCGCGTGCCGGGGTTGTACTTCATCGGCGAAGTCGTCGATGTCACCGGCTGGCTCGGCGGCTACAACTTCCAGTGGGCGTGGGCGTCGGGGCACGCCGCCGGCAACGCGGTGTAGCGCGCGGCGGCATTTCCGTCGATCACCGCTCCACGGGATTCGCCCGGGAAGCCTGCTGCCCGAGCTGTTGCGCCAGGCCGATGAGGATTCCCTCGGGGCTGCGGATGTAGCAGAGCCGGTACATGTCCTGGTACTGGACCACGTCGCCGACGCGCTGCGCGCCGCGCTTGCCGAGCCGCGCGAGCGTGTCGTCGAGGTCGTCGACGGCGAACATGACGCGCAGGTAGCCGAGGGCGTTCACCGGGGCGTTACGGTGATCGGCAACGACGGCCGGTTCGAGGAACCGCGAGATCTCGAGCCGGCCATGGCCGTCGGGCGTGACCATCATGGCGATCTCGACGCGCTGCGTGCCCAGCCCGGTAATGCGCCCGGCCCATTCGCCTTCGACCCTGGCCCGCCCTTCCAGCCCGAGGCCGAGTTCGGTGAAAAAATCGATGGCGGCATCGAGGTCTTCCACCACGATGCCGACGTTGTCCATGCGATTGACGGCCACGCTGCCTCCTCGGCGTCCGACGCCTGGAACGGATCGTCAGTGCGCGGCGCCCTGCACCTGCGGCAGGACGGCTTCAACCGAAACTTCGACGAGCAGGTCCGGCCGGAACAGCCCGTCGACGACCAGCAGGGTGCTGGCCGGAGCGCCATCCGCGGGCAGGTAGCCCGCCCTCACCTTGCGCAGGATCGGCAGGTATTTGCGGTCGGTGATGTAGTTGTCGGTGCGGATCACGTCCTTGAAGGTCAATCCCAGCGAGGCAAGCGCCGCCTTGATGTTCTCGTGCACCTGGACGCACTGCGCCTCGAAGTCGCCTGCGCCGACGAGTTCCCCCTTCGCATCCAGCGCGACCTGACCGGAGACGACAACCAGCCGCCCGGCCGGAGCCACGACGACATGGGAGTAGCCGTTGGTGGGAGGCAGTTCAGGCGGATTCTTGTACTCCTGCGCGGAGGCGTCCAGCGAAACCAGGAAGGCGAAACAAGCGAATAATTTTGGAAGCTGCATTGATCTGTCTCCGCATGCCAATGCTGAGTCAGGCCGAGCCGTGACGCGATTTCGGCTTGAATGATGAGATGGACTCCTCCCGCGTCGCCACACGGCTTCGACGAGCCAGGCCGATACTGGATCGGGACACGGGAGCACGAGAGGAGTCCACGCCATGCATGCTAGTACCGTCGCCATCGATCTGGCAAAAGACGTCTTCGAACTGGCCTTCGCCGACGCGCAGGGCCGGGTGATCGAGCGCAAGCGGCTGTCGCGCAAGGCGTTCACGCGGACGTTGGAACTGCGTCCCCCGTTGCGGGTGCTGATGGAGGCGTGCGGCAGCGCGCACTACTGGGCGCGGCGTTTCCAGCGTCAGGGGCACGCGGTGCGGCTGATTCCGGCGCGGGACGTGCGGCCTTACGTGCGCGGCAACAAGACCGACCGAAATGACGTGGCCGGGATGCGGGAAGCCGATCGCTGCGCGGTCATTGCCGAAGTGCCGGTGAAGACGCCGGAACAGCAGGGCATCCAGGCCTTGCACCGGCTGCGTGAACACCTGAAGGCCGAACGCACTGCCACGCTCAATCTGTTGCGTGGTGTGCTGCGCGAGTTCGGGGGGACGTCGGCCGGACCCAGAGACTCTCGTTGCTGATCCCCAATTGAAGGCGACTCTTACATGCTGTCCAACATCCGCTTGTTGATCCGGCCGCAAACTGTAGGAGCGGCGTAAGCCGCGAGTCTTTTGGCAAGAGCGTTCGCGGCTTACGCCGCTCCTACAAAAATTCGGGACGGATCGATAGGGTCAGGAACAACCACCCCAACCCCATCAACAGGAAACCCCGCTTTCGCGGGGTTTCCTGTTTGCGTTCCGGTTCGCCTTAGGCCCACGGGTCCTGCAGCACCATCGTGTGCTCGCGGTCCGGACCGGTGGAGACGATGCTGATCGGGCAGCCGGCCAGTTCCTCCAGCGCACGCAGGTAGGCGCGGGCGGCGGCGGGCAGCTTGTCCCATTCGGTGATGCCGTGCGTGGTCTCCTCCCAGCCGGGGAATTCCAGGTACACCGGCGTGCACTCCTCCCAGCCCTGCGCGTCCAGCGGCGCGTATTCGGTGCGCTTGCCGCGGTATTCGTAGGCGATGCAGACCTTCAACTTGTCCATGCCGTCGAGCACGTCGAGCTTGGTGATGCACAGGCCGCTGATGCCGTTGATCGCCACCGCGCGCTTCAGCGCGACGATGTCCATCCAGCCGCAGCGGCGCGGCCGGCCGGTCGAGGCACCGTATTCCTGGCCGCGATCGCGGATGCCCTGACCGATCTCGTCGTCCAGCTCGGTCGGGAACGGGCCACCGCCGACGCGGGTGGCGTAGGCCTTGGCGATGCCGAGCACGTAGTCGATCGCGTCGGCGCCGACGCCGCTGCCGGCCAGCGCGCCGCCGACCGTGGTGTTCGACGAGGTGACGTACGGATAAGTGCCGTGGTCGATGTCGAGCAGTGCGCCCTGCGCGCCTTCGTACAGCACCTTCTTGCCCTGCCGGCGCAGGTCGTGGAGGATGCCGGCCACGTCCGACTTCATCGGCTGCACGTATTCGCCGAAGGCCAGCGCCTCGTCGTAGGTCTGCTGGAAGTCGACCGCGTCGACGCCCAGGTACTGGGTCAACACGAAGTTGTGGTAGTCCAGCGCGGCGCGCAGCTTTTCGGCCAACTGGTCCGGGTAATGCAGGTCGGCCACGCGGATGCCGCGACGCGCCACCTTGTCCTCGTACGCCGGGCCGATGCCGCGGCCGGTGGTGCCGATGGCCTTGCCGCCGGCGGCCTTCTCGCGCGCCTGGTCCAGGGCGATGTGGTACGGCATGATCAGCGGCGTCGCAGGGGAAATCTTCAGCCGCGAACGCACCTCGACGCCACCGGCCTCCAGTTCCTCGATTTCCTTCTTCAGCGCGGCCGGGCTCAGCACCACGCCGTTGCCGATCAGGCACAGCGCGCCGTCGCGCAGGATGCCCGAGGGGATCAGGTGCAGGACGGTCTTCTTGCCGCCGATGACCAGGGTGTGGCCGGCGTTGTGGCCGCCCTGGAAGCGCACCACGGCACCGATTTCCTCGGTAAGCAGATCGACGATCTTGCCCTTGCCTTCGTCGCCCCACTGGGCGCCGAGAACGACCACTGACTGGCCCATGACGTTTGACTCCTGGAACTGCGGCCATCGGGGCCGCGGTGAATGATCGTGTCCGGCCGGTTGCCGCGGGGTGACGGTGCCATCGGGGCAGCGCCGGCCGCATCCGGCCCAGACACGGAAAAAGCCGGCAGGGTCGGGCCCCGTCCGGCTTTTGCGAATTATCCGGGTTTTCTGGGGTGGGGGCTACCCCGGGGCGGCCCCCGTCCTTTCCTCCGCTTCAGCGGAGTGACCATGCCGGACCCCTCCTCCTTCTCCCCCCGTTTCAGCGGGGAGAAGGAGACTGCCGGGCCCTCGGCGGGCGGGCAGAAGGCGATTCCTAGCGATCGCTGCGCAAGTACTGCAGGAACGGGTCGTTGCGGTCCAGCACGATCACGCCGTTGCCGTCGGCGAACGCGGTGCGGTAGGCCTCCAGGCTGCGGTAGAAGGCGTAGAAGCCCGGGTCCGCGGCGGTCGCCGCGGCGTAGATGCGAGCCGCCTCGGCGTCGCCCTCGCCGCGCATGCGCTGCGCGTCGCGCTCGGCCTCGGCCACCAGCACCGCCTGGTCGCGGTCGGCCTGGGCGCGGATGGTGCGGGCCTGCTCTTCGCCCTCGGCGCGCAGCTTGCTGGCCACCTGCTTGCGCTGCGCGCGCATGCGCTCGTAGACGTCGGTGATGACCTGGCTGTCGGTCGGCAGGTCGATCTGCTTGATGCGGATGTCGACGATCTGCACGCCCAGGTTGCGCGCGGCCGCATTGATCGCCTGCAGCTGGCCCGCGACGATTTCGTTGCGGTCGCCCGAGACCAGTTGCTGCAGCGTGCGCGAATTGATCTGGTTGCGCAGCGAATCGGTGACGATCGGCGCCAGCCGTTCGGCCGCGGCGCTCTCGACGCCGCTGGTGGCGCGATAGAAGGCGCGCGAGTCGGCGATGTAGCCGATCGCGAAGAAGTCGACGGAGACGTCCTTCTGCTCGCTGGTGAAATAGCGCTCCGGGTTGGTTTCCAGGATCTGGAAGCGGCGGTCGAAGGTCTTCGCCGACTCGACCAGCGGCCACTTGAAGTGCAGGCCGGGCTTGAGGTCGGCGCGCACCACCTTGCCCAGGTTCAGCACCAGCGCGGTCTGGTCCTCGCGCACCACGAACACCGAGCCGAGCAGGCCCAGCAGCGCCACCACCGCGACGGCGACGATCACCGAAGCCTTCATCGTTGCACCTCCTCGCGCCCGGTCGGTCGCGGCGGACGCGAACTGTCGCGCTCCGTCGCCGAACTCTCAACCGCGGGCATCGTCAGTTCCGGCGTCGTCGGCAGGACCGGCGCCGCCGTGGCCGCACCGGACTGGGCCGGCATCGGCACGTAGATCAGCTGGCGGCCGTCGCCGCCGACCACCTTGCGGTTCTGCGCCAGCACGCGCTGCACCGTTTCCAGCCACAGCCGCTTGCGGGTGACTTCCGGCGCCGACTTGTACTGCTCGTACAGCTGGCTGTAGCGGCTGGCGTCGCCCTGCGCCTTGGCGACCACCGAGGCCTTGTAGCCCTCGGCCTCGGCGCGGCGCCGCGCGGCGGTGCCGCGCGCTTCCGGCACGACCTGGGCCGCATAGGCCTGCGCCTCGTTGACCAGGCGTTCCTTGACCTGCTGCGCGCCGTTGACCTCGTCGAAGGCCGGCTTGACCTCGTCCGGCGGGCGCGCGTTGGGCAGGGTCAGGCCGGTCACCGTCAGGCCGGTGCGATAGGCGTCCAGCGCGTGCTGCAGGCGTTCCTTAGCCGACGAAGCCAGCGGACCGCGCTTGTTCAGCACGTCCTCCAGGTCGGAACGCCCGACCTGTTCGCGCACCGCGCTCTGCGCCGCCTGTTCGAGCACCTGCGCCGGATCGCGCGTACCGTAGAAATACAGGCGCGGATCGCTGACCCGGTACTGCACGTTGAGGGTAACGCTGACGATGTTCTCGTCGCTGGTCAGCACCGGCACGACCTTGTTGATGCCCTTGATCTCGGTGGCGTTGACCTTGCGCATGCTCTCGATCGGCCACGGCCACTTGAAGTTGGGGCCGGGCTGCATGATCCGGTTGAACTGGCCGAAGCGCAGCACCACGCCGCGCTCCTGTTCGCCGATCAGCTTGAAGCTGCTGAACAGCACCAGCAGGCCGAGCACGACGCCGGCCCAGCGCCACCAGCCGCCATTGCCGCCCTCGAACAGCCCGCGCAGCCGCGCCAGCAGGTTGTCGAACGGGCTGCCGCCGCCGCGCGGCTGCCAGGGGTTGCGCTTGTTGTCGTTGCCGCCAGAACCGCTGCCGGGGGTGTTCCAGGCCATGCCCGCTCCACTTGGTTGATGTCCGCGCGGGCCGCAGCCGTCGCGGTTTCGATTCTACAAGATGGGGCCGGGGTGCCGGGCTAGCAAGTCTCGGCGCCCCTCTCCCGCTTGCGGGAGAGGGAAAGCATGCAAGAGCAAGGGTTCACGCCTCGATTTCGGGCAGCAGGGCCTCGAGCGGGTGTCCGCCGGCCTGCACGGCCAGCCGCTGCGCGTCGCCCAGGGCCAGGTCGATGGTCAGGTGCCAGCCGTGCTCATCGTGGTCTTCGTCGAGCACCGCGCCCAGCGCGTGCAGGCGCGAGCGCAAGCGCGCCGAATGCGCCGGCAGGTCGATCCGGCCGCGCACCCGGCGGAAGCCCAGCTGTTGCGCCAGCACCCCGCGCAGCAGGTCGATGCCGAGGCCGTCGCGCGCCGAGACCCAGACCCGCTCATGGCCGTCGCCGGGCACGTCGTGGCGCGGCTGCACGCCCTCGATGCGATCGATCTTGTTGAACACCAGCAGCTGCGGGATGTCGCCGGCGCCGATCTCGCGCAACACCTCGTCGACCTGGCGGATGCGTTCCTCGCGCAGCGGGTCGGCGGCGTCGACCACGTGCAGCAGCAGGTCGGCCTCGCGCGCTTCCGACAGGGTCGAACGGAACGCCGCGACCAGTTCGTGCGGCAGGTCGCGGACGAAGCCGACGGTGTCGGCCAGCACCACGCCGCCGCCGGGCAATTCGACGCGGCGCACGGTCGGGTCCAGCGTGGCGAACAGCTGGTCGGCCGCGTAGGCCTCGGCGCCGGTCAGCGTGTTGAACAGCGTCGACTTGCCGGCGTTGGTGTAGCCGACCAGCGCCACCCGCGGCAATTCGCTGCGCATCCGCGCGCGGCGCATCTGCGTGCGCTGCACCTCGACCTTCTCCAGCCGCCTCTGCAACTGCTCGACCCGCTTCTGCAGCAGGCGGCGGTCGGTTTCCAGCTGGGTTTCGCCGGGGCCGCGCAGGCCGATCGAACCGCCGCGCTGGCGCTCCAGGTGGGTCCAGCCGCGCACCAGCCGCGTGGCCATGTGCCGCAGCTGGGCCAGTTCGACCTGCAGCTTGCCCTCGTGGCTGCGCGCGCGCTGGGCGAAGATGTCGAGGATCAGCCCGGTGCGGTCCAGCACGCGCCGCTGCAACGCCTTCTCGAGGTTGCGCTCCTGGCCCGGCGACAGGGCGAAATTGACCAGCACCAAGTCGGCCTCGGTCGCGTCGGCGATCGCCTTGGCTTCCTCCAGCTTGCCACTGCCGATCAGCGTGGACGGATTGGGGCGGTCGATGCGCGCGGTGACCAGGCTGGCGATGGTGGCGCCGGCCGAGCGGGCCAGTTCGGTGAATTCCTCGGCCACGCCCTCGTCGGGCGGGCCGCCGGCATGCGGCAGGATCAGCAGCGCGTGTTCGCCCTTGCGGGATCGTTCAAACATCCGCTAAGTGTGGGGGCTGGCGGGCGGAAAACAAAGGGAGGACGGCTGGCGGCCACGCCCGGCACTTCATCCGCCTTCGTCGCCCCGCTTCCCGCGCAGCGGGAGAGGTGCGGTCACTCGCCCGCTTCGCCTTCCTCGGCGGATTCGCCTTCCGGCGGCTGGCCGCCCATGCCCACGCGCACGTTGCGCGCCGGCACCACGGTCGAGATCGCATGCTTGTAGACCATCTGGCTGACCGTATTGCGCAGCAGCACCACGAACTGGTCGAAGGACTCGATGGTGCCCTGCAGCTTGATGCCGTTGACCAGGTACACCGAAACCGGCACACGTTCGCGCCGCAACGCATTCAGGAATGGATCCTGCAAGGACTGCCCCTTGGACATTTCACTGCTCCTGTCCCTCTCGCGGAGGGATCGTTCTTATTGCCGGCGCGGCTCTGCGTTTTCCCCACGCGCCGCCCGGTCCAGCGATGTTACACAACCACGGCCGTTTGGCCAGCCCAGCGCGTCACAATGGTTTCGCCAGGAACATTTCCAGCGCCTGCTGCAGTGCGTCGTGGCCGGTTTGCGGATCGAACCAGCGCGCGTCCATTTCGCCGCGCAGCCAGGTCAGCTGGCGCTTGGCCAGCTGGCGCGTGGCGGAGATCGCGCGGTCGCGGAATTCCGCCGCGTCGCTGGCGCCGTCCAGGTGCGCCCAGGCCTGCCGGTAGCCGACCGCGCGGATCGCGGGAAGGTCGAACGCGGCGGGATGCTGGCGCAATGCCGGCAATTCGCGCAGGCGCCTGACCTCGTCGAGGAAGCCCGCTTCGAGCATCGCGTCGAAGCGCTTCCCGATGCGCTGGTGCAATACGGCGCGGTCGCGCGGCGCCAGCACCAGCTTCAGCACGCGGAACGGGAAACGCTCGCGCACGGACTCGCGCTGCCATTCGCTGATCGGCTTGCCGCTGAGCCGGAACACCTCGAGCGCGCGCTGGATGCGTTGCGGATCGGTCGGCTTGATCTTCTTCGCGGCATCGGGATCGACCCTGGCGAGTTCGGCGTGCAGCGCCGGCCAGCCGAGCTCTTCCGCGCGCGCCGCGATCTCCGCGCGGATGCCGGCATCGGCTTCCGGCATCGGCGACAGGCCCTTGAGCAGCGCCTGGAAATACAGGCCGGTACCGCCGGCGAGGATCGGCAGCCTGCCGCGCGCGGCGATGCCGTCGAGTGCGGCGCGCGCATCGGCGGCGAATTCCGCCGCCGAATACGGCTGCCACGGTTCGCGCACGTCGATCAGGTGGTGCGGGACGAGCGCCTGTTCTTCCCCGCTCGGTTTCGCCGCGCCGATGTCGAGGCCGCGGTAGACCAGCGCCGAGTCGACGCTGACGATTTCGCCGTCGAGCCGCTGCGCCCATTCCAGCGCCAGCGCGGACTTGCCCGACGCGGTCGGGCCCATCAGGGCAATGGCGGGGGGGCGATTATCCGTCGCCACTCAACCCAGCCCCGAGAATGCATCGCTGACGATTCCCCACCAGCGCTTCAATCGCTCCTTCAACGACCCGTGGCCCTTTCGGAAGCACGTCGCCAGCAGCCAGGCGGTAGCCCCCAGCATCATCAGCAGCCCGATGGCGACGAATGGCCAATCCATGCCGCTCAATCTTCCGGCCAGGCGATCGCCGGCTTCGCTTCCCTGCGCGGCAACGGCACCGCGGCGACGGCGCTCCACACCTTCAGCGCGTCGACGGTGGCGGCGACGTCGTGCACACGCAGGATCTTCGCACCGCGCTGCGCGGCGATCAGGTGCGCGGCGACCGAGCCGGCGACGCGCTCTGCGGGCCTGTCGCGCCCGGTCAGTTCGCCGATGGTGCGCTTGCGCGACAGGCCGGCCAGCGCCGGCACGCCGAGTTCGGCGAAGCGTTCGAACTGCGCCAGCAACGCCAGGTTGTGCGCGGTGGTCTTGCCGAAGCCGAAGCCGGGGTCGACGACGAGGTTCTTCTTCGCGATGCCGGCCATCTCCGCGGCGAAGATGCGTTCGGTCAGGAAACGGTGCACGTCGCCGACCACGTCGTCGTACTCCGGCGCGTCCTGCATCGAACGCGGTTCGCCGAGCATGTGCATGATGACGACCGGCACGCCGAGTTCGGCCGCCGCATCGAGCGCCCCCGGCTGGCGCAGGCCGTACACGTCGTTGACCATGCCGGCGCCGGCGGCGACCGCGGCGCGCATCACTTCCGGCTTGTAGCTGTCGACGCTGATCGGCAGCGACGTTTCCTTCGCCAGCCTCTCGATGACGGGAATCACGCGCCGGAGCTCTTCGTCGAGCGGCACTTCGCCGGCGCCCGGCCGGGTCGATTCGCCGCCGACGTCGAGGATGTCGGCGCCCTCCTCCGCCAGCTTCAGCCCGTGCGCGACCGCCGCTTCCAGGGTGTCGTGCGCGCCGCCGTCGGAGAACGAATCCGGGGTGGCATTGACGATGCCCATCACCCGCGGGCGGTCGAGCTTCAGGATGCGGCCGGCGCAGTCGAGTTGCGGAGTGGTGTCGAACATGGATCGATCCGGATGCGGAAACAAGAAAGGCCAGACGGAAGTCTGGCCTTTCGCTGTCGGACTGGCAACGCGCCTCAGGTCTGCGCCGCCGGGCCGCCGATCGGCGGCAGCGGGCGCGGTTCCTTGCGGCCCTTGTCCGACTTGCCCCAGTCCGCCGGCGGCGGCACGTCGCGGCCTTCCATGATCGCGTCGATCTGCGGCGCGTCGATGGTTTCGTACTCGAGCAGCAGCTTGGCCATCTGGTGCAGCTTGTCCAGGTTGTCGGTCAGGATCTTCGTGGTCCGCGCGTAGGCCTTGTCGAGGATGCCGCGCACCACCTCGTCGATCCTGCGCGCGGTCTCGTTCGACACGTTCTTGTGCTGGGTCACCGAGCGGCCGAGGAACACCTCGTCCTCCTCCTCGCCGTAGGCGATCGGGCCCATCTCGTCGCTCAGGCCCCACTTGGTGACCATGTTGCGCGCCATCTTGGTCGCGCGCTCGATGTCGTTGGACGCGCCGGTGGTGACCTTGTCGGTGCCGAAGATCAGTTCCTCGGCGACGCGGCCGCCGTACAGCGAGCACAGCTGCGATTCGATGGCGACGCGGTTCATCGAATACTTGTCGCCCTCCGGCAGGTACATGGTCACGCCCAGCGCGCGGCCGCGCGGGATGATCGTGACCTTGTAGACCGGGTCGTGCTCCGGCACCAGGCGGCCGACGATGGCGTGGCCGGCCTCGTGGTAGGCGGTCAGCGTCTTCTCGTCCTCGCTCATCGCCATCGAGCGGCGCTCGGCGCCCATCAGGATCTTGTCGCGCGCCTTGTCGAAGTGCTCCATGCGCACTTCCCTGGCGTTTTCGCGCGCGGCGAACAGCGCCGCCTCGTTGCACAGGTTGGCCAGGTCGGCGCCGGAGAAGCCCGGCGTGCCACGCGCCACCACCATCGGCTCGACGTCGTCGGCCAGCGGCAGCTTGCGCATGTGCACCTTGAGGATCTGCTCGCGGCCCTTGACGTCGGGCAGGCCGACCACGACCTGGCGGTCGAAGCGGCCCGGGCGCAGCAGCGCCGGGTCGAGCACGTCGGGCCGGTTGGTCGCGGCGATCACGATCACGCCCTCGCCGCCCTCGAAGCCGTCCATCTCGACCAGCAACTGGTTGAGCGTCTGCTCGCGCTCGTCGTGGCCGCCGCCGAGGCCGGCGCCGCGATGGCGGCCGACCGCGTCGATCTCGTCGATGAAGATGATGCACGGCGCGTGCTTCTTCGCCTGCTCGAACATGTCGCGCACGCGGCTGGCGCCGACGCCGACGAACATCTCGACGAAGTCGGAGC
The DNA here is from genome assembly GCF_010211755.1 of Pseudoxanthomonas sangjuensis. Lineage (GTDB taxonomy): Bacteria > Pseudomonadota > Gammaproteobacteria > Xanthomonadales > Xanthomonadaceae > Pseudoxanthomonas_A > Pseudoxanthomonas_A sangjuensis. The sequence continues at coordinate 30,939 of NZ_PDWR01000011.1, read as the reverse complement.
CGGAAATCGAGAAGAACGGCACCTTGGCCTCGCCGGCGATCGCCTTGGCCAGCAGGGTCTTGCCGGTGCCCGGCGGGCCGACCATCAGCACGCCGCGCGGGATCTTGCCGCCCAGCTTCTGGAACTTGGACGGGTCGCGCAGGAATTCGACCAGTTCGCCGACTTCCTCCTTGGCCTCGTCGCAGCCGGCGACGTCGGCGAAGGTGATCTTGATCTGGTCCTCGCCCTGCAGCTTGGCGCGCGACTTGCCGAACGACATCGCGCCCTTGGCGCCGCCGCCGCCGCCCTGCATCTGCCGCATGATGAAGATCCAGAAGCCGATGATCAGCAACACCGGCAGGAAGTTCATCAGGATCGCCACCAGCGAGATGCCGCTGCTCGGCTTTTCGCGGGTGACCACCACGTTCTTGTTGACCAGGACGTTGATCAGGTCGTCGTCCTTCGGCCCGTACACGGTGGCCGACGAGCCGTCGGCGCGCTTGTACTTGATCGCGTTGGTCGCCAGCGTGGTGTCGTTGGTGAATTCCACCGACTGCACGCGGCCGTTGTTCACTTCCTGCAGGAAGTCCGAATAGGCGGTTTCGCTCGCCACGGCGCCGCCGCGGTTCGGCGAGAAGCTCTGGAACACCACCATCAGCACGACGGCGACGACCACCCACAACAGCAAATTCTTGGCCAAGTCGTTCATCCTCTTGGGTTTCCGGTGTTCCTGCCTGCCTACCTTACTGCAATTGCCTCAATGCGGCTGCGGCCTCTTGCCCTGCCCCAGCGCGTAAACCTCCGGCGACCGCTTGCGCGAGGCGTCCGGCTTGCGGATCGCGACCTTGTCGTAGCGCTTCCGCATTTCCCTGACGTAGTCGTCGAAACCCACGCCCTGGAACAGCTTGATCAGGAACGCGCCGCCGGGCCGGAGGTGGCCGTCGGCGAAATCCATCGCCAGTTCGGCCAGGTACATCGCCCGCGGCTGGTCCACCGCATCCATGCCGCTTTTATTGGGGGCCATGTCGGAAAGCACAAGGTCGACCGGCTGCCCGTTCAGCATCGCCTCCAGCTGCGATAACACGCCCGCTTCCCTGAAGTCGCCATGAAGGAACTCCACCCCCGCCAGCGGCGGCATTTCCAGGATGTCCATCGCCACCACCCGGCCGGTATCGCCGAGGGCCTGGCGTACGTACTGCGACCAGCCTCCCGGCGCGGCGCCCAGGTCGACCACGACCATCCCCGGCTTCAGCAACCGGTCGCGGGCGACCAGCTCCTCGAGCTTGTAGGCCGCGCGCGAACGCATGCCCTCGGCCTGGGCCTTCTTCACGTAGGGGTCGGAGAAATGTTCCTTCAGCCAGCGCTGGCTGCTTTTGCTGCGGGTAGCCATGGGCGAGGCCGGCGGGGGCCCGTCGTGGGAGAACGGTTGGCCGCCATGATACCCTGAACCCCCATCCCAGCCCGTATTTCGCATGTCCACGCCGTTGACCGCCGCCCAGAACCGCTTCCTGCGCGGCCACGCCCACGATCTGAAGGCGTTGCTGCAGACCGGCGGCAAGGGCGTCACCCCGGCCTTCCTGGCCGAGCTGGACGAGGTGCTGGAGCGCCACGAGCTGGTCAAGGTCAAGGTGGCGGCCGAGGACCGCGAGGCGCGCGAGGCGCTGGTTTCCGAGATCGTCGGCCGGACCGGCGCCGCCCTGGTCCAGCGGATCGGCCACGTCGCCATCCTGTACCGGCCGAGCAAGGACAAGCGGCAGATCGTGCTGCCGCGCGGCTGACGAATCCCATCCTGCTTGAGGGGGCGGGCCGGAAAGTCGAACCATGCACCTGAACCGCGAAATCCCCGACTACGCCTTCATCCTGCGCGCCGCCGACGGCCGCAGCGCGAAGGTCAACGACCGCGTGCTGCCCGCCAGCTTCATCCTGTCGCCGGCGCAGCTGCTCGAGGACTGGGCGCCGGCCGGCGCCGGCGCGCGGCCCGCCGACGACCTGGCCCCGCTGCTGGCACTGAACCCGGAACTGGTCCTGCTGGGCACCGGCGAACGCCAGGTGTTCCCGCCCGCCGCGGCAATGGCCGCCTGCCTGACCCGCGGCATCGGCATCGAGGTGATGGCCAACCCCGCCGCGGCACGGACGTTCAACGTGCTGGCCAGCGAGGGCCGGCGGGTCGTCGCGGGATTCCTGCTCGGCGCGTGATTTGCAGGAACCGGTAGAGCCGAAGGCGAAGCGAAGTGGCAGGCCAGCCCTGCGTGGCAGATGCTTCACCCGCGGGCCGTCAACTATGGCCGGGATGAAGCTCTCCCGATGCATCTGAAGTCGGCTCTTTGAATTCAACCCACAACGATTCGATGATGCTCAGCGCCGTTTCTGTCGAATCGGAACCATCCATGTCTCGAATGGCATTCGAGACATGCCGGACCACGTCGGCAAGCAATATCCCCCATGCCGCCGCTTCATCATGACCCTGCTCTTTCCACATGCCGACATTTAACGTGCAGTGCAGACCTTTCTCTGCAATCCATGCGCTCAGCATCTGTATCGAGTTTTCATCACGCTGTGCTGCTGGAGGAATAACCAGAGTTCGCATGCTCTTCCCCGATCAAGTCAACGTTTCGGCAAATATTCCTGCGGATTGACCGGCTTGCCGTTGTAGCGGATTTCGAAGTGCAGCATGTCGCGCGAGGCGCCGCTGCGACCCATTTCGGCGATCTGCTGGCCGGCCTTGACGATCTGGCCTTCGTTGACCAGGCGCTTGCGGTTGTGGCCGTAGGCCGACAGCCACTGCTCGTTGTGCTTGACGATGATCAGTTCGCCGTAGCCAACCAGCCCCGCGCCGGAATACACCACCATGCCGTCGGCCGCCGCGCGCACCGGCTGGCCGCCGGAACCCGCGATGTCGATGCCCTGCCGGGTCGCGTCGCCGGCGGCATAACCGCCGATCACCTGCCCGTCGGTCGGCCAGCGCCATTTGAAGCCGCTGCCGGACGGGACCGCCGCAACCGGCGGCGGCGCGGGCGTCGTGTTGCGCGGAGCCGGGGCCGGCGGCTTCGGCCTGCCCGTCGTCGTCGCCGGGACCGAGGGCTTCGACGCGGACGCGGACGCATCCGACGGATACAACCGCAGCGTCTGTCCCGGGTAGATCGTGTAGGGCGGCGAGATGTTGTTCCACAGCGCCAGATCCAGCGGCGTGATGCCGTTGTCGACCGCAATGCGGTACAGCGTCTGTCCCTTCCGCACGCGCGCGGTGGCGCCGTACTTGGGCTGCGAAACCTTCGGCGCGGGCCGCGAAGAGGGCTGGGACGTGCGCGTCACCGTGGCGGTGCCGCACGCCACCAGCGCAGCGGCGGCGAACGCGAGGACGGAGGCCTGGGCCAGTGCGTTGCGCGCGGGTTTCATCCGTCTGCTCATCCTTCCTCGTTCCGTGCGTCCGTCGTCCTGCCGGATTCTATCCGGCGTATTTGGCCTTCCACACCAGCCAGCCGACCAGCGCCGCCAGCAGCGCGCTGGCGATCCAGCCGACCGGCTCGATCCAGCGGTGCAGCGCCGCCTCGGCGCGTACCCCGCCAAGGCGGATCGCGCCGGCGACCAGATACAGGCGCTTGCCGCGACCGACCGCCATGCTCGCGAGGAACGGTAGCAGCGGCACGCCGACGATGCCTGACGCCCAAGTGAATATCTTCAGCGGGATCGGCGTGAATCCGGCCAGCACCAGCAGCCAGAACGCCTTCCACGGCGATTCGGCGACGATCTGGCGCAGGTGCTCGACCTGGATATCGATGGCGTTGCGCCAGCCCAGCCATTCGATCGCCGGCTGCAGCGCGGCGAAGGCGAAATGGCCCAGCGCATAACCGAGCAGCGCGCCGAACAGGGAGCCGACCAGACTCAGCGTGGCGAACCACAAGCCGCGCTCCGGTTGCGCCAGCGACATCGGCGCCAGCATCACTTCCGGCGGCACCGGGAAGATCACCGCCTCGGCGAAGCTCAGCGCGGTCAGCAACGCCGGCGCGCGCGGATGCGCGGCCCACTGCATCGCGCGCCGGTACAGCGGCCCGAAGATCCGCATCAGTCGAGGGTTCCGGACAACAGGGGCACGAAGGCCACCGCGGCCAGCTTGGCTTCTTCGACGCTGCCGTCCGCGCGCTTGGTCAGCTTGACCAGCGACTGCGACGATGCGCCGCCGACCGGCGCGACCAGGCTGGCGCCGACCGCGAGTTGTTCGATCAGCGCCGCCACCAGCGCCGGCCCGGCGGCGGTGACGATGATCGCGTCGAACGGCGCGTGTTCCGGCCAGCCGGCGCGGCCGTCGTCGTGCTTGCTGCGGATGTTGAGGCCGAGCGTGCGGAAGCGCTTGCGCGCCTGGCGCAACAGGTCGCCGATGCGCTCGACGGTGTAGACCTCCATGCCCAGCGCGGCCAGCACCGCGGCCTGGTAGCCGGAACCGGTGCCGACTTCGAGCACCCTGGTCGGGGCGGCCGTCTTCGGCGCATTCTCGAGCAGCGCCTCGGTCATCCGCGCCACCACCCACGGCTGCGAGATGGTCTGGCCGTGGCCGATCGGCAGCGCGGTGTCCTCGTAGGCGCGCGTGGCCAGCGCCTCGTCGACGAACAGGTGCCGCGGCACGGTGCGGATCGCGTTGAGCACGTTCTCGTTGCGGATGCCGTTCTCCCGCAACCGCTCGACCAGGCGGTCGCGCACGCGCTGCGAGGTCATGCCCAGCCCGACCGCGTGCGGCCGCAGGTGCAGCTTCGACATCATGCCCGGCCCTCCGGCGACGAGGCCTCCAGCGATGCGGTCAGCCCGTCGACCCAGCTGGCGACCTTGTCCAGCGCCTGGAAGCGGGTCAGGTCGACGTGGATCGGGCTGATCGAGATGTTGCCGGTGCGCACCGCGTGGAAATCGGTGCCGGGGCCGGCATCCTGCTCCGGGCCGGCCGGGCCGATCCAGTACACCGTGCCGCCGCGCGGATCGCTCTGCGGAATGCAGGCTTCCGAACGGTGGCGGTTGCCGAGCCGGGTGACTTCGAAGCCGGCCACCTCGTCCCAGGGCAGGTCGGGCACGTTGACGTTGAGGATGGTGTCGGCCGGCAGCGGATCGGACTTCAGCCGCGCCACGATCTCGACCGCGGCGCGCGCGGCGGTGGCGTAGTTGCGCGCGGTGTGGTCGACGGTGACCAGCGATACCGCCACCGCCGGCAGGCCGAGGAAGCGCCCCTCCATCGCCGCCGACACGGTGCCGGAATAGATCACGTCGTCGCCGAGGTTGGCCGAGTTGTTGATGCCCGACACGACGATGTCGGGCTCGAAGTCGAGCATGCCGGTCAGCGCCAGGTGCACGCAGTCGGTCGGCGTGCCGTTGACGCGGATGGTGTGCTCGTCGAGCCGCTTGGTGCGGATCGGCAGGTCGAGCGTCAGCGAATTGCTGGCGCCGGAACGGTCGCGGTCGGGCGCCACCATCCACACCTCGTGGCCCGCGCCGCGCAGGCCTTCGGCCAGGGCGTGGATGCCGGGCGCGTCGACGCCGTCGTCGTTGCTGACCAGGATTCTCATGCGTTCCCTCATTCGCGCCCATGATACCGGAAGCGCATGACGACTTGCCCGCCCGCATCGCCCGTTTCCGGCGTTAACCTTGCCGCATGTCCCCGATTCCGACCAATGTCCCGGACGACGACGAAGGCGACGACGCGGCCCTGTTCCGCGCCGCCGTCGGCCCGGTCAAGCCGCAGGCCGCCGCCCCGGAAGCGCCGCGCAAGGCGCCGCCGAGGCCACGGGCGCGGATGGCCGAGCGCGACGAGATCGACGCGCGCAGCCGGCTCCAAGACAGCGTGTTCCAGCACGGGCTGGCCGAAATGGAGCTGCAGGCCGGCGATGCGCTCAGCTACCGCCGCGATTCGCTGCCGCCGCGCGTGTTCCAGCGGCTGAAGCGCGGCCAGTTCTCGGCGCAGGACGAACTGGACCTGCACGGCGCGACCGCGCTGCAGGCCGAGGGCCTGCTGCGCCGGTTCCTGAAGGAAGCGCACGACCACGATTTCGGCTGCGTGCGCATCGTCCACGGCAAGGGTTTGCAGGCCGACGGCGCGCCGGTGCTGAAGAACCTGGTCGACCGCCTGCTGCGCCAGCGCAACGACGTGCTGGCCTTCCATTCCGCGCCGGCGAACCAGGGCGGGACCGGTGCGGTATTGGTGTTGCTCAACCGCGCGTGACGTCGCGGCAATCGCCCAATTCGTGCAGCAGCGCCGTCGCGTAGCTGCCCGGCGGCAATGCGAATGACAGCTGCAGCGTCGCCGCATCGGGCCATTCCCACTCCAGTCCGGCGACCTTGAGCCGCAGCGCGCGGCGCTCCTGCTTGAGTTCCGCCGCTTCGAGGCCGGTGCGCAGCCGTAACGAAACATCGTCGGCAATCGCCGCGAGTTCGACTTGCGCGCATTCGCCCGCGCTGCGCAGTTCACCCGTACCCCATAGCGGACCGCTGGGATGGATGTCGAATTCCGCGAGCCGCCGCGCCAGCGCGTCGCCCCACGGCTCCGGCCCGAACACGCTGCGACTGCCGTCGAGCATCCAGACTTCGCCGTCGAGCGGCTTGTCCCAGGTGCCGTTGGCGACGCGGGCGGCGAGGACGCGGTTGAACAGTTCCGAACGGGCGGACGAAAGCAGCATCGAGCGTTCTTCGCGCTTCACCCGCCGGCCATCGAACATTGCCAATGCCTTGCCGATGTTGCCGCCATCGCGGCCGAAGCGCTGCTCGCCGAACCAGTTTGGCAGCCCGCGCGCGCCGATCTGCGCCAGCCGCGCATCGATCGCGCCCCGCTCGCCTTCGACATTGCGCAACGCGAGCACGAAGCGGTTGCCGGCCAGCGCGCCGCGCGGCAGCTTGCGGTTGTGCCAGGTCGATTCGACGACCTTCAACCCTTCGACCTGCAGCGCGGCGAAATCCGGTGCGACCTTTTTCGGCAGGTGCACGCTGAACCACTGCCGCGTGACCGCGTGGCGGTCCTTCAGGCCGGCGTAGCCGACGCCCATCTCCGGAATCTTCGCCCAGCGCGCCAGTTCCTTCGCGACGAAGGCGGTGTTGAGGCCGCGCTTCTCGACGGTCAGCAGCAGGTGTTCGCCCTCGCCCGTCGGGGCGAAAGCGGGAATTTCCCCGACGAAGAAATCTTCGGGCACGGTACGGATTTGCGCCGTGAGGACGGCATCGCCGAACGCACATGGCAAGATCGAAGTGTCGGTCATCGCATGCTTTGGTAGAGCCGAGCTTGCCCGGCTGCTGTTGCTGTTGATCTTCCGCAATCGTACTGGTAAGCAGCCGAGCAAGCTCGGCTCTACAAGGGCAGAAGCAACACCACCGCCTGCGCGGCGATGCCCTCGCCACGACCGGTGAAGCCGAGCTGCTCGCTGGTCGTCGCCTTGACACTGATGTCGTCGATGCCGATGCCCAGGTCGGTGGCGATGGCCTCGCGCATCGCCTGCGCATGCGGACCCACCTTCGGCCGCTCGCAGACCACGGTGACGTCGGCATTGCCGACCTTCCAGCCCCGCTCCGCAATCAGCTTGTTGCAGTGACGCACGAAGGCCCGGCTGTCGGCGCCCTTCCATTGCGGGTCGCTGGGCGGGAAATGCCGGCCGATGTCGCCCAGCGCCAGCGCGCCCAGCATCGCGTCGCACAGCGCGTGCAGCACCACGTCCCCGTCGCTGTGCGCCAGCACGCCGCGGTCGTGCGGCACGCGCACGCCGCCGAGCACCACGTGGTCGCCGTCGCCGAAGGCGTGCACGTCGAATCCCTGGCCGATGCGGATACTCGTTGTCATCGTTGCGACAGTATGAACCGGAACCGCGCCAGGTCGGCCGGCGTGGTGATCTTGAAGTTGTCCTCGCTGCCCTCGACCAGCAACGGACGCAGGCCTTGGCGTTCCATCGCCATCGACTCGTCGGTGGCCTCGACGCCGGCCTTCGCCGCGTCTTCGAGGGCTTTCGACAATTGCAGGCGACGGAACATCTGCGGGGTCAGCGCGCGCCACAGCCGCTCGCGCGGCTCGGTGCGGTCGATGCCGCCGTCGTCGCCGGCGCGCTTGAGCGTGTCGCGCACCGGTGCGGCGAGGATCGCGCCGACCGGATCCTCGCGGCCGCGTTCGACCAGCTTCTGCAGGTCGTCGAGGGCGAGGTTCGGGCGCGCCGCGTCGTGCACCAGCACGAAATCGTCGGCGCGCACGCTGTCCGGCAGCGCGCTGATGCCGGAAAGCACCGATGCCGCGCGCGTGGCGCCGCCGATCGCGGTCGAAACCGGCTTGCCCGCGGCTGCAATCCGGAATGTTTCGTTCCAGCCCGGCCAATCAGCGTCGTTTTCGGAAACCACGACGACCGCGCCTTCCACCAGCGGATGCGCCAGCAACGCGGCCAGCGTGTAGGCGATCAGCGGCTGGCCGTCGACGTCGAGGTACTGCTTCGGCACCTCGCTGCCGAAGCGCGTGCCGCGCCCCGCCGCCGGCACCACCGCCCACAGGCCGCGAATCAAGGCTGCGGCTCCTCTGCCTTGTCGTCGTCGGGCGATTCCCCGGCATCCGCCGGCACGCTGCCCGGCGGCTCGACCACGCGGTAGAACTTCTCGCCCGGCTTGATCATGCCCAGCTCGCTGCGCGCGCGCTCCTCGACCGCCGCTTCGCCGGACTTGAGGTCCTCGACTTCGGCGGCGAGCGCGGCGTTGCGCTCCTTCAGCCCTTCGTTCTCGCGCTTCTGGTGCTCGACCTGGTTCTCCAGCGCGACCACTTCGCCGGAACTGCCGCGGCCGAACCAGAACTGGTACTGCAGGAACGCCAGCAGCACCAGCAGAAACAGCAGCAGCCAGCGCATCCCGCGCATGCGGCGTTCTCCGTCAGCCCTTCAGCGAAACGAAAGCCTTGCGGCCGGCGTAGCGCGCCCTGCCGCCCAGCGCCTCCTCGATGCGCAACAGCTGGTTGTACTTGGCGACGCGGTCGCTGCGGCACAGCGATCCGGTCTTGATCTGCGTGGCCGTGGTCGCCACCGCGATGTCGGCGATGGTCGTGTCCTCGGTCTCGCCGGAACGGTGCGAGACAATCGCCGCGTAATCGGCGTGGTGCGCCATCGCGATGGCCTCCAGCGTCTCGGTCAGCGTGCCGATCTGGTTGACCTTGATCAGGATCGCGTTGGCGGTGCCGGACTCGATGCCTTCCTTGAAGATCTTCGGGTTGGTGACGAACAGGTCGTCGCCGACCAGCTGCACCTTCCTGCCGATGCGTCCGGTCAGCTGCTTCCAGCCGGCCCAGTCGTCCTCGGCCATGCCGTCCTCGATGGTGACGATCGGGTACTGCGCGGCCCAGTCGGCGAGGAAATCGACGAACTGCTCGCTGGACAGGCGCTTGTTCTCGCCGACCAAGTGGTACTTGCCGTTCTCGAAGAATTCGCTGGAGGCCACGTCCAGGCCCAGCAGCACGTCCTCGCCGGCCTTGTGGCCGGCCTTGCCGATCGCCTCGAGGATGGTATCCAGCGCTTCCACGTTGCTGCGGAAGTCGGGGGCGAAGCCGCCCTCGTCGCCGACCGCGGTGCTCAGGCCGTGGCCCTTCAGCACCGACTTCAGCGCGTGGAAGATCTCGGTGCCGGCGCGCAGCGCCTCGGAGAACGATTCGAAGCCGACCGGCAGGACCATGAATTCCTGGAAGTCGACGTTGTTGTCGGCGTGCGCGCCGCCGTTGATGATGTTCATCATCGGCACCGGCAGTTCGACCCGCGATTCGGTGGTGTCGGACAGGTGCTGCCACAGCGGCACCTTCTTCGACGCGGCCAGCGCGTGGGCATTGGCGAGCGACACGGCGAGCAGTGCGTTGGCGCCGAGGCGGCCCTTGTTCTCGGTGCCGTCCAGATCGATCATGCGCCGGTCGAGGCCTTCCTGGTCGACGGCGTCGAAGCCCTTCAGCGCCGCGGCGATGACGGTGTTGACGTTCTCCACCGCCTTGCGCACGCCCTTGCCCATGTAGCGGGTCTTGTCGCCGTCGCGAAGTTCGACGGCTTCCTTGGTGCCGGTGGATGCGCCGGACGGCACCGCGGCGCGGCCGAACGAGCCATCGGCGAGGGTGACTTCGGCCTCAAGGGTGGGATTGCCGCGGGAATCGAGGATTTCGCGGGCGTGGATCTTGGCGATGGTGGTCATTGCTTATGCGCCCCCCTGTATAGCCGTGTCGCAATAAGGCGCATTACTCAGCGTCACTCTAACATCCATCAGCCGATATCTCCGTTTGTACATTCGCATAAATTGGCACGTAATCCTTAATGAAGGTTTCAGTAGTACAGCCACTAGGGGTACATACTTGGCTGGTACCGTAGATGGGCTGGTACCCCACAACACTGGTCCCCATAGTTCCCGGCACCCCACACATTCCGCCCCCGCCTCCGCCACTAAGAATGGGAGCCGACGCCACCTGCAAGAAGTTTCCATTCGCCTGATATTGATAAACGACGCACTTAGTTGCATTACAAATCGTGACCGTCTTTCCTTTCCCCGTGCTTGAATTCCACCAAGTTGTCACATCCTGATTTACGACCGCTCTGATAAAAATCAGAGTATCTCCATCCGGCACTGGACCTGTTAGCTGACACTCGTTACAGGTGTACGTCCCAACGGATTGCGCATATACCCCAACCGAAAAAAGAGAAAGAGCAAGCGCGATACCGCTTTGCATATGAACCTGCTTAGCACGACACCCTCCTTGTCTTTGATTTTTAATCGGCCCGACAACATTCGGAATACAGCGAATTCCCTCTGGTCTGTGCAACGCTTTGTTGACTAGCACTCAGCCCAGACGCCGCATTTGAAAGCAGGCTTGAAATCCTCCCTCCCGGCCTTGAAAGGCTATAGGCATACAGGTAGGCATAAGCCTGCTCTGGATTTTTTTCCGTGAGGATTCCATCCTCATAAGCAAATCCCAACTGCAATAAAGCATCTATATTCCCAGATGACGCAGCCCTATTTAGATACTCGATGCTTTTCCGCTTGTAATCGATGAGCTTACCGGGCTCTACGATGGCATCTTGCAGAGTCATAGAATTCGCAACAACCGTACTAAAGGCAAGCTGCGCTTCCACAACTCCAGACCGAGCCGCAAAATCGATCAAATCAACGTATTGACCTGTTTGTTCGTCTGTAAGGCCTTTGCATCTTTCCAGCACACCTTCTGCGGTGAGCAGCGCTGCCTCAGGCGATGCCTCCGCGCCATTTGCAGTTCGACCTAAATCGTCGGCGGCATCCAACATTCCACCTACATTACGGCACTCATTAAGTTTCAGCGCAAATGCATAAGCATAGACTGGGTCTGACTTCGACAAGTCCATGAATTTTTCATAGTCTCGCGCTAGGTCCGCTGAAGCCACAGACCTCTCGATCGCAGACACATTTGGATCTGACTTAACAACAGAATTCACTGCTTCCGCAGCGACATTTCCAGCACCTTGAAAGACGCTATTACTTGCATCCGCTTTTTTGGTTCCAGATACTTTTGACCCCATAAAGAGCCAAGCCATCAAGGCCACGCCGAAGAAAAGCGCCAATCCTAATAGTCTTTTCATCGCATCCCTCCAATTCAAATTACGGGAACAGCCTGTGTTACTTACCGCTCACGCCCGCGCTTCCTTCAGCAGCTTGCCGCCGGCCTTCTTCTCGCGCGCGGCGCGGATGAAGCCGACGAACAGCGGATGGCCGTCGCGCGGGGTCGAGAGGAACTCCGGGTGCGCCTGGCAGGCCAGGAACCACGGGTGCACCGAGCGCGGCAGCTCGATCATCTCGACCAGCAGGTCGTCCATCGACTTTGCCGCGATGATCAGTCCCGCGTCTTCCAACTGGGTGCGGTAGCGGTTGTTGAACTCGTAGCGGTGGCGGTGGCGCTCGGCGACCACGTCCTTGCCGTACAGCTCGCGCGCCAGCGTGCCCGGCTTCAGCCGCTGCTCCTGCAGGCCCAGGCGCATGGTGCCGCCGAGGTCGGATTTCTCGTCGCGCTTCTCGACATCGCCGCTGGCGGTGCGCCACTCGGTGATCAGGCCGATCACCGGGTGCGGCGACAGCTTGTCGTTCTCGGTGCTGTTGGCCCCTTCCAGGCCCAGCACGTGGCGCGCGTAGTCGACCACCGCCGCCTGCATGCCGTAGCAGATGCCGAAGTACGGAATCGAATGCTCGCGGGCGTACTTCGAGGTCAGCACCTTGCCCTCGAAGCCGCGGTCGCCGAAGCCGCCCGGCACCAGGATGCCGTCGACGTCCTTCAGCGCCGACATGTCGGAGCCTTCCAGGTCCTGCGCTTCCAGCCACTTCAGGTTGACCCTGGTGCGCTGGCGCAGGCCGCCGTGCTTGAGCGCCTCGCCGACCGACTTGTACGCGTCCTGGTGGTCGACGTACTTGCCGACCACGGCAATCGTGACTTCGTCGAGCGGATGCAGCGTGGCGTCGACCGCCGCTTCCCATTCGGAAAGGTCGGCGTCGGGCTTCGCCGGCAGCTTCAGCTGGTCGACGACGATCTGGTCCAGGCCCTGCTCGTGCAGGCCCAGCGGGATCTTGTACAGCACGTCGACGTCCTGGACGCTGATCACCGCACGCTCGGAAACGTTGGTGAACAGCGCGATCTTGCGGCGCTCGCCATCCGGCAGCGGTTGTTCGGTGCGGCACAGCAGCACGTCGGGCTGGATGCCGATCGAGCGCAGCTCTTTCACCGAGTGCTGGGTCGGCTTGGTCTTCAGCTCGCCGGCGGCGGCGATGTACGGCACCAGGGTCAGGTGCATGAACAGCGCCTTGTCCGGGCCGCGTTCGGTGCGGATCTGGCGGATCGCCTCGAGGAACGGCAGCGACTCGATGTCGCCGACGGTGCCGCCGATCTCGACCAGCGCCACGTCGTAGCCCTGGGTGGCCTCGTCGATGCTGCGGCGGATCTCGTCGGTGATGTGCGGGATCACCTGCACGGTCGCGCCGAGGTAGTCGCCGCGGCGCTCCTTGCGGATCACGTTCTCGTAGATGCGGCCGGTGGTGACCGAGTTCTTGCGGCTGAGCCGGGTGCGGACGAAGCGTTCGTAGTGGCCCAGGTCCAGGTCGGTCTCGGCGCCGTCGTCGGTGACGTAGACCTCGCCGTGCTGGAACGGGCTCATCGTGCCAGGGTCGACGTTGATGTAGGGGTCCAGCTTCATCATCGTCACCCGCAGGCCGCGGGCTTCGAGGATGGAGGCCAGGGACGCGGCCGCGATGCCCTTGCCGAGCGAGGACACGACGCCGCCGGTGACGAAAACCAGGGGAGTGACGGGATTGAGGGGGGTCATGGCGCGAGGCCTCCCGAAAGCCATAGTTTACCGGCTTGGCGGCTGGGCGACAAAGCTGGGCCCGAAACGCCGACGCCCCGGCTGGCCGGGGCGTCGCTGGCATCGTATTGGTGCGCTCCTGCGCGGATCAGGGCGTCTTTTCCTTCTTCTTCGCCTCTTCTTCCTCTTCCTTCGGCGCCTGCTCGCCGGCCTGCTTGGCCTTGGCGCGCTCGGCGGCGATGGCCGCATTGGCGGCGCGGCGATCGGCGCGCTTCTGTTCCTCGGTGCGGGTGTCTTCCTGCTGGGCGCCGCTCTTCTTTTGATCGGCATTGCCGCCGGACTGGGCGTAAGCGTAGGCGGCGACACCGGCCAGGCTGATGAGGGCCAGCGCGATCAGGGACTTGTGCTTCATCGTGCTTCTCCTGTTTCCGTTTCCCACAGGCATGCGCCGCATCTTACACCCCGCCCGCCGACGCGGCCTGCGGACAACTGAACGGCGATCCCGGACGCGGGGCCGGGGATGGCGCGCATCTCCCGGCCCCGCGAAGACGCCCGTCCATGCCGATCATTCGGGAGATTCGGGGTTGTCGTCCTGGTCTTCCTCCGCGGCCTTCTTGCTCTTGTCCTTGCTCTTGGCCTTCTCGGCCTTGGCCTTGCCGGCCGCGCTGGCGTCGGCAGCGGTTTCGGCGCCCATCGTGGCCGCGGACGCATCGGCCGAAGTCGTGGTCGTCACGGCCGAATTCGCGCCGGCGGTCTCGCTGCCCGACACGGCGTCGACGGCCTGGTCGCTGGCGTGTCCGGCCGCCTGTGCGCCGGTGCGTGCCGTATCGCGAACCATCGTGCCGACCTCGTCGCCCGAATCGCGCGCGGACTGGACCGCGCTCTGCACCGCATCGGCGTGCATGCTGGCGTCGATGCCGGTCTGCGCCTGCATGCCCATCGACCCGGCCTGCACGCGGGCGCCCGCACCGGCGACGCCGCCCGCCTGTTGCGCAGACGCCAGGGCCGCGAACAGGAGGGACGATGCGGCGACGCCGACAATCATCAGCTTGCGCATAAAAGTTCCTCTACCGTTGGTTTGGCGCCACCCATCGTGGCGCCGCAACCCTAGGCAAACGCGCCTGATGGAAGAGTGAAACCCGCGCCGAAGCCTTCATCGGCGAGACAGGTTCTTGACCGGCGCAGACGCTGCCCCCATCCTGCCGAATCCCGATGGCAAGCTGAACCATGAGTACCCGCTACAACGCTGCAGACATCGAAGTCCTCTCCGGCCTGGACCCGGTCAAGCGCCGGCCGGGCATGTACACCGACACCAGCCGGCCCAACCACCTCGCGCAGGAAGTCATCGACAACGCGGTCGACGAGGCGCTGGCCGGCCACGCCGGCGAAATCGAGGTGACCCTGTACAAGGACGGCAGTTGCGAAGTCGGCGACGACGGCCGCGGCATGCCGGTGGACATCCATCCGGAGGAAAAAATCCCCGGCGTCGAGCTGATCCTGACCCGCCTGCACGCGGGCGGCAAGTTCAGCAACAAGAACTACACGTTCAGCGGCGGCCTGCATGGCGTCGGCGTCAGCGTGGTCAACGCGCTGTCGACCCTGGTCGAGGTGCGCATCAAGCGCGACGGCAACGAATACCGGATGACGTTCAAGGACGGCAACCGCGCCTCGCCGCTCGAGGTGGTCGGCAGCGTCGGCAAGAAGAACACCGGCACCCGCGTGCGCTTCTGGCCGGACCCGAAGTACTTCGACACGCCGAAGTTCAACCTGCGATCGCTGAAGCACCTGCTGCGCGCCAAGGCGGTGCTCTGCCCCGGCCTGACCGTGAAGCTGTTCGACGAGGCCAGCGGCGAACGCGACCAATGGCATTACGAGGACGGCCTGCGCGACTACCTCAAGGGCGAGCTGCAGGGCACCGAAGCGCTGCCGCCGGAGCTGTTCACCGGTTCGCTGAAGAAGGACACCGAGGTCGTCGACTGGGCCGCGGCATGGGTTCCCGAAGGCGACCTGGTGCAGGAGAGCTACGTCAACCTGATCCCGACCGCGCAGCACGGCACCCACGTCAACGGCCTGCGCAGCGGCCTGACCGACGCGTTGCGCGAGTTCTGCGACTTCCGCAACCTGCTGCCGCGCGGCGTCAAGCTGGCGCCGGAGGACGTGTGGGACCGCGTCGCCTTCGTGCTGTCGCTGAAGATGACCGACCCGCAGTTCAGCGGGCAGACCAAGGAACGCCTCAGCTCGCGCCAGGCCGCCGGCTTCATCGAAGGCGCCGCGCACGACGCCTTCAGCCTGTGGCTGAACCAGCACGTCGAGTTCGGCGAGAAGATCGCGCAACTGGCCATCGAGCGCGCCAGCGCGCGGCTGAAGACCGAAAAGCAGATCGTGCGCAAGAAGGTCACCCAGGGCCCCGCCCTGCCCGGCAAGCTGGCCGACTGCATTTCGCAGGACCTGTCGCGCACGGAACTGTTCCTGGTGGAAGGCGATTCGGCCGGCGGCTCGGCCAAGCAGGCGCGCGACAAGGATTTCCAGGCCATCCTGCCGCTGCGCGGCAAGATCCTGAACACGTGGGAAGTCGCGTCCGGCGGCGTGCTCGCCTCGCAGGAAGTGCACGACCTCGCCGTCGCCATCGGCTGCGACCCGGGCAAGGACGACATCAGCGGCCTGCGCTACGGCAAGATCATCGTCCTGGCCGACGCCGACTCCGACGGCCTGCACATCGCCACGCTGCTGAGCGCGCTGTTCCTGCGCCACTTCCCGGCGCTGGTGAACGCCGGCCACGTGTTCGTGGCGATGCCGCCGCTGTTCCGCGTCGACGTGGGCAAGCAGGTGTTCTACGCGCTGGACGAGGAAGAGAAGCGCCTGCTGCTGGAGAAGATCGAGCGCGAGAAGATCCGCGGCCAGGTCAACGTGACCCGCTTCAAGGGCCTCGGCGAGATGAATCCGGCGCAATTGCGCGAATCGGCGATCCACCCGGACACCCGCCGGCTGGTGCAACTGACCGTCGACGACGCCGACCGGACCCGTTCGCTGATGGACATGCTGCTGGCGAAGAAGCGCGCTGCGGACCGCAAGACCTGGCTGGAGACCAAGGGCGACCTGGCTTCGCTGGAAGTGTGACGACCGCCGGCTCCCCCGGACGCTACCGGGATTGGCCTTGCAAAGCCGCCACGTGGCGCCGTTAAACTGGGATACCCGCGCGGGAGAGGCGCGGCCATCGCAGCAATCGAGGGGAGCCATGAAACCGATCGCATTCGCCGGCAGCACGCTCGTGCTCGCTGGCATCCTGTCTGCACCTGCCTTCGCCCAGGGCATTCCGGTCACGGATTTTTCGAGGCACCCGGAAATCAGCGACATAGCGCTGTCGCCGGACGGCAAGTACGTCGCGCTTGCGGTACCCACGCCCGACAACATGGAAACGCGGCTGCTCATCCTGCCGCTGGATCAGGGCGGCGAGACCCGATCGCTGCGTTTCGGTCGCCAGCAGCACGTCACCGACATCGTCTGGAGCGACGACGACCAGATCGTGGTCGCACGCGCCAGGATGGAACCGCTGCGGGCGCGCCCGTACAGCTATGGCGAGCTCATGAGCTCGGACGTGAACGGCAAGACCCAGGAAACGCTGTTTGCCTACGTGAGCGACGACGGCGTGCGCACCGGCGGGCGCAAGGACCAGGGATTCGCCAGCATCGTCAAGGTCCTGGACGACGAACCTGGCAAGGTGCTGGTCGACTTCACTGCATGGCCAACCAGCCGCAATGACGAAGACCGGACCACGTCGATCTACAAGGTCGACACCCGTACCGGCAACCGCCAAGAACTCGAACAATCGAAGGAAACCGCAAGCTTCATGTTCGACCATGCGGGACGCGCGCGCCTCAAGGTCACATCGGACGACAACGACGATCCCGTGCTCGCATACCGCCCGGACGGAAACAGCGAATGGAAACCCGTGCCGAAGTCGCTGGCCGGATACGACATGAGCCTGCTGTATGTCGAACCGGACAACAACACTGGCTACGCCCGCATCACCGACAAGGGCGAGCCCGCGCAGCTGTACAGGATCGACCTTGCCAAGGGCACGCGCGAGCGCCTCGCCGGCCGCGATGACGTGGCCATCTCGCGGGTGCTGTATGCGGGCCACGACGGCGCGCCGTTCGGCGTGATCTACGATGCGGCCAAGCCCTCCGTGCAATACCTCGACCCGACTTCGGAATGGGCGAAGCTGCACGCCGGCCTGCTGAAGTCGTTCCCGGGCCAGATGGTGTCCTTCCTGCAGTGGACGCGCGACAACCGGAAGCTGTTGTTCACGACATGGAGCGACCGCAATCCCGGCGCCTATTACCTGCTGGACCGGGACACGAACAAGGTGCAGTTGATCAACGAGGTCATGCCGTGGATCAAGGCCGCCGCGCTGTCGCCGACGGCGCCGATCAGCTTCAAGACCCGCGACGGACTGACGCTGTACGGCCTCTATACCGCTCCTGCCGGGAATGGCGGCCCCAGGCCGATGGTCGTGCTGCCGCACGGCGGTCCGCACGGCCCGTACGACAGCTGGGGTTACGATGCCGATGCGCAGTTCCTCGCCAGCCGCGGATACGCGGTGCTGCAAGTGAACTTCCGCGGCTCCGGTGGACGCGGCAAGGACTTCGAGGAAAGCGGTTACCGCGAATGGGGCGGCAAGATGATGGACGACATCGCCGACGGCGTGCGCTGGGCAATCGCCAGCAAGCTGGCCGATCCCGATCGCATCTGCACCTTCGGCGCCAGCTTCGGCGGCTATGCCGCGCTGATGCAGCCGATCCGCTACCCGGAGCTGTACAAGTGCGCGATCGGCTACGTCGGCGTCTACGATCTCGAGGTCATGTACAAGGCCGGCGACATCAAGTCATCCAAGTCGGGGCGGCGTTACCTGGAACGCGTGCTCGGCAAGGACGAGGCCACGCTCGCGGCCAACTCGCCTTCGCGGAACGTGGACAAGATCAAGGTCCCGGTGATGCTGGCACAGGGGTCGATCGACCAGCGCGTGCCGATGGCGCAGTTCGACGCCCTGGTCGATGCTTTCAGGAAACAGGGCACGCCCGTCGAAACCATGGTCGCTTCCGGCGAAGGGCACGGCTTCTACAAGCCGGAGAACCGGGCCGAACTGTACAAGCGCATCGAGGCCTTCCTCGACAAGAACATCGGGCACTGACCCATGCCTGCGGGGCGCGGCACCGATGCCGCGTCCCGCATCTTCTATCATGCCAATGCCGTTTCGAGCAGGCGGCGGATCAACGCCTGTGTCGGCGTTGCCCGCTCCGGCAGGTATTCGAAGCTGTCCTCGTCCATGTAGTTCAGCTGCGCCAGTTCCAGTTGCAAGGCGTCGATGCCGTTGGCCGGGTCGCCGTAATGGCGCGTGATGTAGCCGCCCTTGAAGCGGCCGTTGACGACGAAGCTGTAATCGCGCTGCCCTTCGAGTACGCCGAGCAGGCGTTGCTGCAATGCCGGCGAGCAGCTCGCGCCGCCGGCGGTGCCGAGGTTGAAATCCGGCAACCGGCCATCGAACAGGAACGGCACCACGCTGCGGATCGAGTGCCCTTCCCACAGCACCGCGCGGCCGTGTTCGCCGCGGATGCGCTCGAGTTCGTCGCGCAACGCCGCGTGGTACGGCCGCCAGAACGCTTCGACGCGGCGGCGGACTTCGTCCGGCGACGGCTCCAGGCCCTCGCGGTACACCGGCGCGCCGCTGAACATCACCGCCGGGCACAGGCCGGTGGTGTTCTGCCCGGGGTACAGCGAGACGTCGTCCTCGGGCCGGTTCAGGTCGACCACGTAGCGCGAATGCACCGGCACGATGACCGAGGCGCCGAGTTCCTTCGCGAAGTCGTACAGGCGCGCGACGTGCCAGTCGGTATCCGGCACGCGTCGCGCAGCGTCGGTCAGGCGCGCGGCGATGTCGTCCGGCACGCGCGTGCCGTCGTGCGGCAGGCTGACCAGCAGCGGCGCCGTGCCGCGATGCAGTGCATGGGTTTCCATGCCGCGAAGTCTAGCGGATCGGCTGCGCGGCGCCGGCGTTGCGCAGCATCGGCTGCCAGCGCCAGTAGGTGATGCAGCGCCACAGCCACTCCATCGGTCCGTACTGGAAGCGCGCCAGCCACCAGTGGCTGAACGCGACCTGCAACGCATAGACGACGAACACGAACAGCAACTGCCAGGCGCGCCCCAGCCCCCAGTGGCCGAGGAAGAACCCGTAGAAGAACAGGCACTGGAGCAGCGACTGCATCAGGTAGTTGGTCAGCGCCATGCGCCCGACCGGCGCCAGCACCGATATCCGCGACAGCCATCCGCCGGAATGCAGCATCAGCACCACCAGGCTGGCGTAGCCCAGGCAGGCCGGCAGGTTGCCGGCCATCGTCAGGCCCATGGCCGTCTGGAACTGCAAGTCGTTCTGGCCGGGGACGTGGGTGGTCGTGATCAAGGCGCCGGCAATGCCCATGGCCAGGCCGATCGGCAGGCCGACGAAGGCCAGCTTGCGGAACAACGGCAGGTGTTCGCGGGTACGGCGCATCACGCCCGAGCGCACGAACCACACGCCCATCAGGAACATCGCCACCACCAGCGAGGCGAAACCCAGGTTCTGCGCCGCCTCCTCGGGGAACTTCTTCGCCCGGTATTCCACCGCGGCGACGTAGCTGTCGCCGCTCATGATCCGCGTCTCCTCGCGCATCTCCTCGACGTGCTCGGTACGCTGCTTCTGCTGCTGCTCCAGCTGCTTGGCGTCGGGCTGGTGGCGCAGCTGCGGCTGCCACGTCATCAACGCGCCAAGCAGGGCCATGGTGAGGAACGGCCCCAGGTAGAAGAAGGCGCCGGCGCGCAGGGTGCGCATGGATTCCGGCTCGCGGTAGCGGGTCGCAAGCCAGCCGGCCAGCGCGACGATCGCCGCGGCCACGCCCATCGGCACGCTGGCTTTCGCCACCGCGCTGGCCAGCACGACCAGGCTGACCGGCCAGCAGACCAGCGTCAGCACGTGCCAGCGCGTGAGCAGGCGCCAGCGACGTGCGAACAGATGCGCGCCGATCTCCTTGCGCAGGTACAGCGCGAGCACGATCGCGATGGCCAGGGCCGAGGCGGCGGGGAAGAACCCGTCCAGTCGCGTCGCCGCGCCCAGGCCGATGCAGGCAAGCACCCCGGCGAAGATCCACGACGGCCGCGCGTAGAACAGCAGCAGCAGCAAGGCAGCGCCCAGCGAATAGGCGAACAGGATGTCGCCCGCCCACAGGAAGATGAAATGGCACGCGCCGAAGATCCCCAGCGCGACGATGCGCCGCAGGTACGGCACGACGAAGTCGCGGCCGGCGCTTTCCGCCCGCGCCAGCATCACCGCGAAGCCCATGCCGAACAGCAGCGAGAACAGGGTCCAGAACTTGCCGCGCACGAACACGTGGATCAGCCAGCCGGCCAGCCAGTCCACGCCCTGCGCGTCGGCCGGCATGCCCGCGCCGAGGTCGGCGATGGGCCGGTTGAACCACTCGACGTTCATCAGGAAGATGCCCAGCAGCGCGAAGCCGCGGATCACGTCCAGCGCATCGATGCGTTCGCTCGGCGCGATCGGCGCCAGCGCGGCGGGAACGGAACTCGTGTCGGATTCCAGCATGGCCGCGCCTCCCCGGGATTGTGGCGGCCAGCTTAGCGCCTGCGCGTCGCGCGCGCAGTGCGGGAAGTAACCCTCGGACTAGCGGAAGCGATCGGCCCGGTACGGCGCCGGGTCGATCGCCGGCGGCCGGCCGCCGACCAGGTCGGCCACCAGTTGCCCGGTCGCCGCGCTCATGCTGACGCCGAGCATGCCGTGGCCGGTGGCCAGCCACAGGTGGTCGTGCCCCGGCGCGCGGTCGATCACCGGCATGTCGTCGCTGCTCATCGGCCGCCAGCCGTACCAGCGTTCCTCGACGATGGCGCCGACCGGCTCGCGCAGGTATTCGCGCGCCGCGCTCTCCAGCATGCCCAGCCGGGTTTCGTTCAACGACGTGTCGTAGCCGGAGAACTCCATGGTGCTGCCGAGGCGGAAGCCGCTGTCCCAGACGGTCACGCAGACCGAACGGTCCTTCAGCGTGATCGGGCGCTTCGGCACCAGGCTCGGCCGCGAATAGGTGATCGAATAGCCCTTGCCCGG
Organism: Pseudoxanthomonas sangjuensis; assembly: GCF_010211755.1. Lineage (GTDB taxonomy): Bacteria > Pseudomonadota > Gammaproteobacteria > Xanthomonadales > Xanthomonadaceae > Pseudoxanthomonas_A > Pseudoxanthomonas_A sangjuensis. The sequence goes on along the minus strand of NZ_PDWR01000011.1, from coordinate 9,537 downwards.
CTGGATCGGCAGGTAGAAACCCAGCGACTTCGCCAGCTGCGGCGACCATGCGCCGAGCGCGATCACCGCCTCGCGCCCGCGACGCTCGCCCAGCGAGGTGCGCGCGCGCGCGCCGGAAGCGTCGGATCGCACGCTTTCGACCCTGCAGCCCTCCTCGATCGTGCCGCCGCGCTCGCGCACCACGCGCGCCAGTTCGGCCACGTAGCGGTCCGGGCGCAGGCGCGCATCGCCGGGGAAGCGGATCGCGCCGACCAGGCCTTCCTTCAGCGACGGATCCGCGGCGAGGTAGTCGCGGCCGGAGATGAACTCGCTGGCGATGCCGAATTCGCGCAACGCTTCGCAATCGGCCATGTTCCTCTCGAAATTGGCCTGCTCGCGGAACACGTAGTCCATGCCCTCCTCGACGAATTCGCATTGCAGGCCGTAGCGGCCGATCCACTCGGCCATGCGCGTGCGCGAATCGTTGAGGATCGCCGCGCGCCCCAGCGTGCTGGCATGCCAGTCCCTGCGGTTGCAGCGCGCGGCGAAACGCAGCAGCCAGCGCCACAGCGCCGGGTCGAAACGCGGCTTGACGTACAGCGGCGCGCCCGGGGTCAGCATCCAGCGCATCGCCTGCAGGATCATGCCGGGCGCGGCCAGCGGCGGCGCATGGCTCGGGGTGATGGTGCCGCAATTGCCGTGCGAGGCGCCGCTGCCGGCGGTCTGCGCCTCGAGCACGCGCACGCCGCGGCCGGCTTCGAGCAGGGCAAGCGCAGTGGCGAGGCCGATCGCGCCGCCGCCGATGATGAGTATGTCGTCGCTGGAAGAAGTCACTTTCGTAGTTTATCCCAGCCCCCGCAGGCCGGCGCGCACGCGCCGGCCTGCGGCCTGCCCCGACCGCACAGCCGCCACGCCGCCACGAAGCAGAACGGCCCGCGCGAGCGGGCCGTTCTGCCGATCGCGGTTTCCCGCGCGGGGTTCAGTGGTGGTGGCCGCCGTCGCCGTGCACGTGGCCGTGCTCGATTTCCTCCGGCATGGCCTCGCGCACGTCGACCACCTCGATGTCGAAGTGCAGGTCCTTGCCGGCCATCGGATGGTTCAGGTCGACGTCGACCACGCTCATGCCGATCTTCTCGATGGTCACCGCGCGCGGGCCGAAGTTGGTCTGCAGCACCACCTGCTGGCCCGGCTCCAGCTTCTGGTTGCCGAAGTGCTTCTTCGGCACGCGCTGGGTCATGTTGTCGCGGCGCTCGCCGTAGGCGTCGGCCGCGGCCACGTCGACGCCGAAGCTTTCGCCGGCTTCGCGGTCGATCATGGCGTTCTCGAGGCCGGGGATGATGTTGCCGTGGCCGACCAGGATGGCCAGCGGCTCGCGGTCCTTCGAGCTTTCGAGGGGTTCCTTGCCCACTTCGGACACGGTGTAGTGGAAGCGGACGACGCTGTCTTTGGCGATTTTCATTCGTGACTCTGTGCTGGCTGCGAAGGCAGCGTTGGCGGCTTGCCGGCCGGGGCGGTTGCGGCCAAGATGGCCGGCGATGAAGAACAGGCATTATCCCGGCTCGACCGGCCGCATGCCAGCCGCGGCCGTGCTGACCATCGCTGCCGCCCTGCTTTCCGCCTGCGGCGGCAACCGGCCGGCGACAAGGGCGAGACCCGCCCACGACGCGCGCGACTGGCCGCAGGTCGCCCCCGCCGATCCCGCGATGGCCAACGCGGTGGTGATCCGCGCGCTGGGCCTGGTCGGCACGCCCTACCGCTACGGCGGCAACACCCCCGAAGCGGGTTTCGACTGCAGCGGCCTGGTGACCTACGTGTTCCGCGACATGCTGGACCTGCGCCTGCCGCGCACCTCGCGCGAGCTGGCCAAGGTGCAGGGCCCGAAGATCGCGCCGAAGAAACTGGCGGCCGCCGACCTGGTGTTCTTCGGCAACAAGGGCAGCGTCAGCCACGTCGGCATCTATGTCGGCGAGGGCCGCTTCGTCCATGCCCCGAGCACGGGCGGCACGGTGCGGCTGGATTACCTGGACGGCCCCTACTGGCGCGACCACTACACCGGGGCGAAGCGGGTACTCGACTGACATCGGTGCGGAAATTGCGACATTGCGTTCGCAATTTATTCGCAATTTAACTATTAATTAACAAATTAGGGGATTTCCCCCGGCATCATTCGTCCAAGTTCCTGATTTTCCACGACGTACCGTGACCACCGACGCCCAGCCGACAGGCCAACCTGCCGCCGCCTGCCGCCCCCGCGGTACCCGTCTTCCGCTCTTCCTGCTGCTGGCCTGCTGCGCTTTCTGCGTCCCGGCCCTCGCCCAGAACGCCACGCCGCCGATCGAGCTGCCGCCGGAATCGGCAGCGCAGCCCACTGCCGAATCGCCGGCCGAGCCGGTCGCCGCCAGCACCGATGCCGTCGAGACCACGGCGGCCGAAACCGCGCCGGCCGCTGCCGCGACGCAGCCGGCCGGGAAGCCCGACGCCATCGACGGCATCCGCGACAAGGCCTCGCAGGTCGCCACCGCGACCCTGACCGCGTTGCTGCCGCGCCTGGCAGCGACCGACGCGCTGCCGCTGCTCGATCGTTCCACCGTGCTGGCCGGCGACCTCGGCCGCCTGCTGTCCAGCTACGAGCACTCGGCCCTCGCGCCGCGCGACGCCGGCGACAACAAGGTGCAGACCATCCTCAAGCGCGCGCTGACCCTGCTCGGCACGCCGTACCGCTGGGGCGGCACCACGCCGGAAGGCGGCCTCGACTGCAGCGGCCTGGTCGGCTACGTGTTCCGCACCGCGCTGGGCGTCGAGCTGCCGCGCGTTTCGCGCGACATGGCCCGGATGTCCGACGCCGAACTGATCCGCAAGCGCGAAGACCTGCAGCAAGGCGACCTGGTGTTCTTCGGCCGCAAGGGCCGGGTCAACCACGTCGGCATCTACGTCGGCGAAGGCCGCTTCCTGCATTCGCCGAGCACCGGCAAGGACGTGCGCGTCGACTCGCTGGTGAGCGGCTACTGGGCCGGCAAGTTCATGCAGGCGCGGCGCCTGGCGCTCTGAGCGCGCGCCGCCCGCATGGGGGAACGGGGAAGGCCGCAGGAGTGCGGCCTTTTTCGTGCCCGGCAGGGCTTCACCCCGCCGCGTGGTAGCGGGCCACGGTTTCCTCGATGCCCTTGCTCAGTTCCATCACCTTCAGCGCGTATTCGGCCAGGCGGCGGTCCTCGTCGCATTGCGGCTGCCATGCCGGCACCGGCGTCGGCTTGCCGCCGTCCATCGCCACGAACACGATCACGCAGTGCGTGCACAGCCGCTCCTCGCCCTGCATCGGGTCGCGCGCACGCACGTCGATCGCGAAGTGCATGCTGGTGGTGCCGGTATGCACCAGCTTGGCGTTGACCGTGACCAGGTCGCTGGTGGAGATCGGCGACACGAAGCGGATCCCGCCGACCGCGACGGTCACGCTGTAGCGGCCGCTCCAGCCGACCGCGGCGGCGTAGCCGGCCTGGTCGATCCACTTCATCACCACGCCGCCGTGGACCTTGCCCCCGTAATTGACGTCGCTCGGTTCGGCAAGGAAACGGAAGGTCAGTTCGCGCTGTTGCCCGCTCATCGCCGGCCTCCTTCGATCGATGCGGCGAGTATGCCCGCTCCGCGGACCGGCGGCGAAGTCAGACCCGGTAGAACATTCCGACCGACTTGTCGGACTGGGCGAAGCCGTATTTCGCGTACAGGTGCTTCGCGTCGCCGTCGGCGAACAGCGAGACATGCGCGGTGGCCGGCGCGTTCGCGCGCAACCAGGCGTCCAGCGCATCCATGATGCGCTTGCCCAGGCCGCGGCCCTGCAGCTCGGGAACCACCGCGATGTCGACCACGAAGTAGAAGCAGCCGTCGTCGCCGACGATCCGCCCCATGCCGACCACGGCGCCGTCCTGCAGCAGGCTGACCCCGTAGCTGGTGCGCGCCAGGCCGCGCCGGGCGGCCTCGGCGGATTTCACCGACAGGCCGGTGAGCGCGCGCAGGCGGCAATAGTCCGCCACGTCGGGGAAGCGCTCGGCCAGTTCGATGGCCGTCTCCCGGGAGGCCGCTTCGCTCACGCGCCCTCTCCTTCCTCCACGCCGACGTTGGTCGGCGCGGCTTCGTAGACCTGGCGATCGAGCATGCCGGTTTCCTTCGCCACCAGTACCGGCACCAGCATCTGCCCGGTCACGTTCGTCATCGTGCGCATCATGTCGAGTACGCGGTCGATCGCGTACAGGTAGCCGATCGCCTCCAGCGGCAGGTTGGCCGCGCTCAGCACCACCGTGGCCATGATCACCGCGGTGCCCGGCACGCCGGCGGTGCCGAAGCTGCCCAGCACCGATGCGATCAGCACGATCAGGTACTGGTCGGCGCTGAGCGGCGTGCCGGTGTACTGCGAAATGAACAGCGCGCACAGCGCCGGGTAGATCGCGCCGCAGCCGTCCATCTTGATGCTGGCGCCCAGCGGCACCGCGAACGAAGCGTAGTTCTTGTCGACGCCGAGGTTGTGGGTGATCGAACGCAACGCCACCGGCATCGCCGCGAAGCTGGACGAACTGACGAACGCCACCTCCATGCCGGGCGCGGCGCCGCGGAAGAACTTCAGCGGGTTCAGCCCGTGCGCCAGCAGCAGCAGGCTGTAGACGACCACGATCATCAGCGCGCAGGCCACGTACAGCGCGATCACGAACTTGCCCAGCGGCAGCAGCTTCTCGAAGCCGTAGGCGCCGACCAGCGAGGCGATCAGGCCGAAGGTGCCGATCGGGGTGACTTCCAGCACGAATCGCGTGACCTGCACCATGATCTCGCTGGCCTCGCCGGCCAGCTTGCGCGCGCCGGCGACCTTGTCGCCGAGCTTGACCATCGCGAAGCCGAGCAGTGCGGCGAAGAAGATCACCGGCAGGATCGATCCCTTGCCCTCGGCAAGCACGGTTTCGCCGGCGGCATTGACCTTGGTGCCGATGCCGGCCAGGGCGTAGAACGGATTGCTCGGCACCACGTCCAGCAGCACCCGGGCCACGCTGGGCACGTCGCGCGGCACGTAGTCCGGATCGACCTGCAGCGCGCCGACGCCGACGCCCGGCTGCAGCAGCGTGCCGACGCCCAGGCCGACGCCGACCGCCAGCACCGCGGTGACCGCGAACCAGCCGAAGGTGCGCCCGCCGAGCGCGGCGACCGACTTCTGCCCGTGCAGCGACGAGATCGCGTTGATCACCGCGAAGAACACCAGCGGGATCGCGATCATCTTGATCCCGGTGACGTACAGGTCGCCCAGCGGCTTGAACCACACGTCCGCGGCCGGTCCGAACAGCCAGCCCGCCAACCCGCCGAGCACGAAGCCGGCGACCACGCGTTGCCAGAACGGAATCCTCAGCCAGGCATTGACCCACTTCATTCGCACATTCACCGCGATCAGGAGACGGGCAAACATAACCCGGAGCCGCCGCGATGGCGACCGCACGGCTGGAAAACGGCGTCGCACCTGCAGGAACGGCGTAAGCCGCGACCGCCCACCATCCCGCCCGGCGAAGCCTTCCGCGGAGCGCCGACTATGGCGTCGCGGCTCACGCCGCTCCTACAAGAGCCGTGTCATCGACAAGACATTTGCGCCTGTTGGCATAATCGTTCCCTATTCGCCCCCCGGAACCGTCAAATGCATCGCTTCGCTCCCGCCCTTTCCTGCACCGCCGCCCTGACCCTGCTCGCGGGCTGCGCCACGACGGCGCCGACGACCGGCGCGACCGACAAGTCCTGGCACGTCGACGTGCCGGCGGTCGCCCACCCCGGCGGCGAGACCCCGCAGTGGTGGTACCGCAGCGCCGCGGCGCGCGCGGCGGCCAACGGCGCGATGGGCGGCAAGGCGAAAAACGTGATCCTGTTCCTCGGCGACGGCATGAGCCTGACCACGGTCGCCGCCGCGCGCATCTTCGACGGCCAGCGCAAGGGCAAGCCGGGCGAGGAAAACCTGCTGTCGTGGGAGAAGTTCCCCGCCACCGCGTTCAGCAAGACCTACAACACCAATTCGCAGGTGCCGGATTCGGCCGGCACGATGAGCGCGATCACCACCGGCGTGAAGACCCACATGGGCGCGATCGGCGTCTCCGCCGGCGACCGCAAGGACTGCGCGCAGAGCCTGCGGCACCGCCTGCTCAACTGGCTGGAACTGGCCGACAGCGCCGGCCTGTCCGCCGGCATCGTCACCACCACACGCGTGACCCACGCCACCCCGGCCGCATCGTGGGCCCATTCGCCGAACCGCGGCTGGGAGAACGACACCGACCTACCGGCCGAGGCGGTGCAGCAGGGTTGCCGCGACATCGCCCAGCAATTCCTCGACACGCGCTACGGCCGCGGCCCGCAGGTGCTGATGGGCGGCGGCCGCCGCAACTTCCTGCCGACGACCGCGGCCGATCCCGAGGAAACCGGCGAGATCGGCGCGCGCCGCGACGGCCGCAACCTGATCGAGGAATGGAAGGCCGCGCATCCCGGCGGCGCGTACGTATGGAATGCGCAGCAGTTCGCCGCGGCGAAGGACGCGCCGACGCTGCTGGGCCTGTTCAACTACGACCACCTGCAGTACGAGCACGACCGGCCGAAGGACAAGGGCGGCGAGCCGAGCCTGGCGCAGATGACCGTCGCCGCGATCGACGTGCTGAAAAAGAACCCGAACGGCTACGTGCTGATGGTCGAAGGCGGCCGCATCGACCACGCCAGCCATTCCGGCAACGCCTACCGCGCGCTCAGCGACGCGGTCGCGCTGTCGGAAGCGGTGCAGGCCGCGGCCGATGCGACTTCGGCCGACGACACGCTGATCATCGTCACCGCCGACCATTCGCACACGATGAGCTTCGTCGGCTACCCGGTGCGTGGCAACCCGATCCTCGGCAAGGTGCGCGGCGGCAGCGGCGAAAGCACCGGCGGCGGCTACGCGCTCGACGGCCTCGGCCTGCCCTACACCACGATCAACTACGCCAACGGCCCCGGTTACGCCGGCGCCAGCGACAAACAGCCGGCCGGGCCGAAGCGTTTCGAGCATTCGCCGCGCAGCTTCGAGCCCGCCGCCGGCCGCCCCGACCTGCGCAGCGTCGACACCGAGGACCCGGACTACATGCAGGAAACGCTCTTCCCGACCCGGGCCGAGACCCACGGCGGCGACGACGTCGGCATCTGGGCGCGCGGCCCGGGCAGCGAGGCGATCCACGGCACGGTGGAAGAGAATGTCATCTACCACTTCATCGTGCAGGCCACGCCGAAACTGCGCGAACGGCTGTGTGCGGCCGGCACCTGCGACGCGAACGGCGTGCCGGTGGAATTGCCAAAGCCGGCGGATTTCGAGAAGAAGTGAACCGCTACGCGGTTCCGGTTGGAATATGGCCTCGACTTCGGCGGCGCCCATGTCGCGGGGATGGCGCTTGCCGTTGGCGAGGATGAAGCGCCTTATCCAACCGACATAGATGTGCTCGGTGCGCAGGCTGTAATGCCTGACGCGGATGCGCCGCCTGACTTCATCGAGCAACCGGGGCGATCCGCTACCGATAGCAGACCGGTTTATCGGCGCATTTCGTGATGGATATGGCATATCGCCTCGCAAATTGAAATATGCAAGGCAGGATTGTCGCCATGACCGGCCCGTGGCTATCGGTCAACAGCTTGATTATGCGTAGGAATTCGCCCCTTGAACGCCCCGCCCGGGCCGCGGATACTTCGTCATATCACCCCGATTTGGGGTCTATTAGGCGTTAGGCCGCACACCGATTGAGGTCGCAAATGGGGGCAACTCAAACAGCTTTTCTGCTGGAGTTCACTGAGGCATTCCTCAAAAAGGCACCAAATGCCTCCTGGGCAGGCGGACAAGCCAGGGCCAACACCGCCAGTCTGCTAACACATCAAGCCGGAAGGCGCGGCGGGCTATACAACAAAGCCGAGCGCTTTGAGCTTGGAGACCTAACGACTACCTTTAATGGCCATAAGATCGTCATTGAGTTTGAGAGCAAGCAAGTACCTATTTCCAACTTGCTCAAATACTGGCCATATCTTCGCGGTGAGCTAAGCTCCAAGCCAGATTGTCCAGTCATTATTTGCCACTTCTCCGACTGGTGGAGCTACGGAATATACCGCGACCTTTGGCAGTGGACGCTTGATCAAATGCAACAGGATCCAAAATGCTTGCAGAGCGTTTCTGGCTGCCAGTTTGATCACGGCGGACATGATCTTTCTATTCGTGACAGCTCAATTAACCAATCCATTGAGTGGATACTCAGCCGGGTCGCAAGTGCGGCCTAACAATTCATTCAAGCCGACGCCGCTTCGCGGCGCGGCTTAATTCAGGCGTTAGGCCTCATGACCGAAATTTCCGCCATCGTTGAAGCGGTGAAACTCCAATATGGCAACGCCGGCGGTGCCGTGGCGTCCTTCATCGAGATTCGAGACAACGGCCACGAGGTTGTCGTTGGGGCAAATCGCGCCGGTCTTCTGCAGCTAGCCGTGGATTTGCTTGTTCTTGCCGACCAGGGCGTCAAAGGTTCCCATGTCCACATCGACGAACACTCCAATGCGGACGTTGCAGAAAGAGCGCTTGTCCTGCGCTTGTCAGACGCCAATGAGGCCTAACAATTCATTCAAGCCGAGCCCGCTTCGCGGTCTCGGCCAAAACCCACCCTCCTCGGGCGGGCCGGCTTAATTCAGGTGTTAGACCTGCATCATGCAATTTCGCACCCCAGACAAAGACAGTCTCATCACCATCGGGCTTCTCGCCATATTGCTCGTTGTTTTCCTCTTCGAGCATGGCGCGTTTCATGGCATGGCAATTTTTGCTGGGCTACTGCATTTTTTGGCCGTATTGGTCTTGGCATTTCGCGCGCTTTCGTCGCTCATCCATAGACAATGGATTTTCGGCAAAGCTCATCTGCTCGTGACTGGATACTCAATTTCTTACCTGGCATTTGCCACATTGCATCAGTGGTCTTTTGCTTGGACCATCACAGCAATGGCCGTTGCCGTTGCGCTCGCCATAACTTTCAGTCTAGCTTTGTGTAAGTGGTTAGGCTTTCTCCGTCAGTGAGCCGCGGCAGGTCTAACAATTCATTCAAGCCGAAGCCGCTTCGCGGCTCGGCTTAATTCAGGCGTTATGCGTGGTCGTAAAAGCGATAGTAGTCAGCCGCAATGGCTGGCTTATCGCGAAAGCCAAAACAGCCCGCGTCCCGCAATCGCTCGCTCGCGCCGCTCTGCTGACGGCTACATTTTTGGGTTCACGTGGGCGGCGCCTTGGCTCCGGCACACACAAACCCCGGCCACTCACTTTCCCGGCTTACATCCAGTGATTCCCGCATCCCAATTGTCCCGGGCTAAGATCTCTTCAGCAGCCTCACTTCACCGGCTCTCCGGGCTGCATAACAATTCATTCAAGCCGAAGCCGCTTCGCGGCTCGGCTTAATTCAGCAACTGTCTTGAGAAGACGCCTTTTAGGCGACAGCCGCCAAGGCCATCAACTCGTCCCGACGCCGTGCATTGACGATCGTCAGCAGCTTGCGCATGCAGGCTACCAGCGCGACC
>NZ_PDWR01000010.1 GCF_010211755.1 Pseudoxanthomonas sangjuensis | reverse complement strand
GTGGGCCACTGCGGTGACAACGCCGCGTGCGAAGGCTTCTTCGGCCTGCTCAAGCGCGAGCGGGTCTACCGCATGACCTACCCAACGCTCGATGCCGCGAGGGCTGATGTGTTCGAATACATCGAGCGGTTCCACAACCCGAGGATGCGACGAAGGGTCGCCAGGCAAGACCAGAAGTTCTCAGCCCTTTTACAACCGTCCGTGATTTCGGGGTAGAACCCGAGTCCCTCAGATTGGAAACCGCGTGGTCGCCTTGGATTGGCATCAGGCAAAGAGGCTGTGGGCAGTGGAGCGCCGTCTACAGCATTCACTCGGACAGCCAATGGCTCGTGCGCCTTGGGATTGGCTTCACAAGAGTCGAGCCGAGTCCTCCGAGAATCGGCCGCCATACCGCTCCACGAAACCGATGTCCCCGAAATGGGAGGAGGGGTTTCGGGAGCGTGGTTTCAGCACTGGCCGAGCATTGGCCTGGAACGGGAGCCGCCAGGGCACGAGTGGAGCATTGCAGCCACTTGTCAGGAGGATGTCCTTGAGGCGTACATCATGTCGTGGCCATTTGGCCCGCTAGTGGACCCAGAACGCTGGCGTGGCAGGGCCGCATGGAATTACCAAGAGCGCCTGCGGGTCACCGTTGAAGCCATGAACTAGCGGCGAATCTATGGTGAATTGTGATGTTGGCACCGTATATAAGGCACATTCTGGTGATGAATTCGCTTTCCCAAGCGATTCAACGGTTAGCGTTCGTTTCTATGGGGAAATCGGATGCCGGAGTATGTGGAGATCAGCTGCCCAGCCAAAAACCGACGAAATACCAATGGTTTAGGTGATATATCTCAAGCTACTGCTTATCATTTACATAATATACATTATGCGAAATGTAACTACCATCAGCCCGTTAGTCCGCCTCCCCCCCCGATCAGAACCAGGTGCGCACGCCCACCACGATCCGGGTGTCGTCGACCGGCTGCGACGAGTCGCGGCGCAGATCGGCGGTGCCATCGAAAGCGCGCTCATGGACTACGCCGACATACGGCGCGAACTTGCGGGTGAATTCGTAGCGCAGGCGCAGTCCGATTTCGGCCGTGCCGAGTCCCGAGCCGATGCCGCGCGCCGGGTCGTCCTTGCCGAACGCCTCCAGCTCCAGGCGCGGTTGCAGGACCAGGCGATTGGTCAGCAACACCTCGTAACCGGTTTCCAGGCGAATGGCGCCTTGGCCGTGTTCGCCAAGGTAAGCCGTGGCTTCGACTTCGAATTTCTGCGGCGCCAGACCCTGCAGGCCGATCGCGACGAAATCCCGCGCATCGCCGTCGCCGGGGGCGAAATCGCGGCGCAGGCCGGCAACCACGTCCCACCACGGCGAGAAGCTGCGGCCATAGAGCAACTCCAGTTCCGCGGTCTCGCTGTGGCCGGAGACGCTCTCGCCGCTACTGCGCAACCACAACCGATCGAGGTCGGTGCCGATCCAGCCCCGTCCCGACCACGACCAGGCCGTTCCTTCGTCGCTGTCCCAGGCTTCCAGCCCGTCGATCAGCATGAAGCCGTGGACGCGGTTGTCGCCGGAGGGATGTCCATGGACGGGTGGAGTCGCTGCGGCGCGGTCGCTGTCGGTAAGCGGCGGTACCGGAGTGCGTGGCTGGTTCGGGGCATGGGCCGCGTGGTCCATGCGGTGGTGCCCGCCGGGCATCGACGACAGGTCGTGTTGCATGCCGGCATGTCCTTCCGCCATGTGCTCCATCTTCGAGTGGTCCATTCTCGAATGATCCATCGTCGAATGATCCATGCCTTGCATGGGCTCCGCGGCGTCCTGCCCGGTCGACGACGGCGTGTCGTGATGCCGGTGCGGGTCCGTCGCCTGCCCGCTGTCCTGTGCGAACAGGGAAGAAGCCGGCAGCAACAACGCGGCGAAAACGCCGAGCGCCAGACGGTGCCGGGTCGCGTGCGTGCGGTTCATGGCGTTCATTCCTCCACCCTCACCTGCCGCATCATTCCGGCTTCCATGTGGTAGAGAAGATGGCAGTGGTAGGCCCAGTTGCCGAGCGCATCGGCGCGCACGCGGTAGCTGCGCCTGCTGCCCGGCGGCATGTCGATGGTGTGCTTGCGCAGCATGAATCCGCCGTGGTCGTCCTCGACGTCGCTCCACATGCCGTGCAGGTGGATCGGATGGCTCATCATCGTGTCGTTGACCAGCACGATGCGCAGGCGTTCGCCGTAATTGAACTTCAGCGGCTCGGCGCCGGAGAACTTGATGCCGTCGAACGACCACGCGAACTTCTCCATGTGCCCGGTCAGGTGCAGTTGCACTTCCCTGCCCGGCTCGCGGCCGTCCGGATCGCCGAACAGGCTGCGCAGCTTCGAATAGCTGAGCACGTCGCGTCCGTTGCCGCGCAACCCGTTGCCCGGATCGTCCAGGCGCGAGGTCGGCGCCATCGCCTGGTTGTCGACCAGCGGATTGCCCGCTTCGCTGGCCGGATGCGATTGCATGCCGCCGCCTTGCGCCATGCCGCCCATGTCATGGCCGGCATGCGCATCGGCGGATTGGCCGTGGGTCATGCCCATGTCGGCCATCGTCAGGATCGGCCGGGGATCGAGCGCCGGCACCGGCGCGCGCAGGCCTTCGCGCACGGCCAGCGTGCCGCTGACGTAGCCGGTACGCGCGGAATCCTGCGCGAAGACGGTGAAGGCATCCTGCCCCGTCGGTTCGACGATCACGTCGAAGGTCTCGGCCGTGGCGATGCGGAATTCGTCCACCGTCACCGGATGCACGTACTGGCCGTCGACGGCGACCACGGTCATCTTCAGGCCGGGAATGCGCACGTCGAAATAAGTCATCGCCGCGCCATTGATGAAGCGCAGGCGGATCCTTTCGCCGGAACGGAACAGGCCGGTCCAGTTGCCCGGCGTCGTGGTGCCGTTGATCAGGTAGGTGTAGGTGCCGGCGTTGACGTCGGACAGGTCGGTCGGCGTCATCCGCATCCCGCCCCACATCCTGCGGTCCTGCAGCGTGGCCGACAGTCCGTCGCGCCGGACGTCGCGGAAGAAGTCGCCGGCGGTGCGCTTGTACCAATTGTCGTGGCCGGCCATCTTCTTCAGCCGCGAGAACAGCGCCGCGCCGCTGAGGTCGGTCCAGTCGCTCAGCATCACCACGTAGTCGCGGTCGTACGCGAAGGGTTCCGGGGCGAGTGGATCGATCACCAGCGGACCGTACAGGCCGGCCTGCTCCTGGAAACCGGAATGGCTGTGGTACCAGTAGGTACCGGCCTGGCGCACCTGGAAGCGGTACAGGTAGCTTTCGCCGGGATGGATGCCGTCGAAGCTCAGGCCGGGCACGCCGTCCATGTTCGCCGGCAGCACGATGCCGTGCCAGTGCAGCGAGGTTTCATGGCCGTGGATCGAGCCGTGCGGCAACGCGTTGCGCACGCGCAGTTCGACGGTGTCGCCTTCGCGCCAGCGCAGCAGCGGCGCAGGCAGCGAGCCGTTGACGGTGATCGCGCTGCGCATGCGGCCGGTGAAGTTCACCGGCGTCTCGCCGATGCTCAGGTCGAAATGCGTGCCCGACAGCACGTTCGCCTGGCCGGCGCCTTTCAGGGCCCACGCGGGCCTGGGAAACAGGCCCAGGCCGGCCAATGCGCCACCGGCGGCCAGGCCCTGCACGAAACGGCGGCGCGAGGGTCGCCGCGGCCCGTCGGATACATCGAATGACATGGAATCTCCAAAGCGTCTGCATGGGCCCGCCGGACGCGGGCCGAGTGCCGTGCACGCGCGCCCGGATTCGGGCAGGCACGACGACGATGGCGCCAAGGCGCCTCAGGACGCTTGGTCGATGGGAGGTCGTATCAGGTGCGGCAACGCCGGGCTGGCGTGGTCGATCGCGGGCACGCGTACGCCGGGGCCGTGCAACGGCGCGACGCCGGCGTGGAATTGCGCCGGCATAGCGAGCGCGGCCGACTGCACGCAGGCGCAGCGGCAGGCCTCGGATTTGCAGCAGTCGGGGGCTGCGGGCGAATCCGGTTTGCCGGCGTGGCCATCGTGCATCGCCGCATCCGCGGGTCGCGTGTCCGCGGATGCCAGTGCCTGTCCGTGTTCGTGGCAATGGTTTTCGCCTGCCGTTGCCATGGCCGGCATGGCGGTCGAATCCGATCCGGGCGCTTCGAACGCCATGGCGTGTACGGCCGCGGACGCCACCCCGTTGAACACGAGGGCGAAACACAGCGACAAGTGGAACAGCAGCGCGCGGACGGACATGCCGTTACTTTACACCGATGCCCGCGCCGCATGTCCGCGCGGGTGGTCATGAATCCGACAGACATCCGCGACGGTTCGACAAGTGGCATGGATGTGCCTGGCGCCACGGCCGCCTAGGATGCCTCGCATCGACACGGAGACCGCACAGGCATGGCCATCGACCTCGACCGCCCCTACCCGCTTTCGGAACGACAGCTGGCCGATTTCCGCCGCGATGGCTTCATCAAGCTGAAGGACGTGTTCAACGCCGAGGAACTGCGCCGCTACGGCGACGAGATCACCCGCCTGACCATCGCGCTGAACACGCAGACGCTGCCGATGGAACAGCGCAGCACCTACGACAAGGCCTTCCTGCAGGTGATGAACCTGTGGGAGGAAAGCGAGGTCGTCCGCGAGTTCGTGTTCGGCCGGCGCCTGGCCGGGCTCGCCGCCGCGCTGCTGGAGGTCGATGGCGTGCGCCTGTACCACGACCAGTCGCTGTACAAGGAGCCCGGCGGCGGCATCACCCCGGCGCACGCCGACCAGTACTACTGGCCGCTGGCCAGCGACCGTTGCATCACCGCGTGGGTGCCGCTGCAGGCGGTGCCGAAGGCGATGGGGCCGCTGGCGTTCTTCGCCGGCAGCCAGAGCGTGGAATTCGGCCGTGACCTCGGCATTTCGGACGACAGCGAGCGCGAGATCACCGCGAACATGGAAGCGCAGGGTTTCGAGGTGGTGGACGAACCGTTCGACCTTGGCGAGGTCAGCTTCCACCTGGGCTGGACCTTCCACCGCGCTGGCCCGAATCGCTCGGCCACGCCGCGTTCGGTGATGACGGTGATCTACATGGACAGCGCGATGCGGCTGAAGGCGCCGGACAACCACATGCAACAGGCCGACTGGGGCCGCTGGTGCCCGGGCGCGGCCGTCGGCGCGGTCATCGAAACGCCGAAGAATCCGGTGCTGTTCCAGAACGCGGCATGAGCGTCGGCGTGGTCAGCGGGCCGGCGGTGATCGCCGACGGCGACGGCAACTTCGTGGTCGACGACATCGAAGTCGAGCCGCCCGGCCCCGGCGAGGTCCGCGTGGCCATCGCCGCCGCCGGCGTCTGCCATACCGACCACGCCGCGTTGCGCTGGCCCGGACCACTGGTGCTGGGGCACGAAGGCGCCGGCCACGTCGAAGCGGTTGGCGAAGGCGTGCGCGGCCTGCAGGCGGGGCAGCCGGTGTTGCTGAACTGGGCGATCCCCTGCGGGCATTGCTTCCAATGCGTGCAGGGCGCGGCGTCGCTGTGCGAACGCACCCACGAACTCGACCAGCAGGGACCGGGCAACAGCCGCGCCCATCCCGGTGCCACGCGCTGGCGCGGCAAGCCGATCGAATGCGCCTTCCACCTCGGCACGTTCTCCCGCTACGCGCTGGTGCGCGCCGAAGCGCTCACGTCGCTGCCAACGCAACTGCCGCTGGACCAGGCGTGCATCCTCGGCTGCGCGGTGATGACCGGCGTGGGTTCGGCGGTCAACGTCGCCGCCATCGCGCCCGGCGACACGGTGGCGGTGCTGGGCTGCGGCGGCGTCGGCCTGAACGTGATCCAGGGCGCGCGCATCGCCGGCGCCGGCACGATCGTCGCCATCGACCGCGTGCCGTCGCGGCTGGCCCTCGCACGCGAATTCGGCGCCACGCACGCCATCGAAACGCGCGACGACGACGCGCAACACGCGCGGCTGGTCGCCGAAGTGAAGTCGCTCACCGGTGGCCGCGGTGCCGACCACGCCTTCGAGGCCACCGGCGCCCCCGCCCTCGCCTTCCTGCCGCTGCGGCTGGCCCGCAACGGTGGCAACGCGTTGCAGGTCAGCGGCGCGCACGGGGCCGGCACGCTGCAACTGACCGACCTGTTCTGGAACAAGCGCTACCTTGCGCCGCTCTATGGCGGTTGCGTGCCGGAGCGGGATTTCCCGCGGCTGCTCGACTGGGTGGCGCAAGGGAAACTGGAACTGGCCGCGCTGGTCAGCCACCGCTATCCGCTGGACCGGCTCGCGGACGCCTTCGACGACATGCTGGCCGGGCGCAGCAGCAAGGGAGTCCTCCGGGTCGCATGAACGGCACGCGTTTCCGCACCATCGAAACTTCCGATCCGGCCATCTCCGCCACAGGGCTCGAATTCGTCACGGTCAAGAGCCGCGCGCTCGGCCGCCGCGCCGACGTGACGCTGTACGTTCCGCCCGCCGCGCAAGGCGCGGGCGACCTGCCCATCGTGGTGTTGCTGCACGGCGTCTACGGCTCGCACTGGGCATGGGCGCTGAAGGGCCGCGCGCATCTCACCGCCGCGCGCCTGATCGATGAAGGCGCATTGCCGCCGGTGGCCTTGCTGATGCCGTCGGATGGCCTGTGGGGCGACGGTTCCGGCTACGTGGATGCCGCCGAGAGCTGGATCGTCGACGAAGTCCCTGCCCTCGCCCGCGAACTGGTGGCGGGCTGCAGCGAGCGCTCGCCTCTGATGGTCGTCGGCCTGAGCATGGGCGGTTTCGGCGCGCTGCGCCTGGCCGGCAAGTATCCGCACCGCATCGCCGCGGCCGCGGCGCATTCGGCGATCACCGAGGCCGCGCATCTCGACGGCCTGATCGAGGAAAACCGCGACGCGTGGAGCCGGGCGCCCGCCGACACCGGCGTGCTGGCCGCGCTCGCCCGCGCCGCGGCCACGCTGGCGTTGCCGCCGCTGTACTTCGACTGCGGCCGCGACGACCCGCTGCTGGAGGCCAACCGCGCGCTGCACCGCGACCTGCAACGCGCCGGCATCGCGCACGAATATGCCGAGCGCGACGGCGGCCACGACTGGGACTACTGGGCGGATGCGCTGGCCGAGAGCCTGCGCTTCCTTGGCGAAGCATGGCGGGAGGGCCGCCAATGAGGAGTCGGACGATGCAGAAGAGGATTTCGTTGCCCGCGCGTTGCGCGCTTGCGCTGTTCGGCGCCTGGCTGGCGGCGTTTGCCCAGGCCGGCACGCCGGCCGCGCCGGCGAAGGCGAAAGCCGGCGAGGAAGTGTTCTACCACGTGTTCATGCGCAGTTTCCGCGACAGCGACGGCGACCGCATCGGCGACCTGAAGGGACTCGCCTCGCGGCTCGATTACCTGAAGCAGCTGGGCATCACCTCGATCCTGCTGACGCCCTTGCAGCCTTCGCCGTACTACCACAACTACTTCGCCACGTCGTTCAAGGCGATCGATCCGGCCTACGGCAGCATGGACGACTACTTCGCCTTCGTCCGCGGCGCGCACGAGCGCGGGCTGAAGGTGTACCTGGACGAGGAATTCCAGTACGTCGCCGAAGGCCATCCGTGGTGGAGCGGTTCCGTCGGCAAGCCCGATGCGCCCTACGCCGACTACCTGCTCTGGCGCGATCCGCAGCACCGCGAAGCGGAGCCCTTCCTCGACCAGCCGCGCTGGATGGGCTACGACGGCCGCTGGATCGGCATCGCCATGGTCGACCTGCAGCGGCCCGAAGTGAAGCGCTATTTCGAGGACCTGCTGCTGTACTGGGCCGACCCGCACGGCGACGGCAGCGGCCGCGACGGCGTCGACGGTTTCCGCATCGACCACATGATGGACGACCTGGACAACAAGGGGCTGGCGAAGAACCTGTTCGCCGACTTCTGGACGCCGATGTTCGAGGCGCTGAAGGCGCGCCGCCCCGGGTTGCGCATCATCGCCGAGCAGGCCGACTGGGGTTACGGCAAGGACTGGCTGACCCGCGGCAACACCGATCTGGTGTTCGCGTTCCCGATCCGCGGCTCGCTGGTGGACCTGGACAAGCGGCTGATCGTCAATGCATTGCGCGAGACCGAGGCGATCACGCCGCCCGGCAAGGGCCAACTGGTCTTCCTCGAGAACCACGACATGGACCGCTACGCATCGGCGGTGGGCGAAGACATGGCGCGCATCCGCGCCGGCGCCGCCATCGCGCTGACCCTGCGCGGCGAACCGCTGATCTACTACGGCCAGGAACTGGGCATGCGCGGCCAGGTGCTGAAGGACCTGCCGGTTTCCGACGGATTGCACATCCCGTTGCGCGAAGCGTTCCGCTGGAACGCCGATCTGACCGCGCCGGGTTCGGCGATCTGGTACCGGAGCGACCAGCCGTGGTGGACGCGGCACCGCAACCGTTCCAACGACGGCGTTTCGCTGGAGGAAGAGCAGGCGCAGCCCGATTCGCTGTACCACTGGTACCGGCAGCTGTTTGCGCTGCGCAACGCGCGCCCCGAATTGCGCGCAGGCGACCAGCGCATCCTGTGCGACGACGATTCGTCCGTGCTGTGCATCCTGCGCCGGCACGGCGCGCAGCGCAGCCTGCTGCTGGTGAACCTGGGCAAGGCCGAAGCGCGTCCGGTGCTGGGCACGGACGAGCTGGACGGCGTGCGCTGGATCGACCTGCTCGGCGGCGGCGAGGCGCCGTCGCCGGGCGCACCGCTGCAGCCGCTGCAGGTGCGCCTGCTCGGCACGCCCTGAACGGGGCCCGGCGGCACACGGCCGGGCTACCATTCCGGCATGGTGCCGCCCCATCTCGAGCGTCCGATCTGCGAGCCCGTGGAACTGCCTCCCGGCGCCCCGCTGCGCGTGGAGCGCGTGCGCCACGGGCGCGGCGCGGCGGCGTCGGAACCGTTCGTGCATTTCCACGACGTGCACGAACTGGTGCTGTTCGGCAAGGTCGGCGGCCATTTCGACGCCGACGACCGGCGCCACGCCCTGGCGCCGCGCTGCGTCGCCTTCGTGCCGTCGATGCACCACCACGACTACGCGCTGGCCGCGGGGCCGCGCGACTGGGTGCTGGTGCAGATCGAGGCGATCGCCGGGGAAGCGCTGGTGCGCCAGCCCGGACTGGAACGGCTGGCGCAACCGTTCTGCGCGCGGCCCGACCCGGCGTCGCACCAGCGGATGATGCAACTGGCGGACTGGCTGCTCGGACTGGACGCCGCCGATCCGCTGGCGCTGCCACTGGCCGAACTGCTGTTGCGCATGGCGCTGCGCGCGCCGCGGGTGCCGGCGCGCCGGCTCGAGAACGGCGTCGGCGGGGTGCAGCGGCTGCGCCCGGCCATCGATCGCCTGCGCCGCGATCCCGCGCAGGCGCCGAACGCGGAACAGGCCGCCGCGCTGTGCGCGCTCTCCCCCGCCTACTTCAGTCGCCGCTTCAAGCAGCAGGTCGGCATGAGCTGGAGCGATTACGTGCGCACGTACCGCTTGCACCTGGCCAGCCGGCGCCTGCTCGAGACCGGGCACAGCGTGGCCAGCATCGCCTACGACCTCGGTTTCTCCACGCCGTCGCATTTCGGTGAACTGTTCCTGCGCCGCTTCGGGCTGACGCCGGGGGATTACCGCAGGATCGGCCAGGCGCGCCTGAATGCTGGCGAATCCGCGTGAGCCGGGATCGTCGCGGACCGATCGCGATGCTTGCGCAGGCCATGCGGGGCCGCTAGAATGGCGCGCTTTCCAGCATGTGGGGCCATAGCTCAGCTGGGAGAGCGCTTGCATGGCATGCAAGAGGTCGCCGGTTCGATCCCGGCTGGCTCCACCAACTCCGGACACCAGGCCTGTCCCGGACGGAAAAAACCTTGCCGCGTCCCCATCGTCTAGAGGCCTAGGACATTACCCTTTCACGGTAGCGACCGGGGTTCGAATCCCCGTGGGGACGCCACTTTTCGAAGGAACAGGCCCGCGCAAGCGGGCCTGTTTCGTTTCGTGCGCCGGGTTCGGCCCGCGGGGCGTTTCAGGCCGTCGCTTCGCAGTCCAGTTCGACCGCGGTCGGATGTAGCGTGGCCACGCCATGCCCCTGCTCGGCCAGGTATTCCAGCCATTTTCCGAGGAAAGTGTTCATGCGCACGCGGTGGCCGATCAGCTCGGCCGGCGGCGGGAACATGCCGATCACGTCCTGCCAGCGACGGCCGACGTAGCAGTGCGTGGCCTCGGCCTGGCGCGCGTCGCGGTACAGGCGCACGAAGGCCGACGGGTCGGGTTCGCCGGTGACCGGATCGACGATGCCGTAGGTCAGGCGCAGTTCCACCGTGTAGCGGTGGGTTTCGATCACGTCGACGTACAGGTCGAGGCCGTCGCCGACCGACGAGACGTAACGCCCCGGCGCGAGGTCGCCCGGCGCGAACAGCCGCACCAGGTGCGCGTAGTTCTCCGCATACAGCGCCATCAGCCAGCCGAAACGGCTCAGTTTCGGGATGTGCGCGACGGTGGAGATCGCTTGTGCCATAGGGGCGATGCTACACGCTGGAAACGCATCGCGGCAGCATTGACGCAAGCGGTAATGCGGACTAAGTTGGCTTACTGTGTGGCACGTCGCCATGCGAACACGGCCCGTTCCTGTCGGCAGGATTCCTGAATGAAGCGAGTCACCGGCATCGGCGGCATCTTCTTCTCGGCGCGCGATCCCGCGGCGCTGCGCGACTGGTACCGCAAGCACCTCGGCATCGACGTCCAGGACTGGGGCGGCACGGCGTTCGCGTGGACCGATGCCGACGGCAAGCCGGCCGGGGGCACGACGGTCTGGTCGGTCGGCAACGGCGAAAACTTCAAGCCGGGCACCGCCCCGTTCATGGTGAACTACCGCGTCGCCGACCTGCATGCATTGGTCGCGGCGCTGAAGGACGAAGGCTGCAACGTCCTCGACAAGGTCGACGAATCCGAATTCGGCAAGTTCGCCTGGGTCATGGATCCCGAGGGCAACAAGGTCGAGTTGTGGGAACCGCCGCCGGGACAGTGATGGCCCCCGCCCCGCCCTAGAACATCTCCCGGTGCAGGCCCAGCGTGGCCATCACCTTGCTGGCGATTTCCTCGATCGACGTATGCGTGGTGCTCAGCACCGGCAGGCGTTCGACCCTGAACATCGCCTCGGCCGCGGCGACCTCGCGGCGGCAGGTATCGAGCTGCGCGTAGCGCGAATTCGGCCGCCGTTCCTGGCGGATCTGCGCCAGCTTCTCGGGGTCGATGGTCAGCGCGAACAGCTTGCGCCGGTACGCGCGCAGCCGCGGCGGCAGGCGGTCGGTTTCCAGGTCCTGGTCGGTCAGCGGGTAGTTCGCCGCCTTGATGCCGAAATGCAGCGCCAGGTAGACGCAGGTCGGGGTCTTGCCGGCGCGCGACACCGCGACCAGCACCACGTCGGCTTCGTCGTAGTTGACCGCGATGCCGTCGTCGTGGGTCAGCGCGAAGTTCATCGCGTTGATGCGGCGGTGGTAGGTCTCGAAGTTGGCGACGCCGTGCGCCTGGCCCACCCGCGACTGGCGCTGCGTGCCCAGTTCCTTCTCCATCGGGTCGATGAACGGCGCGAACACGTCCAGCATCAGCGCGCCGCTGTCGGCCAGCAGCGCGCCGACTTCCGGGTTGACGATGGTGTGGACGACGATGGGCCGCGTGCCGTGCTGTTCGCCGGCCGCGCGGATGCGCTCGGCGGCGTCCCGGGCCTTGTCGACGTCGTCGACGAAGGAAATGCGGTCGGTGACGAACTGGTAGCTGGGGAACTGGGTCAGCAGGCTATGGCCGATGGTTTCGACGGTGATGCCGGTGCCATCGGACACGTAGAACACCGGTCGGGTCTGCAATCCTGCCTCGATCATTTCCCCTCCTTGTCCGAACACCAAATCCCGGGCGAAATCAAGCTTGTCTGCAATTGGTATGCTGCTGCATCATAACGCTTTCTCCCCCATGGATACGCCCTCGCCGGCGGTTCCCGGCGCGGCAGTCCCCGAGACTACGGAGCTTGCGCTTGAGCCAGAACATCCTGTGGTTGCACGAGTTGCGCCTGTCCGACCTGGCCCGGGTCGGCGGCAAGAATTCCTCGCTCGGCGAGATGATCGGCAACCTGGCCGGGCTGGGGGTGTCGGTGCCGGGCGGCTTCGCCACCACCGCCGAGGCGTTCAAGGCCTTCATCGTCCACAACGACCTGTCCAAGCGCATCTTCGACAAGCTGGCCACGCTCGATGTCGAGGACGTGCCGGCGCTGGCCGCGGCCGGCAAGGAAATCCGCGGCTGGGTCATCGACGCGCCGCTGCAGCCGGAACTGGACGCGGAAATCCGTACGGCCTACGCGAAGCTCGCCTCCGAAAACGGCGGCGGCGACATCGCCGTCGCGGTGCGTTCCTCCGCCACCGCCGAGGACCTGCCGGACGCTTCGTTCGCCGGCCAGCAGGAGACCTTCCTCAACGTGACCGGCGCCGACGACGTCGTGCACAAGGTCAAGGAAGTGTTCGCCTCGCTGTACAACGACCGCGCCATCGCCTACCGCGTGCACCACGGCTTCAAGCACGAGGACGTGTTCCTGTCCGCCGGCGTGCAGCTGATGGTGCGCTCGGACGTGGGCGCCTCCGGCGTGCTGTTCACCCTCGACACCGAGTCCGGCTTCCGCGACGTGGTCTTCGTGACCTCCAGCTACGGCCTGGGCGAGATGGTCGTGCAGGGCGCGGTGAACCCGGACGAGTTCTACGTCTACAAGCCCACGCTCAAGGCCGGCAAGCCGGCGATCCTGCGCCGCACGCTGGGCGCCAAGGCGATCCGCATGGTCTATTCGGACCGGCCCGGCGAGCGCGTGCGCACCGAGGACACCCCGGCCGAACTGCGCGCGAGGTTCTCGATTTCCGACGAAGACGTGCAGGCGCTGTCGCGGCAGGCCTTGACCATCGAGCAGCACTACGGCCGGCCGATGGACATCGAATGGGCGAAGGACGGCGTCACCGGCAAGCTGTTCATCGTCCAGGCGCGCCCGGAGACGGTGAAATCGCGCGCCAAGGCGACGCAGATCGAGCGCTACCACCTGCAGCGGCGCGGCGAAGTGGTCGCCGAGGGCCGCGCGATCGGCCAGAAGATCGGCAGCGGCGTCGCCCGCGTGGTACGTTCGCTCGACGACATGAACCGGGTGCAGCCCGGCGACGTGCTGGTCGCCGACATGACCGACCCCGACTGGGAGCCGGTGATGAAGCGCGCCAGCGCCATCGTCACCAACCGCGGCGGCCGCACCTGCCACGCGGCGATCATCGCCCGCGAGCTCGGCGTGCCCGCCGTGGTCGGCACCGGCAACGCGCTGGATGCGATCGAGGACGGCAGCGAGGTCACGGTCAGCTGCGCCGAGGGCGACACCGGCTACATCTACGCCGGCGCCCTGCCCTTCGAGCGCACCACCACCGACCTGGGCAACATGCCGGCCGCGCCGCTGAAGATCATGATGAACGTGGCCAACCCGGAGCGCGCCTTCGACTTCGGCCAGTTGCCGAACGCCGGCATCGGCCTGGCGCGGCTGGAGATGATCATCGCCAGCCACATCGGCGTGCATCCGCTGGCGCTGCTCGAATACGACCGCCAGGACGCGGACACGCGCAAGAAGATCGACGCGCGCATCGCCGGCTACCCCGGCCCGGTCGATTTCTACGTCGACCGCCTCGCCGAGGGCATCGCCACGATCACCGCCTCGGTCGCGCCGAACCCGGTGATCGTGCGCCTGTCCGACTTCAAGTCGAACGAGTACGCCAACCTGATCGGCGGGCAGAAGTACGAGCCGCACGAGGAGAACCCGATGATCGGCTTCCGCGGCGCCAGCCGCTACGTCGATCCGTCGTTCGAGCCGGCCTTCGCGCTGGAGTGCCAGGCGGTCAAGCGCGTGCGCGAGGAGATGGGCCTCGACAACCTGTGGGTGATGATCCCGTTCGTGCGCACGCTGGAGGAAGGCCGCAAGGTCGTCGAGGTGCTGGCCCGCCACGGCCTGAAGCAGGGCGAGAACGGCCTGAAGGTCATCATGATGTGCGAGGTGCCGAGCAACGCGTTGCTGGCCGAGGAATTCCTCGACATCTTCGACGGCTTCTCGATCGGTTCCAACGACATGACCCAGCTGACCCTGGGCCTGGACCGCGACTCGAGCATCGTCGCCGGCCTGTTCGACGAGCGCAATCCGGCGGTGAAGAAGATGTTGTCGATGGCCATTGCCGCCGCGAAGAAGAAGAACAAGTACGTCGGCATCTGCGGCCAGGGGCCGAGCGACCACCCGGACCTTGCCGAGTGGCTGTATCGCGAGGGCATCGAGTCGGTGTCGCTGAACCCGGACACCGTGGTCGACACCTGGTTGCGGCTGGCCAAGCTCAAGCCCGCCCCGGGTTCCGTCGCGGGAGCCGCCTGAGCGCCGGGGCGCCGCATGAAGCCTGCGCTCATCCGGCGCTTGCTAGACTTCGCCCAAGGCATCGGAAGCCCCGCACCCGCGGGGCTTCTTGTTGACGACGGAGGAATCGCGTGGACTGGTTGAAATCTTTCCGGGAAGGAGCGTGGTGGGAGCTGGCGGTTGCGGCCGGCATCAAGATCGCGATCGCCCTGATTGCGCTTTACCTGGGCAGCCATCTGGCGAAGTGGCTGGCGCGGATGCTGCAGCGCGCGTTGACCAGGGCGCAGGTCGAAACCACCGCGGCGCAATTCCTGTACAGGGTCTGCTACACCATCCTGCTGGCGGTGGTGGTGCTGGGCATCCTGCAGATGGTGTTCGGCGTGGCCCCGAACTCGTTGATCGCGGTGGTCGGCGCGGCCGGCCTGGCGATCGGTCTGGCGTTGAAGGATTCGCTGTCCAATGTCGCTTCGGGCGTGATGCTGGTGTCGCTGAAGCCATTCAGGGTCGGCGACATCGTCACCGTCGCCGGCCAGACCGGCAAGGTCGAGCAGGTCAGCATCTTCCAGACCCGGCTGCGCGGCGCGGACAACCAGACCATCGTGCTGCCGAACAGCCTGATCACCGCCGATTCGATCATCAACCTGACGCCGGACTACAGGCGCCGGATCGAACTGGTCATCGGCATCAGCTACGACTCGCGCATCGACGTGGCCCGCGCCGAGGTCCTGCGGATCATGGCCGCGGATCCGCGCGTGCTGGCCGATCCGCCCGCCGACGTGCTGGTCTACGAGCTGGCCGACAACAGCGTCAACCTGGGCATCCGCTGCCACGTCAGGAACGAGGACTGGTTCGCCACCAAGTGCGAATTGACCGAGCGGATCAAGCTGGCGTTCGACGCCGCCGGCATCGGCATCCCGTTCCCGCAGCGCGACGTGCACATGTACCACTACGCGGTGCCGGCGAACGGCGACGCGCCGATCCCCGCCACCGCCAGGGCGCAGCTGGCGACGCCCGCGCGGGGCGCGTCGCCGGAGTCCGGCGCGCACGAGCCAGGGGCCGGTCAGGAATAGGATTCGTCACAGGTCGGGCCCCGACCCGCATCGCCCGCCCTTGCGGGACCGGGTCCCTCAGCCGATGTCGAGGCCGACGTCGGCGAACCACAATGCCTTCCAGCGCTCGGTCTTCTGCCCGGCGCCGAGTTGCTTCGGCGAAGCCGGCTGCTCGGCGCCGAACGCGGCGCGGTCCGCCAGCGCCCGCGCATTGACCGCGCCGTAGGCACGGTCGCCGTCCTGCCAGCGCACGACAAGCAGCGTCCCGCACGCCTGGCAGGAAAGGAACTCGGCTTGCAGCGAGCCTTGCCGCTCGATCCGCACGTCGGCCGGGGAACGCGCACGCATGCGCAAGCGGCCGGCGGGATCCGACACGTAGGCTGCCTCGCGTTCCCGGCAGAAGTCGCAATCGCAGGCCCGCGGGTGGCAGGAACCCGGCTCGCGGGACAGTTCGACCTGCAGCGATACGGCGCCGCAACGACAGCCGCCGAGGAGCCGGTGGGGCGCCATGCCCTACCCGGCCAGTTCGCCCAAGTGTTTGCGGTAATGGCGCAATTCCTCGATCGAATCGCGCACGTCGCTCAGCGCGGTGTGCTTCGAATCCTTGTTGACCCCGGCCAGCACCTGCGGTGCCCAGCGTCGCGCCAGTTCCTTCAGCGTGCTGACGTCGAGGTTGCGGTAATGGAAGTACTTCTCCAGCCGCGGCATCAGCCGGTGCAGGAAGCGCCGGTCCTGGCAGATCGAGTTGCCGCACATCGGCGAGGCGTTGGGCGGCACCCATTCGTGCAGGAAGGCCACCGTCGCCGCCTCCGCCTGCGCCAGCGTCGTCGTGCTGTCCAGCACCCGCTGCCACAGCCCGGAACGGGTGTGCTGGTTGCGGTTCCAATCGTCCATTGCCTGCAGCGTTTCCAGCGGGTGCGAAATCGCGAATTCCGGCCCCTCGGCCAGGAGGTTGAGCTGCGAATCGGTCACCACGGTGGCGATTTCGATGATCGAATCCCGGGTCGTGTCCAGGCCGGTCATCTCCAGGTCGATCCAGATCAGGCGGTCGCTTCGGTTCGCTTCGTTCATGGGCTTATCATAGCCGAGGCCGGCCCGGATCCCGTCGCCGGCGCCGTTACACGGAGCCCCGATGCCCGCCGATGCCAACCACTACAGCATCCTCACCGCGATGCTGGCGCCCGCGTTCTTCCTGACCGCCACCGCCTCGCTGATACTGTCCGCCAACAACCGCCTCGCCCGCGTGGTCGACCGCTTGCGCGCGCTGATGCGCGAGATCGAGCAGCCGCACGATGCCGAGTACCTGGCCGCGCTGGAGCACAACATCAGCGTCCAGCGCGAGCGCAGCACGCGCATCATGCAGGCCGGGCGCCTGCTGTACGTCGCGATCAGCTGCTTCGTCGCCACCAGCCTGTTCGTGGCCATCGATGCCTTCCTGCAGTACCGGCTGGACGTGCTGCCGACGGTTTCGGCCGTGCTCGGCGTGATGTGCCTGTTCGGCGCCAGCCTGCTGCTGGCGCGCGAATCGGCGCTGGCGGTGGCCGCGGTCAACGAGGAGATGGACCAGGCCCACGCCCGTGCCCGGCAGCGGCGCGCGCGAATGGGCCAGTGACGGTTCAGTCCAGCGGCGGCTTGCCGCGCTTCGCGCGGAAATAGTTGGACAGGCGACGGCCGGCTTCGTCGGCCAGCACCCCGCCCCGCACCTCGACGCGGTGGTTGTGGCGGGGATCGGCGAGCAGGTCGAACACGCTGCCGGCGGCGCCGGTCTTCGGGTCGCTGGCGGCGAAGACGGCGCGGGCCACGCGCGCGTGCACCATCGCCATCGCGCACATCGCGCAGGGTTCCAGCGTCACGTACAGCGTGCTGCCGACGAGGCGGTGGTTGCCGAGCTTCCTGCCGGCGGCGCGCATCGCGACGATCTCGGCGTGCGCGCTGGGGTCGTGGTCGCCGATGTTGCGGTTCCAGCCTTCGCCGAGCACTTCGCCTTGCGCCGACACCAGCACCGCGCCGACCGGGATTTCGTCTTCCTCGCGCTCGGCGCGTTCCGCCAGCGCGAGGGCGTGCTTCATCCAGGTTTCGTCGTCGGCCACGGACATGCGGCTCACCAGCACTGGTGGACGTGCGGCTTGATGTCCTCGGCGTAGATCCGGGCCACCGCGTCCATGGCTTCGCGCGACAGCGGCGGCAGCGAGGCCGCGCCGATGTTGGCCAGCGCCTGCCGCGGGTTCTTCGCGCCGGGGATGGCCACGGTCACCGCGTCGTCCATCAGGATCCAGCGCAGCGCGAACTGCGCCAGCGTCGCGTCGCCCCGCACCAGCGGGCGCAGCTTCTCGACCGCGGCCAGGCCCACGTCGTAGGGCACGCCGGAGAAGGTTTCGCCGACGTCGAAGGCTTCGCCGTGGCGGTTGAACTGGCGGTGGTCGTCGGCTTCGAATTTCGTATCGCCCCCGAACTTGCCGCTGAGCAGGCCGCTGGCCAGCGGCACGCGGGCGATGACCGCCACGTTGCGGCGCTGCGCTTCCCTGAAGAACAGCTCGGCCGGGCGGTGGCGGAAGGCGTTGTAGATGATCTGCACGCTGGCGACGTTCGGGTATTCGATCGCCTTCAACGCTTCCTCGACGCGCTCGACGCTGACGCCGTAGTGGCGGATCTTGCCCTGTTCGACCAGCCGGTCCATCCGTTCGAAGATTTCCGGGTGGTAGTAGGCGTCGGTCGGCGGGCAGTGCAACTGCACCAGGTCGAGCGCATCGACCTCGAGATTTCCCAGGCTGCGCTCGATCCAGCCCTGCAGGTTCTCCGCGCTGTAGCCCTCCACCGTCTGCTTCGGCAGCCGGCGCCCGGCTTTCGTCGCGACGAACGGACGCTCGCCGCCGCGTTCCTTCAGCACCCTGGCGATCAGCTTTTCGGAATGGCCGTCGCCGTAGACGTCGGCGGTATCGATGAAATCCAGCCCGGCGTCGAGCGCCGCATGCAGCGCGGCGATGGATTCGCCGTCGTCCACCGTGCCCCAGGCGGCGCCGATGGCCCAGGCGCCGAAGCCGATCTCGCCGACGTGGCGGCCGGTACGGCCGAAAGCTCTTGAACGCACGGGGGCTGCTCCTGTTGCGGGGGAAGTGGCGACGACCACCTCGGCCATCGCTGTCTAGTATCGCCCAGCCCCGTGGAACGATGCAGCCGCCCGCATGCGGCGCCCATGGCCCCGTGGCTTCGGCACCGGCCGTGACGCCGTGCCCGGACGGAACCGGGCAAGGGTTATTCCGGGACCTTGGGTGTCTGTTCGGAGCGCACCGACGGCTTGGCGGAGGCCTTGGCACGCTTCCCCTTGTCGTAATGCCACTTGATGGCGAAGAACATGCCGACGCCGAGCAGCGCGAGCTTGAACACGATGAAAACCACCGGGAACCAGTCCATCGACACGCGCAATCACTCCCACTCGATGGTGGCGGGCGGCTTGCCGCTGATGTCGTAAACTACGCGAGAAACACCACGCAACTCATTGATTATGCGGTTTGAAACCGTGCCAAGCAGGTCGTAGGGCAGGTGTGCCCAGTGCGCGGTCATGAAGTCGATGGTCTCGACCGCACGCAGGGCGATCACCCATTCGTAGGCGCGGGCATCGCCGACCACGCCGACCGACTTGACCGGCAGGAACACGGCGAAGGCCTGCGAGGTCTTGTCGTACCAGCCGGACTTGCGCAGTTCGTCGATGAAGATGGCGTCGGCCTTGGCGAGGAGCTCGGCGTACTCCGCCTTCACTTCGCCCAGGATGCGCACGCCCAGGCCGGGGCCCGGGAACGGATGGCGGTAGACCATCTCGCGCGGCAGGCCGAGTTCGACGCCGAGGCGGCGCACTTCGTCCTTGAACAGCTCGCGCAGCGGCTCGACCAGCTTGAGCTTCATGTCCTCGGGCAGGCCGCCGACGTTGTGGTGCGACTTGATGACGTGGGCCTTGCCGGTCTTGCTGCCGGCCGACTCGATCACGTCCGGGTAGATCGTGCCCTGCGCCAGCCACCTGGCGTTCTTCAGCTTGGCCGACTCCTCGTCGAAGATCTCGACGAACAGGTTGCCGATGATCTTGCGCTTGGCTTCCGGGTCGGCCACGCCTTCCAGCGCCTTGAAGTAGCGGTCACGGGCGTTGACGCGGACGACCTTGACGCCCATGTGCTCGGCCATCGTCGCCATCACCTGGTCGCCTTCCTGCCAGCGCAGCAGGCCGGTGTCGACGAACACGCAGGTCAGCTGGTCGCCGATGGCCTTGTGCAGCAGCGCGGCGACCACCGAGGAATCGACGCCGCCGGACAGGCCCAGGATCACTTCGTCGGAACCGACCTGCTCGCGCACGCGGGCGATCTGGTCCTCGATGATGTTGGCCG
This sequence comes from Pseudoxanthomonas sangjuensis, assembly GCF_010211755.1. Classification (GTDB taxonomy): domain Bacteria; phylum Pseudomonadota; class Gammaproteobacteria; order Xanthomonadales; family Xanthomonadaceae; genus Pseudoxanthomonas_A; species Pseudoxanthomonas_A sangjuensis. Next base: position 91,304 of record NZ_PDWR01000010.1, on the reverse strand, counting down.
AAGTCCACAGCGTCCGGCAGCCGCAGATGTCGACGACGAAGCGGCGCAGCAGCTCCTGGCCCTGCTTGGTGTGGGTGACTTCCGGGTGGAATTGCACGCCGTACCACTTCTTCGCTTCGTTGCTCATCGCCGCGACCGGGATGCGGTCGGTGATCGCGGTGACCGTGAAGCCGGGCGGCGCCTTGGCGACGTGGTCGCCGTGGCTCATCCACACGTCGATGCTGGGCTGGCCAGCGTGGTCGGAAAGGCCGGAGAACAGCCGGTCGGCGGCGACGATCTCGACTTCGGCGTGGCCGAATTCGCGCTGGTCGGCCGCTTCGGTTGCGCCGCCAAGCTGCGCGGCCAGGGTCTGCATGCCGTAGCAGATGCCGAGCAGCGGCAGGCCGCAATCGAACACGTTCTGCGGCGCGGCCGGCGCGCCCTGCTCCGTCGTCGATTCGGGGCCGCCGGAGAGGATGATGCCCTTGGCGCCGAACTTCTCGATCTCGGCCGGGTCGTGGTCCCAGGCCCAGATTTCGCAGTAGACGCCGATCTCGCGGATGCGGCGCGCGATCAGCTGCGTGTACTGCGCGCCGAAGTCGAGGATGAGGATTTTGTCGCTGTGGAGATCGGTCATCATGGAGTTGGTGCGTAGCCGGCTGGATTCTTGAAAATCAGTTCGATGACAATCGAAATGATGAAGCAGATGACCGCTCCCCCAATCGCTGGTATCCAGAACGGTTGGATGACTGCATCCAGCATCCTGGTACCCGGAGGTGCGGTGAATATGGCGCAGTAGATTGCCGAGTAAAGCGCCGCTCCCAATACAACGTTGCCGATGACCCTCGCCAGTCGCCAAGCGAAAGTTCGGCGAAGCAGCCAAACCAACAAGAACGCTGGCAGGCAAAAGACCACGAGGAGCGCCATCCCTCCGAAGATCAGGCCATATGCTTCAGGAAAGATGAATAACAGCCCCGACATCAGGACGAGGGTGAGCAACAACGAATGGACCCACACTCGTCTGAATGCCATATCAGCCCATCCGGTAATTCGGCGGTTCCTTCGTGATCTGCACATCGTGGACATGCGACTCACGCTGCCCCGCACCCGTGATTTTCACGAACTTCGGCTTAACCCGCATTTCCTCGATGGTTGCGCAACCCACGTAGCCCATCGTGGCGCGCAGGCCGCCGACCAACTGGTGGATGATGTTGCCGACCGGGCCGCGGTACGGCACGCGGCCTTCGATGCCTTCCGGCACCAGCTTGTCCGCATCGCTCGCATCCTGGAAATAACGGTCCTTGGACCCCTTCTCCATCGCGCCCAGCGAACCCATGCCGCGGTAGCTCTTGTAGCTGCGGCCCTGGAACAATTCGACTTCGCCCGGGGCTTCCTCGGTGCCGGCGAACAGGCCACCGATCATCACCGTCGATGCGCCGGCGACGATCGCCTTGCCGAGGTCGCCGGAATAGCGGATGCCGCCGTCGGCGATCAGCGGGATGCGGTCCTGCAGCGCCTCGGCGACCATGTCGACCGCGGTGACCTGCGGCACGCCGACGCCGGCGACCATGCGCGTGGTGCAGATCGAGCCCGGGCCGACGCCAACCTTGACCGCGTCCGCACCGGCGTCGAACAGCGCCAGCGCCGCGTCGCCGGTGACGATGTTGCCGCCGATCACCTGCAGGTCCGGGAAGTGCTTCTTCGCCCAGGCCACGCGATCGATGACGCCCTGCGAATGGCCGTGCGCGGTGTCGACGATGACCACGTCGACGCCCGCCGCGACCAGCGCTTCGATGCGCTGGTCGGTATCGCCGCCGACGCCGACCGCGGCGCCGACCATCAGCCGGCTCGACGCGTCCTTCGCGGCGTTCGGATTGTCGGTCTTCTTCTGGATGTCCTTGACCGTGATCAGTCCACGCAGCTCGAAGCCGTCGTTGACCACCAGCACCTTCTCGATGCGGTGCTTGTGCAGCAGGTCGAGCACTTCCTCGTCGCTGGCGCCTTCCCTGACCGTGACCAGCCGGTCCTTCTTGGTCATGATGTGGCGGACCGGATCGTCCAGCTTCTTCTCGAAGCGCATGTCGCGGCTGGTGACGATGCCGACCAGCTGGCCGCCTTCGTCGACCACCGGCACGCCGGAGATGTTGCGCGCCCGGGTCAGCTTGAGCACGTCGCCGATGGTGGTGTTGGGACCGACGGTGAACGGGTCCTTGATCACGCCTGCCTCGAACTTCTTGACCTTGGCCACTTCGGCGGCCTGCTGTTCGACGGTCAGGTTCTTGTGGATGATGCCGATGCCGCCGAGCTGGGCCATCGCGATGGCGAGGCGGGCCTCGGTGACCGTGTCCATCGCCGCGGAAACGATCGGCAGCTTCAGGCGCAGGCCGCGGGTCAGGCGCGTCTCCAGCGAGACGTCCTTGGGCAGCACGGTGGAATGGGCGGGGACGAGGGAAACGTCGTCGTAAGTGAGTGCTTCGGCCTGGATGCGGAGCATCGGCGGGTCCCGGGAGAGTTGGGGAAGCACGTAATTGTATCCTGTTCCCGCGCCTTCTCCCAACGGGAAAAGGCGCCCGGAAGGCGGATCAGGGGCGAACGGAGTGTTGCAGGAGAACGGCCGTTCACCTTCCGGTCTTCGTTCGCCCCCTCGCCCCGACACTCCGCCGCGGGAAAGGGGTCAGGCCGCGGCTTCCGCCGCCTCGATGGTGTTCTGCATCAGCGTGGCCACGGTCATCGGCCCTACCCCGCCCGGCACCGGGGTGATCCAGCTGGCCTTTTCGGCGGCCGCGGCATAGCCGACATCGCCGACCAGGCGACCGTCGTCGAGGCGGTTGATGCCCACGTCGATGACCACGGCGCCCGGCTTGACCCACTCGCCCGGCACGATGCCGGGCCGGCCCACCGCGACCACCAGGATGTCGGCGTCGCGGACCCGGGCCTCCAGCACCTCGCGCGGGGTGAACTTGTGGCAACTGGTCACCGTGCAGCCGGCGATCAGCAGCTCCAGCGCCATCGGCCGGCCGACATGGTTGCTGACGCCGACGATGGTGGCGTTGCGGCCGCGCACCGGCTGGTCGGTATGGGCCAGCAGGGTCACGATGCCGCGCGGGGTGCACGGACGCAGGCCGAACTGGCGCAAGGCCAGGTGGCCGACATTGGCCGGGTGGAAGCCGTCGACGTCCTTGCGCGGGTCGATGCGTTCGATCAGGCGGCTGGCGTCGGGAATGCCCGGCAGCGGCAGCTGGACGAGGATGCCGTGGATCTTCGGGTCGGCGTTCAGGCCGTCGATCAGCGCCAGCAGTTCGGCCTCGGTGGTGCCTTCCGGCAGGTCGTAGTCGAAGGCCTCGATGCCGACCTTCTCCGCCGCGCGGCGCTTGTTGCGCACGTACACGGCCGAAGCCGGATCGCCGCCGACCAGCCCCACCGCCAGCCCCGGCCGCGACTTGCCGGCCGCCAGCCGCGCGTCGACCCGGGTCTTCAGTTCGTCGAGCAGGTCTTCGGCGATGCGGCGGCCATCTAGGATGCGGGCGGTCATGGGGGATTTCGCGGGGGCAATGCGCGTATTTTCCCCGATTCGCGCCGGCGCGTGTAGCGCGGACTCACGCATCCCCGTCGCGGATCGCGTCCTCGGCCTCGCGGTTCAGCGCCTTGCCCTCGCGCCTGGGCCGGGTGAACGGCGTCGGCGTGGCCGGGGCGGTGTTGCCGATGATCAGGGGGCGCCCGGCGCGCACGTCGCCGGCGGCGGTTTCCAGCTCGAAGCGTTCCCGGTCCAGTTCGCGCACCTGTTCGGCGATGCCGTCCGCCTCGTTCTCCGGCACGCCCAGTTCCAGCAGCGCGGCGCGGCCGAACTCCACCGCCGATTCGAAGGTCTCGCGGATCTGGAAGTCGACGCCGGCGTCGACCAGCTTCAGCGAGTGCTCGCGGTCGTAAGAGCGCGCCAGCAGCTTGGCCTGCGGGAATTCGAGCTTCGCCAGTTCGACGATGCGGTCGGTGGCCTCGCGGTCGTCCGCGCAGATCGCGATCGCCCGCGCGCTGCCCGCTCCCGATGCGTGCAGCACGTCCAGCCGCGTGCCGTCGCCGTAGTAGACCTTGAAGCCGAATTCGGCGGCGCTCTGGATCATCTCGATGTCGGTGTCGATGATGGTCACGTCGACGTCGCGCGCCAGCAACGACTGGCTCATCACCTGGCCGAAGCGGCCGAAGCCGATGATCAGCACGCTGCCGGTCTGGCCATCGGCCGCCTCCACGCCCTCCAGCGGTTGCGCCGCCTTCGGCGCGAGGCCGCGCGTCGCCAGGACCAGCAACGGCGTCAGCACCATCGACAGCACCACGATCGCGGTCAGGTTGGCGCCGGTTTCGGCGTCGATCACCCGCCCCGCCGTGGCCGCGGCGAACAGCACGAAGGCGAACTCGCCGCCCTGCGCCATCAGCACCGCGCGGTCCAGCGCATCGGAATGCGCGCTGCGCGTCAGCCGCGCCACCGCGTACACGCACAGCGCCTTTACCAGCATCATCGCCAGCACGCTGACGCCGATCAGCTGCCAGTTGCGCGCCACCACGCCCAGGTCCAGCGACATGCCCACGCCGAGGAAGAACAGGCCCAGGAGGATGCCGCGGAACGGTTCGATGTCGGCCTCGATCTGGTGGCGGAACACCGATTCGGACAACAGCACGCCGGCGAGGAACGCACCCATCGCCATCGACAGCCCGCCGACCTGCATCAGCAACGCCGCGCCCAGCACCACCAGCAGCGCGGCGGCGGTCATCACTTCGCGCGCCTTGGCCGCGGCCAGCACGCGGAACAGCGGATTCAGCAGCCAGATGCCGGCGGCGACCAGCGCGGCCAGCGTCGCCGCGCCGATCCCCAGCTTGCCCCACGCCGCGTCGCCGTCGCCCGCCACCACCGGCGACAGCAGCGCCACGATCGCCAGCAGCGGCACGATCAGCAGGTCCTCGAACAGCAGGATCGCCACGATCTTCTGCCCGCGCGGCAGGGCGATGTCGCCGCGCTCGCCGAGCAGCTGCATCACGATCGCGGTCGAGGTGAGCACGAAGCCGGCCGAACCGATGAACGCCACCGGCAGCGGGAACCCGAACGCCAGCCAGCCGGTCGCGGTCAGCGCCAGCGTGCACGCGGCGATCTGCAGCGCGCCCAGGCCGAAGATCTGCCGGCGCATGCCCCACAGGTGCGACGGGCGCATTTCCAGGCCGATCACGAACAGGTACATCACCACGCCGAGTTCGGCCACGTGCAGGATCGCCTCGGGCTCGGAGAACCAGCCCAGCCCGAACGGGCCGATCAACAGGCCGGCCGTCAGGTAGCCGAGCACCGAGCCCAGGCCCAGCCGGCGGAAAATCGGGACCATCCCCACCGCCGCGCCGAGCAGCGCGACGACTTTGACCAGTTGACTGCTGTCGGCGTCGACGCTCATGCGGCGATTCTAAACGCGCGTCGCGGCCCGGTTGCCTGCCCCGGCGTCATGGGGAAGTCTGCGCGGGTTCCGCGGGCGTGGAGGCCGGCGAAGAGCAGACCTGCATGCCGCCGCCGACTTCGACGCAGCGCTGCGGCGCCTGCGGTTGCGCCCCCTGCGCGGTAACGGGCGGCGGCGGCGCCAGCCGCGCCAGGTCGACCGCCGGCCTGAGCTTCAGCATCACCGCCCAGTCCTGCCGGTTCGAATCGCAGTTGGCCGGCATGTCGGGACTGCACGCGAGGTCGGCCAGCGTCCGCGACGGCAGGCTGGCGAAATAGCCGTTCGCATCCAGCTTCAGCATGCGCAGGGTCACCGCGTTCTGCACGTTGCCACCGACCAGATAGGCCAGCCCGCCGGGCCCGGCGCCGACCACGATGTCGCAATGCATCGCCAGGCCGCCGCTGTCGGCAACGCTCAGCAGCGTGGCGAGGTCGCCGAAGCCGAACAGCCGCGACGCGTTGCGCACCGAGCACAGCAGGTCGCCCGGCGCCGGTTTCGCGCTTTGCGGCGCCTGCACCAGGTACGGGCTCCGCGCCGGGTTGCGGTAGGCCTCGCGCACGTAGTCGATGTGGCTGGCCGAGGCGCGGAATCCCGGCAGACCGGCACGACGCATCACCCACGAGACGAAAGCGCCCGACCACGGGGTGTCGATGACGAAGGTGCGGCAAGCCGGCGAAACGTATCGCGCCGTCGGTGCATAGGCGCATTCGCTGGCGCCGCTGCGGCCGTAGACGCTGCCGAGCAGACCACTCTCGATCCAGTACGTGGCGACCTTGCGCCACGCCTCGGCGCCATCGGCCAGCGGGCCGTTCTCGGCCTCGTACACGGTCAGGCCGCCACTGCGGCCATCCGCATCGATGAAGGGGCGGAACCAGTTCTGGTGTTCCTTGCAGGCATAGGCCGCGATGCGGGTCGCGGTGTCGGCCGAGGCGACCTGGGTGCGCAGCAACGGGCAGGGATCGGCGGCGAGCGCCGGCGCGGCGAACAGCCACGAGGTCAGGCACAGAAGCAACAGGCGGAGCATCCAGCTTCTCCTTGTCACCGGATGCACGGGGGAATGCATCCTTCTTCTCCGGCGGACAGGGTATATCGAAATCCGCGACGGCCGCACCCTCGCGATGCGGCGCCGTCAGCTTCCGGCCGGGGAAGCGCCGCTGCAGAACGCCGCGTAGTCGATGTAGCCGGGGAATTCGCGGCCCGGCGCGCAGACGGCGCATTCCGGATCGGGGGGCAGCCGGATCTCGCGGAAGCGCGCCGCCAGCGCGTCGAAATGCAGCAGGCGGCCGGCCAGCGGTTCGCCGATGCCGAGCAGCAGCTTGATCACCTCGTTGGCCTGCAGCAGGCCGATCACGCCCGGCAGCACGCCGAGCACGCCGGCCTCGGCGCAGTTCGGCGCGAACTCTGGCGGCGGCGGTTCCGGGAACAGGCAGCGATAGCACGGCGCCTGTCCGCGATGGCGGCCGGCGTCGAACACGCCGACCTGCCCTGCGAAGCGTTGCACCGCGCCATACACCAGCGGCTTGCCCAGCTTCACGCAGGCGTCGTTGAGCAGGTATCGCACGGGGAAGTTGTCCGCGCCGTCGACGACCACGTCGACGCCGTCGAGCAGGCGTTCGACATTGCCCGACGTGATGCGCTCGGCGACGGCCTCGACTTGCGTCCGCGGGTTCAGCGCCGACAGCGCCTGCGCCGCCGACGCGACCTTGGCTTCGCCGATGCGCGCGTCGGTGTGCAGGATCTGCCGTTGCAGGTTGCTGCGGTCGACCACGTCGTCGTCGGCGATGCGGATGTGCCCCACTCCGGCGGCGGCGAGGTAAAACGCGGCCGGCGAACCGAGGCCGCCGGCACCGACCAGCAGCACCCGCGATGCCTCCAGCCTGCGCTGTCCTTCGACGCCGATCTCCGGTAGCAGCAGGTGGCGCGAATAGCGCTCGTTGAAGTCGCGCGTGTCGGCATCGGCCTGCGGGACCTCCACCGGCAGGCCCTCGGCGATCCAGCGCGTGGTGCCGCCCTCCACCGAATGCACGTGGGCATAGCCGGCGGCGCGCAGTTTCTCGGCGCACTCGGCCGAACGCTTGCCGGCCTGGCAGATCAGCAGGATTTCGGCGTCGTGCCGCGGCAGGAAATCGTCGGGATGCGATTCGAGTTCGCCGCGCGCCACGCCGAGCGCGCCCTCGGCCTGGCCGCCGGCGCGTTCGTGGGTTTCGCGCACGTCGACCAGCGTCGCGCCGCGGGCGAGCCGGCGCAGCGCTTCGAGCGGGGGGATTTCGAGACCGGCCATGGCGGCATTATCGCGCCATCGGCGCACGCGTGGCGGCCGCGTGCCGGAACGCAGCGGATTACTTGCCGCGCTTCACGTGCCGCATCAGCCGGCGCTTGCGCGCGACCTGGCGCTCGGTCAAGGCGTTCTTGCGGCCTTCGTACGGGTTCACGCCTTCCTTGAACACGAACTGCACCGGGGTGCCGACCAGCTTGAAACGCTTGCGGAAGAAGTTCTCCAGGTAGCGCTTGTACGACTCCGGCAACGCCTTCAGGCGGGTGCCGTGGACGACGAAGGTCGGCGGGTTGCTGCCGCCGGGATGCACGAAGCGCAGCTTGGAGACGTGGCCGCGGATGCTCGGCGGCGGGTTCGATTCGACGGCGATTTCCAGCGCCTTGTTGACTTCGCTGGTGCCGAATTCCCTGGTCGCCGAGGCGTGCGCGCGGTGGATGGCGCGGAACAGCTCGCGCAGGCCGGAGCCGTGCTTGGCGGAGATCTGCACCGCCTCGGCCCAGTTGACGAAGCCCAGCTTCAGCGACAGCAGGTTCAACGCCTGCTCGCGCTGGTAGGCGGTCAGCCCGTCCCACTTGTTCACCGCGACCACCAGCGCGCGGCCGGCGTCGAGGATCGCGCCGAGCACGCTGGCGTCCTGGTCGGTGACGCCCTCGCTGGCGTCGAGCAGCAGCACCGCGACCTGGCACTGCTCGATCGCCTGCAGGGTCTTGACGATCGAGAACTTCTCCACCGCCTCGTCCACCTTCGACTTGCGGCGCAGGCCGGCGGTGTCGACCAGCCGGTACTTGCGGCCGTCGCGCTCGAGGTCGACGGCGATCGAATCGCGCGTCGTGCCCGGCACTTCCGAGGCGATCATCCGTTCCTCGCCGAGCAGGCGGTTGACCAGCGTCGACTTGCCGACGTTCGGGCGGCCGACGAAGGCGATGCGCATCCGCGACGGATCCTCGTCGAGGACTTCGGCCTCGCCCTCTTCCGGCAGGCGCTGCAGCGCCGCGGCGAGCAGTTCGTCGATGCCCTGCCGGTGCGCCGCGGAGACGGCGAGCATGTCGGCGAAGCCGTAACGGGCGAAATCGGCGCGCACGGCGGTTTCGTTCATGCCGTCGATCTTGTTGATCACCAGCAGCGTCGGCCGCGATGCCTTGCGCAGCCAGCGCAGGATGTCGTCGTCCAGCGCCGAGGCGCCTTCCCTGCCGTCGACGACGAACAGCACCAGGTCGGCCTCCTCGGCCGCGGCGCGGGCCTGGCGCGCGGTGGCGCCGGCCAGCCCCTGCTCCTGCTCGGCGATGCCGCCGGTGTCGACGCCGACGAAGTGCCGGTCCGGCTGCAGCCGGCAGACGCCGTAGTTGCGGTCGCGGGTCACGCCCGGCTGGTCGTGCACCAGCGCGTCGCGGCTGCGGGTCAGCGCGTTGAACAGCGTCGATTTGCCGACGTTGGGGCGGCCGACGAGGGCGACGAGGGGAAGCATGGGAAGGGTTCGGGTCGGAATGGAAATTCGGCAAAGCGTAACCGCTTTTCGCCGCGGGGTTCGCCCGGCGCCGAAAGGCGCAGAGCCGGGCGGACCCGGCTCTGCGCGCTGCGACCGTCGGCGACGATGAGGTTATTGCAGGCGGAACGCGGTCACTTCGCCTTCGGTGTTCTGCACCAGCAACAGGTCGCCGGCCAGCACCGGCTTGGCCCGTACCGGGTCGCCGCCGACGCGCTCGCGCGCGGCGAACTCGCCGTTGTCCAGGCGCAGCCAGTGCACGTAGCCATCGTAATCGCCGACCACGGCGTAGTCGCCCTGCACCGTCGGCGCGGTCAGCGAACGCCGCGCCAGGTTCGGGTTCGACCACAATGCGCCGCCGCTGTTGCGGTCCAGCGCCCAGACCACGCCACCCGGGTCGGACACCACCACGCTGCCGGGGGACAGGCCCAGGCCGCCGGCACCGCCGGTGTCGCGCACCCACAGCGGACGCCCGCTGGGGCCGTCGATGGCCAGGGTTTCCTTCTTGTAGCTGGTCGCGTAGATCGTGGTGCCGTCGAGCACCGGGGCGCCGTCGACGTCGGCCATGCGTTCCAGTTCGGTGCGGCCTTCCGGCACGCCCACGGGCTGTTCCCACAGCGGCCGCCCGTCGCGCAGGCTCATCGCGCTGATGGTGCCGTCGTCGTTGCCGGAAAACACGATGCCCGGGCCGAGGGTCAGCGAGGCATTGCCGCGCACGGTCAGGCTGGGCAGCTCGCGCTGCGAGAACCAGCGGCGTTCGCCGCTGGCGGCATCGAAGGCGGTAACGGTGCCGTCGTTGCTGCGCACCAGCACGTAGCCCTGGCCGACTGCGGGCGCGGCGATGACTTCGTTGGAAACCTTGGCGCGCCACTTCTCGGCGCCGGTGGCCGCGTCCAGCGCGATCACCTGGCCGTCGAGCGTGCCGACCGCGACCAGGCCGTCGCCGGCGCCGGGGCCGCCGGTGAAGAACCAGTCGAGTTTTTCCTTGGCCATGCGCTTGGCCAGCTGCTTGGCCAGCTTGCGCTCCTGCTTGGCCGCCTTCAGCTGCTGCTTGGTGCGCTGCTTGTCGGCCTCGGTCTGCTCGCCCGCGTCACTTTCGAAATCGGGCAGTTGTTCTTCCGACGCCAGCAGCTTGGCTTCCTCGGCCTCGCTGAGCTTGCGGCGCTTTTCCGGCTTGTAGCGCCACAGTTCGCGGCCGGTCTGCAGGTCCAGCGCGAACACGCTGCCTTCGGCGGCGGCGGCGTAGACGCGACCGTCGGCGACCGCCGGGGCCTGGCCCAGGCCCAGGTGTTTCTCGCCTTCGCCGACATTGGCGCTCCAGACTTTGGAGACATGCGCGGTCGGGGTGAAATCGGACAGCTCGACCGGCTCGGCGGCCTTCTTCGCCTGCGCCTTCTCGCTGTTGCCGCCGAACCAGCCCTTGACCGTGCTGCACGAGGACAGGGCGATGGCGAGCAACAGCAACGAAGCCGCACGGGCAAGGGTGCCCGAAAAGGAACGGGAAGCGGTTTTCATCAGACGGACTCCGCGGGCTTGGGCGGGGTGCCGCCGACGTCGGTGAGCTTGAGTTCGAGCAGGCGGCGCTCCGGCGCGGCCACGTCGATGCCGGTCAGGGCCTTGAGGTAGGCGTCGCGCGCCTCGTCGCGCTTGCCGGCGGCCAGCAACGCGTCGCCGCGTGCCTCCAGCGACGCCGGATCCTGCGCAACGAGCAGCTTCAGCGCCTCGTCGGGCTTGCCGGTCTCGGTCAGCAGGCGCGCCAAGCGCAGGTTCACCAGGCCCTGCAGCGAAGGATCGGGCTGGATCGCGCGCAGCGTGGCGATGGCGGCATCGGCCTGCCCGGCATCCACTTGCGCACGCGCCAGCTGCAGCGCCGCCAGCCCGGCATAGACGCCGTCGCCGAGCTTGGCCACGGCGGCTTGCGCCTGCTTGGTGTCGACGGGCTTGCCGCCCTGCGGGCGCAGCGCTTCGACGGCGCCCTGGTAGTCGTGGTAGGCCTGTTCGTGCTGTTGCTGCTGGCGCTTCTGCCACCATTGCCAGCCGAAGATCAGCGCCAGGCCCAGTGCTATGCCGCCGAGCAAGCCGGCGCCGTTGTTCCTGAGCCAGTTGCGGACGCGTTCGCCTTGTTCGTGTTCGTCGAGCAGTTCGTCGATCGCCATGCGTTCTCTGTGCCCCGTTCCGACGGGGTCTTGGTTCCGGTTGAGTTCGTCGGCCCCTGGCGCAGGCCGGACGACTCGGGTCAGTCGGCGACCGGGGACAGGGAACCGTCAGAGGATACCGTAAAGCGGGCGACGTTCGCTCGCTGGTACGGCGTCATGTCCACCGTACTACCGGATTGCTGAACCTCGACCTCGGTGACGTTGCCGATCACCATGCGGGCCACTTGACCGGTGGCGAAGCTGCGCTGTTCGCCGGCCTTGACCAGGCCCTGCTCGATCGTGCTGCCGTCGGCGGCGACGATCTGCACCCAGCTTTCGCCGTTGAAGCGCAGGCTCAGCGCGGGCGCGGCGGGACGCGGCAGCGGCGCCAGCGAAGCGGCGATCGGGTCGGACGGCGCGACGGCCGCCGGGCCGGCGGGGACCACATCCAGCGGCGCGGTCGCCTGCGGCCGGCTCTCGACGTGCGGCCGCGTCGCCAGCCACACCGGGATGGCGAAGAAACACAGGGTGAGCACCACGTACAGCGAGCGGCGGCCGACGTTCTCGAGCAGGCGCTGGTACGGCGGGGTGTGGCTGTGGCTGACCAGTTCGGCCGGGCGCGGCGCCTGGGCCTGGAACTGCTGCAAGAAGGGTTCGATGTCGACCTTCAGCAACTTGGCGTAGCTGCGCAGCTGGCCACGGATGAAGACCGGCGCGCTGAGCTGCTCCCAGCGCTCGTGCTCCAGCGATTCCAGCACGCGGACCTGCATCTTCAGGCTCTGGCTGACTTCCTGCAGGCTCAGGCCGCTGCGTTCGCGGGCTTCGCGCAACAGCGCGCCGACGCCCAGGCCGGCGCCTTCCGGCGCACTGCCCTGGCGAAACTCGTTCGGCAAATCAGCAGTCATGGCTCGGATGCCCTCCCCGGGGCGTTGGTCGTGGTGTTCGCGGCATCCGGGAACTCCGTCCGCAACCGCTGTTCGTATCGACTGGCGGCAACCCTGTCGCCGAGCGCATTCTCTATATTACGCGCGAGTTGTAGCACGTCGGCGTTCGCCGGTGCAGCGGCAAGTCTCCGTTCTGTGAACGCCCTCGCTTCCAAATAGCGACCCTGCCTGAATTCGCCTTCCGCCATCGAGGCCAGCGCATAGGCATTGACCGGGTCGAGCTCCAGCGCCTTGCGCAGGTCGCGTTCACCGCGCTCGTACTGCCCGCTTTTCAGTGCGCAGCCGCCGGCGTTGGCCAGCGCCGCTGCCGGGGTGGCGTAATTCGGCGCGGCCAGGGCGCGGTCGAACCAGACCAGCGCTTCGGCCGGGTAGCCGTTGCCGCACAGCCACGCGCCGTAATTGTTCAGCACGCCACCATCGGCCGGGGCCAGTTCGGCCGCCTGCCGGTAGTGGGCGCCGGCGGCTTCCTGCTGGCCGCGGCTCTGCTCGATGATGGCCAGCAGGGTGTGCGCCCCGGCCGAGTCCGGGTTCCGCTTCAGCGCCAGTCGCGCCTGGCGCTCGGCGGTGGCGATGTCGCCGGCCTGCAGGCGTTGCGAGGCCAGTTGCAGGCGTTCCTGCGCGGCCAGCCGGCGCTTGGTCTGTTCGCTGTCGTGGACGCTGTACGCGGGCGCCGCCGGCTCGTAGCGTTCGATCTTGGAGGCGGGGCGGATGAAGGTCAGGCGCGAGCAGGCCGTCGCGGACAGCGCAAGGACGAGGAGCGGCACGAGCGCCTCACGCAGCCGCATCGTTCACTCCCTGTGCCTGCAACTTGCGCTTGAACTCGGCCTGGCGGCGAGTCCGGTCCATCACCTGCCCCTTCAGCTGGCCGCAGGCGGCGTCGATGTCGTCGCCGCGGGTGCGCCTGACCATGGTCAGCACGTGCGCATCCAGCAGGATCTTCTGGAACGCGCGGATGTCTTCCTCCGGCGCGCGCTCGTAGCGGGTGCCGGGGAACGGGTTGAACGGGATCAGGTTGACCTTGGCCGCATCCTTCAGTTGCGCGGCATTGCCGAACTTGCGCATCAGCTGCGCCAGCTGGCGCGCGTGCTCCGGCTGGTCGTTGACGCCCTTCATCAGCGTGTATTCGAAGGTCACCGAGTCGCGCTTCTTGTTGTGCCTGAGCCAGCGCACGCACGAGGCCATCAGTTCGGCGATCGGGTACTTCCTGTTCAGCGGCACCAGTTGCTCGCGCAGCGCGTCGTTCGGTGCGTGCAGCGACACCGCCAGCGACACGTCGGTCTCGGTCGACAGGCGGTCGATCATCGGCACCAGGCCGGAGGTGGACAGCGTCACCCGCTTGCTGGCCAGGCCGTAGCCGAGGTCGTCGCGCATGATGTTCATCGCGCGCACGACGTTGTCGAAGTTCAGCAACGGCTCGCCCATGCCCATCATCACCACGTTGGTGAGGCGGCGGTTCTGCGCCGGCACGTTGCCGAGGTCGCGCGCGGTGATCCAGACCTGGCCGATGATCTCGGCGGTGCTCAGGTTGCGGTTGAAGCCCTGGGTGGCGGTCGAACAGAACGTGCAGTTCAGGCCGCAGCCGACCTGCGACGACACGCACAGCGTGCCGCGGCCCTTGTCGGGGATATAGACGGTTTCGACGGCGTTCTTGCCGTCGACGCCCATGCCGAGCAGCCACTTGTGCGTGCCGTCGGCGGAAGGCTTGTCGAAGACGACGTTGGGGACGACGACCTCGGCGTGCTCCTGCAGCTTGGCGCGCAAGGCCTTGCCGAGGTCGGTCATCCGGTCGAAGTCGGTGACGTAGCGGTGGTGGATCCACTTCATCACCTGGTGGGCGCGGAACTTCTGTTCGCCGAGGGTTTCGACGAAGAACTTCTCCATGCCCTCGCGGTCGAGGTCGAGCAGGTTCTGCTTCGCGGGCACGGGCGCGGCGGCGGACGGGGCGTCCGCCGCCAGCTTCAATTCGATCGGTGCGAACCCGTGGCCGCTCACGACTGCATCACTCAGCGCGAAAACACTTCGGTCGCGGCGAAGAAGTACGCGATCTCGATGTTCGCGTTCTCGACCGAGTCCGAACCGTGCGCGGCGTTGGCGTCGATGCTGTCGGCGAAGTCGGCGCGGATCGTGCCCGGCGCGGCCTCCTTCGGGTTGGTGGCGCCGAGGATCTCGCGATGCTTGAGCACGGCGTTCTCGCCTTCCAGCACCTGGATCGCGACCGGGCCGCTGGTCATGAATTCGACCAGCGCGTTGAAGAACGGACGCTCCTTGTGCACGGCGTAGAAGCCTTCGGCTTCGCGGCGCGACAGGTGCTTCATCTTCGCGGCGACGATCTTCAGACCGGCCTTTTCGAAACGGGCATAGATTTCGCCGATGACGTTCTTGGCGACGGCATCGGGCTTGACGATCGACAGGGTGCGCTCCAGCGCCATGGACTTGGTCTCCGTTGGGCGGGCCACTCGAGGTGAAGCCCGCAGGTTAGCAATGAAAAAAACCCGCGTCAAAACGCGGGCTTAGACGAAACTGCGTAGACGAAATTGTAACCGGCCAAAGCCGCCATTGGAATGCCCGGCCACACGGTTTTGCTGCAGAGCAGCATGACAAAGTCGCGGCCCGCACCCACAATCAAACAAGCGTTTGATTCAGGCCCTGCCCGGCCCTCTACCGACATGTCCCACGCCAGCCACTTCTCGACCAAGGACCGCATCCTCGGTGCGGCCGAGGAACTGTTCGCCCAGCACGGCTTCGCCGGCACCTCGCTGCGCCAGGTCACCAGCCGCGCCGACGTCAACATCGCCGCGGTCAACTACCACTTCGGCAGCAAGGAAAACCTGGTCAACGAGGTGTTCCGCCGACGCATGGACGAGATGACCGAGCTGCGCCTGCGCAGCCTGCGCGAGGCGAAGGAAAAGCACCCCGGCGAACTGGAGCCGGTCCTCGCCGCCTTCATCGAGCCGGCGCTGGCCATGGCCCAGGACCGCCACGGCGGCGGCGCCTTCGTGCGGGTGATCGCCCGCGCCTACGCCGAGAAGAACGACAGCCTGCGCCGTTTCCTGTCCGAACACTACGGCCACGTGCTGCGCGAGTTCGCCAAGGCCATCGCCGCCTGCGTGCCGGCGCTGAGCAAGGAGCAGTTGTACTGGCGGCTGGACTTCATCGCCGGCGCGCTGACCTACGCCATGGCCGATTTCGGGATGATCCGCCGTCCCGATGGCGTCACCGAGAAGGCGCACCGCGAGCGCGCCGCGCGCGAACTGATCCATTTCGCGGCCGCCGGGCTGAATAGCTGATTTTATTTCCTTTAATTACAAAGGGTTGACGAAAATGTCTCAGAAACTACTTGTCCGACGGGCAGCCGTGCTCGGCGCCGGCGTGATGGGCGCGCAGATCGCCGCCCACCTGACCAATGCGGGCGTCGACACCGTGCTGTTCGACTTGCCGGCGAAGGAAGGCGATCCCAACGGCATCGTGCTGAAGGCGATCGCCAACCTGGGCAAGCTCAGCCCCGCCCCGCTGGCCAGCAAGGCGCTGGCCGAGGCCATCACTCCCGCCAACTATGATTCGGGCGCCGAGTTGCTGAAGGATTGCGACCTGATCGTCGAGGCGATCGCCGAGCGGATGGACTGGAAGCAGGACCTGTATAGGAAGATCGCCCCGTTCGTGCCGGCGCACGCGGTGCTGGCCAGCAACACCTCCGGTCTGGGCATCAACAAGCTGGCCGAGGTGCTGCCGGAGGAACTGCGCCACCGCTTCTGCGGCGTGCACTTCTTCAACCCGCCGCGCTACATGCACCTGGCCGAGCTGATCCCGGCCCGCACCACCGACGCGGCGGTGCTCGAAGGCCTCGAGACCTTCCTGACCAGCACCCTCGGCAAGGGCGTGGTCTACGCCAAGGACACGCCGAATTTCATCGGCAACCGCATCGGCGTGTTCTCGATCCTCGCCACCGCGCACCACACCGCCGAGTTCAAGCTCGGCTTCGACGAGGTCGACGCGCTCACCGGCCCGCTGATCGGCCGGCCGAAGTCGGCGACCTACCGCACCTCGGACGTGGTCGGGCTGGACACCATGGCCCACGTCATCAAGACCATGGCCGACACCCTGCCCGACGACCCGTGGCACAAGTACTTCAAGTCGCCGGCGTGGCTGGATGCGCTGATCGCCAAGGGCGCGCTGGGCCAGAAGACCGGCGCCGGCATCTTCCGCAAGGTCGGCAAGGACATCGTCGTGCTCGACCTGGAGAAGCAGGACTATCGCGCCTCCGACCGCGTCGCCGCGCCGGAAGTGGTCGAGATCCTGAAGCTCAGGAACCCGGCCGAGAAGTTCGCCAGGCTGCGCGAAAGCCGGCATCCGCAGGCGCAGTTCCTGTGGGCGGTGTTCCGCGACCTGTTCCATTATTCGGCCTACCACCTGGCCGACATCGCCGACACCGCGCGCGACGTCGACCTGGCGATCCGCTGGGGCTACGGCTGGAGCCTGGGCCCGTTCGAGACCTGGCAGGCCGCCGGCTGGAAGCAGGTGGCGCAGTGGATCGCCGACGACATCGTCGCCGGCAAGGCGATGAGCAGTGCCGCGCTGCCGAACTGGGTGTTCGACGGCCGCGAAGGCGTGCACACCGCGGAAGGCAGCTACAGCCCGGCGAAGAACGCCAAGCTGCCGCGCTCCGCCCTGCCCGTCTACCAGCGCCAGCGTTTCCCCAATCCGCTGCTGGGCGAGGCCTTCAGCAAGGGCGAAACCGTGTTCGAGAACGACGGCGTGCGCCTGTGGACCGACGGCGACGACATCGGCGTGGTCTCGTTCAAGACCAAGATGAACACCGTTTCCGACGCGGTGCTCGACGGCCTGCAGGAAGCGGTCGGCATCGCCGAAGGCAAGTTCAAGGGCCTGGTGCTCTGGCAGGACAAGGAGCCGTTCTCCGCCGGCGCCGACCTGGCCGGTGCGCTCGGCGCGCTGCAAGCCGGCAGGATCGCCGAGTTCGAGGCGATGGTCGCCAACTTCCAGCGCACCAGCCAGCGCATCAAGTACGCGTTGGTGCCGGTGGTCGCGGCGGTGCGCGGCCTCGCCCTCGGCGGCGGCTGCGAGTTCCAGATGCACTCGGCGCGCACGGTCGCGTCGCTGGAAAGCTACATCGGCCTGGTCGAGGCCGGCGTCGGCCTGTTGCCCGCGGGCGGCGGCCTGAAGGAACTGGCGGTGCGCGCTTCCGCGGCGGCCGGCCCGGGCGGCGACGTGTTCGCCGAGCTGAAGAAGACCTTCGAAACCGTGGCGATGGCCAAGGTCTCGACCTCGGCGCTGGAAGCGAAGGAGCTGGGCCTGATGCGCGCCGGCGACAAGGTCGCGTTCAACGCCTACGAACTGCTGTACATCGCGAAGAAGGAAGCGCTGGCGCTGGCCGAGACCGGCTACCGCCCGCCGCTGCCGGCGCGACGCGTGCGGGTCGCCGGCGACGTCGGCATCGCCACCTTCAAGATGCTGCTGGTCAACATGCTGGAAGGCCGTTTCATCAGCGAATACGACTACGAGATCGCCAGCCGCATCGCCACCGTGGTCTGCGGCGGCGAAGTGGACCGCGGCTCGATCGTCGACGAGGAGTGGCTGCTGAAGCTGGAGCGCAAGCACTTCGTCGAACTGGCGCAGCAGCCGAAGACGCAGGCGCGCATCGAGCACATGCTCAAGACCGGCAAGCCGCTCCGCAACTGATTCGACGACAAGGACATACTGAAATGAGCAAGCAAATCCAGGACGCCTACATCGTCGCCGCCACGCGCACCCCGGTGGGCAAGGCCCCGAAGGGCGTGTTCCGCAATACCCGCCCCGACGAACTGCTGGCGCACGTGCTGAAGTCGGTCGTCGCGCAGGCGCCGGGCATCGACGTCTCGCGCATCGACGACGCCGTGATCGGCTGCGCGATGCCCGAGGGCGAGCAAGGCATGAACGTGGCGCGCATCGGCCTGCTGCTGGCCGGGTTGCCGAACACCATCGCCGCGCAGACCATCAACCGTTTCTGTTCGTCGGGCGTGCAGGCCGTGGCGCTGGCGGCCAACGAAATCCGCCTGGGCAACGCCGACCTGATGCTGGCCGGCGGCACCGAGTCGATGTCGATGGTGCCGATGATGGGCAACAAGGTGGCGCTGTCGCCGCAGGTGTTCGCGAAGAACGAGAACGTCGCCATCGCCTACGGCATGGGCATCACCGCCGAGAAGGTGGCCGAGGAATGGAAGGTCAGCCGCGAGGACCAGGACGCCTTCGCCCTCGCCTCGCACCAGAAGGCGATCGCCGCGATCCAGGCCGGCGAGTTCAAGCAGGAAATCAGCCCGTACGAGGTGCTGTCGCACCTGCCCGACCTGGCCGGCAACACGATCCAGCTGAAGAAGAAGCTGGTCGACACCGACGAAGGCCCGCGCCCGGACACCACGCTGGAAGGCCTGGCCAAGCTGCGCACCGTTTTCCGCAACCAGCAGTTCGGTGGCAGCGTCACGGCCGGCAACTCGTCGCAGATGAGCGACGGCGCCGGTGCGGTGCTGTTGGCTTCGGAACAGGCGGTCAAGGACTACGGCCTGACGCCGCTGGCCCGCTTCGTCAGTTTCTCGGTCGCCGGCGTGCGCCCGGAAGTGATGGGCATCGGCCCGATCGCGGCGATCCCGAAGGCGCTGAAGCAGGCCGGCTTGACGAAGGACCAGCTCGACTGGATCGAGTTGAACGAAGCCTTCGCCGCGCAGTCGCTGGCGGTGATCCGGGATTGCGAGCTCGACCCGTCCAAGGTCAACCCGCTGGGCGGCGCCATCGCGCTTGGCCACCCGCTGGGCGCCACCGGCGCGATCCGCACCGCGACGATAGTCCACGGCCTGCGTCGCCATCAGAAGAAGTACGGCATGGTGACGATGTGCATCGGCACCGGCATGGGTGCAGCGGGGATTTTCGAGGCGCTTTGATCGCTGGATTCGGGAAACGAGAAAGGGCAGCTTCGGCTGCCCTTTCTTGTGCCCGAGGTTTCCGCAGGCTGGAGTCGTGCGCGCAGGCCTGCAAAAGCTATTTCGCGTCGCCAGCGACCTGGACCGTCTTCAGGTCGCCATAGACGATCTGCCCGCGGAAGCCGCGGCGCACCTGCTGGAACAACTCGCGGAAGGCGGCGTAATCGCCCGGTTGGCACAGCTTGTCGTCGCCGTGGATCGCATTGAGGTGCAGGCGGTGGGTTGCCGTCACCACCTGCCCTTCCCGCTTCCATTCCACGTCGTACTCGCCGGCGGCGTTGCGGTAACGCTCGCTCTTCGGGATGGCGATGATCGGCACGTCCGCCGGGAACGCGAGCTCGTACGTCTCCTCACGCAGGCTTTCGGTGCAATAGAACGGCGTCAGGTTGGTTTCGCTGGATGCGGAGGCATAGATGTCGCGCATCGAATCGGCGCCGGGCATGTCCGGCAGGACCATGCCGCCGACCGAGCCGAAATCGACGTAGTCGCGGGCGGTGAATGCATAGGCGTAGCCGAACGGCCGGCCCAGGTCGTGCGGGTCGCCCAGGACATCGAGCCTGCCGCTGCCGTTGAAGCCGGAACTGGCGATGATCGATTCCTCGATGCGGCTGCGGTTCTGCGCGGTCAGTTGGGCGAAATTGGCGCGCAGGCCGATTTCCGAACTGGCGCCGTTGTCCAGCGTGGTCCGGCCGGTCACGTCGCCGTTGCCGGAGAAAGCGAACGACACGGTGGCGCGAAGCGCGTTCACCGACGGATTGTTCGGCGGCGTGCGCGCGATCTTCCCGTCCGCGGTGTGCACCACCGGCGCGCCGAGGTCGTTGCCGGGCAATTGCCCGAAGCGCGCGTAGGGGCTGGTCGAATCCAGGTACAGGTCGAATTCCGGCACGTAGGTGATCGCGTGGTTGAAGCGCCCCAGCACCGCGACCGCCGGCAGGGTCGGTCCGCCGCCGGCGCCGATCAGCACCGGCGTGCTGGCGATGCCCTTGGCCGCGAGCAGCGCCTCGAGGACCACGGTGTGGTCCTTGCAGTCGCCGTAGCGGTTGGCGAGGATGCTGCCGGCCGAATTCGGTTCCAGCCCGCCGTTGCCCAGGTACACGGCGACGTAGCGGATGTTCTTCGCCACCCATTCGTAGATCGCCGCCGCCTGCGCGCGGCGGTCGGCGATGCCGCGGGTGATCTCGTCGGCGCGCGCCTGCACCGCCGCCGTGACCTTCGCCGCCTCGCCGGCCTTCAGCTGGTAGGCACGGCCCATCGCCGAATAATCCGCGTAGGTGCTGGCCATGATCGTCGGGCTGAACTCCCACGCCGCGGCGCTCCAGTGCTGCACCTTCATCGGCGTCGGGTTGCTGAAGGTCCATGTCCAGCGCGCGATCCCGTCCTTCACCGCCGGCCGGTCGCCACCCTGCACGTCGCGCACGAAGACGTGCATGGGCAGGTCCGCCGGCGCGGTCAGGGTGACGCGGGCATCGGCGTATTCGGTCAGGCGGCTGAAGGTCTCCCACAGGCTGAAATAACCGGGGAAGTACGGGATGTTCTGGGTCTTGCGGAACGAATAGACCAGCCGCGTGCCCGGCGACAGGTTCGGGAACACGATGACCTTGACCTTGCGGTCGGCGTACATCGCGGCCGAGGCGCTGGAATAGCTTTCCTGGTTGTAGATCTTGTCGGCCGGCACGTCGTGGCGCCGGCCGTCCGGCGTCAGCGTGTACGCGGAAAGGACTTCCAGCGCCTCCATCTTCTCGCTGTAGCTCAGCCGCACCTGGCTCCAGTCGTCGACGCCGGCCTTGGTCTTGATCAGGATTTCGTACTCGTCGATCTCGACGCTGGTGGCGTCGGCGCGTACCTCGTAGTCGGCGCGGTAGCGGACGAAGCTGGAGTTGTTGGCGGCTTCCTGGGCGGCGGGCTGCTGCGCGTCCGCGACCTCGTCCGCAAACGCGACCGGAGCCGCGAATGCGGCCAGCAGGAACAACACGATCAGTCGCATCCGGTACTCCCCGCGAAAAAGCAAATCAGCGCGGCGGCGGCGCCAGCACCGTGCGGTCGCCGTTGTGCTCCGGCGGCGAGACCACCCCGGCCGCTTCCATCGCCTCGATCAGCCGCGCCGCGCGGTTGTAACCGATCTTGAGCCGACGCTGCACGCCGGAGATCGACGCGCGGCGGCTTTCGGTGACGATCTTCACCGCCTCGTCGTACAGCGGGTCGCTTTCCGGATCGCTCGCCGCGGCCGACTCCGGCAGGCCGGTCGCGCCGACGACCACGCCGTCGCCCATCCCCTGCACTTCCTCCAGCACGCCTTCGATGTAGTTGGTCGGCGCGCTGGCCTTGATGTGCTCGACCACGCGGTGCACCTCTTCGTCGCTGACGAAGGCGCCGTGGATGCGTTCCGGCATCGCCGTGCCCGGCGGCAGGTACAGCATGTCGCCGTTGCCGAGCAGCGTTTCCGCGCCGCTCTGGTCGAGGATGGTGCGGCTGTCGATCTTGCTCGATACCTGGAATGCGATGCGGGTCGGCACGTTGGCCTTGATCAGGCCGGTGATCACGTCGACCGATGGCCGCTGCGTGGCCAGGATCAGGTGGATGCCGGCGGCGCGCGCCTTCTGCGCCAGGCGCGCGATCAGTTCCTCGACCTTCTTGCCGACGATCATCATCATGTCGGCGAATTCGTCGATGAAGATGACGATGAAGGGCAGTTCTTCCAGCGCCGGCGGCGCTTCGGCCAGTTCCGGGTTCGGCTTGAACAGCGGGTCGAGCAGCGGCTGGCCGGCGTCCTTGGCGTCCTTCACCTTCTTGTTGAAGCCGGCCAGGTTGCGCACGCCGACCGCGCTCATCAGCTTGTAGCGGCGCTCCATCTCGGCCACGCACCAGCGCAGGCCGTTGGCCGCTTCCTTCATGTCGGTGACGACCGGCGCCAGCAGGTGCGGAATGCCCTGGTAGACGCTGAGTTCCAGCATCTTCGGGTCGATCATCAGCATCCGCAGGTCCTGCGGCGTGGCCTTGTACAGCAGGCTCAGCACCATCGCGTTGACCGCGACCGACTTGCCGGAGCCGGTGGTGCCGGCGACCAGCAGGTGCGGCATGCGCGCCAGGTCGGCCACGGTCGGGCGGCCGGCGATGTCCTTGCCCAGCGCCAGCGTCAGCGGACTGGCGGACTTGTCGTATTCCTTCGAACGCAGCAGTTCGCTGAGGTAGATCATCTCGCGGCTGGTGTTCGGGATCTCCAGGCCGATCACCGACTTGCCGGGGATCACGTCGACCACGCGCACCGACTTGACGCTGAGGCCGCGCGCGATGTCCTTGTCCAGCGAACTGATCGAACTGACCTTGATGCCGGGCGCCGGCTCGATCTCGAAGCGGGTGATCACCGGCCCCGGATAGGCGCCGACCACCTGCGCGTCGATGCGGAAGTCCTTGAGCTTGAATTCGATCTGCCGCGACAGGGTTTCCAGGGTTTCCTCGGAATAGCCCTTGGCCTGCGGCTTGGGATCGTCGAGCAGGGCCAGCGGCGGCAGGCCGGAGCCGTCGCCGCCGGTGCCGTGGAACAGCGGGATCTGCTGCTCGCGCTTGGCGCGGTCGCTCTTCCCCACCCCCGCCGGCGCCGGCGGCTCGATCTTCACCGGCTCGCGGCGCAGGCGCTGCACGGCATCGACCTTGCGCACTTCCTCGCGTTCCTCGCGCAGCGCGCGGGTCTGCTGCCACTGTTCGGCCTGCTGGGTGCCGCGGCGCCACAGCAAGGGCAGCTGCATCACCCAGCCGCCGATGCGTTCCATCACCGCGAACCACGACAGGCCGGTGGCCAGCGTGACCGACACCAGGAACAGCGCCAGCAGGAACAGGTTGCCGCCGAGGCTGCCGAACAGCGAATTCAGCGAACCGCCGACCAGCCTGCCGAGGATGCCGCCCGGCCCGGCCGAGAAATGTTCCGCCGACACCCCGCGCATGAACAGCAGGCCCGTGGCGGAGATCAGGAAACCGACCATGCCCACCAGGCGCAGCGCCGGGCCGAGGTCGGCATCGCCGTCGCCGTCGCTGTCCATGCCGAACAGCGCGATCCAGGCGATCGCGCCGAGGATCACCGGCAGCAGGAAGGCGACATAGCCGCACAGGTACAGCAGCACGTCGGCCAGCCAAGCGCCGACCCGGCCGCCGAGGTTGTGGATGGGGCTCAGCAGGCTGCCGGTCGACTGCGACCAGCCCGGGTCGTCGGGCGAATAGGTGAAAAGGCAGGCCAGCAGGTACAGCAGGAATGGCGCGATGAGGATCAGCGCGATGTCGCGCCACAGGCGTTGGCGGCGCGGGTTCGGTGGCGATGACGACTTGCGGGCAGCCGCCTTGGCGCCCTTCCCCGCTGCACGTTCCGGAAGCTGTTTTGCCACCTTTTTTCCGAACCTTAGGATTGTTCCGTTAGTGTTTGATAATAAACGAATCTGCGAGGCTTTCCAGCCCGGGTTCCCGGCTGCCGTCGCCACAAAAAAAGCCGCGGCCCCGGCGCAGCTTGTCGACGCTGGCGGGCTTCGCATCGCATCGGCGCATTCCATTCTTGCGCCTTGATTCGACTTGCCCGCACCGCCACTCTATGCGCATCGGCATCGCGCATGCAGCTCCTTTCCGCATGCCCGACAGCACCTGTTTCCAACCTCAATCCGAGTATACATGAGCGCTTCCACCCCTTCGCCGAAGCATGCCCGCCTTTTGATCCTGGGTTCCGGCCCCGCCGGCTGGACCGCCGCCGTCTATGCCGCCCGCGCCAACCTCAACCCGGTGCTGATCACCGGCCTGCAGCAGGGCGGCCAGCTGATGACCACCACCGAGGTCGAGAACTGGCCCGGCGGCCCGCACGACCTGCAGGGCCCGGGGCTGATGGCGCAGATGCAGGAGCATGCCGAGCGCTTCAACACCGAGGTCATCTTCGACCACATCCATACCGCCGACCTGTCGAAGCGTCCGTTCACCCTGGTCGGCGACAGCGGCACCTACACCGCCGACGCGCTGGTCATCGCCACCGGCGCGACCGCCAAGTACCTGGGCATCGAATCGGAGGAGAAGTTCAAGGGCCGCGGCGTGTCCGCCTGCGCGACCTGCGACGGCTTCTTCTACCGCGGCCAGGAAGTGGCGGTGATAGGCGGCGGCAACACCGCGGTCGAGGAAGCGCTGTACCTGGCGAACATCGCCAGCAAGGTCTACCTGGTGCATCGCCGCGACACCCTGCGTTCGGAAAAGATCCTGCAGGACCGCCTGTTCGCCAAGGAGAAGGAAGGCAAGGTGGAGTTCGTCTGGCACCACGTGGTCGACGAAGTGCTGGGCGACGAGGCCGGCGTGACCGGCGTGCGCGTGAAGTCGGTGCAGGACGGCAGCACCCGCGACATCCCCGTGCACGGTTTCTTCGTCGCGATCGGCCATACCCCGAACACCAGCCTGTTCGAGGGCCAGCTGGAGATGGAGAACGGCTACCTGAAGATCAGGTCCGGCCTCAACGGCAACGCCACCGCGACCAACATCCCCGGCGTATTCGCCGCCGGCGACGTCACCGACCAGCACTACCGCCAGGCGATCACCTCGGCGGGCTTCGGCTGCATGGCGGCGCTGGATGCCGAGCGGTTCCTGGACAAGGGCGGCTGACCCCTGACGTCGGCGAGCAGGCCGAATGCCCCGAATCCGCATCCTCGAAAACCTCGCCGACCTCCCCGCTTCCGTCTGGGACGCCCTGCACGACGGCCGCAACCCCTTCGTCGCCCACGCCTTCCTGTCGGGCCTGGAGGAAACCGGCTGCCTGCGCGAGGACTGGGGCTGGAAACCGCATCACGTCACGCTGTGGGAAGGCGGCGAACTCGCCGCCGCCGCGCCGGGCTACCTGAAGACCAATTCGCACGGCGAATTCGTCTTCGACCATGCATGGGCGCATGCCTATGCGCGGCATGGGCGTGATCCGCGGAATGGCCTTGGCCATTCCGCAAAGGCGGACTACTACCCGAAATGGCTCGGTGCCGTGCCCTACTCGCCCGTGACCGGCCCGCGCCTGCTGACGCGCGACGCGGGATCGCGCGCCGGGCTGCTCGACGCCATCGTCGATGAAACCCGCCGCCTCGGCCTTTCGTCGGCACACGTCAATTTCCATCCCCGGAGCGAGGACGGCGTATTCGGCGACGGCTGGCTCGCGCGGACCGACGTGCAATACCACTGGCGCAACGAAGCCGGCTGGCGGTCGTTCGACGATTTCCTTGCCGCGATGGACCACAAGCACCGCAAGAACATCCGCCAGGAACGCGCCAAGGTACGGCGCGCCGGCGTGGCGTTCCGCGTGCTGCACGGCGACGAGGCCGGCGATGGCGATCTCGCCGCGATGTTCGGCTTCTACCTGCAGACCTTCGCTGAATACGGCAACTCGCCGGCGCTGACCTTCGATTTCCTGCGCCACCTGGCGAAGGCGATGCCGCGGCAACTGGTGCTGTTCCTCGCCGACCACGAGGGCGAGCCGGTCGCTGGCGCCCTGTGCCTGCGCGGCGGCGACACCCTGTACGGCCGCTACTGGGGCGCGCGCGCGATCCTGCCCGGCCTGCATTTCGAAACCTGCTACTACCAGGGCATCGAATACTGCCTGCGGGAAGGCCTTGCCCGCTTCGAACCCGGCGCGCAGGGCGAACACAAGATCGCGCGCGGCTTCCTGCCGGCCTTCGTGCACAGCCGGCACTGGATCGCCGACCCGGTCTTCGCCGCGGCGCTGCGCCGCTGGTGCGACGACGAATCCGCTTCGGTGCGCAGCTACGCACGGGCGCTGGCCGCGCATTCCCCGTTCCGCGCCACCTAGAATGCGCGCGTGAGCCAGCGCCCGTTCCTGCTGTCGCCCGACCCGGCCGCGCCGTTCCCGCCGGCCGGAATGGCGCTGCGCCAGCCCGACGGCCTGCTTGCGATCGGCGGCGACCTGGCGCCGCAGCGCCTGCTCAACGCCTACCGGCACGGCATCTTCCCGTGGTTCTCCGAAGGCCAGCCGATCCTGTGGTGGTCGCCGGACCCGCGCACGGTGTTCCGGACCGACGGCGTACGCCTGTCGTCGCGTTTCCGTCGTTCGCTGCGGCATTCGGACTGGCGCATCCGGGCCGACACCCGCTTCGCCGACGTGATCGCCGCCTGCGCCAGCGTGCCGCGGCCCGGCCAGGACGGCACCTGGATCACCGCGGGCATGCAGGCGGCCTACGTCGAACTGCACCGGCTGGGCCACGCGCATTCGGTCGAGGTCTTCGACGGCGACCGTCTGGTCGGCGGGATCTACGGCGTCGCCATCGGCCGGATGTTCTTCGGCGAAAGCATGTTCAGCGGCGAATCCGGCGGATCCAAGGTCGCCCTGGCCGCCCTGGCCTGGCGCCTGCGCGAATGGGGCTGGCCGTTGATCGACGCCCAGGTCGAGAACGAGCACCTGCTGGGCCTCGGCGCGGACAGCTGGCCGCGCGGGCGCTTCCTGCGGGCCGTGGTCGAACAGGCCGCCTTGCCGGAGGCGCCAGGCCCGTGGACGGCGCGGTTCGGCACCTTGCTCGCCCGTGCCCTGGCGGGCAGCCGGCCCCCCGTTTAACCGGATTTTTGCGCGGACCCGCCGGGAGGCGTAAAATGCCGGACTTTCGCGGCCCGTGCCGCCCCCGTTCACCCTTCAGGTTTACATGTCGAAAGACGATTCGATCGAATTCGAAGGCACCGTCACCGAGACGCTGCCCAACACCATGTTCCGGGTCAAGCTGGAAAATGGCCACGAGATCATCGCCCACATCTCCGGGCGCATGCGCAAGAACTACATCCGCATCCTGACCGGCGACAAGGTCAAAGTGGAGATGACCCCGTACGACCTGAGCAAGGGTCGGATCACCTACCGCCAGCGCTGAGTTCGCGCATGGCGCAGGAAAAAGGCGGCCATTGGCCGCCTTTTTCGTTCTCGGTTGCTGGTTCCTGGTCGTTGGCCAAAAACCAACAGCCAGGAACCGGTGCTCACACCGTCGCCGGAAGCAACCGCTCCGGTTCCGACTGCGCCTCGACCACCAGTTCGCCGTCGCGCACGTCGATGCCGACCCGGCCGCCGTTGACCAGCTTGCCGAACAGCAGTTCGTCGGCCAGCGGGCGCTTGATCCTGTCCTGGATCAGCCGCGCCATCGGCCGTGCGCCCATCAGCGGGTCGAAGCCGTTCTGCGCCAGCCAGTCGCGCGCCGCCGGCGTGGCCGACAGGCTGACGTTCTTCTCGTGCAGTTGCGCTTCCAGTTCGATCAGGAACTTGTCGACCACGCGCAGGATGTGCTCGAAGCCCAGCGCCTGGAACTGCACCACCGCGTCGAGGCGGTTGCGGAATTCCGGGGTGAAGCTGCGGCGGATCACCTCCATCGCGTCGGTCGAGTTGTCCTGCCTGGTGAAGCCGATGCTGCGCCGCGAAGCCTGCGCCGCGCCGGCATTGGTCGTCATCACCAGGATCACGTTCTTGAAGTTCGCTTCGCGGCCGTTGGTGTCGGTCAGGATGCCGCGGTCCATCACCTGCAGCAGGATGTTGAAGATGTCCGGGTGCGCCTTCTCCACCTCGTCCAGCAGCAGCACGCAATGCGGCGTCTTGACGATCTTCTCGGTCAGCAGGCCGCCCTGGTCGAAGCCGACGTAGCCCGGGGGGGCGCCGATCAGGCGGCTGACCGAATGCGGCTCCATGTATTCGCTCATGTCGAAGCGGACCAGTTCGATGCCCAGCTGCAGCGCCAGCTGCTTGGTCACCTCGGTCTTGCCGACGCCGGTCGGGCCGGCGAACAGGAAGCTGCCGATCGGCTTGTCCGGGTTGCCCAGGCCGCTGCGCGCCAGCTTGATCGCCGACGACAGCGTCTCGATCGCCGGGTCCTGGCCGAAGATCACCATTTTCAGGTTGCGCTCCAGGTGCTGCAGCACGTCCTTGTCGGTGGCGCTGACCTGCTTGGCCGGGATCCGCGCCATCTTGGCGACGATGGTCTCGATTTCCTCGATGTCGATCAGCTCTTTGCGCTGGTCGAGCGGCAGCAACCGCTGGCGCGCGCCGGCCTCGTCGATCACGTCGATGGCCTTGTCCGGCAGCAGGCGGTCGCCGATGTGCTTCACCGACAGGTCGACCGCCGCCTGCAGCGCCTCGTCGAGATAGGTGACGCTGTGGTGCGCCTCGTACTTCGGCTTCAGGCCCTGCAGGATCTCGTAGGTCTCGCCGACGGTCGGCTCGACCACGTCGATCTTCTGGAAGCGCCGCGCCAGCGCGCGGTCCTTCTCGAAGATGCCGCGGTATTCCTGGAAGGTGGTCGAACCGATGCAGCGCAGCTCGCCCGAGGCCAGCGCCGGCTTGATCAGGTTCGATGCGTCCATCGTGCCGCCCGATGCCGAGCCGGCGCCGATGATGGTGTGGATCTCGTCGATGAACAGCACCGCGTTCGGGATCTTCTTCAGCGCCGCCAGCACCGCCTTCAGGCGCTTTTCGAAATCGCCGCGGTACTTGGTGCCGGCGACCAGCGCGCCGAGGTCGAGCGAGTAGATCGTCGCCTCTTCCAGCACCGCGGGCACGTTGCCCTCGACGATGCGCTTGGCCAGCCCTTCGGCCAGCGCGGTCTTGCCGACGCCGGCCTCGCCGACGTACAGCGGGTTGTTCTTGCGCCGGCGGCACAGCACCTGGATGGTGCGCTCGATCTCCTCGGCACGGCCGACCAGCGGGTCGATCTTGCCCTGGCGGGCGAGCTCGTTGAGGTTGCTGGCGTACTCGGCCAGCGCGTCGCCCTTGCCCTCGCCGCCCTCGCCTTCGCCCCGGCCCTCGCCCTCGGACGAGGGCTGCGGCTCGGCGCCCTCGCCCTGCTTGGCGATGCCGTGCGACAGGTAGTTGACCACGTCGAGGCGGGTCACGTCCTGTTGGGTCAGGAAATATACGGCGTGCGAGTCCTTTTCGCCGAAGATCGCCACCAGCACGTTGGCGCCGGTGACCTCCTTCTTGCCCGAGGACTGCACGTGGTAGACCGCGCGCTGCAGCACGCGCTGGAAGCCCAGCGTCGGCTGGGTGTCGCGCGGGTCGTCGGCGGCCAGCTTCGAGACCGGGGCCTCGATGGCCTGCTCCAGGTCCTCGCGCAGGCGGTCGGCGGCGGCGCCGGTGGCCTTCAGCACCGCCTGCGCCGAGGGGTTGTCCAGCAGTGCAAGCAGCAGGTGCTCGACCGTCATGAACTCGTGCCGCGCCTCACGGGCCCGCTTGTAGCACTGGCCGATGGTTTGCTCTAGATCTTTGCTGAACATGGGAAACTCCTGCTACTGACGCGCACAATATGCGGCCTGGCCGGAGGATTTCCACAACGCTGGCGGTCCACAGCGTTCAGGAACCGTTGCCCAGTCCCCGCCCGCCGGCGGCACCCCGCCCGGTCAGGATTTTTCCATCGTACACAACAGCGGGTGCTGGTTCATCCGCGAATATTCGTTGACCTGGGCGACCTTGGATTCGGCCACCTCGCGGGTATAGACCCCGCAGACGCCGCGGCCGCGGGTATGCACGTGCAGCATCACCTGGGTGGCCTTCTCCAGGTCCATCGCGAAGAACTGCTGCAGCACGCCGACCACGAAGTCCATCGGCGTGTAGTCGTCGTTCAGCAACAGCACCTGGTACAGCGGCGGCGGCGCGACCTCGGGCTTGCCGGTTTCCACCAGCACGCCATGCTCGAGTTCCTGTTCGGTTTTGCGGGACATGCCCCAATTATACGAAAGTGCCGTCGTGGCCGGGCCGAATGGACGGACGGCGCCGTGGCCCGCACAATTCCCGCAAACCCCTTTCCGGAAGCCATCCGATGAACCACGCGCTGTTGCTTGGCTGCATCCTCGCCCTGTTGTCGCCGGCCCTGCGCGCGCAGGACGCGGCAACGGCGAAGAACCCCGCCGATCCGGGCATCCGCGCCCAGCTGGACAAGCTGGACTACCAGTACGAAGTGGACGAGGACAACGACTACAAACTGGTCTTCGAGCTCGAGGGCGATCCCGCCCGCACCCAGCTGGTCTACGTGCGCTCGCCGGTCGAGGAATTCGGCGAGCACCGGGTCCGCGAGATCTGGTCGCCGGCCTGGCGCACCGAGGCCGACGCGTTCCCCGCCGAAGTCGCCAACCGCCTGCTGGAGGCGTCGCACAACAGCAAGCTCGGCGCCTGGGTCAAACAGGGGAATTTGGCGGTGTTCGTGGTCAAGCTCCCGGCGGACGCGGGCGAGCAGATGCTCAGCGACGCGATCGACGCAGCGATCCGCAGCGCGGACGAGATGGAGATCGAGCTGAGCGACGGCAAGGACGAGTTCTGAATGAGCAGGATCGACGGCAGCTGCTGGCAGCCCGACGTGACCGTGGCCACCGTGGTGGTCCGCGACGGCCGGCTGCTGATGGTCGAGGAATACGCCGGCGGCGACCGCCTGGTGCTGAACCAGCCGGCCGGCCACCTGGAACCGGACGAGAGCCTGGCGCAGGCCGCGTTGCGCGAGACGCGCGAGGAAACCGGCTGGGACGTCGAGCTGACCGCGTTCATCGGCGCCTACCAGTGGAAGGTGCCGGACAACGGCAGGCATTACCTGCGCTTCGCCTTCGCCGCCGCCCCGTTGCGGCACGATCCGGGCGTGCGGCTCGACGACGGCATCGAGCGCGCGATCTGGCTGACGCCGGACGAGCTGCAGGCCGAGCGCGCCCGCTGGCGCAGCCCGATGGTCTGGCAGGTGGCGAGCGACTTCCTCGCCGGCCGTCGTTATCCGCTTTCGTTGCTGCAGCACGTCGCATGAGCACGCCGCGCGTCATCGTTGGCGTTTCCGGCGGCGTCGATTCGTCGGTGGCCGCGCTGCGCCTGGTCCGGGCCGGCGAAGCGGTCGCCGGTCTGTTCATGCAGAACTGGGCCGACGACGGCAGCGGCGAATGCCGCGCCGAGGACGACCGCCGCGACGCGGTCGCGGTGTGCGGGCGGCTGGGCATTCCCTTCCATTTCCGCGATTTCTCCTCGGAATACTGGGCCGGCGTGTTCGAGCACTTCCTCGCCGAATATGCCGCCGGCCGCACGCCGAACCCCGACGTGCTGTGCAACCGCGAAGTCAAGTTCAAGCACTTCCTCGACGCCGCGCGGGACCTCGGCGCGGAGAAGATCGCCACCGGCCACTACGCGCGCGTCGCCGAGGACGGCGGCACGTGGAAGCTGCTGCGCGGCGTCGACCGCGGCAAGGACCAGAGCTATTTCCTGCACCAGCTGGGGCAGGAACAGCTCTCGGCGACGCTGTTCCCGATCGGCGACATGCAGAAGCCCGACCTGCGCCGCGTGGCGAAGGAGGCCGGCCTGCCGACCCACGACAAGAAGGATTCCACCGGCATCTGTTTCATCGGCGAGCGCGACTTCCGCGAATTCCTGGGCCGCTACCTGCCGGCGAAACAGGGCGAGATGCGCGATCCGCAGGGCCACGTCATCGGCACGCACCCGGGCGTGTTCTATTTCACCCTCGGCCAGCGCGAAGGCCTGAACATCGGCGGCGTGCGCGGCCGCGCCGCGGCGCCGTGGTACGTGGTCGGCAAGGACGTGGCCAACAACGTGCTGTATGTCGACCAGGACACCGCCAGCCCCTACCTGCAGTCGACGAAGCTGTGGTCGGAAGCCGCGCACTGGGTCGGCGGCCATCCGCCGGCGCGGCGGTTCGACTGCGCCGCGCAGACCCGCTACCGGCAGCCGGACGAAGCATGCCGCGTCAGCGTGCAGGACGACGGCACGCTGGAAGTCGCCTTCGCCCGCCCGCAGCGCGCGGTGACGCCGGGGCAATCGCTGGTGCTGTACGACGGCGACGTCTGCCTCGGCGGCGCGGTGATCGCGCGCACCGACGCACCGCTCGAACGACGCCTAGACGCGGAGCGCGCGGCATGAGCGACGCCATCCGCGACCGCGTGCTCGCACTGGCCGGGGTGATCCAGGCGCTGGCGCAGGTGCGCCGCATCGCCGATACCGGGCAGGCGGACGCGGCGATCGTGCAGACCGCGCTCGACAGCGTGTTCCGCATCGACGCCGACTCCGCCGAAGCCGTGTACGGCGACGCCTTGGCGTTGCGCGCCGGGCTGCGCATCCTCGGCGAGCACCTCGGCCGGCAGCAACTGCACGACGCCGCGCTGTTCAAGCTGGTGATGGCGGTGCTGCAGCTGGAACGGCGCTTCGGCAAGGAAACCCATACCGCCGGCGCGGTGCACAACGGCCTGCTCGAGATCGCGCCGAAGGCCGCGGAACTGGGCAGCAGCCACCCCGACGTGCTGTCGGCGCTCGGCGGCCTGTATGCCGATACGCTCAGTCACTTGCGGCCGCGGGTGATGGTGCAAGGCAATCCGCATTACCTGGCGCAGCCCGGCGTGGTCGCCGAGATCCGCGCGATCCTGCTGGCCGCGGTGCGTTCGGCGGTGCTGTGGCGGCAGCTCGGCGGCAGTTACTGGGATTTCGCGTTCTCGCGCCGACGCATGCTGCAGGCCGTCGAATCCTGGCTCTGACCCCCGCGCGGTTCCCGCCGCGCCCTTCCTTTCGTCGGCGCATCCGGCGCCGCTTGGCCGGACCATCGCCAGCCGCGCGTTGAACCCTGCGGAACGCCATCGATCATCGCCCCCGCGATGCGGCGCGCGCCCGTCCCCTGCGGGCCCCCGATCACGATGCCTTTCCCGGCCGCGCGGGAAACTGCCGCCTGCACGCCGATGGAAATCCCCCCGGCTTCGACCCTGGCAATGGAGCGACCCGATGAGCAACGACAAGCGAACCGTTTCCGCGGAAACCTGGAAGGAACTGGCCCTGCGCCTGCAAGTGGAGGAAGCGGCGCTGCGCGCGGTCGCCGAAGTGGAATCGGCCGGCAGCGGCTTCCTGCCAGCGTCGGACGGACGCCCGAAGATCCTGTTCGAAGGGCACATCTTCCACCGCCTCACCGCGGGCCGCTACAGCGGCGGGCACCCCAACATCAGCTATCCGAAATGGGACCGCCGCCAGTACTCCGGCAGCCTCGCCGGCGAATGGCGGCGGCTGGACAAGGCCGCGGCGCTGGACGAGGAAGCCGCGTTGCAGTCGGCCAGCTGGGGCGCGTTCCAGATCATGGGCTTCAACTACGCGCTGTGCGGCTACGACAACGTCGGTCGCTTCGTCGACCGCCAGTCGGTCGATGCGAACGGACAGGTCGAGGCCTTCGCGAACTTCCTCGCCCGCCCCGGCTCGCCGTTGATCGTGCCGCTGCGGCGCAAGGACTGGGCCCGCTTCGCGCGCCTGTACAACGGGCCGGGCTACCGGCAGAACCGCTACGACGAGAAGCTGGCCGCGGCCTACGCCCGGTTCGGCGGGACGGCGGCGCGCGCCGGCCGTTCGCGCAAGGCGGCACGGCCGCGCCGCGGCTCGCTCTGCGCGCCCGGCCGGCCGGAGGTCGCGCCGCTGGAACTGCTGGAGGCCAGCGCACCGCGCAGGAAGCGGCAACGCGCCACGCGCGTGCTCAATGTGCGTCCGGACAGCGTCGACCTGCGCGACTGGGAGTACCAGCCACCGGTGTCGTCCGCGCCGAAGGACGTCAGCTACCCGGGCGACGTGCGCCCGATCCTCGACCAGGGCCTGACCAGCGCCTGCACCGGCTATTCGCTGGCGATCGTCATCGAATACCTGCTGGTGCGCGCCGGGCGCCACGTCGAACCGATCTCGCCGCACATGCTCTACAGCATGGCGCGCCGCTACGACGAGTGGGCCGAAAACGACGACGGCGGCGAGGACGAGGACGGCGGCTCGTCGCTGCGCGGCGCGCTGAAGGGCTGGCTGCGCCACGGCGCCAGTGCCGCGCGGCTGTGGCCGAAGCTGGAAATGCCCGAGGCCAGGCCGAACGCCGGCGAGGACTGGTGGACCGACGCGATCAAGCGCCCGCTCGGCGCCTACTACCGCATCGATCCGCGCTCGCTGCGCGACATGCATGTCGCGATCGACCAGGTCGGCGCGCTGTACGCCAGCGCCTTCACCCACCGGGGCTGGGAGGAGCTGCTCGCCGACAGCGCCGTGCCGCGACCGGAGGACCCGGAAGACCTGCCGCTGATCCGCCGCCTGAAAGGCCGCCCCGACGGCGGCCATGCCTTCGCCATCGTCGGCTACACCAAGGACGGCTTCATCGTGCACAACTCGTGGGGCCCGGCCTGGGGCAAGGGCGGCTTCGCGGTGCTGCGCTACAGCGACTGGCTGGAGAACGCGATGGACTGCTGGGTCGCGCAGCTGGGCGTGGTCACCGCCGAGCACGAGGCGATCGCGGAAGCGACGTCGCTGCGCACCGACGAGAGCGACCGTTCGCGCGCGGTGGTGTCGAACAATCCGATTCTGGCCGCGCACGAACTGAGCCCGTTCATCATCAACATGGAGAACAACGGCCTGCTCAGCCGCCGTGGCCAGTTCCGCACCCGGCCCGAGGACATCGATGCGCTGTTGCGGATCCACCTGAAGGAAGCCTGCCGCAAATGGAAGATCCCGGCCAACGGCACGGTCGACATCGCCATCTACGCGCACGGCGGCCTCACCAGCGAGGACACGGCGGCGCAGAACGCCCGCTTCTGGGTGCCGGCGCTGTACAACGAACGCATCTTCCCGATCTTCCTGATGTGGGAAACCGGCGCGATCAAGACCATCTCGAACATGATCGAGGACAAGCTGGCGCCGGAAGCCGCGCGCGCGGGCGGCGCCTGGGACCGCCTGAAGGAAGACTGGAAGGAGTGGTGGAACGAGCGCCTCGAGACGCTGGCGCGCCCGCTCGGCCGGCCGCTGTGGCGCGAGATGAAGGAGAACGCCGGCAAGATCAGCAGCAACCCGGATTCCGGCGTCAGGATCCTGTTCGACGACTACCGCGCGAAGGCGCGCGAGTACGCGTTGCCGAAGATCCGCCTGCACCTGATCGGCCATTCCGCCGGCGCCATCCTGCACAACCACCTCGGCGCGCGCGCGATCCAGGCCGGCTTCGACCTGCGCACGGTGAGCCTGATCGCACCGGCGGTGCGCGTCGACGAATTCGACGCGATCCTCGGCAAGGCGGTGCAGAAGACCGGTACCCGGCTGCTGGTCGGCCACCTGACCGACGCGGCCGAGCGCGCCGACCCCACCTGCAAGCCGTACGGCCATTCGCTGCTGTACCTGGTGTCGCGTTCGTTCGAGGACCGGCAGGAAACGCCGATCCTCGGTATGGAGCGCGACCTGGTGCCGGCGCGTGCGACGCTGCCGTGGGGCGCGCGGACGATCGCGGTGGCCAGCCCGCAGATGAGCGCGTCCCGGCTGCCGCACGTCAGGGCGGACGGCGGCGAGCGGCCGGGCAAGCCGACCGAGGCCACCACGCACGGTTCGCTCGACGACGATCCCGGCCTGCAGCAGCGGATCTTCGACCTGATCCACGCGAAGTGAGGCAATCTGCCCTGCAGAGCGCCGGGCAAGCCCGGTGCTACGGGGGCGATGCGTGCACCGATGCGACGAAGGCATCCAGTTCCCTGCGCTGCTCCGGCGGCAGGCTTCGCAGTTCCGCCTGCGCGGCCTGCGGCGGGATCGCGCCGACGCCCTGCCCCACCGCCAGCCAGCTCGGCGGGCCGAACATCGAGATCTGCGCGCGCAGCCGGTACGGCACCGTGTCGAACGGACGCGGCGTGCGCCGCTGCCATACCTGCTTCAGTGCGGCGTAACCCGGCGACAGCGGCCGTTCCGCGGCGTCGCGCCAGAACGGCGTGTCGCGCCGGCGCACGTCGTAGTGCATGCGCAGGAAGTCGAGGATGCCGCGCCAGTAGTCGGCGTTGGCCTGGTTGAAGCGCTCGATGGCGAGGTCCGAGACCACGCCGTGGCTGCCGGCGACGAGCAGGCCGAACGCGGCGAGCTGCTCCAGCATCTGCCCGATCGACGTCGCTTCCAGCGGTTCGACGAAGCCCGAGGCCAGCCCCACCGCCATCACGTTGCCGCGCCAGACCTGCTCGAAATGCCCAGGCTCGAAGCGTAGCGTGCGCATCGGCTGCACGGCGAAGCCGAGGCGCCGTTCGATCTCGCCCAGCGCGGCATCGTCGTCGACGTGCGCGCTGCTGTACACGTAACCGGCGCCAACGCGCTTCTGCAGCGGGATCTGCCACATCCAGCCGTTCGGCATCGCCAGCGCGTTGGTGACCAGCGCCGGATTCGGGCCCGGATGCGGCATGTGGAAAGGGATCGCGCGGTCCAGCAGCAGCCACGGCGCGAACGAACGCCATGCCGCCTTGTAGGTGCGGCCGAGGCTGAAGCGCGCGAAGCCGGAGGCGTCGATCAGGAAACCCACCGGAACCTCGTCGCCGTCATCCAGCTTCAACGCACGGACCCAGCCGGTTTCCGGGGCCAGCAGCAGTTCCTGCACCTTGGCCAGCCGCAGCTGCACGCCGCGCCCGGTGGCGACGCGGCGCAGGTATTCGGCCAGGCGATGGCTGTCGAAATGCAGCGACGCGGTGAAGCCGGGATTCTCTTCCTTCAGCGCCTGCAGCACGTCGTCCTGCGAAGCGCCGCGCACGACCAGCGGCATCGAACGCACGGCATGGCCGATGCCCAGGCCGTTCGCCAGCAGCGCCGACATCTGCGGGTCGAAGCCGTTCGCCAATTCCAGCGGGCCGTTGAACAGGTGGTAGTAGACGTCCTCCTCGCCGCCGCCGTGCCAGCCGCGGTAGGCGAAGCCGAGCTTGAACGCGCCTTCGGTCTCGCGCATGAAGGCCAGCGGGTCGATGCCGTTGCGCTTCAGCGCCTCGACCAGGTTGACGATGCCGCCCTCGCCCACGCCGACGATGCCGATGTCCGGCGATTCGACCAGGGTGACGGCGGTCTGCGGACCGAACAGGCGCCGCGCCTCGGCGGCCGCGAACCAGCCCGCCGCGCCGCCGCCGAGCACGACGACGTCGCGGATTTCGTTGAAGTCCAGCATCGCCCCTCCCAAGGCCCGACCAGACGCGGCGAGCATACACCGGGCCATCGCGGGCCCCCGCGGCGCTGCATTCGTATTCGATGCCTGCGCTATGCTTCGGCACGGCTCAAGGTTCGGGAGACAGGAATGACCACGGGTACGTCCGGCAGCAGCAAGCCGCGCAAGTCGGCCACCAAGTCCGTGCGGAAGACGGCGAAGAAGGCCGAGCCGGCCGCGAGTCCGGCGGATTGGCGCGTCGAAACCCTCGCGCGCATGCGCGCGCTGATCGTCGAGGCCGTGCCGGATGCGGTCGAGGAGCGGAAATGGATGAAGCCCAGCAATCCGCTGGGCGTGCCGGTCTGGTCGCGCGACGGGATCATCTGCACCGGCGAGACGTACAGGCAATACGTGAAGCTGACCTTCGCGAAGGGCGCCAGCCTTCCCGACCCGGCGCAGTTGTTCAATGCCAGCCTGGAAGGCGGCACGCGGCGGGCGATCGACATCCACGAGGGCGGGAAGATCGATGCGCGCGCATTCAAGGCGCTGGTGAAGGCTGCGGCGGCGTTGAACGGTTCGTCGGCGAAGAAGAAGGCCAAGCCTGCAGCGGAAAAACGCAGCCGGTGAAGCGGCCATCGAGCGGCAACCCGCGGCCTTCGCGGGTTGTCAGCTGCAGTCGGGGCCGAAGCCGGTTGGCGATTTTGCAAGAGCGTCGATGGCTGCCCGGATGCTCATGCGGCGAGCGTATGCCCGGGCTTGTCCCGGTTTCGCGGAACCGGCTTGCGCAGGAGTCTTGTTCGGACCCTGGCCATGACCTGCGCGGGCTTCACTGGCGGGCGGACCGCCTGCGTTTTTTGACGCTGCGTTGCGCAGTCGCGCGACTTTGTGCGAACTCCGGGAACACCTCCGCCAGCGACGCCTTTTCCGGCAGGATGTAGAACACCCCGCCCCGCTCGAACGTCGGGCGGACGACCTGCTCGTAAAACTCGGGCGAGACGTTGATGCAGCCATGCGTGATGCGGTTGTCGTCCGGCGAAGGCGATGCAAGGCGTTCGACGCGCCTCTCGGCCGGGACGCCGGTAGCGGTAGGGTGCATGGAGACCGCGGAATCGTAGTCCACCCACAGCACGCGCCCGGCGTCGATCGACGGGCCGAAACCGCCCACATAGCGACCGGCAGGCGTCGTGCGATCCCGGCCCGGAATCTCGCGAAGCGCGAGACCGGCGACGCCGGGGGCAGAATGATCCCCGATCGCCGAGCCAAAGAGCCCGGGCGCTACGCCGCGAAGCCGGCCGTCGCTGCCGAACACCAGGATCTGTGCGGCGGCCTTGTCCATGATCGCGAATGGATAGCCTTGGCTGTCCTGGGTCGCGACCACCCAGCCCGCGAGTTCAACCACCGTGTCGGACACTTCCTGGTCTGGCGGAAGCAGGTCGACGGCGGCTACCGGTTGCGCGTTGGCATCCTTGGCGCTGGCCACGTCGAAGTTCGCGGATGCCAGTGTCAGCGCCAGCACGCCGCAAGCGACCCGGATCGCAGGGAGTATGTACGTACGGATGGGATGGCTCCTTGGAGTGAAGACCGAGTGAAGAAAGGAGACCGGTGGCCAACGAAGGCCACCGGGTTCCGGATACAAACCGTTCGTCACGAATCGTGAAAGGCGATCAACCGCGCGGCGCGCGGCGCGGCGCCGTTTCGAGCTGCTGGACACGGCTTTCCATTTGATCCAACCGCTGGTTGGCCTGCTGCGCGGACTGATTGGCGGATTCGGCACTCTGAGCCGCACCCTGCACCTTCATGTCGAGCTGATCGAGGCGCGAATTGATCCCTGCAAATTCGTCGTCATAGGTAGCGCAGGCGGCAAGGCTCAGGGCGACGATCGCCACGCCGAGCGTACGCGCCGTCTTCAGATGTTGCTTGGTCAGAAACATTTCCACTTCTCCTTCTTCTAGGGGCACGCGAAATATAACCACCCTTTTTGTTGGAGTCACTACAAGTATTGGTCTCCTATCTTGCTACGTGAAAGCCAGGTGAAATGCATCACGCGGCATTAACAAAGAAGGCGAACCACCATCTGGATTAGCGCTATAGATTGTGCGCGGTGCAACCGATTGGTCTTGGTGCAGCGATGCTCAACATCGCAATCCATCCGGCATGGCGATGTTGGGTTGCACTCCGTTAACCACAATCCGCATGTCGCTTGTCATTCCCGCTTTCGCAGGAATGACGGGCAAAAGAAAACGCCCGGCTATACCGGGCGTTTTCGTTACTGCGTTCGACCGCGAATCAAGTCTCGACGCTCTCCGCCACTTCAACATGACCCGGGATCTTGTCCAAGTTGAGGTGGGGGTGGATCTTCCTGCCATTCGCATTGATCGCGCCGATGCCCGCCATGTACTCCTCCCTGGTCGGGATGAGGCCCAGGCGCACGCAGATCGTCACCCGCTCTGCCGAACCCGGATACATGCTGGTGTCTCCATCCAGATGGTTCGGGAAACGATTTGCGGACCGGGACGATAAACCTGGCGCTCCGGGATATTGCTGTCCTGCGACGTTTTGCGCGTGATCGGCATCCAGATACGGTGTGTCCCAACCTGGAGAACGGCATGCGATGGTTCCCTTCGGTGGCCTTGGCCTGTTGCCTGTCCTTGCCGTTCCCCGCTCCCGCGTCCACGCAGGACTGGGTCGTCGCCATCGATCTCTGGGGCAATTGGGCGTACCAGTCGCTTCACCTCGTGCGCGATGGCGACAAGCTGGGCGGAGAACTGGATGGAGACGACTTGCGCGGACGCGCGAAGAACGACGGACTGGAGTTCGTTTCCACCGACGCGCGGGGCAACGAGTATCGGTTCTCCGGCAAGCTGTCCGGCGATACGTTTGCCGGCACGGCCGATTTTCCCGATCCCAATGATCGCTCAAGGCGTGTCGAACACGCATTCAGCGCCCGTCCCGCTCCGGAACGCCAGGCCGGCGGAACACGACGCCACGAATTCACCCCGACCGACTACGCCAACGAATTCAGTCCGCACCGCGCCCCGGTGCTTGCGATCTGGCCGGGAGACACGGTGCATACGCGCACGCTGGATTCGGGCGGCGTGGACGAACATGGCGTCACCCGCGCATTGTTCGGCAATCCGCAAGTCGGACCGTTCTTCGTCGTCGGCGCGGAACCCGGCGACACCCTGCTGGTGAAGATCGAACGCCTGCGTACGAATCGCGACTATGCCGACAGCCTGGACGGCATCGTCGGCCGCGCACTGGGGCGATCGCTCGCTGCCAAGGCGACGGATCTCGGC
Source organism: Pseudoxanthomonas sangjuensis (assembly GCF_010211755.1). Classification (GTDB taxonomy): domain Bacteria; phylum Pseudomonadota; class Gammaproteobacteria; order Xanthomonadales; family Xanthomonadaceae; genus Pseudoxanthomonas_A; species Pseudoxanthomonas_A sangjuensis. Next base: position 50,880 of record NZ_PDWR01000010.1, on the reverse strand, counting down.
AAGCCGAAGCGCTGGCGGCTGGATGCCGCCCGTGGCGTGGCGCGTCCGGACGCTGCCGACGACGCGTTACGCAACCTCGAAGTGCCGTTGCGGCCCATGCTCGGTGGTTTGGGCGTTGCGCCGGGTTTTGGCTGGCCGGCGATATCCAGCGGGGACAGCGGCCGTTTCGGCGGCAACATGGACTTCAATGAAGTCGTGGAAGGCAATACCGTGTACCTGCCGGTGTCCCAGCCGGGCGCCCTGCTCTACCTCGGCGACGCGCACGCGGCGCAGGGCGACGGCGAGACGACCCAGTACGCACTGGAAACCTCGATGGACGTGGAATTCGGCGTGGAACTGGTCAAGGGCAGGCAGGTCGGCCTACCCCGGGTCGAATCGCCGACGCATTTGATGGTGCTGGGACAGGCCGGCTCGCTGGACGAAGCCTTGCGGATGGCGACTACCGGCATGATGCAATGGTTGCAGCAGGACTACGGGCTGGGCCTGTCCGAGGCCTCGCAACTGCTGGGCGCCTGCGTGGAATACCGGGTGGCGACGCTGGCGGGACGCAACGTCGGCCTGGTCGCGAAAGTGCCGAAAGCGCTGCTGGAGCCCCTCGTGCCAGACAGGAAAAAATAGGCCGATGCCTGCCGTCAAACGACAACGCCCGGCTTTGCCGGGCGTTGTCGTTGCGACCTGCTTCCGCGGGGATCAGGCCGCGACCTTGTCGGCCACTTCCTTGTAGTCCGCGATCTGGTCGAAGTTCATGTAGCGGTAGATCCTGTCGCCATTGGCGTTGATCACGCCGATGTCCGCCATGTACTCCTCCCTGGTCGGGATGCGGCCCAGGCGCGAGCAGATCGCCGCCAGTTCCGCCGAGCCCAGGTACACGTTGGTGTTGCGGCCCAGGCGGTTGGGGAAGTTGCGGGTCGAGGTCGACATCGCGGTGCTGCCTTCGCGGATCTGCGCCTGGTTGCCCATGCACAGCGAGCAACCCGGCATTTCCATGCGCGCGCCCGCGCCGCCCAGCACGCCGTAATGGCCTTCCTCGGTCAGCTGGTGCGCGTCCATCTTGGTCGGCGGCGCGACCCACAGGCGGGTCGGGATGTCGCGCTTGCCTTCCAGCAGCTTCGACGCCGCGCGGAAGTGGCCGATGTTGGTCATGCACGAACCGATGAACACTTCGTCGATCTTCGCGCCGGCGACGTCCGACAGCGTCTTCACGTCGTCCGGGTCGTTCGGGCAGGCCACGATCGGCTCGTGGATCTCGGCCAGGTCGATCTCGATGACCGCGGCGTATTCGGCGTCGGCATCCGGTTCCAGCAGCTGCGGGTTGGCCAGCCAGGCTTCCATCGCCTTGATCCGGCGGCCCAGCGAACGCGCGTCGGCGTAGCCTTCGGCGATCATCCACTTCAACAGCGTGATGTTGCTGTTGATGTACTCGATGATCGGTTCCTTGTTCAGGCGCACCGTGCAACCGGCGGCGGAACGCTCTGCCGACGCGTCGGACAGTTCGAACGCCTGCTCCACCTTCAGGTTCGGCAGGCCCTCGATCTCGAGGATGCGGCCGCTGAAGATGTTCTTCTTGCCCTGCTTCGCGACGGTCAGCAGTCCGGCCTTGATCGCGTACAGCGGGATCGCGTTGACCAGGTCGCGCAGGGTCACGCCCGGCTGCATCTCGCCCTTGAAGCGCACCAGCACGCTCTCGGGCATGTCCAGCGGCATCACGCCGGTGGCCGCGGCGAAGGCGACCAGCCCGGAACCGGCCGGGAACGAAATGCCGATCGGGAAACGCGTATGCGAATCGCCGCCGGTGCCGACCGTGTCCGGCAGCAGCATGCGGTTGAGCCAGCTGTGGATCACGCCATCGCCCGGACGCAGCGAGACGCCGCCGCGGGTGCTGATGAATTCCGGTAGCGTGTGATGGGTCTTCACGTCGACCGGCTTCGGATAGGCCGCGGTGTGGCAGAACGACTGCATGACCAGATCGGCGGAGAAGCCGAGGCAGGCCAGGTCCTTCAGTTCGTCGCGGGTCATCGGGCCGGTGGTGTCCTGCGAACCGACCGAGGTCATCTTCGGCTCGCAATAGGTGCCCGGACGCATGCCCTTCCCTTCCGGCAGGCCGCAGGCGCGGCCGACCATCTTCTGCGCCAACGAGAAGCCCTTGCCGGTGTCCGGCGGGTTGACCGGCAGGCGGAACAGGTCCGTCGCGGGCAGCTTCAGCGCTTCGCGCGCCTTCGCGGTCAGGCCGCGGCCGATGATCAGCGGGATGCGGCCGCCGGCGCGGACTTCGTCCAGCAGCACTTCGCTCTTGAGTTCGAACTCGGCGACGACTTCGCCGTTCTTCAGCGCCTTGCCTTCGTACGGGCGCAGTTCGATCACGTCGCCGTGCTCCATCTTCGACACGTCGAGCTCGATCGGCAGCGCGCCGGCGTCTTCCATGGTGTTGTAGAAGATCGGGGCGATCTTGCTGCCCAGGCAGACGCCGCCGAAGCGCTTGTTCGGGATGTACGGGATGTCTTCGCCGGTCCACCACAGCACGCTGTTGGTCGCCGACTTGCGCGAGGAACCGGTGCCGACCACGTCGCCGACGTAGGCGACCAGGTGGCCCTTCTCCTTCAGCTTCAGGATTTCGCCGATGGGGCCGCGCTTGCCGTCTTCCTCCGGCGCGAACGGCGCGTCGGGGCGCTTGTTCTTCAGCATCGCCAACGCGTGCATCGGGATGTCCGGGCGGGTGGTCGCGTCGGGCGCCGGCGAGAGGTCGTCGGTGTTGGTTTCGCCCGGCACCTTGAACACGGTGACGGTCAGGCTCTGCGGCACCTCCGGCTTGCTGGTGAACCACTCGGCGGCGGCCCAGCTCTCCAGCACGGCCTTGGCGAAGGCGTTGCCCTTCTCGGCCTTCTCCTGCACGTCGTGGAAGGCATCGAATACCAGCAGGGTGTGCTTCAGGCCTTCCGCGGCGGCGGCGGCGGTTTCGTCGTTCCTGTCCAGCAGCTCGATCAGCGGCGCGACGTTGTAGCCGCCGAGCATGGTGCCCAGCAGTTCGGTCGCGCGCACGGCCGGAATCAGGCCGCACTTCTCGGTGCCGAAGGCCACGGCGGCGAGGTACGAAGCCTTGACCTTGGCCGCGTCGTCGACGCCGGCCGGCACACGGTTGGTGATCAGATCGAGCAGGAATTCCTCTTCGCCCGCCGGCGGGTTCTTCAGCAGTTCGATGACGTCGGCGGTCTGCTGCGCGCTCAGCGGCAGCGGCGGGATGCCGAGGGCGGCGCGTTCGGCGACGTGTTGGCGGTAGGCTTGCAGCATCGGTGGCTCCGGGGGGTTAGCGAAAGGGGTTGAGGGAAATCATTCGGCGACCGGGACGATCAGCTTCAGTCCCTTGAAGTAGTCGCGGTGGAAGGCGGCGTCGAAGGTGACCAGGCCGTCGCATTGCAGCAGCGCGTGTGCGCCGACCAGGAAATCGGCGATGGGGCGGTCGCCGCCGCGCGCCCGGTGGCGGCGCTGCATTTCGCCGGCGCGCAGCGCGGACTTGGATTCGATGGCGCTGAAATGCACGCCCATTTCCTCGAGTGCCGCCAGCGCATCGGCGCCGTTGCGCAGCGCGGAACACAGTTCGGCCAACGTCGCGTCGCACACCACTACGCGCCCGCTGCCCAGGCACTGGCGCAGGCAGGCCTCCACCGCGTCGGCACGCGGGCCGTCGGCCAGCAATTCGACCATCACCGGGGCGTCGACGGCGATCATTTGCCCTTGTCCGCGTGGTCGTCGCGGGCGAACTTGCCGCGCACGCGCGAAATCGCGTCGTCGACGTTCTTGCGCAGGATGATCCGGCTGCCGTCCAGTTCGACCTTCAGCACGCTGCCCTTGGTCAGGCCGAGGGCATCGCGCACCGCCTTGGGCAGGGTGATCTGGCCGCGTTCCGCAACAGTGGCTTCCATCGGTAGGCCCTCAGAAGTATGTGCAAATCATACATACTTTCCGGCGCATACTCCAGCCGGGCCGGCGCCGACCAAGGCCGCATTGCCGCTTCCGCGGCCATGTCATTGAATAGGCGGATAATCCGGTCTTTCCCCATCCAGCCACGGGAGTCCCCACCATGAGCGATTCTTTCGCCACCCGCAGCATCCTGGACGTCAACGGCAAGTCCTACGCCTATTTCAGCCTGCCGAAGCTGGGCCGGCGTTTCGACATCGCCCGCCTGCCCTACTCGCTGAAGATCCTGCTGGAGAACCTGCTGCGCAACGAGGACGGCGGCCAGACCGTCGGCCCCGAGCACATCGAGGCGGTGGCGAAGTGGGACGCGAAACGCGAGCCGGACACCGAGATCGCGTTCATGCCGGCACGCGTGGTGCTGCAGGACTTCACCGGCGTGCCCTGCGTGGTCGACCTGGCGGCGATGCGCGACGCGGTGGTCAAGCTGGGCGGCCGGCCCGAGCAGATCAACCCGCTGATCCCGTCGGAACTGGTCATCGACCACTCGGTGCAGGTCGACGTGTTCGGCAAGCCGGACGCGCTGGACCTGAACGGCAAGATAGAATTCCAGCGCAACCAGGAACGCTACGGCTTCCTGCGCTGGGGCCAGAAGGCGTTCGACAACTTCAAGGTGGTGCCGCCGAACACCGGCATCGTCCACCAGGTCAACCTGGAGAACCTGGCGCGCGTGGTGATGGCGGTGCCGAAGGATGGCGAAACCCTCGCCTACCCGGACACCGTGTTCGGCACCGACAGCCACACCACGATGATCAACGGCATCGGCGTGCTCGGCTGGGGCGTCGGCGGCATCGAGGCCGAAGCGGCGATGCTGGGCCAGCCGTCGTCGATGCTGATCCCGCAGGTGGTCGGCTTCAAGCTGACCGGCAAACTGCCGGAAGGCACCACCGCGACCGACCTGGTGCTGACCGTCACCGAGATGCTGCGCAAGCACGGCGTGGTCGGCAAGTTCGTCGAGTTCTTCGGCGATGGCCTGCAGCACCTGCCATTGGCCGACCGCGCCACCATCGGCAACATGGCCCCGGAATACGGCGCCACCTGCGGCATCTTCCCGATCGACGCCGAATCGCTGAACTACCTGCGCCTGTCCGGGCGCAGCGAAGAGCAGATCGCGCTGGTCGAGGCCTACGCCAAGGCGCAGGACCTGTGGCACGAGCCCGGCGCGCCGGAGGCCGAGTACAGCAGCGTGCTGCAGCTGGACATGGGCGACGTGCGCCCGTCGCTGGCCGGCCCCAAGCGCCCGCAGGACCGCGTGCTGCTGGAGAAGGTCAAGGACAACTACCGCGCCAACCTGCCGGCGCTGACCGCCAACCGCGACAAGCGCAGCCAGGAGGTGGCAGACTTCGTCGCCGAGGGCGGCGGCGCGGCGGTCGGCAACGAACAACTGTCGCGGGGCTTCGCCGACATCGAGATCGACGGCAGGCACGTACGGTTGAAGGACGGCGCGGTGGTCATCGCCGCGATCACCTCGTGCACCAACACCTCGAACCCCGCGGTGATGATCGGCGCCGGCCTGCTGGCGCGCAACGCGGCGGCGAAGGGCCTGACCCGCCAGCCGTGGGTCAAGACCTCGCTCGGCCCCGGTTCGCGCGTGGTCACCGACTACCTGCAGAAGGCCGGCCTGCTGGAAGCGCTGGAGAAGATCGGCTTCTACGTGGTCGGCTACGGCTGCACCACCTGCATCGGCAATTCCGGCCCGTTGCCGGTCGAGGTCAGCGCCGGCATCGCCGCCGGCGACCTGGTCGTCGCCTCGGTGCTGTCGGGCAACCGCAACTTCGAGGGCCGCATCCACGCCGAGGTCAAGATGAACTACCTCGCCTCGCCGCCGCTGGTGGTGGCCTACGCGCTGGCCGGCACCACCGACATCGACCTGACCGCCGAGCCGCTGGGCACCGGCAGCGACGGCCAGCCGGTGTTCCTGCGCGACATCTGGCCGAGCAACAAGGAGATCGGCGACTTCATCGCCTCGACCATCGGCCCGGAGATGTTCAAGCAGAACTATGCCGACGTGTTCAAGGGCGACACGCGCTGGAACACGATCGCTTCCCCGGACGGCGACCTGTACGACTGGAACGCGGATTCCACCTACATCAAGAACCCGCCCTACTTCGACGGCATGACCATGCGGGTCGGGCACATCGCCGACATCCATGGCGCGCGGGTGATGGGCATCTTCGGCGATTCGATCACCACCGACCACATCTCCCCGGCCGGCAACATCAAGAAGGACTCGCCGGCGGGGCGGTTCCTGGTCTCGCGCGGGGTGCAGCCGGTGGATTTCAACAGCTACGGCTCGCGCCGCGGCAACGACGACGTGATGGTGCGCGGCACCTTCGCCAACATCCGCATCAAGAACCTGTTCTTCGGCGGCGAGGAAGGCGGCAACACGCTGTATTTCGGCAGCACGCCGCCGGAGAAGATGTCGATCTACGACGCCGCGGTGAAGTACAAGGCCGCCGGCGTGCCGACCGTGGTCTTCGCCGGCAAGGAATACGGCACCGGCTCGTCGCGCGACTGGGCGGCCAAGGGCACCAACCTGCTCGGGATCAGGGCGGTGGTCGCCGAAAGCTTCGAGCGCATCCACCGCTCCAACCTGGTCGGCATGGGCGTGCTGCCGTTGCGCTTCCGCGACGGCCAGAATGCCGCCTCGCTGGGCCTGGAAGGGCCGGAAACCATCGACATCACCGGCCTGCAGGACGGTGCGTCGAAGGTCGCCAGGGTCGTGGCGACCAAGCCGGACGGCAAGAAGGTCGAATTCGACGTCGACGTGCTGCTGCTGACGCCGAAGGAAGTCGAATACTTCCGCCATGGCGGCCTGCTGCATTACGTATTGCGGCAACTGGCGGCGAAGAAGGCCGCGTAAAGGAACGACCTGGGGCGGCTGCGGCCGGCGCTTGGCGCAGCCGCCGCAATGCAGGCAAGCCGCATTTCCGACGGACGGTTGCCGCGCCGCCCCCGCCTTCGCGTTGTCACTCATTGCGATGCCGCTACCGTGGCGACGCCGCGAATCGGGGAGAACGACGATGCGCCTGCCAGCACCCACGGTCGCCGTACTGGCGACCATCGCGGCCATTTCCACCGCGAACGCGGTCGAGATCGACGACCTGAAGGATTTCGCGCCGCTGTTCGGCCGCTACGCGCCCGCCGGCAATTGCCAGCGCCAGCCGCAGGTCGTCGTCGACGCGAACGGCATGACCTTCGAAGTGGCCGGGAAGAAGGACCGGGTCGTCCGCCTGGAGTACGCCGCCAGCTACGGCGGGAACTTCTACCAAGGCATCAGCCAGTGGTTCTTCCCGTTCGGAAGCGATGGCAACTATCCGATCCTGATGACCTTCAATGCCGACGAGACGGCCGGCGTGCTGGCCATCACGCCACATGACGAGGGCTGGCAAGGCGGCCCGCCGCTGGGTCCGCGCAACAAGGCACTGGTGGACGGTTCCCCCTATCGCCGTTGCAAATGACCGCCGCCTACAGCTTCGCCTCCCACTTCGCGTAGTACACGCGCCACTCGCCGTCCTCTTCGCGCCAGCCACTGTCGATCTCGTAGGCCTGGGCGCGGTCCGGCACGAAACGCCCCGAGCCCCCGGTCAATGCGGCCTGGAAGCGCACGCGCGCGGTGTCGCCGCTGACCTGCACGTCGAGCGGGCCGCTGACGACGCCGATGCTGGCGTTGGCCAGTACCTGTACCCGCAGCAGGTTGTGCAACGCATCACGATCCATGCCGCCATTGCCCTGGAAATCCGCGGCAACGCCCTGCATGAAGCCGCGCGGATCGCGCTGCGAAACCGCGTCCTGCATCGCTTCGACCTGCTGCCGCAGGCGCGTTTCCGCCGGCGCCCTGCCGCAGGCGGGCAGGACGGACACCGCCATCGCCAGCAGCGCCGCCGCGACGCGCCGGGACAACGGGCGTGAGGGCCGCGGCCCGGCACGGGTGGGTTTCGCGTTTACCATTCGGAACGGTATGCTCATCCGCTAAAATGCCGCGAGGGGACCCAGACGCCCGTCGCCAGAACCAGCCAGACAGCCCGGAGGGGGAAGCAAGATGAGTGAAGATCGGCCGTGGTTCAAGAGCTACCCGGCGGGGATCCCGCATGAGATCGACCTGGACGAATACCGCTCCATCGTCTCCGTGCTCGACGCCGCCATCGGCAAGTTCCGCGACCGCCCGGCGTTCTCCAACTTCGGCAAGACCTTCAGCTACGCCGAAATCGACGAGCTCAGCCGCCAGTTCGCCGGCTACCTGCTCGGCGAGCTCAAGCTGAAGAAAGGCGACCGCGTCGCCATCATGATGCCGAACTGCCTGCAGTACCCGATCGCGCTGTTCGGCACGCTGCGCGCCGGGCTGACCGTGGTCAACGTCAACCCGATGTACACGCCGCGCGAGCTCAAGCACCAGCTGGTCGATTCCGGCGCCAGCGTGCTGCTGGTAGTCGACAACTTCGGCCATACCGTGCAGCAGGTCGCGCACGAGACGCCGCTGAAGCAGGTCATCACCACCGGACTGGGCGATCTGCTCGGCTTCCCGAAGGGCCCGCTGATCAACTTCGTGCTGAAGTACGTGAAGAAGATGGTGCCGGACTACGCGTTGCCCGGCGCGATCCGCTTCAACGACGTGCTCAAACTGGGCAAGGCCTACGCGCTGCCGAAGATCGACATCGAGCCCGACGACATCGCCTTCCTGCAGTACACCGGCGGCACCACCGGCGTGGCCAAGGGGGCGATGCTGACCCACCGCAACCTGGTCGCCAACATGCAGCAGGCCTCGGCGTGGCTCGGTACCGTGCTGCAGCCCGGCCAGGAAACGATCATCACCGCGTTGCCGCTGTACCACATCTTCGCGCTCACCGCGAACGGCCTGGTGCTGATGAAGATCGGCGGCCTGAATCACCTGATCACCAACCCGCGCGACATGCCGGGTTTCGTCAAGGAATTGCAGAAGGTCCGGTTCACCGCGATCACCGGCGTCAATACGCTGTTCAACGGCCTGTTGAACACGCCTGGCTTCGACCAGCTGGATTTCTCCAGCCTCAAGCTGACCCTCGGCGGCGGCATGGCGGTGCAACGTGCGGTGGCCGAGAAGTGGAAGAAGGTCACCGGCGTGACCCTGGTCGAAGCCTACGGCCTCACCGAAACCTCGCCCGCCGCCTGCATCAACCCGCTCGACCTGAAGGACTACAACGCCTCGATCGGCCTGCCGATCCCGTCCACCGACGTTTGCGTCAAGGCCGACGACGGCCGCCGGCTGCCGGCCGGCGAAGTAGGCGAGCTGTGCGTGAAGGGTCCGCAGGTGATGAAGGGCTACTGGCAACGCCCCGACGAAACCGCGAACGTCATCGACGCCGACGGCTGGCTGCACACCGGCGACATGGCGAAGATGGACGCGAACGGTTTCTTCTACATCGTCGACCGCAAGAAGGACATGATCCTGGTGTCGGGCTTCAACGTGTATCCGAACGAGATCGAGGACGTGATCGCCGGCATGCCCGGCGTGCTCGAGGTCGCCGCGATCGACGTGCCGGACGAAAAGTCCGGCGAGGCGGTCAAGGTCTTCATCGTCAGGAAGGATCCGGCGCTGACCGCGGAACAGGTCAAGGAGTTCTGCCGCGAGAACCTGACCGGTTACAAGCAGCCGAAGCACGTCGAGTTCCGCAACGAGCTGCCGAAGACCAACGTCGGCAAGATCCTGCGCAAGGAACTGCGCGAAACCGCCGCTCCCGCCGCCGCCTGACGGCAACAATCCGCGCATCTCACCAGAAAAGGCCGGCTCAGCCGGCCTTTTCATTGTCTTCACATCCGTAAATTATGTGACGCCGTTCACATTTTTGACGTAAGCGACTGATTCCAAACCGCCATTCCCCGGAAAAAAGGGGGGACTTGCTTTTTTTTTGCGACTGAGGTGTAGCATCCGTTCAGGTTCAGCCGCCCGCTCAACCGATATCCGACCGTTCCAACACCGAATCCAGCCCTGAGGTAACCGCCATGAACAATGTCGAAAAACTGATGCGCGCCCGCGCCTATCCGACCATCCGCGTCGAATCCGAACCCAATGGCGCCAGCCACTGGATGTACATGCACGCCGACGCGGCGCCGGGCACCCGCCCCTGCTTCCACAGCCAGATGCTCGACGACGTGCTCAGCTTCCTGAGCTCCGCGACGCTGCGCGAATCGCAGCGCCAGGCGGGCAAGTTGCGCCACCTCGTGGTCGCCTCGGCCGCGCAAGCCTTCAACCTCGGCGGCGACCTCGAACTGTTCGCCAAGCTGATCCGCAGTGGCGACCGCGAACACCTGCTGTCCTATGCGCGGCGCTGCGTCGACGGCGTGCACCAGTTGAATACCGGCCTCGGCGGCGACGTGCGCACCGTCGCCCTGGTCCAGGGCGACGCGCTGGGCGGCGGCCTCGAGATCGCCCTCTCCTGCCACACCATCGTCGCCGAGGAAGGCGTCGACATGGGCCTGCCGGAAGTACTGTTCGGCCTGTTCCCGGGCATGGGCGCGTATTCGTTCCTGTGCAAGCGCGTTTCGCCGCAACTGGCGGAGAAGATCATCCTCGACGGCAACATCTACAGCAGCGACGAGATGTACCGGATGGGCGTGGTCGACGTGCTGGTACCGAAGGGACAGGGCGAAGCCGCGGTGCAGGACCTGATCGCACGGCAGCAGCGCGCGCCGCACGCGCACCTGGCGCTGAATTCCTGCCGCAACCTCGCGCAACCGGTCGGCTACAACGAACTGATCGGCATCACCGAAGTCTGGGTCGACACCGCGCTGTCGCTGGGCGACAAGTCGCTGCGGATGATGGAGCGCATCGTCCGCGCACAGGAGCGGCGCGCGGCGAGCCAAGCTGCCGCCTGATCCGATCGAATCCCGGCTGGAATCGAAGGATACGGGGCCGCTCCGCAAGGGGCGGCCCCGATTCTTTTCCGCCATCCGTACGCGGTTACCGCATCGCACGGATGCGGCATGCGGATTCAGGTGCGTTCGCCCTGGCTGCCGGGCGCGCCGGCACGCTGTTTCTCGCGCGCTTCCAGCGCCAACCGGCCCTGGCTGAGATGGTTGTTGATGGCGGCCAGGCGCTGGCGCCATTCCTGCGAAATCTGCCAATCGCTCAACCGCATCAGTTCGCTGCTGGCCGCCGCGACCCGCACCAGCCCGAGGTTGCTGGCCACGCCCTTCAGCGCATGCGCATGCTCGCGGATGTGCTCGATGTCGCCACGCTCCATCGCATGCGAAATCGCGCCGATGCAGCCGTCGGCATCGTTGAGGCACTGGGCGATGAATTCGCGCTCGAAGGCCTCGCCGAGGCCGAGCGAAGTCAGTTCATTCAGCACGGTGACGTCGAGGATGCCGTCGTCGAGCGCCGGCGCCGGGTTGCGCGCGACGGGAATGGGGGCCGCCGGCGCGGCCGGCGCACCACGGCCATCGGTCGCCGCGATTTCGGCGAGGGTATCGAGCAGGCGGCCGACCACGATCGGCTTGGCCAGGAAGGCGCGCGCGCCGGCCTGCTCGCAGCGCCGCACCGATTCGGGCGTGACGTCGGCGCTGAAGATCAGCACCGGGGTGCGCGAGCCGCTGCCGGCTTCCATGATCCGCAACTGCTTCAGCAGGTCCAGCCCGCTCAACTCCGGCATGTGCAGGTCGCAGATCACGGCGTCGTAATCCGACGCTTCGACCATGTTCAGCACTTCCTCGCCGTTGCCGACGCAGGTGACGCGATGGCCGGCCTTCTGCAGCAGGCGTTGCAATACCATGCGGTTGGCCTCGTGGTCGTCGGCCACCAGGATCTGCAGGCCGCGCACGCGCGCGCGATGGCGCAGGAACGGGTCGGAGAAGGCGATGACGTTCGCTTCGCCCGCTTCCTGGAAGGATTCGACCACGGCCGGCACGAACGGCCGCTTCTCTTGCGCCGGGGCGATCGCGGCGAACGGCAACTCCACCCAGAACGTGCTGCCGCGCTTCTCGGCGCTTTCGAAACCGATGGTGCCGCCCATGGCATCGACCAGGCCCTTGGCGATGGTCGTGCCCAGTCCGGTGCCGCTGGAACGGCGCGACAGGCTGGTATCGCCTTGTTCGAACGCGTCGAACAGCCGCGCGCGGAGATGGGCCGGAATGCCGATGCCGGTATCGGCGACGGTGAAGCGCAGGTGCACCGACGCATCGTCGCCCGCGGCGACCGTCTCGACGCGCAGCCGGATCGAACCCTTGTCGGTGAACTTGACCGCGTTGCCGGCCAGGTTGAGCAGGATCTGCCGCAGGTGGCGTGCGTCGCCGCGCAGTTTCTCCGGCACATCGTCCGCCACCTCGACCACGTACTCCAGGCGCTTGGCGCGCGCCTGCGGCAGCAGGATCAGGCCGATGTTCTGGATCACTTCGCGCGGGGCGAAATCGACCACGTCCAGCTTGAGCTTGCCCGCCTCGATCGCGGAGATGTCGAGCACGTCCTCGACTAGCGCCAACATGCTGCGCGTCGAGGCCTGGATCGTCGAAAGGCATTCGCGCTGCTCGGTGTCGAGGCGCGTGGTCGCCAGCAGTTCGGACATGCCCGCCAGACCGTTCAGCGGCGTGCGGAACTCGTGGCTCATGTTGGCGAGGAAGCGGCTCTTGGCCTCGTTGGCGCGCCGCGCTTCCTCGGTCGCATGGGTCAGCTGCCGCAGCAGGCCCGACAGGTACATCGGCACCGCGACCAGGCCCAGCAGCAGGCCGATGCCGAGGCTCAGGTTGCGCTGCCAGTAATCGTTGAAGGCCACCACGCAGGCGAAGCTGACCACGGCCATCGCCACCGCCGCGATCAGGTAGCGGTTGCCATAGCGCAGGCCGTTGCCGACGGTGACCCACATCAGCACGATGTAGCCCCAGGCCAGCGGCTCGCCCATGGCGACCATCGCCGCGGCCAACAGGCCGTAGTCGGCGAACATGCCGAGGACGCGGCGCGGGTTCGACTTGGCCGGTTTCCACAGCAGCCAGGCGAAGATCAGCAGGCCGTTCGCGAGGCCGGACAGCACGATGGTCAACGCGGTCGAATCGGATCCGCCGCCGCGCGAAGAATGCAGCAGCGTGTACGCCAGGATGATCGAAATCAGGGCGATGCGTACCAGCGCCTGACCGTGCTCGCTATCCTGGCGCCGCGAGAGGCGGTTCCTGATCCAGCTCAGCGGATGGGCCGGGTTCATCGCTGCGTCACTCCAGGCCCGGGCGGCGCGTCGTCGAGTAGCGCGAGTAGATGTCGCCCAGGCGGTCGCGGCCGCGGACCAGCGCTTCCACGCAGACCGGGTCGAACAGGCGCCCGCGTTGCGCGTACAGATAGGCCAGCGCGGCATCCATCTCCCACGCCTTCTTGTAGGGGCGCGGCGACAGCAGCGCGTCGAGCACGTCGGCGACGGCGACGATCCGCGCTTCCAGCGGGATCGCGTCGCCGGCCAGGCCGTCCGGGTAGCCGCTGCCGTCGTAGCGTTCGTGGTGGCGCAACGCGATGACCGCGCCGGACTGGATGAAGCGGTTGTGGCTGCCGGAAAGCAGCTCGTGGCCGATCAGCGGATGGCGGCGCATGACCGCCATTTCCTCGTCGGTCAGCGGGCCCGGCTTCATCAGGATCGCGTCGGGAATGGCGATCTTGCCAATGTCGTGCAGCGGCGCGGCCAGTTCGATCGCGCGGGCGTCGTCTTCCGGCAGGCCGATCATCTCGGCGATCAGGCCGGCGAAATGGGCCATGCGCTCGAGGTAGGCGCTGGTGCCGCTGTCGCGGTATTCGATGGCGCGCGCCAGCCGCGACAGGGTCTCGCGCTCGCGCTCCTCGACTTCGTGCATGCTCGACAGCAGGCGCTGCTCCAGCGACATCGCGCGCTGCTTGACGTTCTCCGACTGCTGGCGCAGCTGCAGCAGGTTGCGGCAGCGCGCGCGCAGTTCGCGCGGGCGCACCGGCTTGACCAGGAAATCGATGACGCCGGCTTCCAGCGCGGCCTGGCGGATCGGCTCGTCGCCGACCACGGTGATCAGGATGATCGGGATGTCGCGGTGCAGCGGCAGGCGCCGGAAGCGCCGCGCCAGCTCGAGCCCGTCCATGCCGGGCATGCGGTAGTCGAGCAGCAGCAGGTCGGTGCGATTGTTCTCGCACCAGCTCAGCGCGACCTGCGGGTCGCCGAAATCGTGTACGTTCAGCTCCGAGGCGATGTCTTCGATCACGTGCCTGAGCATCGTGCGCGCAGAAGTCTGATCGTCGACGATCACGATGTTCAATGCGTTGCCTTCCCCGTACTGCCACGCGTCGTGGCCAGCTTGGGAGGATACAGCGCCGCCCGCCCGGTTGGCATCCAACATGTCGTTGCCCTCGTCGTCGACCGGGCGGCCGGATATCCGCCGGCCGTCCGGGGCGCCGGCCGGGGTCGGGGTCGGGCCCCGGCTGCGACAGGCGCTTAAACCATTTTCTGAAGAGTGACGCATAAGCCGGGCCAGCAGGCACGCCCGCCGCCGCCGGGCCGGCCACGGCCGGGAAAATATGCGATTTTGGTCACATATTCCACGTGAATGGGGGTTTTGCCCGGACGCAGGCCACGGGCGGCGCCCGGGAATGCCGGCCGGGGCCTGCCCGAACCCGGGCGGGGACCGGGCCGAAAGTGCCCCACCGCGTCAGCGATTGACCCGGCTCAGCCCGGGTTTTCCGGGCGCATGTACGGGAACAGCAGCACGTCGCGGATCGAGTCCGAACCGGTCAGCAGCATGACCAGGCGGTCGATGCCGATGCCCAGGCCGCCGGTCGGCGGCAGGCCGACCTCGAGCGCGCGGATGTAGTCGGCGTCGTAGTGCATGGCCTCGTCGTCGCCGCCCTCCTTCGCCTCGACCTGGGCCCGGAAGCGCGCGGCCTGGTCCTCCGGGTCGTTCAGCTCGGAGAAGCCGTTGGCGATTTCCTTGCCGTTGATGAACAACTCGAAGCGGTCGGTATAGCCCGGCTCGGTGTCGCTGGCGCGGGCCAGCGGCGAGACCTCGACCGGGTGGGCGGTGATGAAGGTCGGCTGGACGAGGTGGTGCTCGACCGTCGCCTCGAAGATCTCCAGCAGCAGCTTGCCCCAGCCGTACGACGGCTTGACCTTGAGCTTCAGGCGTTCGCAATGGCGCAGCAGCGCGTCGCGGTCGGTGCAGTCTTCCGCGGCGATCTCCGGGTTGTGGTGGCGCACCGCCTCGTCCATGCGCCAGCGGCGGAACTTCGGGCCGAGGTCGATCGCCTGCCCCTCCCATTCGACCTGCGCGGTACCGAGCACCTTCAGCGCGGTATCGCGGATCACGCTCTCGGTCAGGTCCATGATCTCGTTGTACGTGGCATAGGCCTCGTACAGTTCGAGCATGGTGAATTCCGGGTTGTGCCGGGTGCTGACGCCTTCGTTGCGGAAGTTGCGGTTGATCTCGTAGACGCGCTCCAGCCCGCCGACGACCAGGCGCTTCAGGTACAGCTCCGGCGCGACGCGCAGGTACAGGTCCAGGCCCAGCGCATTGTGGTGGGTCGTGAACGGCTTGGCCGTGGCGCCGCCGGGGATGTAGTGCATCATCGGCGTTTCCACTTCGAGGAAGCGCCGGTCGTCGAGCCAGTTGCGGATTTCGCGGATGATCTTGCTGCGCTTGATGAAGACCTCGCGCGCTTCCGGAGTGACGATCAGGTCGACGTAGCGCTGCCGGTAGCGCTGCTCGACGTCGCTGAGGCCATGGAACTTGTCCGGCAGCGGCCGCAGGGACTTGGTCAGCAGGCGCAGCTTCTGCGCCTTCACCGACAGCTCGCCGGTCCGGGTCCGGGTCAGCCCGCCCTCGACCGCGACGATGTCGCCGATGTCCCAGCCCTTGAACGCTTCGTAGGTCTCGCCCAGCGCGTTCGCCTGCAGGAACAGCTGGATGCGGCCCGATTCGTCCTGGATCTGCGCGAAGCTGGCCTTGCCCATCACCCGCTTGGCCAGCAGGCGGCCCGCCAGCTTCACTTCCCTCCCCGCGGCTTCCAGCGCCTCGGCGGTCCACCGTTCCTTGTCGGCGAACTCGGCCTGCAGGTCGCCGGCGTAATGCTCGCGGCGGAAGTCGTTCGGGTAGGCGATGCCCTGCCCGCGCAGCGCCGCCAGTTTCGCGCGGCGCTCGGCGATGAGGCTGTTCTCGTCGGCGATGGGCGCGGGATTGGCGGTCTGGTCGGTCATGGCGTCGGCTGCAGGGGAACGAAGGGAACGTCGGTGGGATGGATTATGCGTCGATGCGCTTGGCGCCGGCGTCCAGGCCGGCCTTCAGGCTGGCTTCGAGGAACTCGTCGAGGTCGCCGTCCAGCACCTTCTGCGTGTCGCTGCGTTCGACGCCGGTGCGCAGGTCCTTGATCCGCGACTGGTCGAGCACGTAGTTGCGGATCTGGCTGCCCCAGCCGATGTCGGACTTGGTGGCTTCCAGCGCGTTCTTCTCGGCGTTGCGCTTCTGGATCTCGATCTCGTACAGCTTGGCCTTCAGCATCTTCATCGCGCGGTCGCGGTTGGCGTGCTGGCTGCGCTCGGTCTGGCAGGCGACGACCACGCCGCTGGGCACGTGGGTGATGCGCACCGCCGATTCGGTCTTGTTGACGTGCTGGCCGCCGGCGCCGCTGGAACGGTACACGTCGGTCTTCAGGTCGGCCGGGTTGATCTCGATGTCGATGTTGTCGTCGACTTCCGGCGAGACGAACACGCTGGTGAAGCTGGTGTGGCGGCGGTTGTCGGAGTCGAACGGCGACTTGCGCACCAGCCGGTGCACGCCGATCTCGGTCTTCAGCCAGCCGTAGGCGTAGTCGCCCTCGACGCGGAACGTCGCCGACTTGATGCCGGCGACTTCGCCGGCGCTTGCTTCCATCAGCTCGACCTTCCAGCCGCGCGATTCGGCCCAGCGCAGGTACATGCGCAGCAGCATCTCGGCCCAGTCCTGCGCCTCGGTGCCGCCGGCGCCGGCCTGGATGTCGACGAAGGCGTTGGCCGAATCCATCTCGCCGGAGAACATGCGCTGGAATTCCAGCTTCTCCACGCCCTTCGAGTAGCGCTCGACGTCGTCGGAAACCGCCTGCGCGGTGTCGTCGTCGTTCTCCATCTCGGCGAGCTCGAGCAGCTCGCTGGCGCCGGACAGGCCTTCGTCCAGTTCGCGGATGCCGTTGACGGTCTTGTCCAGCAGCGAGCGCTCGCGGCCGAGCTGCTGGGCGTATTCGGGGTTGTTCCAGATGTCGGGGCTTTCCAGCTCCCGGCTCACTTCTTCCAGGCGTTCGCGCTTGGAATCGTAGTCAAAGATACCCCCGGAGCGAGGCCAACCGTTCCTGCAGGTCGGCGATGCGCTGGCGGATGGGGTTCAGTTCGATCATGGCGGGGAAACGATGCGGAAAATGGCCGTCGATTCTAGCAAACGCGGGGGTTTCATGGCTCGGCGCCGAGCCGCCCGCGCAGTTCCCCGCGGTAGGTGCGGCTGCCCGGCAGGGTCGCGCCGTCCTTCATGTGCACGCGGGCGTCGCCGGTGTCCAGCGGCTCGATCGAGGCCACCTGGTCGAGGTTGACGATGTAGCTGCGGTGGATGCGCGCGAAGCGCGCCGGGTCGAGTTTGGCTTCGATTCCGGCGATCGTGCTGCGCAGTGGGTAGTCGTGGCCGCGCACGCGCAGGTTGACGTAGTTGCCCGCGGCCTGCAGCCATTCGATGTCGTTGGCCGCGACCAGGAACTCGCGGCCCAGCTTGCGCACCAGGAAGCGCTCGGGCCGTTCGACCGGCTCGAGCGGCAGGCCGTCGTCCGGCGCGGACAGCAGGCTGGCCTCGCCCTGCAGGCGCCGCATCAGCAGCCGGTAGCCCTCGATGGTCAGTATCACGCCGGCATACGAGCGCACGTCCTTCAGGTATTCGTAGCCGAATTCCCACCACCACAGGCCGAAGTCGTAGTGTTGCCCCTGGCTGGCGTAGACCGCCTTGCGGATCGCGACCATCCCGGCGACATGCAGGACCGACCAGACGATGCTGCCCAGCAGGTGCAGCGGCAACAGCCGCCGCCAGTTGTCCAGGTGCAACGGCCAGCGCCGGGTGAACACCACCACGGCCGGCACCAGGGCCAGCGCGACCAGCGAACTGCTGGCCTCCCAGACCGCCGGCTGCCAGGCGGTGAAGCCGAGCTGCAAACGGCGCACGTCCATGTTGACGGTGATGCTGTTGGCAACCGCGCCGATCAGGTACTGCAACACCCAGAACCCGACCTCGAAGCTGCGCCGCCAGGGCTGGAAGCGTTCGTAGGCGGTGGGGGCCGGCGGATTCATCCGCGCATTTTATGCCGCCCGGGCCGCAACCCGCCCCGGATCGTCCCCGCCGGCCTGCGCTTCGCCCCTTTTCCCCGCCACCGGTCACTTCCCGCTGGCGGGCCCGGCCACGGCCAACGAAGCTGCGCGCCTTCTTCCCGACCGGAGCACGCCATGTCCCGCCGCCACGACATCGACTGGGTGCGCATCTGCGCCTTCGGCCTGCTGGTCTTCTACCACGTGGGCATGTACTACGTGAGCTGGGACTGGCACGTGAAAAGCCCGTACGCCGGCACGGCGCTGGAGCCGCTGATGCTGCTGACCAGCCCATGGCGGATGTCGCTGCTGTTCGTGGTGTCGGGCGTCGCCACCGCCTTCCTGCTGGGCAAGGCACGGCGCGACGGGGGGCGCTTCCTTGGCCCGCGCTCGTGGCGACTGCTGCTGCCGTTGCTGTTCGGGATGTTCGTGGTGGTGCCGCCGCAGGTCTACCTGGAACTGGCGGAGAAGGTGCCCGGCGGCTACCACGCGGGCTATGCCGCCTTCATGGCCACCTACCTGCGGGCCGGCGACATCTACTGCACGGCGCCCGGCGACTGCGTGGACAGCCCGACCTGGAACCACCTGTGGTTCCTCGCCTACCTGTGGGCGTACACCGTCGTGCTGTGGCTGGTGTCGAAGCTGGCGCCGAAGCCGGTGGAGGCCGTCGGCGCATGGCTCGGTCGCAGGCTGTCCGGCGCGGGCGTGCTGGTCTGGCCGGTCCTGTGGCTGGCGCTGGCCCGGCTGGCGCTGGTGGGGCGCTTCGGGTCGACCCATGACCTCGTCGACGACTGGTACAACCATGCGCAGTACTTCCCGATGTTCCTGCTGGGCTACCTGCTGGCGTTCGCGGACGGATTCTGGGAATCGCTGCAACGCCGGCGCTGGACCGCACTGGCCGCGGCGCTGGCCGGCTACCTGACACTGATCGGCGTCTGGTACTTCTCGGGTTACGGCGACGACAATCCGCCGCCGGACGCGATGCGGATGCTGTTGCGCGTGACGTGGGCAATCGAGCAGTGGTGCGCCATCGCCGCCGCATTCGGCTTCGCGTACCGCTTCCGCAACGCCGACAGCCGCGCCCTGCGCTACCTCACGCCGGCGGTCTTCCCGGTCTACATCCTGCACCAGAGCGTGATCGTCGTACTGGCGCATGCGTCCAAGCCGCTGGACCTGCCGGTGCTGCTGGAAGGTCCGTTGCTGGTGGCGCTGACCTTCGCCGCGTGTTTTGGCGGTTATGAAATCGTCCGCCGCATCCCGCCGCTGCGGCCGCTGTTCGGGCTGAAGTGGAAGGCTACGCCGGCGACGCCGCTTGCAGATGCTCGACCAGCAGCTGGATAGCCTGCCCGCCGCGGTAATCGTCGGGGGCGAGCCGATAGGCCAGCCGCACGCGCGGCGGCGGCGGCATATCGCGCCAGCCGCCGAAGTGGATGGCATTGAGCGGCTCGCGGCGGCCTTCGAGACGCAGCACCAGCTTGAGATGGCGCTCGCCGACCACGCGCCAGTCGGCCACCCCGAATTCGCCGTCGAACAGCGGTTCGGGGAAGCCCTGCCCCCACGGGCCGCCGTCGCGCAGGGCCTCGGCGTGGGCACGGTCGAATTCGTGCGGCAGCAGTTCGCCGTCGCTGAGGATTTCCGCCTGCACCTGCTCCGGCGCCAGCACCGCCGCGGCATGGGCGGCGAAAGCGTCGCGGAACGCCGGCAGGCCGGCCTCGTCCAGCGACCGGCCGGCCGCCATCGCATGCCCGCCGAACTTGCCGATCAGCCCCGGTTGCGCGGCGTCGATCGCGGCCAGCGCGTCGCGGATGTGGAAGCCGGGAATCGATCTCGCCGAGCCGCGCAGCGTCGCACTGCCCGGCTCGGCCGGCGCGAACGCGATCACCGGCCGGTGCAGGCGGTCCTTCATCTTCGACGCGACCAGGCCGACCACGCCCGGGTGCCATTCCGGGTCGAACAGGCACGCGGCGATCGGCGCGTCGCCTTCGTCGCCGGCAAGCCGCGCAAGCGCCGCCGCGGCCTGGTCGGTCATCTGCTGCTGCACGCCGCGGCGTTCGGCGTTGATGCCGTGGAGGATTTCCGCCAGCTCGCGCGCACGCGCGGCGTCGTCGCACAGCAGGCATTCGATGCCAAGCGACATGTCCTCCAGCCGGCCCGCGGCATTCAGGCGCGGGGCAATCGCGAAACCGATATCGGCCGCACTCAGCTTCGCGGCCTCGCGGCCGGAGATCTCGGCCAATGCCTGCAGGCCGGCGCAACCGCGTCCGCCGCGCAGGCGTCGCAGGCCGGCGGCGACCAGCGCGCGGTTGTTGGCGTCGAGCGGAACCAGATCTGCTAGGGCGCGGCGCCCGCTTGGACACTTTTTTGCAAACAGACCAATTTTAGGCGCCTCAACCCGCCGATTTGAAACAGAGCCGAACACTTTAAAAATTCCTTTAGCTGTGCACTTTTGACCATGGCCCCATCGTTCGTGGGGAAGCTAGCTGACAACGTGCATTAACCCTACCAGCCATGTGACTTCGTCGGAAGCGGACATAGAACGGGATTCTAAACAGCAGATCTGAAGGGTTTGAAACAGAAGAAAAGTCAATAAACAATATGAATATCAATTACTTAATGAGCGCAAGTTGTCGTAGTTGTTGCCTCATTACGCTCGCCAAAGCTTAGGCGTGAGATCAGACGCGGCTTGATACAGCGGCAGACGGTAGGTGCCAAATAGCCGCCGGAGTCGGCGCCAATCGCGCCCCATGAAGAGCCAGCGGAAATCTTCGTCGAATTGAAACTCCGAACGGAATGGATAGGTCGGCCCTTCGTTGTCCGCTCCTTCCAGTAGATCGAACCCATCCAGCACAAGCACGCTGACCGCAGGCGCATCCTTCCGCTCGCGCCTACCCTCAAACCCACATAGCCGTTTGGTTATCTCAGCGAGGCGCTCAGTAGGCGCAGGACGCAGATCGATGATCTCTGTGGCAACTCCCCTGGCACCTGCCGCTCGCGAAATTGCAGCGAGCACTGCTTTGGCGCACAAATCGTCTAGGCAGGCTAAAAACGCTGGCGTGCGGAAACTCGGGAACAACGCATGTACGAATTCCGTAGCTACCTGCTCAGCGAGAACTTCACCTTCTCGTGGCGAAGCCATTACTGCAGGCCCTGAGGACCAAGGCGTATACGCTCGCCCATGGCCCGCACATAGAACGGTTCAAGGCTGGCGTCCTTTAACCAACCCGGCAGATCGCCAGGTTCAAAAGCGGTCATGTCGACGCTGGTACGTAGCGCTTGGCAGTGCGGCTGCAATTCCGTCGTCGTGGCGCGGGCGACACGCTCAGCATCTTTCGACGGCACAGAGACGGCAACCAACAGTCCTGGCTGTTCGGAGCCTTCGGGTGCACCGATGTCAGCCAGATAAGCCGCCGCGACACAATCCAGACCCGCGTAAAGCGCAATCAACCGGTCGACCAACCAGGCAGGCCTCTGGCTGGCAGGCCCTACCCAAAGCTGCTGACTACCCGTATCAACCCGCTCGACGATGGCTACCTCTCCGTGATCGAGCAACGCTGCGATCTCTTCGGGATACAAGGTACAACTGACGTCGTTTGGGTTGAGCATCAGTGTCGCACCCCGCGTCCATTCGAACAATTGACGCCCGGCAAGCACCACGACGGTTGCGGCAGACCCGGCCGCGATTCTCGCCTGCGATTCTTCAGTAAAGAATGGCAACACCGTCAGACCATCAGGCGTTGTGAACTGGATGAAACACAGACGTCCACTACGACCATTGCGAGGCGTGTGAGCGTAGACCGTCGCATCCAGAAGTGCACGGAAGAAGGCCGGTTCCGCCGATTTGTCGGAGAGCGCCTGATGCATCAGCCTGGCGAGTTCGTCTGCAGGAATCATGCGCGTCCGCTAGGCTCGATTAAACTAAGTAATACTTAGTCTAACCGGATTACACGCTTCGCTTCCAAGACAGAGCAGCCAACGCCTGGGGCGCGACCGTGCGCGCCCCATTTGCCGACGCGCACTATTTGCGCGCTATTTTTGTGATGGTGCCATCCATGCCGGTCGAGGTGAGTTCGAAGCCAACTTGATCGCCCTGTTTCAGGGTGGCCAGATCCACGTCAGGGGCTTTGAAGGTCATGGTCATCGCCGGCCATTTCAGAGCATCGATCGGCCCATGGGCAATCGTGATGGTCTTGGCGGCGGTGTCGACCGCCTCGACGGTGCCGCTAGCCGACGCCCTAGTGGCCGCCGGAGCCATTTCTGGCATGGGCATCGATTCGTTGGAGGCTGACGCCGTCGTGGATGCCTTCCATTCTGCGGGTGTTTCCGGATGGCTCGCCGACGTGGGGGCATTCGCATCCCCTGATGGCGACGAACAGGCGGTCAGCAGAGCAAGCGCGAGTACGAGGGTAGGCGTTTTCATGAGTTCTCCTTGGTTGAGGTGATGGATACAAAAAAGACCACCCGCGCAGCTGCGAATGCCCAGGTGGTCATACTTCGTCAGCAAGGGCAATCGCCGTCGCCCTTTTGGGCAGCAGCAGTCACGTCCTCCGTGATGACGCGGTCGTAGCGGTTCGCGGCGCCGTCCACCAGCTCAGCGGTCACGCACGAGTCTTCGGCAGCGGTGACGCGCGCGTGACCAATGGTTCTGTATAGCGTGGCGCCGCTGCTCTTGTAAGCGACGAAGCCGCGCTGGATCGCCAGTGATGTGCCGACGTCCGGTCTCGACGTGTGCTTGAAGCATACTTGGAGTTGATGATCGCTGATCTGATGGACCGAGCCGACCGGCGCCCGATCACGCGGCGCGGCCGCGGCAGCGACCGGGAGCAGCAGGATGATGGCGAGTGATGTCAGTTGCAGCTTCATGGGAACCTCCTGATAGGCAGAGGAAGTGGCACGACGAGCACCAAACGGGGCGCTCACCGTGTCCGCCATGTCGGCAACGCCGACGAAGAAAGTGGGCCAGGACGTGATTTGCGTGATCGCTGCAGGCGATGCCGTTGCAGCAAGCGATAGGCCGCCGGGATCACCAGCATCGACAGCAGAGGCGCACTGAGCATGCCGCCGACCATGGGGGCAGCGATGCGCTGCATCACCTCCGAGCCGGCACCGCCTCCGATCAGGATCGGGAACAGACCGGCGAGAATCACGGCCACGGTCATCGCCTTCGGGCGTACGCGCTGCACGGCACCTTCACGAATGGCGGCATCGAGTTCTGCTTCGCCGGCATTGGGATTGACGGCCAACTGTCGCTCCCACGCGTGACGCAGGTACAGCAACATGATGATGCCGAACTCGGCGGCAACGCCGGCCAGTGCGATGAACCCGATCAGCGTGGCGACTGATACGGCATGGCCCATGGCCCAGATCAGCCACAAGCCGCCGACCAGTGCGAGCGGTAAGCTGAGCATGATGATCGCGGCTTCCGATGCGCGTCGAAATACCAGGTAGATCAGGCCGAAGATGATCACCAACGTCGCAGGCACGACCACGCGCAAGCGTTCGCTGGCGCGCTTGAGGTACTCGTATTGACCGGACCAGCCCACGGCGTAACCGGCTGGCATTGGCACCTGCTTTGCGACCGCACGTTGCAGATCGGCAACCACCGAACCGAGATCGCGTCCGGCCACATCAACGTAAACGTAGTTGCTGAGGCGGGCGTTGTCGCTGCGCAACATTGGCGGGCCTTCGCTGAAACTCAGCTCGGCGACCTGCCCCAAAGTCAGCTGCACGCCAATGGGCGCGAGCAATGATAACTCCGCGAGCGCGGCCGGCGAATCGCGGATCGAGCGCGGGTAGCGCACCACCACCGGGTAGCGTTCGCGGCCCTGGATGGTCTCCGCGACCGGTTCGCCACCCACCACCGTCGCAATCAACCGCTGCACATCGGCCTGGCTCAAGCCATACCGTGCGGCAACGTCGGGCCGTACCATCACGTCGATGTAGCGACCACCGGCGATGCGTTCGGCCAGCGCGGAGCTCACGCCGGGCACCCTGCGTGCCACTCGCTCGATACGATCGCTCAGCTGCGCCAGCACGGCCACGTCCGGGCCCGACACCTTGATGCCGATTGGGCTCTTGATGCCGGTGGCCAGCATGTCGATGCGGTTGCGGATTGGCGGCACGAACAGGTTCGTCAGGCCCGGCACCTTAACTGCACGATTGAGTTCCTCGCGCAGCTTTTCGGGTGTCATCCCCGGCCGCCATTGGTTGCGCGGTTTGAAGGTGATCGTAGTCTCGAACATCTCCAGCGGCGCCGGATCGGTAGCGGTCTCCGCCCTTCCCGCCTTGCCGAAGACATGTTCCACCTCGGGCACCGTCTTGAGCATGCGATCAGTCTGTTGCAGCAACTGCGATGCCTTGCCGGCGGACAAACCGGGCAATGCCGAGGGCATGTACAGCAACGTGCCCTCCTCCAGCGGCGGCATGAACTCGCTGCCCAGACGTAAGAACGGAATCAGGCTCACCAGTAACACGACACCGGCCAGCGCCAAGGTCAGCTTCGGGAAGCGCAGCACCGCATCCAATACCGGTCGATACAGCGCAATCAGGATGCGATTGAGCGGGTTGTCTTTCTCGGACCGGATATGGCCGCGGATCAGGTAGCCCATCAACACCGGAATCAGGGTGATGGACAGACCTGCCGCTGCGGCCATGGCATAGGTCTTGGTGTAGGCCAGCGGAGAGAACAACCGTCCTTCCTGCGCCTGCAAGGCAAACACCGGCACGAACGACAACGTGATCACCAGCAAGCTGACGAACAGCGCCGGGCCGACCTCGCCGGCGGAAGCTGCCATCAGTTCCCAGCGCTCAGCGCCCCCTGGCTCACGGTGGTGTTCGTCGCGGAAGTGTTCGAGGTGCTTGTGCGCGTTCTCGATCATAACCACGGCCGCATCGACCATCGCACCAATCGCGATCGCGATGCCACCGAGCGACAGCAGGTTCGCGGTAATGCCCTGCATGTGCATGATGATGAAGGCCGCGAGCACGCCCAACGGCAAGGTGATCACCGCCACCAACGAGGAGCGCACGTGCCACAGGAACAACGCGCACACCAACGCCACCACAAGGAATTCCTCGCCGAGCTTGCGTGTGAGGTTGTGCACGGCTTCGAGGATCAGCCCGGAGCGGTCGTAGGTTGGAACGATTTCGACGCCCGGAGGCAGACTTGCTTTCAGCTCCGCCAGCTTCGCCTTCACCGCCTTGATCGCGGCGAGCGCGTTCTTGCCCGAGCGCAGGATGATCACGCCACCGGCGACTTCGCCTTCACCGTCGAGTTCGGTGATGCCGCGACGCAAGGCCGGCCCGCGCTGCACCATCGCCACGTCCTGCAGCAGGACAGGAACTCCATCGGCGCCCGTTGTCACCGGCACGCGTTCGAAATCCTCGCGCGACCGCAGGTAGCCTTCGCTGCGCACCATGAATTCGGCTCCCCCCTGCTCGATTCCCGAACCGCCGGTGGCGCCGTTTGCGGCCTGAATGGCATCCGTGAGCTGCGTGATGGTGATTCCGCGGGCGGCCAATGCCTGCGGATCCGGCGTGATCTGCCAGGCCTGGACCATGCCGCCCACGCTTGCGACTTCGGCCACGTCGGGCACGGTCTTGAGGTCGTAGCGCAGGAACCAGTCCTGTAACGCACGCAACTGGCCGAGATCGTGTCTGCCGGTACGATCCACCAACGCGTACTCGTAGATCCAGCCTAGGCCCGTGGCGTCCGGCCCGATCGCCGGGCTGACCTGCGCCGGCAGGCGATCACGCACCTGGCTCAGGTACTCGAGCACACGCGAACGCGCCCAGTACAAGTCGGTCTTGTCGTCAAATAGCACGTAGACGAACGAATCGCCGAAGAACGAGAAGCCGCGCACCGCCTTGACCCCCGGCACCGACAGCATGGTCGTGGTCAACGGATAGGTGACCTGGTCTTCGACGATGCGCGGCGTCTGACCGGGCCACTCGGTGTGGATGATGACCTGCGTATCGGACAGGTCGGGCAAGGCATCGAGCGGCGTGCGCGATACCGACCAGATGCCCGTCGCCGCCAACGCGATGGCGGCCACCAGCACGAACAGCCGGTTGGCAATGGAAGCGCGAATGATGCGGGCGATCATGGCTGTCGCTCCACAGCGGGCACATCACGGATCGTGCAATCCGGGGTCGCCCCAGGCGCGAACTTGGGCACCAGTTGCATGTCCATGAAGGGCGACTTGCCGGGCTTGTCGAAGCGCTGATCCGGCACCATCGGGTCGTACCAATAGGCCACCGGGCATTGCCGCGCCTTGGGTGACGCGGTGACCGCTGGCTTTGCAACGGCTGGGGGCGCCTTCTTCTTGGACGGCACGGATGGTGTCGGGCGCGCGGGTGCAGGCGGAGCCGGCATCGCCATGTCAGGCATACCGGGCATGACATCGCTCGGCATATTCGCTGCTTCATCGCCCGCGCCGGCATTGAGGCGTTCGAGTGCGCCTGACAGGTTCGCTTCCGAATCGATCAGGAACTGCCCCGAGGCCACCACCTTCTCGCCACCTTTCAGCCCCGCAAGAATTTCAGTCATGCCGTCGCCACTGCGACCGGTCTGCACGCGCACGGGATGGAACGTGTCGTCGGCGCCGAGCACGATCACGCGGGCCTGCGCCCCCGCTCCGATCAACGCGTCCGTCGGTACCAGCGGCCGTTCGACGCTCGCGGTTGGCTGCAAGGTGATCTGCGCGAACATGCCCGGTGCCAGCAGGCCGTCCGGGTTGTCCAGCACGATGCGGGCTCGCTGCGTGCGGCTGCTCATGTCCACTTGCGGCAGCAGCGTTTCCACGCGACCCTGGAAGGTCGCACCTGGCAACGCGTCGACAGCCGCTTCCACCGGCGTACCCGTTGCGATGCCCGCGATTCCCGCTTGCGGAATCGACGCTTCGAGCCAGACCGTCCGGGTACCGTTGACGCGGAATAGCAGCGTGCCCATCGGCGCGGACTGACCTTCGCGCACGCCGATTTCGCTGACGACGCCGGTCACGGGCGAGGTCAACGTGAGTCGTCCGCCCTGCCCTGCACCACTGGGCAATCCCAACGCACGCAGTCGTTCGTGGGCGGCGGACTGCAACTCACGTGCTGCGGCCGAGCGGGCTCCACTTAGCGCTCGTGCTTCAGCAATCGCGGTGCCCCAAGTTGGCGCGATGATGCTGGCCAATGGTTGCCCCGCACGCACTGGCTCAAATGGGGCGCGTACGTGCAGGTGCTCGACGATGCTGTCGACGCGTGCGCTGACGATGCGTTCCTGGCGCAGGTCCCAGCCGATGGTGCCGGGCACGCGGACGGCTGCCGTCAATTGGCCACGCTTGACCACCACCGTGCGGATACCGAGGTTTTGGCGCACACCCGGTGCAACGGCAACGCCTTCGGTCGTCGCTTCATCGGCGTACTTCGGCACCAATTGCATGTCCATGAAGGGCGACTTGCCGGGCTTGTCAAAGTGCTGGTCGGGCACCATTGGGTCGTACCAATACAGGGCTTTACGTTCGGCGGACTGCGGGCTTGCGGTGTCGCTGGCGGAGGTACCCCCGTGAGAACCCCACCAGTAGCCGAGGCCAACCGCGGCGACCAACACGAGCGAAACAGCAGCAATGACCACGCCGCGATGAGTGGTGTTCATGGCTGCATCTCCAAGGGCAGCAGGAAGGCCAAGGCGGCCCAGGCACGTCCGAGTTCACCGAGGTGTTCGGCGTGCGCGAGATGGACATCAAGTTCGTCACGTCGGGCGTTGAGCCACGGCTGCAGCTCGCCGCCGGCGCGATACGCCGCAAGCGTGGTCGCACTGCGGTCCTGCGCAAGCGGCAAGAGGGAGTCCTCGTGCAGGGCGACCTGACGCTTCAACCCTTCCCACCGTGCGAGGTCGGCACGAATGCGTGCCGTTTCCTGACGGCGCAAATCTTCCCGCGTAGCCAATGCAGCCTGGTAGTCCGCTTCGCGAGCGGCAACGCCGCGATCTTGTCGATTGCGCGAGAACAACGGCAAGCCGATGCCCACTTCGAACATGATCATGTCGTCGCGACCACCGGCACGCTGGCCATAGGACGCACCCACGCTCCAGTCCGGGCGTTTGTCGGCGCGGGCGACATCGACCGCAGCCGCGGCGGTTTCAAGCTGAGCCGTGGCGGGAAGCAACGGCCCTACTCGATCCACCTCCTCCAGCAATCGGGCTTCGGAGACGGGCAGCGAGTCGAGGTTCGGGGCTTGATCGGAAACCTCGACCATTGCGTCGCCCAGCCAGCGCGCCAGTCCGGCCTGGGCCGCCAGTTTTTCGGCCCGCGCGGCCTCGATGCGGTTGTCGAGTTCCAGCAGCGCCGCTTCGGTAGCCAGCGCGTCACTCACCGAGTCGCCACCACCGGCCACCCGCGCCTTCGACACCTTCGTAGCCAACACCGCCTGTTCCCGCAACTTCTGCAACGCGCCCAATTGACGTTGCGCCGCCCAGACCGCGATCCAGGCATCGGCCGCAGCGCGACGGATGGACAGCACCTCGGCCTGTGATTGCGCCTGGGCTTCGTCGATCTGCCTAGCGGCGAAGGACTGACGCGCCGAACGCTTGGCCCGCGAGGGAATCTCCTGCCGGAGGCCGATCTTCTTCATGGTCATATCGTCAACGCGGCTGTTAAACGCGTTGCTGCCGGTCACTGGCAGGTTG
Organism: Pseudoxanthomonas sangjuensis; assembly: GCF_010211755.1. Taxonomy (GTDB): domain Bacteria; phylum Pseudomonadota; class Gammaproteobacteria; order Xanthomonadales; family Xanthomonadaceae; genus Pseudoxanthomonas_A; species Pseudoxanthomonas_A sangjuensis. The sequence continues at coordinate 21,969 of NZ_PDWR01000010.1, read as the reverse complement.
TCGATGCCCACGGTCAGCATCGGATCAGGCAAGGCGCTAGCGCGAGCGGCTTCTTCCTGCGCGGCCGATACACCGGCCCGACGTGCATCGAGCATGGGCGCGCGCTCGGTGGCCAAGCGCACCGCCTCCGCCAGCGTGAGCTCGTGGGATGCGGCCAAGGCCGCGCTTGGCGTCGCCAGCACGGCCACGCACAAGGTCCGGACCAGCACACGCTCAAGTGCGCCCCAGGACCGACAACGATCAAAACGGGAGTTCATGACGCCTCCGAAACAGACATGACACGACGCGCACGGCGCATCGGCGCCGGCGCGAATTCGCTACGTCGTTTCGGGGGCTAGATCAGAAGACTGCAGAATCGCAGCCGCGGAGGCGGATCGGATCGGGCGATCGGCACGTCGACCTGGATGGCGACGTGGGATACGGGTTGCTCAAAGACCGGCGCAAGGACGAACGCCGGCATGGCCAGCGGCGGCACGGACAGTTTGGCTGTATCGGTCGTTACTGTGTGATCAGGATTACAGTGCTTCTGACAAAGCAGTGGATTGTCCGTGTCCTGCTGCTGTGCCATGCCCATCTCGGCGCAAGGCTCGGCCATCGCCGTGGTTTCGGCGGGCCTCTGCTCTATCGGGCACAGGTACGCCGCCAACGCCGCCTGCTGGAACAGCAGGCAGACGATCACCAGGACGGCGATCTGTAGGCGGTGGCGGGCGCGCCGGGTCATGGGCCGGATGGTACTCCTCCGGCGACGGGCAAGCCGGATGGCCCATAGACACGGTTTAACCCGGCGAGTTCCTCACACCCGGCGTCCAACCGCCTACCCACAGCAGGGCCTTTGTTGCTGGATCGGCGGGCAAGGCACCGTGCCGTAGGAGCAAAAGACGCAGCAATCGCCTGGTTTGGGCCGCAGCAGCTCGCCACAGGCCGTGCACTCGTAGAAGTACTGGCACGCCGTCGTCGGCATGGTCTCGACGGCCTGGTGCCCGCATTGCGGACACGTCAGCGTACTCTGCAACTGCAACTCAGCCACCGTTCGCTTTCGCCTTGGCCGGGAAGCCTGCCTCGGTGATCGCACGCGCGATTGCCGGCACGTTGGTGCGATCGGCATCGAAGTCCACGGTGACAGTGGCCGCCTTGGTGTCGACTTGTCCCTTGGAAACGCCAGGTACTTTACCGAGGGCCTTTTCGATCGTGATGCTACACGCCGGGCAGGTCATGTTTTCAACATCGAGGACGGCCTTCTTCGGCGTCGCGGCCGACGCCATGCCCGTCCACAGGATCATCAATCCAACAATCAACTGGCGCATCGTTCGTCTCCTACAAGAACCAGACTGCGTAATACGGGAAGAGCAGCAGCAGCGCGATCACGACGGTCGCAATCCAGAGCCAACGCCGGCGGCGGCGCAGGACACCCGGATCCATGCAAGCTCCCTCCGTTCGACAGCGGGAGGCAGGGCCGTACAGGCTCCAGAATGCCCAGCCAAGGCACACCAACGTGGCCAGGCTGAACCAAGGTCGCCAGGCATCCAGCGCGGTGAGGTTGGCAATCCACGCGCCGCTGATACCTAGCAGCACCAGAACCAAGGGCACAACGCAGCACACCGATGCCCCTATAGCGGCAAGGCTCGCTGCAACGATGGCCGGAAGGGACGATTTGGCAGGAAGGCTAGCCATGGGCGCATACTACAGTCCGTACCCAAGTACGGAGTCAAGCCATGGCCGCGAGCGCCCTCACCATCAGCAAACTGGCGGCATCGGCCGGCGTGAATGTCGAGACCGTGCGCTATTACCAGCGTCGCCAATTGCTGCCGGAACCCCAGCGGCCATTGGGCGGCTTCCGCCACTACGGACCAGCCGATGTCACCCGTCTTCAATTCATCCGTCGCGCCCAGGCGATGGGATTTGCCCTGGATGAAATTGCTGGGCTGTTGGAGCTCAAAGGCAAGCGAGCCTGTGAACAAACGCGTCAACTGACCGAGCTCAAGCTGGCCGATGTTCGCCAACGACTCGATGCATTACATCGTTTGGAAGGCGATCTGATGAACCTCATTGCCGAATGCAGTCAAGCACCTGCCGGCAAGTCATGTCCGACTCTGGACCGTCTGGAGCATGCGGAGTAGCACTCAAGCAACGCTGCAATTGCTGGTCACACATGGCCATGTGCATCGTCACATGGCGTCATTTCAACTTGCAGTGTCGCGTGGTGAATGTTGAACCGCTCCTCCAGCGCGGCGGCCAGCGAGCGCCGGACCTGCTCTCCATCGCCCCCGTCGCGCAGCACGATATGCGCCGTCAGTACGGGCTCCTTCGAGCCCAATGCCCACGCGTGCAGGTCATGCACGGCGGTGACGTTGGGATGCGACAGCATCATGGTGCGGACCTCATCCAATTCCAGCCCGTGCGGCACGCCTTGCATCAGCACCTGACCGGCTTCCCGCAGCAATGTCCACGTGCGCGGCAGCACCCACAGGCCGATCAACACGGCAATGATCGGATCGGCGACTTTCCAGCCGGTGAACTTGATGATCAACGCGCCGATCAGCACGCCCACCGACCCCAGCATGTCGCTCCACACTTCCAGATAGGCACCTTTGACATTGAGGCTGGTGCCGCTGCCGGCCTTGAGCAGTCGCATGGAGATCAGATTGATCACCAAGCCGATGGAGGCAATGACCATCATGCCGGTCGAGGCCACTTCCGGCGGCTGGCGGAAGCGGCCCACGGCCTCCCACAAGATGTAGCCGGCCACGACGAAGAGCAGGCCACCATTGACCATCGCGCCAATGGCCTCCATCCGCGCATAACCATACGTGCGCTTGGCGTCCGGCGGCCGACGGCTCAGACGCACGGCGATCAGCGAGATCGCCAACGCGATCACGTCGGTCATCATGTGGGCCGCATCCGACAACAGCGCCAGGCTGTTGGTGATCAAGCCGCCAGCCACTTCCGCAATCAGGAAGGCAGCGGTGAGCCCGAAGGCCCACCACAAGGGCTTCTCATGCTGTATTTCGCCTGTTCCGTGATCGTGCCCTGCGCCCATGTTCGGATTCTCCAATCTGTGAAATCAAGAAGATGCTTCTTTCGACTCAGCCAGGCGCACTGCCCACGCCGAACGGAATAGCAGCGGCAACTGTTTGGCATTGAAGATCATCAACACCGCCGCCAGCGCCAGATAGACCCAGGCCATCCCGGCAAGCACGGCGATTTCGCGCTCCGGCGTCGCTTGGTAGAAGAACGCCAATCCAAGCTGGGTGACGAACAGCAAGACCAAGGCGACCGCACCCCATGGCCCCAAACGCCACGACAACAGCAACATGAGGGCGAACACCGATTGCGCCGCCGTCAGGAAGAACTCCTCATGCTGCCGCGCGTCCAGCGGAAGTGAGGTCAGTTCGCCAGCGCCAATGCTCATGGCGATCGGGAGCATGCCCACCAGCAAGGTCCATTGATTGATCTTGTCGCTGATCATGGTGGTCAAACCGGCACGAGCACGGCCATCCAGGACAAACAGGATGGCGATGGTGACCGCCGGGGCCTCACTGGCCAACGGCGCCAGCCATTGGATCAACAGGAACTCGTCGACCCCTAGGCGGCGCCCTGAAGCCACAAGAGACTCGGCGAAGGGCTCGGCGGCCAGCAAGATGACGCCAGCCGCCACCAGACTCATCACTGCCATCGCAGTCCAACGCTTTGCGGGCGACCACTGCGCAATCACCGCTCCCGGACCTGGTTCCTCGTCATCTGCTTCCTCTTCGTTGTCTGCCTGCGAGGTGCGCCACAGGTAGAGGCAGAACAAGGCACCCAGCACGACAAAGTCGAAGATCCCGATCCGGTCCTTCAGAACGATGACGAAGGCATACACACTGGCCAGAGCCAGAAACACAATCTCGACCGAGTTCTCTGGCTGCAACGCAATCCCGCGTTGCCTTGACCTCCACCAATGCAGCCCGACCAGCAACGGCCACGCCAGACCGATCAACAGGCGATTGGCGCCAGTCATGTTGGCCGCGGCGTAGGCGACGTAGCCGGAGGCCGGATCCTGACCTGCACGATAGGCGTAGTAGAAGTCGACTGCGTACTCGGGCAGCACCGTGATCAACGCGACCACCGCCAGCACGAAGCCGGTGGCGATGTATTTCTCGGCGGCTTCCGCCCCCCACGACAACAGGAACCCGGCGGCCAGAATGGCCACGCCAAACAGCGCTGTGTCCCCCAGTGCGCCGACGCTACTGCCGGTCACGCGAAGGAACAGCGCTGGCACAACTGCCAGCGCTGCCACGCCCACCGGAATCACGAACTCGCGTACAGCGTTGTGTGTTCGGGCCATGTGTCTGATCCTCAACCGGGTCTATGCAACGCCGCTACACGGCGCCATCGATCGCAAGCGCCTGTTCGACCGGGCTGACATAGACCCAGCCGGCGTCAGGCCGACCCGTGTGTCCGACTTGGCGGAAGATCCCAACCGCTCGGGCCACATCACCGTCTTCGCAAAACAGCTCCATCTGCACCTCGTTGATCACCTGATCGCCGAACTCGACGGAATACTCCTGCTCGCGCGCACTGAGTGCGCGCAGCAGGCCTTTCACGTCGAACAGGCTGAGTCGCTGGAAGCCGGCGGCTCCCAGCGCGTGGATCAGGTCCGAGACGCGGTTGCGGTGGACGAATGCCTTGATCTGTTTCATGACGCGGTCTCCCTGGAGTTGCGCTCGGCCACATTGCGGTCGGAGCGGTTTTCAAGCCATTCGTACAGGACCGGAAGCAGGATCAACGTGAGCAGCGTCGAGCTGATCAGACCGCCGACAACCACGGTCGCCAACGGCCGCTGGGTTTCCGCGCCAACACCGCTCGAGAGCAGCATCGGCACCAGACCGAGGATCGCCACACTCGCGGTCATCAGCACCGGACGCAGACGCAGCGCCGTGCCCTCCACCACCGCCTCGCGCACCGATAGGCCCTTCTCACGCAGCTCGTTGAGGAAGCTCACCAGCACGATGCCGTTGAGCATTGCCACGCCGAACACCGCGATGAAGCCGATCGCCGAAGGCACCGACAGGTACTGGCCGGTGACGAACAATGCTAGCAGGCCGCCTATGGTGGCGAACGGCACGTTGGCCAGGATCAGCGCGGCGTACTTGACCGAGTTGAACGCGGTATAGAGCAGCACGAAGATGAAGAAGATCGTGACCGGCACGATCAGCGCCAGCTTGGCCAAGGCGCGCTGCTGGTTCTCGAACGCCCCGCCCCACTCGATCCAGTACCCCGGCGGCAACTTCACCTGTTGCTTGATCGCTGCCTCAGCGTCCTGGACGAAGCCATCGACGTCGCGGCCTCGCACATCCATCTGGATCACGGCATAGCGTTGCAACTGCTCGCGGCGTACGAACGAGTAGCCTTCGGTCACGTTGATGTCGGCGACCTCCGACAGCGGCACTAGGGCGCCGGTCGCGGTGCGCAACGGGATGCGGCGCAAGGACTCGACCGAATCGCGTGTCGCGTCATCCAGCCGCACCGCGATGTCGAAGCGTTTCACGCCATCGAGCAATACGCTCACCGGTTCGCCGCCCAAGCCGTTGCGGACGATGGTGAGCACCTCCTCGGCGTTCATGCCATGTCGGGCGAGTTCGTCGCGCTTGACCGCGATGCGTATCTGCGGCTTGCCGATGTTGGCTTCCAGGGCGAGATCAGCCACGCCAGGCACCTTGTCCAGCACGCGCTTGATCCGGCCGCTGAGCTTGTCGAGCTCACCCAAATCTTCGCCGTAGAGCTTGAGCGCCAGCGTGGCGCGCACACCGGAGATCAACTCCTCTACGCGCATCTGAATTGGCTGGGTGTAACCGGGCACCACGTTGGGAACCACCTTTTCCAGCGTCTCCTGCATCGCCGCTTCGAGTTGCTTGATGTCGCGGCCCGACTTCCACTCGTCCTCGGGTTTGAGCGCGGTGTAGATCTCCATGTAGTTGACGTCGGCGGTCTCGCCCTTCTCGGCGCGGCCGATCATCGCCAGCGTGGTCTCGACCTCGGGGAACTGCTTGAACGCCGCCGCGATCGTGTTGCTGGTGCGGATCGATTCGTTGAGCGAGGTCGACGGGATGCCGGTGATCCGCCACATGATCGAGCCTTCCTGCAGCTGCGGCATGAACTCCTTGCCGAGGAACGGGAACAACGCGAGGCTCGCCACCAGCGCCACGACGGCACTGACCACCACCACACGCTTGCGTGCCAGTGCCTTGTCCAGCAGCGGGCGATAACCGCGCTTGATCCGTGCGACCAGCCAGGTGTCACGCTCCGGCTTGGGCTTGAGGATCATCGAGGCCAACACCGGGATCAGGGTCAGGCTCAGGATCAGCGAGCCGGCCATGGCGAAGGCGATATTGAAGGCCATTGGCTTGAACATCTTGCCTTCGAGACCTTCCAGCGAGAACAGCGGCAGGAACACCACGATGATGATGCCGATCGCGAAGGTGATCGGATTGGCGACTTCCTTGGCGGCAGCCAGCACCGCGGAGGTCTTGTCGACCTTCTCGCCGTGCTCCAATCGCTCGGCCATGATCCGGAACGCGTTCTCGACCATCACCACCGCGCCGTCCACCATCATGCCGATGCCGATCGCCAGGCCCGCGAGTGACATCAGATTGGCGGACAAGCCGACTTGCCCCATACCAATGAAGGCAATCAGCATGGCCAGCGGCAGCGTGACGATCACCACCAGCGCCGAGCGGACCTCTCCAAGGAACAGGAACAGGATCACCGCGACCAGAAGCGAGCCTTCCACCAATGCGCGTACGGCCGTCTCCACCGCCTTGTTGACGAGATCGGTGCGCTCGTAGATGGGCTTGAGCACCATGGTCTTGGGCAGTGCATCGCGCACCACATCGAGCTTGCCCTTGACCGCCTCGACCACGTCCTTGGCGTTCTCGCCGATACGGGCGAGTGCTTGGCCCATCACAACTTCCTGGCCGTCGCGCGTCACCGCACCAAAGCGCGGCGCGGGGGCTTCGACCACGGTCGCCACGTCGCGCAGGTACACCGGCACACCGTCCTCGGCCTTGAGCACGATCGCGCCGATATCTTCGGTCGATTTCAGCAGGCCCAGGCCACGCACCAGGAACTGCTCGCGGCCCACGTCCATCACGTTACCGCCGACCTGGCCGTTGTTGGCGGGGAGCGCGTTGATTACGTCGCCAAAGCCCAAGCCGCGGGCATAGAGGCGCTGCGGATCGATCTGCACCTGGTACTGACGTTCACCACCGCCCCAGGAACTGACGTCGTCCACGCCTGGCGCGGTGCGCAGGATCAGACGCACGGTCCACTCCTGCCAGGTGCGCAGGTCCATATCGGTGACCTGATCCTTGGTGACACCGGGGGCGCGTTCGACCGTGTACCAGTACACCTGTCCCAGGCCCGACGTGTTCGGACCCATGCTCGGCTTGCCGTAGCCTTCCGGCAGACGGTCGCCGATTTCCTGCAAGCGTTCGTTGACCAGTTGGCGGGCGAAGTAGATGTCCATGTCGTCCTTGAAATAGACCGACACGTACGACAACCCGAACAGGCTGACCGAGCGGATTTCCTGCACCTTGGGCAGCCCGGCCAGCGCCGACTCCACCGGCGTGGTGAGCAACTGCTCGACGTCCTCGGCGGCCAGACCAGGGGACTCGGTGTAGATATTGACCTGGACCGGCGTCACGTCGGGGAAGGCATCGATCGGCACGTTGCGTACCGCGCTGACGCCAAGGAAGGCGACGACCGCGAACACGATCAGGACCAGGAATTTGTAGCGCAGGGAGAGTTCGACCAGGCGATTCAGCATGGCGCACCTCCCGCGAAGGCGGGCTTGGCGTCAGGGGTCATCACTCTTCCCCCAGCTGCGACTTGAGCATCTGCGCCTTGACCGCAAAGGCGCCTTCGACCACGACGGCGTCGCCGGGCTTGAGGCCTTCGCGGATGACGGTCCGATCACCGATCGCCTCACCGGTGCGAACCGGCGTCGGTTCCAGCGCACCGGCTGCGTTGCGGCGGAACACGACCGTGTCGCCTTCCAACTGCACCACCGCGTCGGTCGGTACTGACACGACCGTCGCAGCAGGGCTCTTTCCATTGGCGGCGTCGCTGGCTTCAAAGAACACATCGACGTAATCGCCGCTATGCAGCTGGTCGCCTTTGTTGGGCACCTCGATGCGCACCACCGCGTTGCGGGTCGCGTCCGAGGTGCGATGCGCGGGGTGCTGGACGGTGCCCGTCAGGCGTTCGCCGTTGAATACGACCGTTGCTTCCGTGCCAGGCGTGATGCGCGGGACGATCCCGGACGGCAACTTGGCATCGACCCAGACCACCGATTCGTCGACCAGGCGGAACAGCGTCTTGCCCGGCTCGATCTTTTCGCCGATGACGACCGCATCCTCGGTGATGCGTCCTGCATGCGGCGCGGTCAACGTGAACTGGCCGTTGCTGCGCCCGGCCGCCGTACCCGGCAAGCCGTACGCCTGCGCGGTGGCGCGGGCGCGATCGAGCGCGACCTGCGCCTCGTTGATGCGGCGCCCGGACACGGCCTCACGGCCAAGCGCGGACACGCGACGCCATTCCTGTTCGGCGATGCGCAACTCTGCCTGGGCATTGGCGACCTCGACGCTGGACAACGTCACCAGCGGTGTACCAGTACGCACTTCGTCACCGAGCTTGGCATGTCGCCGCACGACCAGGGCTTCGACGCTGGGCGTGATCAGCGCCGTGCCGTAGGCATTGTCGAGCACTTCACCGGGCGCACGCAGCTGTTCGCTCATCGAAGCGGGTTGCAACGCCTGCACGACGATGCCGGCCGCTTTCATAGCTGCGGCATCGAGCTTGACGGGCGCGATGCCGGCTTCGCTTTCGGCAGGCGCTTCAGCGCTCTCGGCTTCGGTTGCGGTCGACTCGGTCGAGGGGGACTTGGAACATGCGGCCAGGGCAAGCAGCAACGCCGCTGCGAGCAACGGGGACATCAGACGGAACGGGGTCATCGAAATCTCTCTCATGGGGTGCCCTCCAGGCCGGCCCAGCGCTCGAGCTGTCCGGTGGCGGCGAGGTAGTCGGCGTAGCTGCGCCACAGGCGCGCTTCAAGTTCGGCGCCGGCGAGCTGCGTGTCGAGGGTCTGTTTGAGCTGCAGCAGGTAGTCGGCGGTGGATAGCTCGCCTTCACGCCAGAGCTTTTCCAGCAGATTGGCGCGACGCTCCACATCCGTGCCGCGGCTCGCCTGCCAGCGCGACCAGGCCGATTGCGCAGCGGCGTAGCTGTCGATGGCGCGGCGGCGATCGGCATCCAGTTCGACGCGCACGCGTTCGGCTTCCGCGACCGCGACATCCGCATCGGCTTGGGCCGCTACCACTTCGGCGCGATACGAATTGCGCACGAAGAGCGGGATGCTGAGCGACACGCCGATCACGTTGTCCTGCACATTGCCGTAGTCGATACGTCCTCCGCGCACGCCCACGGTGGGATCGGCGATGCGGTTGCGACGGGCGACGGTGACTTCGCGTTCGGCGGCGAGCGCAGCAGCTTGTGCGGCTTGCCAATCGGGCAACTGTTCGATGCCGGTTTGGGGCGCCGTCGGCGGTGGCAATGCATTGCTGGGCAGCGCCAGGCTCGCCAGGAGTTCCGGTAAGCCGCCGACCGCGCGGAAACGCGCCTCGGCCTCCGCCTGTTCGGCGACGAGTTGCGACTGCTCGGCCTGCGCCTCATCGCGGGCCAGCAGCGCCAAGTCGCGTTCCAACCCGGAAATGTCGGCGGCCGCAAACTGCTTTTGCGCCAAATCGCCGAAGCGCGTCACCAACGCCAATCGGCGTTCACCGGTACGCACGCGTTGCTGCATCGTCTGCAACTCCGCCCAACTGGCGAACCACTGTTTGGCGAAATCGCGGCGACGCAGCTTTGCCTCAGCGGTGGCTTGATCGACCCGAGCGGCGGCCGCTTCGCGACGCACGCGGCGCTTGCCGCTCAGATCGAGCGTGAGGTTGAGGCCCGCGGTCGTGGTGCGATCCGGGCCTTCATCGTCACCAGCCAACTCAACTTCGGGGTTGTAGAGCGGCTGTCCGGCTGCATCGAACCGGGCACGCGCCGCGGCCAGTTGCGCTTCGGTGGCACGATAACTGGGATGGTGTTGCCAGGCGGCCTGCAGCGCGTTGCGAAGCGCGGCGGGGGCCTGTGTCTCGGGAGATTGGGCGGCCACGGCCAAGCCCGACAGCAAGCTTGCTGCCAGGGCCAGGACGGCCAGCCGCGCGACGCGACGTCGTCGCGGCGAACGAACAAAATGCATTGGAGGATCCTCTGAGTCGACGGTGTCCTCGGGCGCTCCGCGCCCAAGGGGCATAACACCTGACTCAGGCGATCGGCGGCCTCAGCTCCAAGGGTTGCGACGCGCTGGGCGGCAACCCGGACGTACGCATAGGCAGCGCCTGTGGCACGAGCACAATCACGACCTGCGTATCCGGCACCATGGCTGCAGCATGATGGCAACCGCAGTGGCTGCAAGCGGCATGCCCGAGCTTGAGCTTAGTGGAATCGTCATTACCGCTATCCAGCGGCGATGCTTTCACCGCCACGGCATGGCTGCCATCCGTGCCGAAGCCCAGGTCGGCAAAATCGTGTTTGACGCAGGCGGCCGCAGCGCCAATCTTCATGGCGAAGATCAGCAACACCAATACCGCCAGCCGCGTGGAAGCGCGCAGGCGGGCGAGCAAGGTACGGGAGGCGGCCGAAGTCACCCGCGCACAATACACACCCGGCTGGACGTTATGAAATTTCATCCGCGACGGTTGGCGGCAGCGTCGGGTGTGGCGGAACGCCGCGCGCCACACGATGACGGCTGGGTGACAACCACAGACTCCGGACGGTGCCAATCCTGCCATGCCCCCGTGAGGACATGGGCCGCCGTGCGCAGGAACAGCACGGCGACCAGCAGGCCAATCAGCAAGTCCGGCCATGGGCTGTCGAACCACTTCACCAGTCCTGCTGCTGCGATCACGCCGACGTTATTGACCAGGTCATTGCGCGAGCATAGCCAGACCGAGCGCATGTTCATGTCGTCACTGCGAAAGCGTGTCAGCAACCCAAAGCAGATCAAATTACCCACAAGCGCGATGCTCGCGGCGATCGCCATGATCGGTGCGACGGGCTCGGCCCCCAACCATGCGCGACGCCCAACCTCGACCAGCACTGCAAGGCCGAATAGCGCCTGGATGCCGCCCTTGAGAAACACGGCCTTGGTTCGTTGCCGCAGCGTTCCGCCGATCACCCACAAGCTCAGGATATAGACCAACGCATCGCCCAGGCTGTCGAGCGAATCGGCCTGCAATGCACTGGAGTCGGCCCACCAACCGGCGCTGAACTCACCAACGAACAACAACACGTTGATCGCCAGCACAACCCACAACACCCGACGACGGGCATTGTCGCTGTTCCTGCTCAGCGTGGCGGCGGTGTCGTGGCAACCACAATCGCTCATCGAAAGATCCTCACTTGGCGGCGCGCGCTAGGGCACGCGAAGAACGGGCATTGAGATAGAAGCCGCCGACCGCGATCACGGCAACCACGATCTGGGCCGTCAACGATTGCCAGGACGGATAGACGCCGAGCCAATCGATCCGCGGCACGGCGACCAGCGCCTGCCCAATCCAGCCCGCCTCCTGCAGCGCGGCGATGCCCTTGCCCACCAGCACGACGGCGAGCACCGCAATCAGGATCGAACTGATGGAGAAGAACTGGCTGATCGGCAGGCGCTTGCTCATCCGCAGCATCCAGTAGGCGATCGCCGCAAGCGCGGCGCTGCCAGCCACCAATCCGGCGACGATCGCACCACCGTTGTGTTCGCTCCACATGGCGATGAAGAACAGGATCGTCTCGAACACCTCGCGGTAGACCGCGATGAAGGCCAGCGAGAACAGGAAGATCGCCGAACGCCGTGTCAGCGCCGCCGACATCTTGGCGTGGAGGTACTGCTGCCAGCGGCCCGCCAGACTCTTCTGATGCATCCAGATCCCAACGCTGAGCAGCACGATCGCCGCGAACAGCGCGGACAGGCCTTCCGTGACCTCGCGGTTGGCGCCGCTGACGCCGACCAGATAGGTGGCGATCGCCCAAGTCACCACGCCGGCCAGCAAGGCGCCGATCCAACCGGCGTGCACGTAAGGCAGCACTTCGCGGCGCTCCGCCTTGCGCAGGAAGGCGATCATGCCGATCACGATCAGCAAGGCCTCCAGGCCCTCGCGCAGCAGGATGGTGAAGCTGCCCAGGAAGGCGGTCGTGCTGTCGGTGTGACTATCCCGCAGCACGCTGGTGGCACGATCGAACAAGCTACTGATCCGGTCGGCCTGCCCCTTCACTTCGGTCGTTGGCGTGTTCCGCCCGAGTTGCGCGCGATACTCGCTCATGGCGGTTTCGATTTCGCGCATCAGGGCGCCATCGCGGGCCGCCAGCGTCGGCTCGACCGGCTCGACCCCATCCAGATACGCCGAGAGAGCCAAGGCCTTGGCCTGTGTGGCGTCGCCCGCCGCAAAGGCCTGCACGCTGCCGGCGAGGCGCTGGCGCGCCAGTGCGAACGGGTCATCCTTCGCATCCACGACATGGGTCGTGACCGCCCGCGGCTGCGAACGCAGGTACGCGATGATCGCCCGGGCCTGCTGGGCTTCACCGAGCGAGGCAGCGAGATCCGCTTCGCTGGTCTGGGTCAGTGATTCAAGAGTCGGAATCTGGCGATACAGTACCCCGCTATCGCGCCACAGGGCCTCGCCTTTCGCTCGCGCCTCTTCGGGATACGCCAGGCCACCGACGTAGAACGCCAGCGCCCAACGGTCGGTTTCCGACAGCTGCGAGAAGCCCGTCATGGCCGTGCCCTGGATGCCCTGCGAGATCGCCTGGTACAGCGCCAGCGGGCTACGGCGTGCCGCGCGATCGGTGTCGGTGAAGTTGATCGGGGGCGGATTCAGGCTGGCCGCCACCGGACCATCACCCCGACCCGAGGCGCCATGGCAACCGGCACATTGCTGTGCGTACAGCGGCGCGGCCCGGCCCGGGTCGGGCGGCGTCGAAGGCACCGCCGCGATGGGATAGCTCTTGAGCAGGGCGTCGGCCAACTGGTGGGCGGCCGCGGCGACCTGTTGCGCCTCGGCCTTGGCCTCCACGGTCGCCACCAGCTGATCAGCTTGCGCGATCAGCTCAGTCTGGGCCGGGGTTGCCGGCAGCGCCGACAGCTGCGTTCGCACGGTCGCGGCGAACTCGCGCATCTCGGCGTACTCCGCCGGCGCCACCACCTGCCCGTCCTGCACCGCGCCGGCGTAGTCCACGGCGATGTAATCCAGCAGTTGCCAGGTCTGGCGCGGGTTAGCGGGTTCGGCGGCCACTGCCACACCAAACGCCCAAGCCAAGCAGAGCAGCAAACCGAGTCGGGCTACGAATCGCACAGGACGGACATCCATGGGAGGGCACCGGACTGGCGCCACACAGGAGCCCAGCGTAAAGTCCGTAGCTACTACAGGGTCAAGGGCAAATGCGAATGAAAATCAGTGAAGCGGCGGCCGCTAGTGGCTGTCACCTGGAAACCATCCGTTACTACGAGCGTTCGGGCCTGATGCCCGCCCCTGCCCGCACCGCCAGCGGCTACCGGGAATACAGCCCCATCGAGGTCGACCGGCTGCGCTTCATCAGCCGCGGCCGCGAGCTCGGATTCAGCCTGGAAGAGATCCGTAGCCTTCTCAGCCTCGACGACAACCCGACGATGTCCTGCTGCGATGTCGACGTCATCGCCCGTCAGCATCTCGCCGACATCCGTGATCGCATTCGCGAACTGAACAACATGGCCGCCGAACTCGAGCGCGTCATCTCCCAGTGCGCCGGTGGCGAACGCGACCGTTGCGCGATCCTGGGCGCCCTGCGACAGCCTTACGAGCGCAGCGCGACTTCGTCGTAACCGTTGGGATCGGATCGCTGGTGGCGCCAGGCTATCACGCCGCCCTGCGTGACCTCTTCGTGTGGGGCGCCTTGGCGCCCTCGACCAGCTTGAGCAGTTCTCTCTTCTTGCGCAGGGACAGGCCGTTCCATTGCAGCAGGAGTTCCGCGAGCAGGTCGTCCTCGGTATAGAGAAAGGCCGGCGGGATGCCCAGCACCTCGGCTAGCCGCTTAGCCCGTTTGAGCTGGGGTTCGTGCTTGCCGCGCTCGTATTGATTGATGGTGGGAGAGGCCACGGCAGGATCCAAGCCGGCGAGCACACCGAGTTGCGTCTGCGAAAGGCCTGAGCGCTCACGCGCCTGGGCCAGTCGTAGCGCAAAAACCGGGTACTTTGCCATTCGAGTCGTCACTACCATCCCCTAAGGAAGCCTTAAGGATGGCGGAAGTGACCGGTCCTTGGATACTAAGTTATTCTTAGAACCCCAACAACCACCTCTGCCTCACATGGCGTCGCCCGCCCCCGCCACCGTCGATGAACTTGGGCTGAGAGGATGCCTGTACCTATGGGCGCTATTGACCGGACAGGAATACCGCCTGCCGATTGCCCAGACCAAGCGGATGACCCTGGTGGCCATGGGGTACTTACAGGAGCGTGGCGTCATCGAAGTACCTTGGCCCGAGGCGCGTTGGGAGCTGAAGCCCAATGCTCTTATCACGCCGATCGAAGGCTTGCAGTGGCATCTATCCTGGACCGTGTATGAGTCGGGGCGGCTGATCGATGCGCTGGATGACTACTTCAACTCACTTGAGCGAGACGACTTTACGACGGCAGAACGATTGCGGCTTTGGACCGAACTGGGATCTGCCGAGGCCGAACGTTTCTTCGAGCAGCAATTACTCAAGCATCGGTTCTCCGGTGAATGGGCACAGGACATCGCGTTCGCCTATCGGGAAAGCGGAGTGGTGCTGACGGTAGCGCAGTGGCGCTACTGTGCCTGGGCGGCAGTGCGGCGGGGCGCTTCCATGGCCATGCAGCACGGGCCCCAGGTGGATGGCCTGCGCGACACGATCTATCAGGAAATACGCCGGCGTGCGACTTCAGTAGCGAGCGGTACGTGGAATGGCTGTTCGTTTCCGCCCTTTAATCCGCAACCTGAGAGCGCATTGGGTCGCGGCTTCGTTCATAGGCTGACGCGCTTGGGGCAACTCTATTGGACAGGGTGGCCAAGTGCAGAGGTATTGATTGGCCCCGGGCTCGAACATTGTCGTGTCTAACAGATGCTTCGTGACTGTCCT
Organism: Pseudoxanthomonas sangjuensis; assembly: GCF_010211755.1. Classification (GTDB taxonomy): domain Bacteria; phylum Pseudomonadota; class Gammaproteobacteria; order Xanthomonadales; family Xanthomonadaceae; genus Pseudoxanthomonas_A; species Pseudoxanthomonas_A sangjuensis. Next base: position 6,765 of record NZ_PDWR01000010.1, on the reverse strand, counting down.
ACTCATCTCACAACACGTGGCTAGGGCATCCAAACTGCGCAATCAACGCAAATCTATCCCTCGAATTATCAGTTGCAATCGGGTGTTGCCGCGGTAACTTTGCGCATCCAGACAATAAGCAAACCTCACGGTGACTCCGACACCGACGGGAGGAATCCCCTCTTTGTTGGCTCCAAACCAGACTGCATCGATGGCAGTTGCGCTGTTTGAGAGCCGCAACTTCAAGTGGGTTCCGTCGCCAATCAGGCGCATATCGTTCACGCGCCAGGTACCCATGAATATTGGCTGCTCGAATTCCCGCCCATAAGGCTCCAACGCCGACAACTCACGCACATGATCCAAACCAGGCGTTTCGAGCAACCCGTCGACTAGCAGATACGGTGATGGCAGTTCATCGCCATAGGCTTCTTTGACACATGTATCCCATGCATCGGCCAAAGCGGGAATATCGTCTCGCTTCACCTTGAGCCCGCCCGCACCACGGTGCCCGCCAGCGCTCAACAATAGACCGGGCCAGCGCTGCCTGATTAGGGTCAAGGTCTGTAGGACATTAACGTGTGGTGTTGTTCGTATTGAACCGGTGGCAATGCTCTCGTCACCGGCAAGCGGGGACAAGCATATTGTTGGGACGCCGAACCTTTCCACCATGCGAGTGGCGGTAATACCATGCACGCCAGCATGTGATCGCTCCCCCAGCCATAGGCATAGCCCGAGCCGCCCGTCGCGGACACTGGATTTAGCCAAGGGCTCCGCAATGCTGCGCAATGCCGCTTCAATCTCCTTCCGCTCACGATTGTTGGCATCAAGCTCCTGGAGGAGATGAAATGCATCTTCTTCAGTGGTGGAACACAGGAACTCAACGCCCAACAAGGCGTCAGTGAGGCGTCCTCTCGCATTTATACGAGTGGCGATCTGGAATGCGATGTCGGCAGCGGTCCAATCCCCATCCTTATTTAGCAGGCGGCGCATCGCCCTCCAACAAGGCCGCGGCTTCGAATTCATCAAACGGAGCCCGCGCTGAACAATCATTCGATTGTTTAGCGAATATGCCAGCGACGATGCGTCCGCAATGGTGCCAACAGCACAGTAGTCCATGAGATCGGAAACGCGTGGCGAATCCGGGGCTAAAGACCCACGATCAATTAACGCCTCCCGGGTTGCCGCCATGACAAGCAATGCGGTATGGCAGCCCGCTATCGACTTGTCTGGAAACTTGCTATCGCGCCGCACCGGGTTGACCACCGCATGAGCTGATTGCGGCGGCCCTTCCTCTGGAATGCCGTGATGATCTGTCACTACAACGGAATGGCCCGCAGCAACCAACCGGGAGATTCGCGCCTCATCGGTACTTCCCTGGTCAGCGGTAATAATGCATGTATTCGGCGGGAGCTGAGGAAGCATACGGTCAACGAGCGCATCGCTGATACCATATCCCTCGCTCATCCTATGCGAGAGAAAACTCAAGATACGGCCAGTCGGATACCCCATTGCAACCAAGGCATGCTTGAGAATCGCGTGGGATGTGGCGCCATCCGCGTCGTGATCCGTGACTAGCGCAATTGGTGTGCGCGCAGAGATTGCGTCGGCAAGATGCCTAGCGGCTTTATCGATATCGGGCAATTCCTGCGGCCCATCCAGGTCGTTAGGCGATGGTGCAATTAGGGAGGGAAGTTGCGAAAAGGGAACCCCGTGCAATCGACCTGCTATCACCCGCGCCTGTAATGGCGTATAGCCGAGACCGATGGCTTGCTCTTCCACAAGTTTGTCGCACGAGCGCTCCTTAAGCGCTATGCCCTCGCTATCTGTCATCGTTCTCGCCTTCCGGGAGCAGGTTTGATTGGGAAGACATTGCCGCTCTTCTTCCGGCTCGTGATTGCAGAAATATCACCCCCGCAGAACAGGCATGCTGAAGCCTCTTTGCATTCCTCTACAAGAAGCGGTGCCAGCAGCGGCGTGATGTCTGCGGAGCTACGATGAAATCGCCTATAGATTTCAACATGATGCTGTCGAAGCGCCTGAACTTGTCGCTGAGCCACGGCGAGTTCTTCTTGCAGTCGCTCGTTCTGGGCGCGAAACATCGCAATCAAAGCTTCGCCTGAAGTTGACCGGCGCCCCGCTTTCATTGATTTCAGCGTTTCCGATACCACATGCTCATAGCGTCTCAGTGTCGTTCTCGATGCTGGCACGCGCACCGAAACCTCGCTTGCGTTGAACACGTAGTTTTTGCCGAGCTTAGCTGCCTCATCCGCCAGCTCATGGATCACCGTGCGGATGCGATCTGACAATTCCTCGCCACGAAGTTGTTTTCTCATTGCGAAGTCACCTCGGCGCCGAGCCCCATCTGCTCAAGCTTGAGGGTGGTATTGCTGAATATGCGCAAGTAATGACTGAACATTGGAGACTCCGGAGGAATAACCTTCAGCGCTACCTGCGCCTCGCTACGAAGACGTCTGATTTCAGCGACATGCCCAGAATTGTTGCGGTCCACAATCAGATGCTCGCAGGCGCCGCCGTTCTCCTCACTATCCCCACCGCACGTGAAACAACTGAGATAGTGTGGGCACGGATTCATTGCCCAATTCAAGGTGCACAGACCGTGCGGCATGATATTTATCATTCGTAGCGCGCCCGCAAGATATTCCTCCGCTTGCTCTCTGGAGATATCCGCAAGGCGCGAATAAGTATCGCTGATCTCGCCGACGATGACCCCGTCCCGCACCGCATTTCTTAGGCGCTCTGCCCGCTCCTCGCTCGATGTTTGGTCATATGTGGCATTTTGACCGACGTCCCTGCGACCAAAGATCAAGGCAATCTGCTGCTGGCTGAGGCCGCCTCGCTGATACTGTGTGTTGAGCCAGTGCCGCACGTCATGCCAAGTAAACTTGGCAATCTCGCCTGTCCTTGGATCGACGATCCCGAATCGTTGAAAAACGCTCGTCTTGGTCCTTCCGTCATTGCGGTTTAGCCACTTCGCCAAGTCTGCAGTGGTGACCGCAAGAAAATCGCCGGCACGAGAATTGCCTCCCCGGCCGCGCTTGCGAAGCAGCAACGCCTCGTGAGCTTCCAGGCAGGACTCACCCCCCGGACCTCTAATGAGCGCAAATGATCGTTTGAATTGAGCCTCCATGCCTTCATCCCGAGCCGGATTCGGATAGATCTCCCCACGCAACTGCATTTCTTTGGCGTCTTGAATGATCGCCCGGACGGACGGATACAGTTTGTATGTTGTGGTCCGCATGCGCAGCTTGAATTGATTCTCGTTAATGAGTCGAGGATCGAAGTTCCAACTGCGAATCTCCTTTCCCTTGCAGGTCAACGTGCGGAGCTCACCTGCACGGGCGGAATTCTGCTCAGCTAGCATCCTTTCCAGACTCATGTATGAGACATCCAGTCTGCGACATGCCTCAGACTTATTACCCCCGCACTCCTCTAGCGTGCCGATCGCATCGATCAGCTTCTTTTTGAACTTATGCCAAACCGCATCGGGATTGATGAGCCGATTGGCTGGATCTGCCGTCCATTCGTGTGCGAATTTTGATGCGAAGTAGCGTGCTGCCGCTTCATTGGAAGACACCTTGAACCAATCGACTGGCTCGTTCTCTCGTTGTTGCGCGGCAAGCTTCCGCAAATCCTCGGTGGAAGATTTCAATGCAGAAACCGCAGCACGGATTGCCGGCGCCAAGCTCGGAGGCACCACTTTTGGAACTGGACGCCCTTTCTTCTCGGGGAAGTACAGTAGCTGCAATGCGCCATCGTGCTCCACGAGACAATTTTCCGGCAAGTTCGCCAACTCGCCGACGCGGAATCCGGCTCCAACATCGATCGTGAAAATTTGCAAATAGAAGCGATCGGTGTCGCTGATATCGTCCCTGGAATTGACGGCAATCAGATCGCGTATTACCTCGTCTGGCATCAATTTTTCATTTCGGCCCGCATCGTTACCCTTGCGCCCGTGCTTTGCCGGCTTCTTCATGCGGGAAACGTAGCCAAGTCTCGACCGCGTCCGCAAATTCAGCCACTTCGCAAAGGTCGCGAGTACTTTGCATAGCCCGTACGCACCAGCAGGCTCGCGATTCTTTTTGATTCGCCGCTCTGCGGCGTAGAAATCTTCATTCTTGAGCGTGTCGAAGGGTCGCGCTCCAAGAACTTCCCCAAGGATTGCCACGACCGTTAAACGAGCTTGAGCCGAACCTTCCGCCAGATTTCGGGTCATTCGTCCATGGAGAATCCAGATCTTGCATGCCACCTTCAAGTCAGCATGAGTGATTTTGTTGAAGTAGAGGTATCTGCTAATGCTATTTCCAGGGCGTAATACCCACGCAATTACATTCCATTGATCCGAGTCGAATGACGCCCCTGGCGGAATCAAGGCGATCAAGTGTGATCCCAACTCCGCAATGGAAGAATCCGCCGTGTGCTGATGCAGCCAATGAGAAAGTGCGGCCGACATCCTAGTGTCCCTCTTCAATTGCCGTGATCACGTCTTTTATGCCGGCGTAAACCTGCTCAAAATCCTTGCCCAATTTGCTGCGCTCTTTTCCAGCTTCGGCATGACTCCATCGTTCATGTTCCCGCTGGACATACTTCATTGAAGCGCTGTGATCGCCATCCCGCCATGCTTGAAAATGCGGGCATCCTCCGTAGCACGCCCAAAATGGGTGAGTTGGGCACGCCCCGCTGCTGCCACATGAGCCAACGACAGCGGGGGCTCCCGAGTGAAAATCGGGTACGAGAATTTGCTTCTCTCCTAACGCGGGTACAACCACGCCTTGAAAGAAGGCCGCATTAAGACCGGCGAATAGCCCACCTAGCGCACGATCCGCTCGTTCGATCGCAGGCAGTAACTCAGAAGCCACCGCATCTATATAGGCCTGAGCCGATGTAGGATCATCGTGCTCGAAGATTGTCTGGATTTCATCTCGAGGCGTACCTTGCATGGCAAGACGCGTTCCGCCGGTATGACGAACGCGCTTCGCTCCAAAAACGAGTACCTTTCCAGTCCTTGGACTGACGATATTTCTTTCAATACTCCACCTGCGCAGCAATCTTGTCATGGTGCCCGTAGGTACTTGCCCATGCTCATGCCACTCCATCGGAAGTTCTAGGCCGTATTGATCGCGCGAACCGATAGTGGTTGCATTTCGATTGTTGCCGCCTTGTTTTCTGCCTGGCACGACAATCAATCGGTCGAACTTTTCCTGTAAAGCCAGGAGCAACGGGCGATCGCCCAATGCTTGTATCGATTTCCCCAGCGCCTCGCTTACAGGCCACAACTCGGCAGCATCGCCCGTCTGCGCTTTTACCTTCGGAATTCTTAGGAAGTATTGCCAGCGATTCCCTTTATAGGTAACCAAGGCATCTTTGCGCATACCTAGCAACTGCAGTGGACGCTTATAGGTCTCGAACAGAATCCAGCCAAAGACCCGGACGATATATTCAACATCAGACTCATCGTCACCTATGGGGCAGGCCAATGCGCGTCGAGCCAGCTCCGATTCTCCCGACGTGTATGCCCCAGTCTCTGTATTCCAGGTCAACACGTCCTGCATGCCCGCAGGTTGTGGCCACGCGACCCATTCGTCCATTTCGAGTGCTATAGCTGGGCTCGCTCCCGCCATTGATCGCTGAGCCATCTCCCTATAGAAGATTCGGAGCATTGTTCGAGCTTCGTTTGAAAGCAGCACCCACATTGCTGCCCATTCCTTGATTGACAGAGCACCAAGTCCGCCAGAAAGCTCTATCCCGAGACTGCTTGCAGTCGTAACGAGACCATGCAACATCCTATGCACGTGCTGCGCCCACGACGCGGATTTAGTTCGCAATTGCTCCAATGCAAGAACTTGCAAAGGCTCAACAACAGCGTTAGGCAGAGCTCCTTGTTGCCAATCTAACTTCCTCGCTGAGCCACCAAGGCTGAAGCGCCAAACATCGTCCGTTACGTCGATAAACACTGGGGTGTCTGGATTGAATTCATTGCGGACAAATTTGCGTCCGTCCGAATCTTCCCACAGGCCAGTTTCATGGTTCTGCATCATTGCAATGCCATCCACGACCAATTCTCATTTTCAGATCGCATCACTCCCTTCGCGCGATCGGCTCGAGCACGTCGCGAGTAGATCTCGAGGCTCTTTTCGCTCTCCCAGCCACCCCAGTACACAAGATCCTGCAGTTCCTGATTGGTCTTGGCGCGCAGGTACATCCGATTGAAGAAGGCGTGTCGTGCCAAATGCCAGTGGAAGTTGATGCCGGTTGCCGCTTTGATAGCGGACGCCACATCGTTCGCGGTACTGATAGAAAGCGGCTTACCGTTCGTTGCGACAATCAGGAATGGGTGTGGAAGTACCCACCGGTAAACCTGGCGACCATGCTCATTGATCGAGGCGCGACGAAAGCGAGTCGTGTATTGGGCAATTAGATGCGGAAACCTGGTCTCCTTCCATAGAAATCGAAGGTCTCGACTTAGGGTTTTTGGCCTTGGGGCATGCGTTCCTCTCGGATCAATCACTCCGTCGTCGCGCTCTTCAATCCTGACGACACTAATGTAGTTTCGACCCAATGACGGACAGTCCTGAAGCCTCAGACTTAGCGCCTCGCCAAGTCGCAAGCCGAACTCAATCGTCAATCTCCACAGAAGATAGGGGTTCACCCCCGTTTTCACGGACACTTACGAGAAGGCCGATCAAGGCCATGAGGAGTGTTCATGTCGAAGCGAAGGAAGTTCAGCACCGAGTTCAAGCGCGGTGCGGTTGAGCAGGCCAGCCAGCC